>CAZTGZ010000011.1:0-26601 GCA_964613385.1 uncultured Chitinophagaceae bacterium
TGGAAAAGCGGCATGCAAATTTGTCTTAGATACCTGCCTACAATTAATGCTAACGGTTTCGGGTAAGCGAAGAGGGAGCATTTTACCCCATAGCCACCTTATATACGAATGTAGCTTCCAATCCGGAATTTTCCATCAATATTCATGCTCCCTTTTCGCTTACCCAGTGTTATTGGTAGTTAAACACCAGAAGACGAATGTCAGTCTATCCAGCGAAGGAACTTTTACGGAATCGGATCTTGAAATTTCCGAAATGCTGAAACTAAAAATGCTTGATTGAATACGATATGAAAGTTTGGAAAAGAATGCTTCCTGAACCACCACAGATACATAAAAATTACCAATAACTACCTTATAGGCGAGGTAAAGTTAATGTTATTTGGCCTTTTTTAAAAGGATTCCCGATGGATTACAAGGTATCGTATGGCGACTTAATGCGACTCAATTGCCGCTGACTGACATGCGTGTAAATCTCCGTGGTCTTACTGCTGTTATGACCCAACAATTCCTGGATATACCGGATGTCAGTTCCAGACTCTAATAAATGCGTCGCGTAACTGTGCCGTAACCAATGCAATGTCACCGGCTTCTTATTCCCGGCAATGGAACACGCACGTTTTAATACTAATTGTAAACTGCGCTCATCATATCGATGTCCCTTCACCTGCCCCTCAAATACAAACCTCACCGGCTTGTATAACTCAAAGTACTCATCCAATTCCCTTAAAATCTTTGGACTCATCGGAACCATCCTGTCCTTGCGACCCTTCGATTGCCTGATGTGCAACATTCCCCGATCCCGGTGTATATCCTCCGGCATCATCCTCAATAATTCACCACACCTTAACCCACAACTATAGATGAATGATAACATTAACCGGTGCTTTTGATTGGTCAGTGCCCGTAAAATATCCTTTACCTCCTCCTTGCTTAAAACGTTAGGCAGCTTGTTCTCTTTCTTCGGACGAAATAATATGACAGGGTCTAACTTTTTATCAGCTAACGTATTATAATATAGCTTAATGGCGCTAATAACCTGACTCTGATACGACGAGGACCTTTTCGCCTCCAAAATATGCACATTGTTAAAATGTACCACATCCTCATTCGTAATTTCCTTAATCTCAATATCTACGTAAAATGCAAAGAATACCCTCAAAGCTTGTACATAAACCTGAATAGTAGAATCACTATACCTCCTTACCCGTAAATACCGGGCAAATTGCTGCAATGCCTCGTCCTTCTCAGGTGTTAATTGAACAGCCGAAGTAACAGACGTTTCCCTGACTTTTATTTCCGCCGTTGTTATAACGCCATAATATCCCAAGGACTCCTTTAATCTCTCGTAATTCTGCAGATGATTAGCTACATACCAAAATTGTTCCTCAGGCTTCCATCGGGCCCTGAATTTTTTCTTCAATAATTCTTTAACTTCAGCACTATACGGAAATCGAATGCCAATAACAGATTGTCCTGATACTTGCTCAATCGAAAGCCGGAAATGAATAGTTGCCGAAGAATGTGACTGGGGGTTCATTCTTCAATGCGATTAATTTGATTATCAAACCAAATACAAAAAGTTAATATCTTATCAATGATTCCGACAAAAGCGACCTATCTGGCGATAATCATGATTTGCCTGAACCGTTGATTCCCTTCTCCGATCTCGACCAAATACATCCCTTCGTTAAGATCAGAAACATCAATTATCTCTTCTTTAGAGACGCTCAACTGGCGGCATATACGGCCTCTTGTGTCCCAAATAGTTAATTCACTTATACCGGATGTATTCTGTATCCAAAGTAGATTCTGAATGGGGTTAGGAACCACCTGTGGAACAACCGAAGTCTGGTCTCTGATGCCAACACCTACAGTTACCCGGAATGGAAGACGCAATGTGTCATTCAAAGGCTCTAAATCTGAATATCTCGTAAAAAACAAAGCCTCCGCCTGCCCGATATCACTAAATGACAAGGTAGAATCAAACGCAATTCGAAGCTCTTCACCCGAAGCAACAATGGCACTTTTATTATTCACATAGACCATATTGCCATTCACAAATACCTGACATGTCACACCAAATGGATTGATTTCATCCAAACGACCATCATTTTCTATGGTTACCACCGGACGATACGTCATACCTCTTCGCAATAAAGTGTCGGCCGTTGGAAATTCAAATCTCAACGCTCTGATATCATGGGCCTTATCAAAATAAACACGTCCTTTGATACTGTCGTTTTCTATAAAAATATCCCCCTGAGCTTTTACCCATGCATGTACTATAGCATCTCCCTTAAACTTTGAGTTGATTATATTGGAAAGCGGAATATTCAAAGAAGCCCCGGGTTGTATGGTTCCTATATCAGCGCTATCTGAATAAATGGTGTTTGCTGAAAGATCTATTTGAAGATACACTTTACCTTGAACCACCGAGCTAAAACTCTCATTATTCACACGCATAGAAGGAACAATATTCTGAGTTCCATAAATAATCGTATCGGAAAATCCTCCTAAATTATAGGTTAAAAGACGGTAATCTATATCTCTGGTGACATAAAACCAGGAGGAAAATTTATTGTTGAAAGGTTCCTCATCGTTATATAATAAGCTAATATTCAAAGCGTAGTCGCCGGTTTGATCAAAAACGACCGGATCAAAACCACCAATAAGCAGCGTGTCACCCGGATTTAAATCAAATCGAGGTTTAATAGAATCCCGATAAACAAGTTGTTGACCCTTGAAAATTTCTATGATAACGGGAATATCTGCATGAACCGCTCCAATTCCTTCATTTCTCACTTTAAAAAGACAACCAATGCTGTCTGTTGGCGCCTGAAATCTTTGATCGGTAAAAGGACTTATCGATTCCAGGATGCTTACATCATTTCCTTTCTCAAGTTTCAATTGAGTAACCAGGGTGTCGTTTGAGAACTTTTGATCTGCTCCCAATTTGGTGTATGAGATGCATTGTAACGTAACGAGCGTATCCGGCGAAGAGAAATTCCTGAATAATGCTTGGGCCAGTGACAACGCACCAACAGAAATCCGAACACTGTCCCTAAACAACAACGGTCCATTCGGATAACGAATTTCCATGATTACAGGTACAGTATCCTGATTTTTAATCCCATAATTATTTACCTGAACAAACGGACGGAAAATGTCTTTTTTCGCATATCTCAGGGTGTCACTCGGTCGTAAAAATTTACTAACACCGACATCATTGCTCTTGACAACATCAAAGTAAGCCTTTAAAGTGTCATTGGAGGGGAATGAATCTCTGTTTAAACGTGTATATGCCTGAACATAGTGAATTCCATCCAATTGAACCGGAAATGTATCGTAGGTCAAAATCTGACTCGCACCGCCACTCAAACTAACCAATTTAGTGCGCGAATACAAAACAGAACTGTTGCGTATGATCCTGAAAGTAACAGGTACATTATTCTGAGCGTTGGCTCCGTAATTAATGACTCTTATCACCGGCCAGATAGAATCCCTGTTTAACTCATAAGTTCCACCATTCATCGGTTCAAATAAATTGTCGACCGCCATGTCATTGCGCACCACCATCCAAAAATTTGTCCGGACTTCGTTGTTGTCAACAACCTTGTCTAACTGTAACCCACTGTATGCCCGACAAGTAAATTGCCCCAGGTTGTTCTTGCTGAAACCGGAACGGAAATTAACCCGAATCGTGTCGTTGCTTTTTAGTGTAATGCGTTGAGAATCAAGATATACTTGCTGCCCGTAAATATTTCTAATCTCAAAGAAAACCGGAAAACTATCGTTTTGGTCATTAAAACCATAATTGATAAAAGTTGCTGAAGGAATAATGGTATCCTTGGCTGAATAGTCAAATGTATCGAGATCTTGCGGGTTGTTAATATTAAAGCAGGCCACATCCTGATCTACCTGTAATCTTGGCTGAATATTAAATTTAAAATCGTAACCGGGACTAAATGGAACCCAATTGGTATCACCCAAAGGAGCAGCAAAGTAAAAAACATTCGGACGAACAGGTTCTTCTAATTGGTAGGCAAAAGCCACATTTTGCGTGGTTACCTGCCTTATACCTACAAAGAAATTTTTCTCAATCTTAACTTTAGGAATAACCGGTAATATATAGGCGCCAAATGCAGCCGTTAATGTGTCCGAGGTAAATATGTTCTTTCCGGGTTGAGACCCACTTGCATTTGCTTCCCAAATACCAAACTGAAACTGACGTCCACCAAATCCAAAACTCACCTGAATTTGATTGATATACCTCGCACTATCACTGTAAAATCTGGCTACAAAATCCCCGGTAGAGCCTCCAAAACCAATACCACCCGGCCCCATAGCCGCAAAAGGATCAACGTGAGAACAAACGTAATAATTAACAATACGGGATATCTGTCCAATATTGTCCGAAGTGTCGCCATCGTCTTCGAGGGTAATCTTGATGTTCTCCGTTCCTAAGGTGTCCGGAATGTAATTGCCAAACTTTACCAGTACTTCTTCATTCGGCCTTAAACTATCAAGGATGATGGTATCCTGAAAATGGTTACTCCCACTAATATCCAGAAAACATCGGTAACCATACAAAGTCTTTCTTCCAACATTTTCTACTATGGCTTTTATGGTATCCGGCACACCCATTAAAACAGGAATGCTGCCTAAACAATAAATATTCCTGATTTGAGCATTTCTGTCGTGTTTGTAATAGTTGATTTTAACATGGGGCTTATCCGTGCGGCTGATATTGGTATAATCAACAGGAGTATAGCTGCCATATTTTGCTTTCATTTCATTGGCACTTACAAAGTATGATACGGTAAAACTGTTCTCATAAGCCCATGAAATCAGCTGATCCTGTGCACTGTCGCAAATGAATTCTGTGAGCATTTCGAAATGTGTAGCCTGTCCGCTTGTATCAAAACGATGGAAAAGCGCCTGATTAAATTCAAAGATCTGGTAACCGGGACTATTGGAAATGATGGCAGCAGGATTCCCTTCATAAACCAATTTCATATGTGATTTTGCGGATTCAGCTTTCCAATCTAAACTGCCTGATCCAAAATCCGCAGTACCTGTGTTTCCAATATAAATCCGGAAAATCGCATTGCCCTTCAAACTTCCAAAACCATCCTTATAAAATTCTATGCTTCGAATGGTATCCCCATGCGTCAACGAGCCCAGACTCCCGGACGGATAAATATAGGCAAATCGGCTATATCTAAAGGCTGTATCATCCGATAACATAGGACCAAAATTTGCTGTACCACCCAGTTGACGACTTCCTATGGTCGTTGATTGACCAAAGGATACATCCGCAAAATATGAAGTTGTCAGGGTGAAAAATAGTATTTGAAAGAATCGATTCATGAACTAAAGTGCATTTTAAACAATAGAATCCAAAAGCTCAGAAAAGTTGCCTCCTTTTTTTGCATTATTTGCACACGTGATTTTACCAACCTTGCCGGAGAAGAAGCCTTTCATTCGATTCGGCTGTATCTTTTCATTTAACTTTGTCCAATGCAGCCTTCTGAAAACTATAAAGCGAATGACCTGATTCACGAAACCAGTACCTACCTGTTACAACATGCGTATAATCCGGTGAATTGGCTGGCCTGGAACGCAAAGAGTCAGGAATTAGCGCGGCAAAGAAATTTACCGGTTCTTATAAGTATCGGATACTCAGCTTGTCATTGGTGCCATGTGATGGAACGCGAAAGTTTTACAAATCAGGAAGTTGCCGATCTGTTGAATGCAAATTTCACCTGTATAAAAATTGATAGGGAAGAAAGACCGGACCTTGACCATATTTACATGCAGGCTCTCCAGGTAATCACCGGACAAGGCGGTTGGCCGCTCAATGTATTTACACTTCCGGATATGCGGCCATTTCACGGAGGAACCTACTTTACTCGACAAAATTTTATTCATGTTTTAAATCGGGTCTCAGAAGAATTCCAACAAAACCAGCCAAAACTGGAAACTTACGCTCAAAATCTGCAAGAAGGACTCATCCAACAACAGAAACCGCTGTTAAAATTTGCACTTCACGAACCGGATATTCAGTTGCTGAACCAGGGTTTGGAAACCTATGAGCAACAATTCGATACAATACATGGAGGAGATGCAGGCAATCCGAAATTTCCCATGCCCCCGAATTTGTTGTTTCTTTTGAAATGGGTTAGAAACAATCAACAGCCTTCCATCCGTAATCATATCTTACGAACATTGAACAATATGGGTATGGGCGGAATCTATGATCAAATTGGTGGCGGCTTCGCCAGATATTCGACCGATGCTTATTGGAAAGTTCCTCATTTTGAAAAAATGCTTTACGACAACGCACAACTTTTAAAAGTATATGCAGAAGCATTTTCCATGGACTCAAATCCAGAATTTAAACGTTTATGTACACAAACTATTGAATGGTTGCAGAGAGAAATGAAATCGGAACAAGGGCTGTTTTACAGTGCGCTCGATGCCGATAGCGAAGGTGAAGAAGGGAAATTTTATGTGTGGACGAAAGAGGAATTTAGCCAAACACTTGGAGCTGATGCAGATCTTGGTTTAGAGTATTATAATGTAAATGAGATGGGAAAGTGGGAGGGGAAGTACATTTTGCTCAGGGATATGGACGAAGAAAAGTTCGCCGCTCAAAACGGAATGAGTTGGAATGAATGGCAGGTGAAAGCTGAAGCTATTCGAACAAACTTGTTGAGCACCCGTTCAAAACGAATAAGGCCTAACCTGGACCAAAAGATCATTTGTTCCTGGAATGCAATGACAATCAGAGGGTTGTGTAGCGCCTATTTGCATTTAAATGAACCGAAATTCTTAACTACCGCCATTCAAACTTTCCATTCGTTGAAGAAAGAAACCTGGCAAAATGGAAAAAATAGCCTCGCGCGAATGGCTGGTCGAAGTTTTGATAAACACCCGGGATTATTGGAAGATTATGCTCATTTTGGATTGGCAGCACTGGATTTATACCAGCTGACCTCAGAAGTGGAATACTTAAAAATGGCAAACTCAATGACTAATTATTTGCTGGAAGGATTTTACGATATACAGAACTGTCAATTCTTTACTACAGATAAAAATCATAATGACTTGATATTCAGACCATCAGAGAACTTTGATGGGGTTATGCCTTCGTCTAGTGCGGCTGCTTCTGAATTATTATGGATAGGCGGTCATCTTAATGACAATCAGAATTGGCTGGAAATTTCCAAAAAACTGACCATGTCCAATTCTCCTTTCCTGGAGAAATATCTGAATCATTTTGGCGCATGGGCGGCGCTATACATGGATATGTGCCGAGGTCCGCTGGAAATATCTGTGCTCGGGAAGAGTGCACCTGATTGGGCATTGACCTTGAAAAGAAAATTTCCGGAGTCTATCATGAGTTGGTCCGAGAACGATGCTGATTTGCCGCTTTTGTCAGGCAAATATGATCCCTCTCAAACCCTCATTTACATTTGTCAGCGCAACACCTGCTATGCTCCGGTGCAATCCATAAATGAGGCTTGCTCGCTTATTGACGGATACGAGCTATAATTTCAGGCTTTCTGAACTCACGAAGCGCGTCGGAAGCAATCCACCTGGCTGATGGATAGGGCAACTTCGCAATTATTTCCGCGGTTTCTATGGCTTTCTCGTGCAATTCCATATTCCTTTTTCCTATTTGTCGCAGGGCCCAGTTTACCGCTTTCTTTACAAAATTACGGGCGTCATCTGAGCCATGTATAATAACCGGAAACATATTTACAAACTTCTTATTTTCAGCTTTTTTGTCATGTACAGCCAGCGCAGCCATCAGCGCAAAAGCAGCCCTCTTCTCGAATGTCGGCTCTCTGTGCGACCAATCTTCCACCCATTCATAGGCTTTAGGTGAATGTACAAATAAATTCAAACAAGCCTGATCTGTAATGTCCCATGAATAAAACTCAGAAAGCCACTTTTCAATCTGCCATTCTTCCATTTGCTTTGGATCCTCTATGAAAATGGCCATCAATCGAGCTTCATGATAACCTGATTCCCAGAGTCTTAATGCTAACATGTGGTCCTTGCGATAAGGCTTTGCAATAGACCGTAAAAAAGGAAGTTTTATGCCAAACGCCCGACTGGAGTCTATGCCAAATCTCGCCATGCCTTTTACATTATGTTCATCCGCATGCGATTCAAATTGATGGATTATATGCTCCAGTGTTTGTTCCGTATTCATTTTTTCAAAAAAAAGAAAAGCTGACCATTGAGATCAGCTTTTCAAAAAAAAAATCATACTAAATTATTTCGCCAATGTCATCTCATTGATCAGATGGGTGGCACCCGCATACTTGTCAACTATCCAAAGTACATAACGTATGTCAACGGATATGGTTCGCTGTAATTCAGGTTCAAAGGCAATATCTCCACTCATGGCTTCCCAGTTGCCATCAAAAGCCAATCCAATCAACTCTCCATTTCCATTTATTACAGGACTACCGGAGTTTCCACCTGTGATATCATTGTTGCTGATAAAACAAACTCTTAAATCCCCATCCTGAGCATATTGACCGAAGTCTTTCTTTGCAGCTAATTCAACGAATCTGGCAGGCAAATCGAATTCATCATCCCCGGGCTGATATTTCTCAATCACACCGCTCAACGTTGTGTAATGCTTATAAAATACCGCGTCAGCAGGAAAATAATCCAAAACCTGACCGTAGGTAACACGCATGGTGCTGTTTGCATCAGGGGCATATGTTTTGGTTGGGTTCATTTCCATCAATCCTTTGGCGTACAACCTGGCTGCTTTTTCCAATTTTTCATCGATGGATGAACTTTGTGTTAAAAAGCTATTTCTGTACAACTCTATGAAATTAGTAACCATCAGATATGCCATATCTTTCTTGAATACTTTTTCCGAAGGATTGGCTAAAAATTTCATGACAGCCTCTTGTGAATCAAATATTGATTTCTTGAAAATGGCAGCGGCAATTTTGTTGAAATCGCCCTTATATTTTTTAACCAATTTCTTAAAGTAATCCGGTTGGTTATGCGCTGGAATATCGTTGTAGTAATACTTTAACATTTCGGCACAAACTTTCTGATCTATAGGCGAATAGTAATTCTTAAAATGTGCTTCGGCGCTTTTCTTTAAGGCGTCTGTTAAAGTCGTAATCATCGCCTTATCTCCTTTGCTCATGGCATTTTGCAAGGTGTTAAATCTCCAGGCAAAAGCCAGTATTTCGGTTCCCATAATGGCTTCCTGAAAGTATGTCATGGGCAATTCGATGGCATCCCTTTCGATATAACCTTTGTCAAAAAGTTCAATTACTTCACCGTATTCTTTTTTTCTGTTCGGATCAGCATTAACCCAAGCCATAAAAGCATCTTCTTCAGCTTTTTTCTTTTCGTAAACATGAAGTCTCTTCAATCCTTTGGTCTGACCGATAAAATATTTCCAGTAATTGCTCACTTGAGCATGTTTGGCCGCATATTGAATACGAACTGCATCAGATGTAGCCTGTCCTTCTTCGTATAAGTCCAATTTGGTGCGGCGAATTTTTACCCTGGCAGGCTGTTCTTTGTCAGTTGCCATTTTAACTCCCCATGAAGTCATATAACGGTCTGTGCTTCCCGGATATCCATAGATCATGGCATAATCGCCCTTTTCAACGCCTTTTAATGAAACAGGCAAATGATGTTTTGGCTTATAGGGCACATTGTCAATAGAATAAGGAGCGGGTTTATTGTCTTTGTTGGCATATACCCTGAACATGGTGAAGTCTCCGGTATGTCTTGGCCACATCCAGTTATCTGTATCACCGCCGTATTTACCAATGGATGATGGGGGAGCTCCTACCAATCTTACATCTTCAAATGTCTGATAAACAAACATATAGAATGTGTTCCCGTTAAACATGCTTTTCACATCGGCATCGTATTCCTTACCCTTTACAATCTCATCTCTTAATGCTTTGGAGTTTTTTCCGATGATTTCTGCTCTCTGTGCCTCAGACATCGAAGCCTCTACACCCTTCAATACTTTATCGGAAACATCCTCAATTCTCACTAAAAATGAAACCGAAAAGCCCGCAGGTAACTCTTCATTGCGACTCATAGCCCAGAAACCATGCGTTAAATAATCGTGTTCAACGGTACTCTTTTCCTGAATGGTGTTGTAACCGCAATGGTGATTGGTTAAAATCAACCCCTCTGCTGAAATAACCTCTCCGGTACAAAATCCGCGACCTAAGCGAACGACCGCATCTTTTAAACTGGAATTGTTGATGTCGTACAACTGTTCAGGTGTCAGTTTCAATCCCAAACGCACCATCTCATTGTAGTTCTTCTCTTTTAGCAATAAAGGCAGCCACATTCCTTCATCAGCTCTAACCGGAGATATGACCACTAACATTAATAATAGGTAGAAAAATTTCTTCATGATTTATTGTTATGATTAATTCTGCAAAACTCACAAATAATTTGACATATCTATTCATTAAACGATTAGTTTGCACTTTCGTCGGATGGACATACCACTTTTTAAGATGAACAGCTTTTTCGAATCAACTCAAAATGTCAATCAGAAATGGAAAATCTGGTTTTGGCTTTTAGCTTTGGTCGATCTTATTCTTGTTCAGCTTAGCGATTCTACTTTTGACAGTGGTGATAGTGTTTTACACTACTTACAAGCCTCCATTGCCTTTACACATCCCGATTTCTTTCTGGATCATTGGTCTAAACCGCTTTTTGTTTTACTCTCTTCACCATTTGCCTGTTTCGGCTTTAAGGGAATGGCGTTGTTTAACAGCTTATGTGTAATGGGAGCAACGTATCTCACATTTTTAACTTTAAGTAAATATTCGAAACACGCCTGGCTGATCATTCCCATCGCAGTTTCCTCACCGGAGTGGATGCTTTGCCAATCATCCGGACTCACAGAGCCTCTTTTTGCATTCTTACTCTCGTTGAGTATTTGGATGTATGATTCAAACCGGAAACTTTTGGCAGCTTTATTCATTGGTTTCTTGCCTTTTGTGCGTTCCGAAGGTTGGCTGATCATGCCGGTTTGGGCAGTCCTCATGGTTCTGAACAAAAATTTTAAACACATTTGGGCACTGAGCCTCGGACATCTGGTTTATGGCATTGTTGGATTTGCTTACCTGAACGATTTTTTGTGGATGTTCCATCGGAATCCTTATCAAGGAGTTGAAGCAAAATATGGCCATGGTCATTGGACGCATTACTTGGAGCAAACTCCATATTTAATGGGAATACCCAACGGCATTTTATTCTTTATAGGGATGCTTTATTTGACCTACCTGCTTTTCAAAAAGAAATCCTGGCTCCCGTTTCATCTCAAATTTTTAATTCCGGGAGTTTGCGTAGCATTTTATTTTTCGCACAGCATCTTTTGGCACATGGGCTGGTTTCACTCTTTCGGATTGAAAAGGGTTTTTATTGCTATATTTCCATGTATGGTAGCTGCCGCAGCCATTCCGCTCATCAATTTGCAACTATCCAAACTCAGGATACTAAATTATTTCTTACTGCCCTTGATACTGATTTTTCCTTATACAGGAAACAAATCCGGCTTTCGTTTACCGGCTTCCGTTCAAAGAAATGAAGAACAAAGGAACATTGATTCAGCCATTGTAAAGATGAAAGCTTTGGAGCTTGATAAACAGCCGGTAGCTTTTGGAAATTACTACGTAGCCATGGCTCTGAAGCTCGATATCAGAAACCCCAAAGAGGTATGTCCGATCGAATATGCACAGCATGGCCCTTTGCCCTCAGGAACGCTTGTTTTCTGGGATCCCTATTTTGCCGTTAGCGATAAAAGTATCAGCGACTCCCTATTTAAAAATACCGAGTTTTATGAATTTATTGGCAGATTTGGCAATATGGAAAGTTTAAACCGGGTGGAATTGTATCTGGCTAAATGATTAAAAATAATATAAAATATATCCCGGGCGACTTTCTTTTTTTCGGATAAAATCCCGAAAAACAAATTCTATCTGATCGGGTTTTGGAATAAATTGACAGTCTTTGTCGTAAATGAGCAGATTTGGTTGATAGAATCGCATAAAAACAGATATTTCTTCCCGGCTCGGGGAATTCATGTTTAAAAGACTATCACTTAACCACATAAGTACCCGTTGATTGCGGTAAAATTCGAATTTCTCCTCTGGAATTCTCGATATATATGCCCCGGGTATGTTTTTACCATGATGAACAGACCACAATAAATGATCGGACTCAAAATGCCCGACTTCCTTGAATCCATCTCTTACGCCATCCGGGACGAAAACTATATTCTTTATATCCTTATTTTCTTTGAGATCTATTACCCATTCCGGTACTTCTTTCGTACTGAATACAGGTGCCTTTTTAGGTATATATTCAATCAGAATTCCTATAAACAAAGCATTAATCCATAATGATCTTGAATATTTGTTATTAAAATCGAGCATGAGGGCGAGGGGTAAGAACAAATACACCATGCTAAAATATCGACCGGGATTGCGAAAGTTATTTAAAAAGGGAATTTGGTGTAACCAGGATAAAGGACCATATAAAATGGGATGTTCTGCCCATTTAATTTTAGGAAAAGTCAATAAGAAGAAAAATAAAACCATCCACCAAACCCAGGATTGCATTGATGTTATCGTCCTCTGCTTCAACATTCTTATAACCAACAATGCGATCAGTGAAAAACTGAGGAATACGATTTGTTCGGTTTGGCCTTTAAACCCGGCTAAATGCTCAAATTTTTGAAACCATTCAGAGCCATATATTGCAGAATTAGGAGGCGGAATAATCAAGGCACTGATATCCGGGGTGTTATAAAATCCACCTTTGTCATCCACTTTCAGGCTTCGAAAATGGGTGACCAAAAAATGCGATGTAAGCGTCAGAAAAATCATTCCCATCCAAATCCATTTGGGACGTATGCTTATGCTTTTTAATATGACATAAACTACGGAAAATAACAATAGAAAGAATGTAGTATAATAATCTGATAAGAAAGACACCAATAAAAGTATAATCAGCACTCCGAGATGTTTTATACGAGAATGAAATCCTGGGTCATCATAGAATTTCATCAAAGCAATCATATAGAATGGTATGTGCCCGGTGAGCATTAAATGGTGATGCTCCGTTAAATGAGCTGTTTTGTATGGCGAAAAAGCGAACAAAAAGGCCAGTATCCAGGACCAATGGGCGGGTAAACCTAATTTTCTGGCCAAATACCAGGTCCCCATGGCCGAAAACGCAAAACTGAACATTAAACAAAGACCTACACTCAAATAAGGAGCCCCAAAAAACACATTCACCATCCCGATGATTGGGGTATAAGTATGCATGACCAATGATAAACCTTCGGGATAAAGGAATCGATGTGTAAAAAATGGATTCCGGCCTTGCTTGACCGCCTCCGCGAATACATCGGCGTTCCAGATATATTGAAAAGGGTCAATGCCCTGTCCGATTCCTGTATGATAAGGGCTTTTAACCCATGCAAAACACCATAAACACCACAAAAGGCAGGAGGTAATAAATACCCATATCGCTTGCCCGTGTTTGTTCAATGTTGCGATTATTTCACCAGAACATTATACTTAAAAATACACCACAATGCCCTAAAACCATCTCTCCATCCGATTTTCTTGCCCTCATCATACGTCCTTCCATAATAAGATATCCCGATTTCATAAATTCTGATGCCCGGAATTTTTGAAATTCTGGCAGTTACCTCCGGCTCAAATCCAAATCTCTTTTCCTTTAGCGGCAATCCCTGAATAATTTCCCGCTTAAAAAGTTTATAGCAGGTTTCCATATCAGTGAGGTTCAAATTGGTAAAAGCATTCGACATAAACGTCAGAAACTTATTCCCAATGGTATGCCAGAAGAACAGGATACGATGCGGATTCCCGCCCATAAATCTCGAGCCATAAACAACATCTGCATTCCCTTCGAGCATCGGCCTCAGTAAATCGTTATATTCCCTTGGATCGTATTCAAGATCTGCATCCTGAATTAACACAAAATCTCCGGTAGCTTGTCTAATTCCGGTGTGTAAAGCGGCACCCTTTCCTTGATTTACCTCATGTGAGTAAAGAACAATGGGTACATCGGGATTTTCCTTCATGTATTTTTCAACGGCCTCTACGGTACCGTCTTTGGAACAATCGTTCACGATGATCAATTCCAGTGAAATCAGCGGATTCAAAGGAACTGCTTTGATCCTGTCTAAAATCAAATGTATGGTTCTTGCTTCATTATAAGCAGGAATAACCAGCGATAATTTCTTGGCGTCCATTTCGGGATGCAAAGAAACGCCATAATTCATGAAATTTGTATTTTCAAACAGAATGAGTATTCAAAATGAGATTATTAACACCAAAGATTCCGGTGTAACGCTGTATCAACCTGTCCTGGATGAAACGTATCATTCGCGCCATGGAGCAATTCCTGAATCTGAATATGTCTATATAGAAAATGGACTCGCACTATGTAATAAAACAAACATTAAAGTATTGGAAATAGGATGGGGGACTGGCCTCAATGGTGCACTATCATTGAGTTTCGCAAAAGATAAACGTTTAAACATCGAATATCTGACTCTGGAAAAATATCCGCTTTCAATTGAACTGAATGCTGAATTCATTGAGCGCTCTATGATACAGAAGCTTATCAAAAATTATTGGGATGAAATGATGCGTGCCTCCTGGGAGGAATGGGTAGAAATTGAAGAAGGCTTTAAACTCAAAAAAACACAAACCGATGTTTTAAATTTTGAACCGGAACCAAACTCCTTTGATATTGTCTATTTCGACGCCTTTGCACCATCAAAACAGCCTGATATCTGGGATATTTCGGTACTACAGAAATGCTACGATGCATTGGTCGGGGGTGGTTGGCTGACCACGTATTGCGCGCAAGGACAATTTAAAAGAAATCTGAAGTCAATCGGATTTACCGTATACGAACGTCCCGGACCCGTTGGAAAAAAGGAAATTACAGTCGCTCAGAAACCATGAAATTAATGTACCCGGTCAGGCCTCCATTCCAAACCTGAGATCATCTCTGCTTCAAAACTGAGGTATTCATCCCATCGACTTTTTACCTTTTCCGGTGCACAATATAAATAAGCCAGATCCAAAAACATTCGGTAATGCCCTGCTTCAGATATCATAAATTCATGATAAAAATGGCGCAAATTTTCATCACTGATATGAAGTGACAATAGTCTGAATCGCTCGCAGCTCCTCGCTTCAATCAATGCGCAAACCAAAAGCTCTTCCAGCAGTTGATCCTGCCGGCTACCGCCTTTCTTTCGGTAGGCCAGCAGCTTGTTTACATATTCATCTTTGCGTTGCAACCCTAATTTTAAATTCCTTTTTTCAAGTTCTTTTAAAACTTTCCGAAAATGACCCCATTCCTCCGCAACCAGAGGCGTTACTTCGTCTACAAGTTTCTCGTGATCCGGAAATCTCACGATTAAAGAAATGCCACTCGATGCAGCTTTTTGTTCACAGTAGGCGTGGTCCGTTAATATTTCCTGCAAACTTTTTCCTGCGATATCAACCCAACGGGGATCTGTAGGTAGTTTCAATCCTAACATTTTGCAAATTTAGTGAGACAAGATCATTGGCTAATGATTCATATCGGCTTCTTCAGAACAAGATCAACACCAGAAGAAAAATCAGACCTCCCAACAACATAAATAACATGCTGTAGGGTAAAATATCTTTCGCTTTTAAACCAGTAATAGAAAGTAATGGTATAGCCCAAAATGGCTGCAACATATTGGTCAACTGATCGCCATAAGCCAAACTCATCGTCGTTTTTCCGGGTGACAAACCCAGGGCATTGGAGGCATCCATCAGAATAGGACCCTGAATTTGCCATTGACCTCCTCCGCTAGGAATAAAAATATTTACAAATGCAGACCACAAATATGAGACGCTGTGAAAATTGGAAGTAGTTGTCAGCGAAGTTAATATTTCCGCACTTTGGGCCATTAATCCGGTTTGAGCTAAAATGGCCATAATTCCACCATACAGAGGAAATTGCACCAGAATTCCCGCCGCGCCTGACATTGCCTCCTCTACGGCTACATTAAATTGCTGAAAAGAGCCATGTAACAAAAAGGCCAATCCCAAAAAAAGTAAATTAATGGTATTGATGCTCGGGTATGAAAAGGGATTGTCGGCTGTGGCAAATTGAAAAAGCCAATAAACGAGAATCAAAGCGCCTAAAAACCTACCCGGCCAGAGAAACCGATCAAATTTTTCTGAACCAGTATTTTCAATTTCGGAAACATCAGAATTTTGTATTTTCTCTTCCTGAATTGCAATTGGGCTCTCCTGAAAAGGCAATTTTGACAAATATTTAGCCAATAAGGGCAGAAAAATTAAACAAGCCAATATAGCCGTTAAATTCATGCTGGAAAAAATGGTTTGAGATAAATCTACCAAGCCCATTTTGCCTTCCAATGTATGCCCTTTGGCTGCCACACTTAAAGGGGCGGAGCCGGAAATACCTCCATGCCAGACCATCATCGCAGTATATCCGCCTGCCGCCACCAATGGATAGTTGATGGAAAATCCCTGTTCCCTGGAACGAATCCAGGCTTTTCTGGCTAAAATGGCTCCCAACATCAGCCCGAATCCCCAATTGATGAGGCCGGCAACAACTGAATAGAATGTAACGGAAATGGCCGTATGAGCGTTGGTTTTACAGTGGGAAAGCGCCATGGTTGTGGCCTTGTCGGCTGCTTTAGAGAGTGCGATGGCGTGCCCCATCACCAACATAAATATCATTTGTGTGGTGAAAGCCAAAAGTCCCCAGATTCCTTCCGTCCAAATGTCCATTACCTCACCCGAATATGCCCAAATGTTTGATTGATCCGGTGTTGTAAATAGTAAGGCCATGAGCCAGCAAAACAAGGTCAATCCAATCCCAATGGAAAACGGTGATGGCAACCACTTTTGAAACCACAGGATATATAGAGTGGCAATTCTCTTCATTTCAATAACGTGACTAATCGCTCAAGTCCTTCGGCATCAATCTCATCAAAAGCAGAAAAATCTGTGCTGTCGATGTCCAGAACAGCCATTACATCTCCCTGATTATTGAATAAGGGTACTACTATTTCTGAGTTGGAAAGAGCGCTACATGCTATATGTCCGGGAAATTGATGCACATCCGGAACAATCAGTGTTTTACCTTCGCTCCAGGCTTTTCCACAGACTCCCTTTCCCTTGGGGATTTGGGTACAGGCCACAGGCCCTTGAAAAGGTCCAAGAATCAACTTCTCTCCTTTAACCAAATAAAATCCTGTCCAATGAAACGAAAATACGCTTTGAATGAGCGCTGTTAAATTCGCCATATTCCCGACGATTCCAATTTCGGCATCTATTAACGGCTCAAACTGCTTTAAAATAAAAGCATACTTATCTGGTTTGGTATGTATATGTGATTCTGCTTCAGCTATAGGATTCATAAATTTTGATTTTAAATGCCTGCAACCCTTTTCATTTTTTACAGACCAAATATAAAAAGACTACGATGAAAACGAATTGGATTAAATGGATTATCGGTTGCTTGTTGCTCAACGCGATTTTTATGGGTATTGTAATGCTCCTAAAATAAAAAAAGCTGATTCCGAAGAACCAGCTTTTTTAGATTGATTTAAACTAAGATCAGTGTACGTTCAGTTTATGAGAAGCTGAATAAGAACCTGATTTAATTTGATAGATATAAACTCCTTTCGGGATATTGTTTAACGATGTGGTAAGGGTATGTTCGCCTTGAGCATAAGAGCCTTTAGCCAATGTCATTACCTCTTTGCCAACTACATCGTATAATACGATGGAAACTTCACCGGCATTACCCAATGCAAAGTCGATAGAAATTTCTTCATTCGCTTTTGCAGGATTAGGATAAGCTTTACCTAAAGCGTAACCATTACGGATATTGGCTGCAGATAAATTCTGTGATGATACTTTAAAATAAGATCTCAGGAATTGTTTCTGTGATCCGGGAGCATTGGCAGGATAATACCATTCTGGAGAGCGGGTTGAATATTTCTGGTTAGAATAACACAAAATGCCGTGATTCATAGAATTGTCTAATCCCGAAGCAGCACCGTCACCTCTTAAAACCAAGGGTACAAAAGCATTCAATTTTTTTGCCGGAAGGTTAACCGAATCTTCGTAAGCCAAAGTATCTCCAAGTGCATATGGATAATTTCCTGGCATAAAGGTCACAGTATAAGCGCCCAATCCATCCGCAGGAATGCTCAATGGAGTCGCGAATTCAACCAATCCGCTAAATTTATCAGATCCCTGAGCAAAGAAATCCGGAGTGTTGTTTGTCATGTCTAATGGAATCTTGAATGAACCGGTAGCATCTGAACCTGAACTGGTACTTTTATTCAATACCACGGATTTAGTCTGTACGGTACCATTGAAAACCAAATTCGCAATTTTATCAGCGCCGTAATACTGAACCAACAAGGTGTCAGCTATTCCATTCAAATTCAAATACTTATAGAAAAATGCAATAGAATCAATGGTATAAGTAGTGAACTTAGAAAATTGTGGGGTAGGGTCGATGAAATAAAAACTCTTAGGATCAAATACCTCACCAATGGAGTGAATAAAAACATTGTTCAAACCTGTTGTTTGATAATTGATTACAGGCATAGAGTCCGGCCATAAGTAAACATCCCCAAAATAAACAAAGGTTTCTCCGTTGTCTCTCAACACGGTGATATAATCATACCACGCATTTACGGTTGCTTTCTTGTTAAATTTTGCTGCATTTTTGTTCAGGAACATATCCAATTCGTCTGAACTCAATGGATGTGATGCCTTTTCAGGTGTTTTTAATGAAGTAATCTGCGCAAATGACAAAACACTTGTCATTAAACTCAGACATAAAGCGATAAGTCTCATTCTTTTCATTCTGATTTTTTTTTTTTAGAGGCTGCAAAAATAATTTTTCGTCGACTAAATTATGACTCTTCTCCCAAAAAGATGTCATTTCAACGAAATTTTATCAGATATCACCCAACTGAGGACGAATTATGACTTCTTCATGAACCACATCTGAAGATGCCATGACACAATGCACTACAGTCCTTGCCACGCTCTCCGGAGAGATAAATCTTTCCGGAGGGAATCCTGCGTTTTTCCAACTGTCTGTGTACGTTGCTCCGGGTAAAATAGCGGTTACCCTGACTCCAAAATCCTTCAATTCTTCTCTCAACACCTTAGTCATGCCTAAGAGTCCAAATTTACTGATACAATAAGAACCACCATTCGGATATGCTTCTATACTCGCGATGGAACACATATTTACAATATCTCCACTTCTTCTTAACTTCATAGAGGGTGCCAAAGCCCGGGTTAAGTGATAGGCAGAGGCGAGATTTACCTGTATCATTTCTTCAAAGATGGATTCTTCTTCCATGAGTACAGAACCGGGTTTGAAGGTACCTGCATTATTAACTAACACAGTAGGTACACCAACGCCGAGAATAAGGTTAGCAAATGTCTGAACATCTGACTTAATGCCTAAATTACCGGCATGCGTAAGAATCTTATTGTCAGGAAATTCAGATTTCCATTCCAGACAGGGTTGCAGCGCTTCGAGGCTCCGGGCATGTAAAAACAAATCATATCCATTTTCAATCAATTCCCGGGCAATGGCCAGGCCTATTCCCCTCGATGCTCCCGTTACTACGGCTAATCCTCTATGAATCATGCTGTTTTCGATTATTTACCCTTCGAATGTAGAACCCACTGTGGAATAAATCCAATATATTTACCGCCGAATTCATACATGCAGCTATTTTATCATTTCGGCCGGTATATTTTATTCTTGAAAAGTATGTTTTCTAAACCTGAAAAATTCAGGGTTTATGTAACACGGACTTTCGTAGAAATGAAGAACATTGGCATTGGGTCGCTGACCATTGTTGCCATTATTGCCGTATTTCAAGGTGCAGTAACAACGCTACAGATTGCCTATCAGCTTATTTCCCCTTTGGTAGCCAACCCTGTCATTGGCCAAATTGTTTCAGATTCCACCATGTTGGAATTGGCGCCTACCATTACTTGTCTCGTTTTGGCAGGTAAAGTTGGATCACATATTGCCAGTGAAATTGGAACCATGCGCGTATCTGAACAGATTGATGCGCTCGAAGTTATGGGCATCAACTCGGCCGGGTTTCTGGCTTTACCGAAAATTGTAGCCGGGATTATCATGGTGCCCATGCTTATCATAATTTCGATATTCTTGAGTAATACCGGTGGAATACTGGCAGGAGAAGCTTCAGATATTCTCACGGCCTCTGAGTATATTCAAGGGGCAAGAGAAACATTTTTACCCTTTAACCTGTATTTTTCTCTGATCAAAGCGGTAACTTATGCTTTTATCATTACGTCGGTGAGTGCCTATCAGGGATATTACTGTTCAGGAGGCGCGTTGGAGGTTGGACATTCGAGCACAAAAGCTGTGGTTTACAGTGCAGTACTCATACTTTTTTCTGATTATTTACTCGCTCAATTGCTGCTCTGATGATTGAATTAAAAGAAGTCAGAAAATCATTTCAAGGCAAAGAAATTCTGAAGGGAATATCAGCCCAGTTTGAACCCGGGAGAACCAATTTGGTGATCGGTGCCAGCGGACACGGGAAAAGTGTTTTGATGAAATGTATGGTCGGGCTGTTGCAAGTGGACAGCGGAAATATATTTTATGATGGGAGGGATTTTACCGCGTTGGAATATCATCAGATACGGGAGGTGCGCAAAGATATAGGTATGCTATTTCAAGGAACGGCTTTGTTTGATTCGCTAACCGTTGAAGAAAACATTGAATTCCCTTTAAAAATGTTCACCGACCTGAATGTTAAAGAGAGATTGGATCGGGTTAATTTCTGCCTGGCAAGGGTGAATCTGGAAGGAATCAACAAGAAATTTCCAGCGGAAATCAGCGGAGGTCAAAAGAAACGGGTGGGAATTGCGCGTGCGATTGCCATGGAAATCCGCTATCTTTTTTGCGATGAACCCAATAGTGGATTAGATCCGGTTACCTCCAGAGTTATTGATAGTTTGTTGAAAGAAATCACAGAAGAATTCAGCATCACAACCATCATCAATACACATGATATGAAAACGGTTTTCGATATTGGAGATAAAGTGATTTTCATATACAAGGGTGAAAAATGGTGGGATGGCAGTAAAAATGATGTCACGAACAGTGACAATAAAGAACTGTCAGAATTTTTATCTTCTTCATATTTTGGATATTGACATGAAAACCAGACTGCTTACATTTCTATTTTGCTCAGCTCTCCTTAGCGTTTCCTTCAGAACTTCGGTTAAAGACGAAGGGATGCACATGCTGAACACACTTCATAAACTGGATCTTGCCAAGGCCGGATTAAAATTCCCTGTGAACGATATTTTTAACCCTGATGGAAATGGATTAACCAATGCATTGGTTAGATTGGGCGGCTGCACAGGTTCATTTATCAGCGACAATGGTTTGATTATCACCAATCATCATTGTGTTTATGGCTCTGTTTCTTCTTTGAGCACACCGGAAAACAATTTACTGGAAAACGGATTTTATGCCAAAACCAGTGAACAGGAAATTAAAGTAAATCTGCCTTGCAAAATCACACTTTCTTTTCAGGACGTTTCTGCTCAAGTTCTTCAAGGGGTTGATTTCACGCTTTCACCGGATCAATACAATGCCAAAATATCAGAGAACATTAAAAACATAACTGAACAGGAACAAAAACTTTATCCGGATTTAAAAATAGAAATCAGCGAGATGCTTGTAGGTAAATTTTACACGCTATTCCGGTATAAAATGCTCACCGATGTGCGCCTGGTATTTGTTCCACCTGCTGCAATTGGAAAATTTGGGGGTGAAAGCGACAATTGGGTTTGGCCAAGACATAATGGAGATTTTTCGGTGGTTAGGGCTTATGAAAATGGTCAGCCTTACAAGCCCTCCAGGCATCTGAATATCAGTGTTAAAGGCACCAGCGAAAATGACTTTGTTTTTATATTGGGATATCCCGGAAGAACCTATCGTCATATGCCGGCAGAATATTTTACCTATCAGAACGAGGTTTTACTGCCTTTTATCTCTCAATGGTTTAATCATAGGATAGAAGTATTACACCAAGACGCAGGTTCGAACCTATCCAAGCAACTCTCTTATGCCGGAAGTATTGCTTCTCTTGCCAATACTGCAAAGAATTTTGAAGGGAAAATGCAGGGTTTAAAACGCACTTCTTTGTTAAAAGATAAATATGCCGAACAAGCCAAACTGGTTGCATGGGTTATGAGTGACCCTGACAGAAAGGCAAATTATGGGCATACATTCGAGCAGTTGAAACAACATTATGCGGATTTAATGAAGGTTGCGAAAGCAAACCTCATGTACGGACAGCTTTTTTCAAGTTCCGGAATCTTATGGGCAGGAGGGTTTATAGAAGATGTGGAAGATCAGGTTGATGATTTGAGTAAATCAGCGAGAGCAGAATTCTTTGCTAAAAATCAAAGCAGTTTGCTCCAAAAATTTAAGTCGGGGTATAATGTACATAGCACAGAAGTGGACCAAAGGCTATTGACAGATATGCTCATGGAAATGACAAAGTTGCCGGAGAATTTCAGACCTGAGTCGTTCAACAAACTGTTGTCAAAAAAAGGGAAATCTGGGATTCCGGATTTTGTGGCCAGATTGTATCGGAAAAATCCATTAACACAAACAGGGGAAGTCGTAAAAATCGCAGAAAAAGACATCAGGGGGCTGTTGAAAATGGAAAATAAGCTTACGGAGTTCGCTGAAGACATGAATGAAAAATACGCAGCGATATCTGCAGAAACCCGATCCATTCAAAGTAAAATAGATATTCTGTTGCCGTCTTTAGCAGAAATTAAGCTGCTCTATTATCAAAACCTGTTCATCCCTGATGCAAATGCCACTTTGCGTTTTACCTATGGCTATGTGAAAGGTTATCAACCACAGGATGGCGTGCATCATTTTCCTCATACCACTTTAAAGGGAATATTGGAAAAAGCAGAGAGTACCGGAGATTATTACATGCCGGATGCTTATTTGAAAGTATTCCGTGAAACTCAGGCGGCTGACGCGTTGCGGCTCGCTAATACACAGGATGTGGTTGTAGCTTTTTTATACAATCTCGATACTACCGGCGGAAATTCGGGCAGCCCGGTACTGAATGCCGATGGGGAATTGGTTGGCGTGAATTTCGATCGGGCATATACGGCTACCATCAACGATTTCGCATGGAATGAATCATACAGCCGCTCCATTGGGGTAGATATTCGTTATGTTTTATATGTAATGAAGTATATCAGCAAGGCGGATGGCTTACTCAAAGAATTGAAAGTTAGCCTGTAAAAGCCGATCTAAATTCGATCATTATTATTACATAACGCTGAATAATTTCATAGCGGATTTTCTACTTTGGGCTGATTTAACCGTTTAATGGCATCTAATTGATGCTTTTTTACATTTGATTTTCGTCACCGTGCAACGAAACTCATATTTCTGAGTCTTTAGTGTAAGCGTTAAATGAAAATATCCGGATTGGCTAAATTATCAATATTCACAATGATATGGTGTTTTACCATGATTTGGGGAATTGAATCTAAGGCATCCCATGTCATGGGTGTAGATATCACGTATAAACAAATTGATAGTTTAAAATACAGGTTTAATTTTTACATTTATCGGGATTGCAATGGGGTAGGAATGGGCAATCAAATCGATTCTGCGGTGATCAGATGTGGAACCCTTACCCGTAAAATTCCGCTAACACTGGTAAAAATTGAAGAAGTGATAACCGGTCCACAGAGCAATTGTAACCCTCCCAATACAGATTTTTCGGGAATAGGAGTGGAAAAGAATACTTATAGCACAACGGTGGATTTCGGACTTTCCGAATTTTCCTCCTATTACAATTGTTCAGGATGGGTGAGAGTGGAAATTATATTGTATTCACGAACTTCTCCCCATGCTACTTTTGGAGTTCAGGAAATATATTCTTATGCCGAGTTAAATCTGCAAGCGGCAAAAACCGGTAACAGTTCCCCAAGTTTTTGTTTCGACCCAGTGCCATATTTGGGTTGCAATAGTCAGGTTAACTTATCTTTCTATTCAACAGATACCATAGAATCTGATTCTTTATCCTATGAATTGGACCACCCTATGTCCGCATATTCTACAAAAGCCATGCTTCCAACAGGACATTACTATGATTATCCGTTTATTTCATACTACCCTGGCACCTTAAAATACCCTTACAAAAACCCCAATGCAAATCCACCTATCGGTTTTAATCTGGATCCGTTGAATGGTGCCATGTATTTTGTTCCTACAAAATGTGATGATGTAAGCGCTTATGTCGTAAAGGTGAAAGAATGGCGCAAAATCAAAGATTCCTCCAATGCTTATGTTCACATCGGCACCATTAGAAGGGATATGATGGGTATAGTTAGTAGTTATTCTGTTAAATCTGTCAATCTGCAAAAGTTTCAGGATGTTTGGGCTTGCCCCGACAGTGTATTCTGTATGGACTACTTTCCCCCGGCTTCTTCCAAATATGACACCATTGCGCTATCCTTGATCCCATTTCAGTCGAATCATATAATCTCATTGGGAAAGTTGGCTCCAGATACCTCCCAAATGTGTTTTAAATTTTCGTCCATAGATGCTTTTAAATCAAGCAACCATATTGGTATACAAGCGACGAATAAAATAGGGAACAGGTACCTTATTTCTCAAAAGGTCATTCAGTTAAAACCTTCTGCTAATGAAGATTTTACCGTTGACATCCGACCCTGGATATGCAACGATTACAGAGTAAGTCTGGATCATCCCACGCAGAGCGCTCTCGGGGTCAATTGGTTTGTATTCGATCAGGACCTAAAACAACTCAACGATACCCATCGGTTGAAGTTTTTAACAAGTAACATGCCTACTTCCGACAGTAAATCTGATCTTCTTCGGTTTAAAAGTAATGGGAAATACTATATTCTCTCGGTTGTAACCAATAATATGCTCAATTGCTTCTCCTTCTGGGACAGTATCGAAGTAACAGATTCCGAACGTACAGCCAGACTCAATTTGCCCCTGCAACCCATATGCCCATTAACGAAACACGCACTTTTTGACGATTCACTTCATTCCGAAAATTATAAATATCAATGGGATATAAACGGAATCCAAACCTCAGATTCCATGGTGAACCTTTTCCTGAAGGATGCAAACGACAGTGCACATATTAAGCTTCAAATTACTTACCATGAGTATTGCAACATTGACACGGTGCTGAACTTTAAAGCAAAAGCATCCTACAAAATTCCCTATTATCAAAATCCGGAATTCTGTACAGGCGATACACTTCAAATTACAGAGCCCCAGGGGTATCATTCCTTTATATGGAATAAGACCTATACCGATGGAAAGATTCAATCGTGGTCCGATGAAACCTTAATGGTCTCATATACAGATTCCTTGAATTGCAGGTATAGCGACACCATACAAACGACTTTTCATCCGGTTCCTGTTCTTCATCTCAACGATACGTTATTTTGTGAATCCGGAACCATCCGTCCGGGTAAGTTTTACAACTACCTTTGGTCCGATAATTCGACTCAGGACCATTTCTATGTTCAAAATTCCGGAAACTATTGGCTCCAGGTAAGCGACACCAATGGCTGTAAATCGGTCGACAGTTTTCAAATTACCATTCTGCCTCTCCCGGAAATAACCCTCGTTCCGGATACTTTTTTATGCAGTGAATGGACTCCTGAAATAGATTTTCATTTAAATCCACAATACACCTATAGTTGGAGCAATGGCGATACAGGCAGCCTGCTCAAAGTAAAAAATTCCGGATACCATTCCGTAATCAGTACAGATGTCTTCGGTTGCTCTTCTGTTGACTCCGTAATGGTGCGTCTAATACCCAAAAATCCAACTCCGGTCATCTATGATGCGTTCACCTATATTTTTACCACATCTATCCATAAGCACGAGTGGTATCGAAACGACACGCTGTTGAACAGTGAAATCAGCAACAAAATTTTAAGCCCGGCACCCGGTTCCTATACAGTCAGAGTTTATGATTCCTTTGGATGTGTATCGGATTTTTCGAGTGCATTTATTGTGTTAAACACAGGGATTGTTCACAATGAGTCCATTGATATTAAAATTTCTCCGAATCCATCTGAAGGCGTTTTCAATATAAGCTTTGATAACATTCGAAATCAAAACCTGGACAATATCCGGATAACAGATATTCAAGATCGTCAAGTTGAAGCACAAGCCATCTTTTCCGATGGTTCTATTCAAATCAAATTAACGGCTTCACCGTCTATGTATTGGCTCAATCTAATCCTTGACGATGGAAGCACTTTCCGATCCAAAATTCTCTTGAATTAGCCCATCGGCTTTAGCCCGCGCATAAATTCTTTCGCATCCATTCTTCTTTTGCCTTCCCATTGAACTTCATCCAGAACGATATCCCAATCGTTAGTTCCTATTTTAAAT
>CAZTGZ010000011.1:26611-79383 GCA_964613385.1 uncultured Chitinophagaceae bacterium
TGTGAAGGGGAAATTTCAACTTCACCGGGAGCCAACTTGTTTGAATCCGATACATGGCAAGAAAACACTTTCAGAATTTTCCCCTGAAAGCTGAAACGGGCAGCAGGATAAGGTGACAACCCCCGAACATGATTTCGTATGCTTTCCGCAGATTGATTCCAATCTATCTCACAAAACTCTTTATGAATCTTTGGAGCTAATTTGATGTTTCCTTCGAAACGCTGGGGAATGAGCCTGTAGTTGCCTTGTGCCATCATTTGAACCGACTTCACAACCAATTTTGCGCCTACATGCATCAATTTGTCATGCAAGGTGCCCGCATTATCAGCGGCATCAATTTCCACTTTTTCCTGTAGAAGCAGGTCTCCGGTGTCAATTTCATGCTTCAATAAAAATGTACTTACACCGGTTACCTTTTCTCCTTGAATAATCGCATGATTAATGGGTGCAGCACCGCGATAATTTGGAAGGAGGGAGGCATGCAAATTCATCGTTCCTAACGGCGGCATATTCCAAACGATTTCCGGCAACATCCGAAAGGCAATAACCACTTGCAGGTCGGCGCGGAATTGCCTCAGTGTCTCTACAAACTCAGGATCTTTCAAATTTACAGGTTGCAATACGGGCAATTGGTGGCGAATCGCACAATTCTTGACCGGTGAGTGCTGAATTTGCATTCCTCTACCCGCAGGTTTATCCGGAGCTGTGATTACCGCGACAACATTCATTCCTTGAGCCATCATGGCTTCAAGTGAACAAACAGCAAATTCCGGTGTTCCGATAAAGACAATCCGCAAGCCGGAGCTCATCGTATAGGCATGAATATTCGTCTCCAGCGAATGCCTTTAAATTTCTTCTTCTCTATTTCGTCGTATCCGCCGGTTTCCTTATTGTAAACGCGTTCGATTTCTGAATCAGACCTCAAACTCATCCACACGAAAAGCGCTTTCCCTACGATATGATCCTCAGGTACAAATCCCCAATAACGGCTGTCCAACGAATTATGTCGGTTATCACCCATCATAAAATAATAGTTCATTTTAAACGTATAATGCGTGATTACTTTTCCATTCATGTAATATTCTGAGCCTTTTTTGGTAAAATCCGGATTGCCTTCATAATCCTTAATGACACGCTCATATAGAATGAAATTCTTCTCGTTCAATTCGATCTTATCACCGGCCTTCGGAATGTAAATAGGTCCGTAATAATCACGACTCCAACGATCGTTCATCAAATACGGAAAGATGTTTCCATCATCATTTTTACCGGCCAAATGCAAATTGGTGTCCAACGCAACAACACTGGAATGACGCTTGATTTTCTCCCGATTTTCGTCCGTCAGGTTCATTCTGTACAGCATATCATTGCCATAACTTTCGGTTACATTGAGATTCTTCAGATACTTCGATGGAATTCCTCTGCCATTGGTACTGATTTGATACTCAAATTGTCGCATTTTATGTGTTTCGGATTCTTTGCCGTTTATATAAACCGTACCACCGATAACTTCTAATGTATCACCGGCAATACCTACACATCTTTTGATATAGTTTTCCTTCTTATCTACCGGACGACCTAGTCTCTCATCCGGATAGTTGAATACGACTACGTCATTGTTCTTAATTTTCTGGAATCCCCAAAGCCTGTAATAAGGCAATCTCAGCCACTCGAGATATGCCTTAGTTTTGATCACTGGCATCGTATGATGTGCGAAAGGAAATGACAACGGCGTCATAGGCAAGCGAGCACCGTAATTCACTTTGCTTACAAAAAGAAAATCTCCGACCAAAAGTGATTTTTCCATGGAAGAAGTCGGGATTTGATATGCCTCAATAAATAAGCTTCTGATCACGGTAGCCGCAATTACCGCAAAGGTGATGGCATCTACCCATTCTCCATACTTATGATTCGCTTTATATCTGTATTTGTATACATAATAACCCCAGATGGCAAATTCCCAGATGGCAAAAAACAGAAAAGCCGCAAAGATGTTGGCACCTGCTCCAAAAATGAGGACAAGAAGTAGTAATAAGTTAAAGAAAGTCCAAATTCCAATTATCCATTGGGTTGACCTCCTGAAACTGAGAAATGTATCTTTAATTCTATTCATATTTGCTTATAAACTAAGTACATCAGACATAGTAAATATCCCTTTTTTATGTGCAATCCACTCTGCTGCGATCACCGATCCTAACGCAAATCCGTCACGGTTGAATGCTTCATGTGTGATGACAATTTTATCCTCAGTAGATTTATACTCAACACTATGGGTGCCGGGCACTTCGTCCTCTCTGAAAGATTCAATATGCAAATCAAACGTATTCAAAGGATTATTTGATACTCCCTCAGGATGAACCCAGTTCTTTTTTCTATCAAGCCTGCTAATTATGTCTTCTGCCAAGGTAATTGCCGTGCCGCTGGGTGCATCTTTCTTATGAATGTGATGGATTTCCTTCATCGAAACTTCATATGCCGGTAACGGATTCATCAACTGAGCCAACTTTCGGTTAATTTCAAAAAAGACATTAACCCCTATGCTAAAATTAGTGGCGGTTAACATGGCTCCGCCTTTGAGTTGAACCATATCTTTAACTTCTGAATAGGATTGATACCAGCCTGTAGTGCCCACCACAACCGGGACTCCGGCTTCAATGCACCGCCGGATATTATCAACTGCCGCCTCAGGTCGGGAGAATTCTATGGCCACATCGGCAGGAGACAAATCGCTTTCTGACCATTCTCTGCCCGCTCTCAAAACAACATCATGTCCTCTTTTAATAGCCTGGATTTCTATGGCTTTCCCCATTTTTCCGTATCCGATGAGCGCAATCTTCACTTTTGTGTGTTCTTTATTTGAAAATGTTTTTATAATCTTGGGCAGACAAAACTACAAATTAATGAATTGAAATGAGCAGTAAGGGTAAAAGCAGAACACCACAGAAAAAAAAGTCTTCAGGTTCCTGGCGAAAAGTATTCGGGATACTATTCATTCTTGCCGTAATCGCGATAGTATGGTTTGTTTTCTGGCCCGCAGTTAAACCTGGTCAGGGAGAAAAAAATGTGATTTTGTACATAGGTTCAGACAAATCTCTACAGGAATCAGTTTCTGAATGGACCAATGAAAAAAAACTTAAAAATGGTACCATCATAGCCTTGTTCGAAAAAATCCCTCAGATTAAGCGCAGAATTCGCAGCGGCGCATACATTTTTGAACCCAAAGCAAGCCAACTGAGCATTTGTATGAAAATATTCAGAGGCAGGGAAGATGAAGTGACGCTCACGCTTTCCGGAATTCTTTGGAAACAAGACATTCTGAATGTGCTCTCCAATCAACTGGAGCCTGAAGCATCAGATTTCAAATCCATTATTGACAATCAGGAATGGCTGGCAGAACACGGGTTAAACTCGCATACAGTTACGGCGATGTTTCTGCCGGATAGCTATCGATTTTATTGGGACACAAAGGCAGAGGAGGTGCTTGAAAAATTGTATGCAGAATATACCAAATTCTGGAGCTATGAAAAACGCAAAAAAGCCGAGCAATTGAATCTGAACATTCAACAAGTCTCAATTTTGGCATCAATCGTAGATGGTGAGGCTGTTCATTTTGATGAAATGCCGGCCATTGCCGGACTTTATCTGAATCGATTAAGAACAAAAATGCCTTTGCAGGCTGACCCAACTGTTAAATACGCACTCGGAAAAAAAGAAATCCGAAGATTAACGTATGAAGATTATAAAGTAAATCATCCTTATAACACTTATAGAATAGCAGCCTTACCTCCCGGCCCAATTTCCATGCCGTCGAAACAAGCAATTAATGCAGTGTTAAACCCTGAAAATCATGATTTCTTTTATATGGTTGCCAGAAACGACAGAAGCGGATATCATCATTTTACCAAAGATTATGATGAACATCGGGCTTACACCAAACAATACATCAGAAGTCTGAATGAAAGAGGGGTTGAAAGATGACTACCACCGTACTTTAAACGTTTCTTTCGTCCTTGCGGGGTTTAAAAACAATATCCCGAGAAAAAAAGCATCTATGGATTGATAGACTTCCGGAAGTTCCCTGAGTTCATCCCAGGCCCTTTCCATACCGGCAGACCAATGAATGTCGTCGAGCACGATAACGCCACTTGAAGGCATACAATTCAATAATAATCTTACATAATGTATGGTGGCTTCATAAGTGTGATCTCCGTCTATAAAGCAAAAGTCTGGAACATATTCTTGAAGCATACCGGGCAATAACTCCTGAAATTGCCCCAAATACGATTTCCCATCCGTAACAAATCTTTGGAAACTTTCGGAAATTGAATGGGAGAGCAATTTATTTCCTTCAATGCTTCGAAATTCAGCTTTGGAGTTAAAGGCGCGCAAAAATGCAGCACTTATCCCCAATGAAGTACCCAATTCCAAAATTTTCTCAGGATGGAAATACCCCGAAAGCATCGCCAATTTTTGGCCTCTCTTAGCAGAAATAGCCGAACGACGGGCAATTTGCCCAATGGTAGTCTTTCTTTGAATACCGCTTGATGGATCGTGAAAGGTGATTTCCTCCCGGCTGTTTTGGAGGCTTTGACGATACCGTTCTATTTCCAGAATTGCCGCTTTTTCATCGGCAAGTAACGATCGATTCAGTTGGACATACAACTCGAAAATGAATGGAGAATGCAGACCATGTAAGCCACTTGAGCTTAGTTGGTGCCTGATATACTTATAAATTACTACCGGAGCTGCGTATTTGTCCAATATCAGACTTTTTCGGTCGCAAGGGTTTTAATTTCTTTCAATTCCTTATTCAAACGATCCAGTTGACCTAAACTCTTATCTATTTTTGATTGAATCTCCTGTCTCAGTTTATCAGCATTTTTCGACTTGGCAAAGAACTCCATATTGTTCTGCCAGGTGTCGATTTCACCTTTAAGAAATTTGATGCGCTCCCGAATTTTAAATTCCTCCTGTTTCAATCTTGAGTTACCATTCGGTGCACTCAACATACTTTGATAATGTTCCTTGGCCGAACCTTCCTGTAGTTTTTCGCGGCGGATTTCAAATTTCTTCCGAACTGCCTGTAAAGCGTTGTCGTATTTCTGGTGAATCTCCTGTTTTTTGTTAAAAGGCACGAAACCTGTGTTCATCCAAAGTTGATGCACTTCTTTAAGCGTGTTTTCCGCATTTTCCTTATCTTCTGTTTCCAACAACGCATGCAAACGAGCGATCAATGCTTCTTTTTCTGCCAGACTTTCTTCTTCCTGCTTGCGTTTTTCGCTAAATACCTGTTGTTTTCGTTCAAAAAACCGATCGCAGGCCGTTCTGAATCTCTTCCAAATAGCATTGCTCAACTTTTCAGGAACAGGGCCGGTTTTTTTCCATTCTTCCTGTAAGCGAAGCATTTCCTTTGTCGTCTTTACAAAGTCTTCACTTTCCTGCAAAGCTTCTGCCTCTTTACATAAGGCTTCCTTCACAATCAAATTGGCTTTCCTTTGCTTGTTTATATCTTCAAAGAATGCACTCTTATGCTTGAAGAATTCATTGAAATGACCACGGAATTCTTTCCATATCGACTCATTCTCAGCTTTGGGAACCGGACCAATGGTTTTCCATTCCTCAAAAAGCTGATTCAGTTCGTCGGTCTTCTGATTCCATACTTTTATCTGGTCATATGGCACCGTTGCAATCAGCGATGCTTTTTCTACAAGCATCCTTTTTAACTTCAAATTGTCGTTGAGCTTCTCTTCTAATTCATCCAAAAGCGCCTTTTTAGCTGCATATACGCCATCAACTGCAGATTTAAAGCGGTTCCAGATTTCTTCGTTAAATTCTTTTTGTACCGGACCTGTATTCCTGAATTCATCCTGGTATTTATTGATCAGAATGAAACATTTCTTGAGGTTTTCTTCTTCGTGCAATTCCTCAACTTTCTTACACAAGTCAATTTTATATTCTAAATTCTTGCGGCGGTCCAATTCCTTCAATTCTATGTTAATGGACACATTGTCATAGAATTTATTTAGATAATAATGGTAACTATCCCACAATTCCTGTACTTTTTCACTGGGAACTGCGCGAATAGATTTCCATTCAGACTGAATTTTCTTTACCTGTTCAACGCTTTCCTTACTCTCATCTTTCTCTGTGATTACTTTGAGTTCAGCCAGCAACTGACGCTTGCGTATCAGGTTCTTCTCTTTTTCCTCTTCAATTCTCTTCCGTTCATCAGCACGAGAATCCTGCGCCTGTTTGAACAGCGCATAAAATTGCTCCCTATGAATGTTTTCTGTGTACTCGAATGCCTCTGCAGGGTTTCCGGCATCTGTGAATGCTTTTAAGGCCTCTTTTCTTTCCTGTTTGAATCTATCATCCAAAACCGGGCGAATGAGTTGCAACTTCTTTAAAGCGTCTTTTGGAGACAAACTTAAAGCACCCGCAGCCTGAGACAATAATTCTTCAATGGATAAACTTGCGTAATCCATTTGTACACTTTCGGTTTCTGTTGCCAGGGTGTCTTCCTGCTCTTCATGATCTTCCGCTTCTTCGACCAACTCCTGCAAAGGAATTTCGTTTAATTCAGGGGCAGGAAGATTTGCTTCCATCTCTGATTGAATCTCTTCTGGCAAATTGCCTTCGGTTTCACCCAAATCCTCGGGCATCTTACCTTCCTGTTCTTCTAAATCTTCCATTATCAATAGGGTTCCTAAAAAATAGAACGCAAAAATGATACTTTTGCCCCTAATTGCAATGAGCCAGTTCTAATATGACGGTTAAATTGACAGAATGTCCCAGAGATGCCATGCAAGGCATGCTCCGCTTTGTCGATACAAAAGACAAAGTGGAATATATGAACTTGCTGTTGCAGGTAGGCTTTGATGTGTTGGATTGTGGAAGTTTTGTCTCCCCGAAGGTGATTCCTCAAATGAAGGACACAGCCGAAGTTTTAGAATTGCTGGATCTGGAAAACACCAGGACTAAATTGCTGGTTATTGTCGCAAACTCAAGAGGGGCAGAGGATGCAGTTATTCAACCTAAGGTAAGCTATATTGGCTTTCCTTTTTCTATTTCGGAGACTTTTCAGCAGAGAAATACGAATTCCAGCATCACAGATTCCATGGATACGGTAAAAAATATGCTCAATCTCTGCAACCATGCCGGAAAACAACTGGTCGTATATATTTCCATGGCTTTTGGAAATCCGTATAATGATTTTTGGGATCCCGAAATAGTTTCTCACTGGGTTGACCGACTCTACGATGTGGGTGTGATGAATTTTTCCATGGCCGACACGGTAGGGGTGGCTACACCTGAAAAAATCAAAGGCGTTTTTAAAGACCTGGACATCAATTTTCCAAAACCTCAATTTGGAGCGCATTTTCACTCCAGACCTGACACCTGGGAAGAAAAACTGTCTGCAGCATACGAAATGGGTTGTCTTCAATTCGACGGGGCAATCCGTGGCTATGGGGGATGCCCAATGGCTAAAGACGAATTGGTAGGAAATATGCCCATGGAAAATATGGTCGCCTTTTTTCAAAAGAAAGGTCTGATCAATTTAAACATGAAGGCGCTGGAGGATTCCCTGGCCAAGGCGGATAAAATATTCAAATAAAAAAGCCGTTCCTTTCGAAACGGCTTTTCTCAAATTTCGTATTGTTCTACTATTGAATCTGTATTTTTTGATAATATCTGCGACCTTCCTGAACAAGTGTCATTGTGTAAATTCCTGAATTTAATCCACTTACATCCAGTTTTGAATTTCCTGTAAGATTCGCAAATTCTTTGACAACTTTTCCGGTCATATCCTGTAGCGTAACATTCGCCTGATTCAGATCAAAATCAACTCCATTTAAGTACAATTCACTCTGAGCCGGATTTGGGTAAACCAATAGCCCGTTGCTTCCTGAAATTTGGGTGACAGAACCTGTGGTACTCACATTGAAGTATGAATTGGAAGTTTTAGCATCATTGCCATATTCATTTGTCACTTCGAGCTTCACATTATAAAAACCGGTTGCGGAGAATTTAACGGTAAGACTTGAAGACGCATTAGGGTCTCCGTTTACGATGACTACATTGGTGCTGTTTCCGGATGAATTCGTTACAGTCCATTTTCTTGAAGTTGCTGATTTACCGGTAGAAGCATCTGTTAAGGTGGCCTCCTCATTTACCAAAAGAGAAACTTTGGTACATGTGAAATTTGCTCCCGGAGCCAAATTGTCTATGCTAACCTTTTTAATCAGGTTATAATAAATGTCCGTCACATATAAATTTGACTTTCCGTCAGAATAAATGCCGTTTAACTTACCAAACCTGGCAGCAGTTCCGTTACCATTGGTATTTCCCTGAGCACTACCACTTCCGGCAAAAGTTGAAACCGTTCCCTTGGTTAAATCAATTACACGTATACAAGAGTTGTCGGTAACATAAATCAATCCATCAACCACTGCTATCCCTTGTGGGTCTCTGAATCTCGCTTCCGCCAAAGTACCATCTTTATGAATGGCTTCACCAACTTTACCGCATAGGGTAGTGGTTTTACCTGAAGCTATGTTTACTTTTCTGATAGATGAATTGAATTGATCGCAAATCACCACATTATTGTCGTCAAGCATGGCAATACCCCATGGGCCTCCAAAAGAAGAATTGGTTCCAATGGTTCCATCTGTACTACCATCAGCACCAGTACCTGCCAGGGTGGTGACCACTCCGGCCGCGGTCATTTTGCGTATGCTGAAATTATTATAATCGGTAATATAGAAATTACCGTTCTTATCCATTGTAATTCCTTTAGGGCTGTCGAATCTGGCATTATTCCCGGTTCCATTTACATTACCCGGAACGCCTTGTCCGCCCAATCCGGATGGAGGAGCAGCTCCTGCCATGGTCGAAAGAATTTGTCCATTGGCAATACTGCTGAATGGAGTCAATTTGCGTATGGCATGATTCTCTGTGTCAACTATGATCACGTTTCCACTTGCATCGCAAACTATACTCGATGGGGCATACAATTCTCCAACAATACCGGTACCATCTCTGAAACCGTGTGAAAACTGTCCGTCACCCAATTTGCCTGAACGATTGTTAAAATTGTTATTATAATAAATGCGAATTTTATTGCGCTCACTCGTATACATATTGCCGTTTGGATCCCAGCAAATACCCATGGGCTCATAAAAATATGCATCCGCAGCTGAACACGCTACATTGTTAAAATTAGTCCACGGATCAACATCATTCACCTTTCCGGCAAATGTACTCACTGTCTGCGCACTCAGGAAGCTGGTGGAAAAACCCACCGCCATCAGAATCAAAAATCTTTTCATATCAATTAAAAATTTTAAAGTCGGCAAAATAAACAAGTTGATGTCAATTTATGGTAATAGTCCGGTAATAAAACTATTCACACGTGTTTCGATCGTTTCGTTGATATTGTCGTAATCTCTCTTCATGAACTTCTGACCGGTAATTTGCTCATATAGTTCAATGTATCGTTCGGAAACGGATTCCAAATAATCATCGGTCATTTCCGGAATTAACTGGCCGTCTTTACCTTGAAAGCCATTATCTATCAGCCATTTACGAACAAACTCCTTGCTTAATTGCTTTTGCTGTCTGTCACCTCGCTGTATGGCCTCATAACTGTCTAAATAGAAATAACGCGATGAATCTGGCGTATGGATTTCATCAATAAGCATGATTTCTCCATCTTTTTCTCCAAATTCATATTTCGTATCAACAAGTATCAAATTTCTTCTATTCGCTCTTTCCTGACCATACTTAAAAAGATCCAGGGCATATTGCTCAATTTGGTCTATTTGCTTCTTTTTGAGCAATTTTTGATCTCTGATCTCTTGCAGACTGATGTCCTGATCATGTCCTTCCTTACTTTTGGTCGTAGGTGTAATGATCGGAGAGGGGAGTTGGTCATTTTCACCCAACCCTTCCGGAAGCTTAACCCCGCATATTTCCCGCACTCCGGATTGATATAATCTCCAGGAATGACCTGCCAAATAGCCTCGCACAACTATTTCAACCGGAAATGGCTCACATAGGTGCCCGATGGTAACATGTGGGTCGGGTTCTGAAATTTTCCAATTAGGTACCAAATGCCTTGTTTCATCCAGAAAAAGTGAAGCTATCTGATTTAAAACCTGACCTTTAAAAGGAATAGGACGGGGCAAAACCACATCAAATGCCGAAATCCGGTCACTGGCAACCATTACCAATATTTTGTCCGCTATATTGTATACATCCCGAACTTTACCTCGCGTGAAATCCTTTTGTTTTCTGAAAAAGAAATTCGTAGAAACCAGTGAATTTACGTTTGTCATTTTATTGTCATTGCTGGGTCAAAGGTATCATTACTGACCATTTATGCCAAATCTTTCCGATTAATCTGAATTGTTTGAAGGAATTCCATCGTATTTATACGGTCGGCGAAGTCGTCCAATTTAGGAAATTGAGCCTCTCCGAAAGGAACGGATTCGAACATTCCTGAATCCCTTGAAGTAATGCACTGAATGTGTTCCTTTTCCCGCTCAACAATTTCTAAAACCTCATGAATATCTTGATATCGAGTGTAATATACACATCCGAGCGGAGAAAACAGACTGGCATCTTCTTTGAGTAAAACAAAGCCGGTATCCAGATGTGAAATCTGATTCATGAGATAAATGGCGCGATGATAAAGCACATTATTGCCGTACTTGTTGTGGTCTGATAAAAAAGCCCAGTCTTGCCAGGCATCCAATAATTTTATCAAATCGAAATTCTGAGGAATATATAGTTTACCAACATTCCTGCAGCCAAGACCGAAATACAGAAATACGTCTAAACTCAATTTGCGGAACGCCTCTTCGTCATCGTTTTCATCTAAAATGGCAATGGATGTCCTGTTCTTGCGAATTAAATGTGGGATATTCCTGAAATAATATTCGAAGTACCTGGATGTATTGTTGCTCCCGGTAGCGATAACGGCATCTATATTTTTGAGTTGTTCACATACCTCAATCCGTCCCGGCAACTGCTCATCCAGCCATTCAAGTATTCTTTTCGTGAGCACATTGTCTTCTCTGGACGTTTTAACTTTTGCCTTGTTCCCGCTCAACAACACACATATCAGGTCATGCAATCCGACCAATGGGATATTTCCGGCCATGACTATCCCAACCTCGCTGACTCCATCCGCAATGGGATAACGATCCGCAAAAGACTGGATTTCTTCCTCCGATAATAATCGGCTCCAGGATTTCAGCGCCTGTAATATCATGTATTCAGTGTACCACGGATTTTTTATTTCCGCTTCCCTGATTGTTTCTGCCCAAAATTTTTCATCTGCAGCCAACAAACCCAATTCATTCAATACCCTAACTATTTCACGATTGTGCATAAACACTGCAAAATAACGTTTATTATTTAATATTCCGCTGCCGTTTTTGAGACGCAAATCGCCGATTTTTGACAAACACTTATGAAAACACATCCTCGAATATGGAGAAAACTGAACGGCGATCCTTTGGGAATTGACTTGTACGCCGCCGTTGAAGAAACGCTGAAATCTGAAGACCGTAATAACCTCAAAGTTTGTATTGGATCCGACAGCCAGGTATATGGGAAAATTATAGAATTTGCAACGGCTGTTGTATTTGTCAGAAAGGGAAAAGGTGGATTTATCTATATGTCCCGATATAAGTCAGATGAGCCTATGTCCCTTAGACAGCGTATGATTCGCGAAGTTTCAGATTCCGTGACAACAGCCTATCTGTTGAGTCCACTTTTGGAAAAATATCACCTTGATTTTGAAGTTCATGCAGATATCAACACGGATCCTGGTTATAAAAGCCATGTAGCCTATAAGGAAGCCATGGGATATATTTTGGGAATGGGCTATGTTTTTAAAGCCAAACCCTATGCATTCGCCGGATCTTGCTGTGCAAACAAAGCGATTAAGTAATAAGCACCGTATATTCGCATGGTGTCGCGAATTTTGGCCATAGATTACGGAAAAGTGCGTTGCGGATTGGCTGTAACCGACCCTCTTCAGATAATTGCTACTGCGCTTACCACCGTAAAAACGGAAGAACTCCTCCCTTACTTACAGACATACCTGACCAAAGAAAAGGTAGAGAAATTGGTGGTGGGCGAACCATTTAGAATGGATGGAACGCATTCTGAAATCGAAACCGAAATCCGAAAATTTATTCATTCATTTGAAACCGCTCATCCCGGAATTCCCGTCCTTCGCCATAATGAAATGTACACGAGTAAAATGGCCATGCGCTCTCTGATTGAATCAGGTGTGAAGAAAAAGAAACGGCGGGATAAAAGTCTGTTGGATTCTGCCAGTGCTACCATAATTTTGCAGGAATTCCTTCAATACCATACATGATACTACCTATTAGAGCATATGGAGATCCGGTACTTCGTAAAAAATGCAGAGATATTGATGCATCATATCCCGGCTTAAGTGAACTGATCGACAATATGTTTGAGACCATGAAAGATGCCAGGGGTGTGGGGCTTGCTGCTCCTCAGATTGGTCATGATATTCGCCTTTTTATTATCGACAGTACTTTAATGTATGATGAGCCTTCCGAAGGTAGAAAACAAATTTTTATCAATGCGGTAAAATTGGAAGAGTTTGAAGAACCCTGGGATTACGAAGAAGGTTGCCTCAGTATACCCCATATCCGCGAAGATGTTCGACGTCACGAAAAGATTACACTGGAATATCTGGACGAAAATTTCATTAAACATACAGAAACTTTTGATGATATGACCGCCCGTGTCATTCAACATGAGTATGACCATATCGATGGTATCCTGTTTATAGACCATATCAGCGGTTTCAAAAGACAACTCATAAAATCAAAACTAAACCAGATATCCAAAGGCAAAGTGGAGGTGGACTACAAGATGAAATTTCCGGGTTGATGCCTTCAAAATGGATGATTTTCAGACCCTTGAATTTAGGTTTGCTGGCATTATGCCAGTTCCTGGTTTATATATTCATCGGAAAAGGAGATAACTTTTTGTTGATAGCCATATTAAGCTTTGGCACCATCTGCATTGCTGCATCGGGTAACATGATTAATGATTATTACGACAGAGTTAGAGATGAAGTGAATAAACCAGGCGTAAATTTCGCGCAATGGTATCTGGACCGCAAGTTGTTCTGGCCTGTATATGCAGGATTAAATCTCATCGGAATTGGTATTGCATCGCTCATAAATACATATCTCGGGGCATTGTTTATTGGAACTGCCATGATGCTTTGGCTGTATTCTGCTCAATGGAAGGACCTGCCTTTATTAGGTAACCTCAGCATTTCATTTCTGGCTGCCATTAGCTTGTTGATCGTTAGATTGATTCAACCTTCAATGAATGTTCATTTGCTTATGTACTATGCATTCTTTGCCTTTATTACAACTTGGATTCGTGAAGCCATTAAAGACATGGAAGATAAAGCAGGAGATGAACTAAGTGGATCTAAATCGCTGGCTGTCAAGGCTTCAACTAAGATAAATCTGCTGCTTATCCGGCTGTTGATTCTTGTTCTTATGGTCATTCTGTATGATTCCTGGTCAACCTTTCGATTTAACTTCGATTCGAAATTGGAATGGATAGTCCTGATTTACGGAATTACAACGCTCATTCTGCCCAATTTTGCCATTCTTATTAAATGCAATCAAGAAAACCCTGATTATGCCCTGATGAGTAAACTGGTGAAGTACTGTATGCTGACAGGCATGCTTTCAATGATGTTTTTATAATCATGAAGTTACAAGAGAAGTTTCCTAAAATAATTCTGGCTTCCGGTTCCCCAAGACGAAGGTTCCTTTTGACAGAAATGGGTCTCAAATTTGAAGTAATGGTTCCTGACTTGGAAGAAATATTTCCGGATGACTTGCCCGCTTTTGAAGTAGCGCCATTCTTGTCGAAGTTGAAATGTTCTGCCATCACACCCTTTGAAAAAGACACCCTATACATCACTTGTGATACCACAGTTTGTTTGGAAAACGAGGTCATCAACAAACCTGTTGATCATCAGGATGCCATTCAAATGCTCACAAAATTATCCGGCAACTTACATACGGTTGTTTCCGGAATTACGCTGAAATACAATCAACTGACATGGACCTTTGCTGAATATACAGATGTCCGGTTCTACCCGCTTACAACAACAGAAATTGAAGAATACATACATGAATTTCAACCTTTCGATAAAGCGGGATCGTATGGCATACAGGAATGGATAGGATATATTGGTGTAAAAGAAATCAAAGGTTGCTTTTACAATGTTATGGGGCTACCAGTTTCTGCTTTGTACCAGAAATTACAGCATTGGGATATTCATTCATCGGAATTCTGAGTTTATTAATCAATTTGACACAAATTAGACAACTTTTCGAAGGCAGATGCGTTAGTCCTTTGATTTAAAGATGATTACTATACTTATACTGTTGATTATTGCGGAGAGGATTGCGAGTATAACCGGATTGGAATTCGCGTTTATCGTTTGGTTGCGCAACAAAATAAAACGGAAGCCATTGAAACCGGAAGCGGATATTATTCCTTCAAACCAAATGAATGTTCCATCACAAACCGTTGAAAACAAGCCAGTTGAAGAGAAAGTAGGAGAAGTGACGCTGGTTGAATAAAGCGAAGAAAGTGCACCCGTAGGGATTCGAACCCCAAACCTCTTGATCCGTAGTCAAGTGCTCTATCCAATTGAGCTACGGGTGCATTCCGAAGATTTTATCCTGTATTCGGTAACAGGGCTGCAAATATGCACTTCATTCTTGATATTTTTGCAAGCATGGTGAAACAAATCCTGTTTTTAGCGGCATTGATTAGTTCGATTTCAGCCAAGTCTCAATTTTCGTTTCAAATAAGCGGAAACATTTCTGATAAAACTACCGGAGAAGCTCTCATGGGTGTTCAAGTCATTCTGGAAGGATGGCATGTGGAGTCTTTTACCAATAGATACGGACATTATAATATTTCTTCCCCCCCTCAAGACATCGTTCTCCGGATAGAATATGCCGGTTATGAACCTTATATTGACACGTTGTATATAGAGAATGACCTCATTTTAAACGTCTCTTTAACGCCATCTGAGTCAGGTGAATTTGATCAGGTCAACCCACCGCGCAACCAAAATGAAGTCACGGATGTTCAGGGCAATCGAATTGATATGCCCATTCGGTTCACTCGCAAAATTCCTTACATGGTCGGAGAAACAGATCTTATTAAAGGGTTGCAGACGCTGCCCGGAGTAAAATTCGGAAATGAAGGTTTTTCTAATTTGTTCGTGAGGGGTGGTAGTGCGGATCAGAATTTATTTCTTCTCGATGGGGCTCCCGTTTATTATTCGAACCATCTCTTTGGATTATTCAGCATTTACAATCCGGAAGCCATTAACAACGTTCAGCTGACCAAAGGTGGATTTACATCGCGCTATGGCGGACGTTTAAGTTCTGTAGTAGATATAACCACAAATGAAGGCAGCAGCGTTGGAAACCATGGCTCCGCTTCCTTGACTCCATTGTCGCTCAAATTGTCACTTTCAGGAGGGTTTAAAAACAAGAAAACAACTTACGCCCTTAGTTTGCGTCGTTCCTATTTCGATCTGCTCATACGTCCTTTTTTCTTTGCCGCCGGCGCTGATTTTGCTGTTTATTTTCAAGACTTAAATTTTAAACTGGCACACACGCTGAATGATAAAAACAAAATTATCCTGAGCTATTATTACGGAAGGGATTTGATTCGACAAGAGTTTTCCGAAACGGACACGACCAATACCAACACGGTTTCTAAATACAAATTAAGCAATCAATGGAATAATCAGGTTGGATCTATCAGGTGGAACAGTTCTCTAAATCGACGCTTGTTCATTTCCACTGCATTCATGTTCAGTAGATACCAAAATCAGGAGAATTTGTCGGAAGAAATCAAAATTAATGGAAATTCCCAGGGTATCGCCAGTGTGCTCTACAAAAGTGGTATCAATGACATATTGGTGCATTCAGATGCAGAATTTCATATGAGCAGCCAACATCATATTCGTTTTGGGCTGCAATCTTCCTTTAGAAATATTAATACTTCATATTTTGAAGAAGAAGGCAAGAATTTCCCGGCAGCTGAAGATTATTTATACACTTACGGCTCGAAAAAGAACCCAATAAGAAGTGAAATTGCCCTCTATGGGGAAGATGAAATAAAACTGAGCACTCAATTCAAAATAAATGGCGGATTACGCCTTGTGGTATACCGGCATGAAAGTTTCGCAACGCTCAAACCCGAACCCAGACTTCAGGTGCGTTTCCAACCTCATGACAACTACTCTCTCAAAGCATCCTATCACAGGGTGAATCAATTCATACATCAGGTTAGTGCCAGCAACAATGGTTCTTTAAATACATTTTGGGCACCGGCAACTGCAGATATTAAGCCACAGTTCTCAGATCAGATAACGTTAAATTATACGCGTTCATTCAACAACGGTTATCAGTTGCTCATAGATGCCTATTGGAAAAAGATGCAAAATCTAGTGATCATTTCAAATGAGAGCGAAATTTTTGATATCAATGCAGATTGGGAAAAATATGTGGCGCAGGGAGAAGGCAGGTCATATGGACTAGAAATATTATTTAAGAAGAACTATGGCAAAGTATCCAGTTGGTATGGCTATTGTCTGAGCAAAAGTGACCGAAGATTCGAGATTCTCAATCAAGGCGAGTATTTTCCATTTAATTTTGATCGCAGGCATCAAATTAATATGCTTTGGCAATTCTGGATGTCCGATCTCACTTCCATATCTACCAATCTGGTCATCGGTTCAGGAAATCCATTTACTTTGCCTCAGGGACGTTATATCGATATTGATGGTCGCGAAGTTCTGGACTATGGAAAACTGAATAATTATAGAACAGGACGCTATACGAGATTGGACATAGGATTAAATAGAAACTATGGTGATTTAACCGATAAAATTACGCACGAACTTAACTTTTCCATCTATAATTTCTTCTTCCGAAAAAACCCCAGTTTAGCTTATGCGACAGAAATTACCGACTCATTCGGTAATAAATTATATAAGGCATACGAGGAAAGTTATTTCGTATTTATCCCGGGCGTTTATTACATCTTAAAATTTTAACATGAAAACCATTTTACCAATATTCCTGATCTTAATATTGTTGGTTTCTTCCTGTATAGAACCCATAGATATTGATAGTTTACCTCAATATGTAAACAAAATCACCATCAACTCCGAATTGAACAATCAAGAGAAAATAAGCATTCAACTCAGCAATAGTACCAATGCTTACAAATCTCAAACCCCGGCTTCCATTTCCGATGCCACCATTGTGTTCAGAGAAAATGGCAATCTTAAGTTTCTCACGTATAATCCTACAACCACAGCTTACGAAGGGGACTTCATACCACAGGCCGGCAATACCTATAACATTTCTATACAACATCCCAATTTCCCTGCTGTTTCTTCTCAGGTCCAGATTCCTGAAGCGCATCAAAACAAACAAGTTGCGTTGGTAATTAATGGCGGAATTGATGCGACCGGGGTCCCAAGTGACTTATTATCCGTAACCTGGAAAGACAATCCAAATCTGACGAATTATTATGAAGTCAGATTCACCTACTATTCCGAAACTGTTCAAATGTTCATTCCTTTTGAATATCAGACCATAGATCCTGTTTTAACCGGAAATTCAGCGCTTAAAACCAATAATGGCGGGTATATATTCGACGATCGACTCTTTAACGGACAACTGAAAACGCTTTCTGCCGTGGCACCTTTCGGTCTCGTCGGTCCGGGTTCTACCTATAAATATCAAATTGAACTTAAATCGCTGAGCGAAGACTATTTTAAGTATCTGACCACTTTACAACTATTTAGAGATGAACAGGATTTCAATACCGGAATCTTTGAAAATCCCATCGTGGTGCACAGCAACGTGAGCGGCGGCTTAGGAATTTTTGGCGGCCAGTTTGTATCGCGTGATACCTTGAATTAATTACGGTTTGCTGAAGGCAGGATTATGCATCAACGTTGTGTCTGTCAGGGCTCTCAGAAATGCCAGCAAATCTGATTTGTCCTGAGCAGTCCATGTTCTCGGTATAGGCTTTCCACCGGAATCTAAATGCTTCTTTAAATTGGGATCCAGGGTAGGGTAGTTATGGAATCCTTCATCATAAAAATCGAGCACTTCTTCCAGGGTCGAAAATCGTCCGTCATGCATATACGGTGCAGTATAAGCAATATTAATTAAGGAAGGCGTTTTGAATTTCCCAATGTCCGATGGATTTCCGGTAACGCCATACAAACCCGGATCAGTGCTGGGGTCCGAATTCAATCCATTATTGATAAACCTGAAGCTGGTTACAAATACATTCACCTCGTGACAGTGAAAGCAATCACCCTTGTTCTCATCCAGAAAAACCTTAAACCCCCTGTTCTCGGCCGGTGTTCGCAGCATTTCTCCCAAACCCGGAACAATTTTGGGATTACCCGCAACCAGTGTCCTAAGAAACTGACTGAGCGCCTTGCTCACCCGGTCAGAATTAATTCCCTCACTTCCAAAGGCTTGGGTAAATAAAGTTGGATATTGAGAATGTGCCTTTAACTCCGAAATGGCATTTTCCAAATTTTCATGCATCTCAAATGGCAAAGTAATTGGACTGAGGGTTTGAGTTTCAAGCGCATTAAATCTGCCATCCCAATTATAACCATCTGCCCAGGCCAAATTAAACAATGGCATGGTATTTCTAAATCCATCGAATCCGTCAATTCCCTTGCTTACCTTAAAGCCGGCATGAGAAAATGCATCACTTTGTCTGTGACATGTTGCACATGACATGGTATTGTCTCCACTGAGCATGGGTTCATAAAACAATCTCCGGCCCAATTCTACCCCTTCAACAGTCAGTGGATTTCCCGAAACCTCCGGCATAGGAGGGAAGTAGGATGGAATTTTCAACGTATAAGCCGTTGGTCCGGTTTTAGCAGTAGGCGACTGATTTACCAAGGGATCTTTCTGACATGAAATCAGCATCGATAACACCGCGGGGAATAGTAGAGTCTTCAAAAAAATGGAGCTATTCATTCGATTATGACATTCAACGTACCAAGATAAAGAATTAATACCGAATAATTAAATTAACATTGCGCATTCATTAAAATGAAGCATTTTAAACTGATTTCATTCCTTTTCTGCCTATGCAATGGTTTGTTTTCCTACAGTCAAAACGCAGAAATCCGTGGCTTTGTTTATTCTGCCGACAAAGGCGAACCACTTTCATATGTTAACGTTTTTCTGAAGGAAACCAGACAGGGGATAGCCACCGATGAAAATGGGTTTTATCATATCTCCGGAATAGAGCCGGGAACGTACACGTTGCTTTGTATTAGTTTGGGTTATGATTCAGCCGTTTTTGTAATTGACGTGAAACCCGGAAGATTGTTGAAAAAGGATTTCTATTTAAAAGAGAGTGCCTACGATTTCAAGGAATTCAAACTGAGTGCTGAAAAACAGAAAAAACTGACTCAAACCACCGTCAGTGAAATTAAGATAACACCCAAGCAACTCACCCAACTACCGACGGTAGGAGGTGAACCTGATCTGGTTCAATACCTGCAGGTTCTGCCAGGAGTGGTGTTTTCCGGCGACCAGGGAGGTCAGCTTTACATTAGGGGAGGGTCTCCCGTAATGAATAAGGTCCTCCTCGATGGAATGACGATTTATAATCCCTTTCATTCCATTGGGCTATTCTCCGTTTTTGATGCGGATATTATCAAGTCCGCTGAGGTGTATTCTGCAGGATTTGGCGCTGAATATGGCGGAAGAATATCTGCCATTGTAGATGTTAAAACACGCGACGGGAATAAGAATCAGACTGCCGGAAAGCTTAATATTAACCCATTTACATCAAAGCTTTTGCTCGAGGGTCCTTTAAAAAAGTTTGAACAGGGAAAAGGCAACAGTTCATATATTGTTAGCTATAAAAATTCATATCTCCATAAGACTTCAAATTTGTTTTACAATTATGTAGGACAGGATCAATTGCCGTATTCATTCAGTGATCTTTACGGAAAAATATCTTTAAATGCTGCAAATGGAAGCAAGGCCAACCTTTTCGGATTTGATTACTCCGACAAAGTTGATTTCGTAAACACCACCTCATACGCCTGGCGATCCAAAGGTTTCGGTGGAAAGTTCCTGGTGATTCCGGATGGATCCAAGACAATCATCGATGGGAATTTCTCCTGGAGCGGCTATTTAATCAATCAGAAAGAAGCAGATGATAAACCAAGAAGCAGCGGAATCAATGGATTTGATGCAGGATTGAATTTCAATTATTTCATTGGTGACGACGAGCTCCACTACGGCCTTCAACTCACCGGTTTTAAAACCGAATTTAATATCTACAATAGTGCCGGGAGGTTCATTGGTCAGGAAGAAAACACCACGGAAATCAACGCATTCATTTCATTCAAGAAGATATGGAGGAAAATATTGATACTTGAGCCGGGATTCAGACTTCAGCACTATGCCTCACTGAACAACACATCCCCGGAGCCCAGGCTCAGACTGAAATACCACATTTCCAAAAATCTTAGATTTAAAGGCGCTGCCGGACTTTATTCTCAAAATCTCATCAGTGCCATTTCAGATCGCGATGTAGTGAATTTGTTTTATGGATTCCTTTCAGGTCCGGATGATTTGCCCGAGCTTCTTGGCAATAAAGAAATCACCCATCGCATGCAAACTGCCAGACATGCCGTAGGAGGATTTGAAATTGATCTGGGTGAGTTTATAGAATTGAACATTGAAACATATGTGAAGGACTTTACTCAAATCGCCAATATCAACAGAGATAAGATCTATGATGACAATCGGGAAAATGCAGACCAACCGGAATATCTGAGAAAAGATTTTATCGTAGAAACCGGCGTTGCCAAAGGATTTGATATTACCTGCAAGTACAACAACAAGCATTTGTATATTTGGTCAGTTTACAGCTATAACCGTGTAAATCGATATGATGGAATTCGCCGATATCAACCACATTTTGACCGTAGACATAACATAAACCTTGTGGTATCCTACGGATTTGGCAAAATGCATGACAAAGATTTTGAATGGGAATTTAACACCCGCTGGAATTTTGGAAGTGGATTTCCTTTTACACTTACTCAAGGATTTTATGAAAATCTGGATTTTTCAGATGGGGCTACAACGGATTACACCAAGGAAAACGGAAGTTTGGGCATAACCTACGCCGACTTGAACACTGGCCGTTTGCCTTACTATCACCGATGGGATATATCTTTGAGAAGAACCATTTATCTCAAATCCCAAAATACCAAATCTGAAAGGCGCTTGGAAATTAATGCCAGTTGTACCAATGTATACAACCGGGATAATATCTTTTATTTTGATCGAATCGCGTACAAACGAATCAACCAATTGCCCATCCTGCCAAGTTTGGCACTAAGCTATAAGTTCTGAATTCAGATTAATTCGGGATTCTCCGTGTGAGATTCTTCCAGAATAATATTAACCGATGTTGGATCCGGGTCACTTTTTGCTTCTCCCATAAATTCCAAGGTCTGCAAACATTCGAGATAGAATTGCTTCAATTCAGGAACTGATTCAATCATTTCTCCAATCCTAAGGAGTTCGTTTTCAGGAAGTTCGCGATAAATGTAAAGTAAAATAGTTTCTTGTGTAACAGTAGCGTTCATAGGCTTGTTTTCCCTAAGAACGCCAATATTACAATTTTATTGCAAACTCAGAGATTTTTCTCCAATCAGTTTTCTCATGTTGGTTAAAGCATATCGCATCCTGCCCAAAGCAGTGTTTATGCTTACCTGAGTAATTTCGGCGATCTCCTTGAAACTCAAATCTGCATAGTGTCTCAATACGATTACCTCTCTTTGCTCTTCCGGCAATTGTCGGATCAATTCTCTGATGGTTTCTTCTTTCTGCTTTCTGATTAAAGTGTCTTCCCTGTTTTCCTCAGCTATGTAAATGGTACGAAAAACGTCTTCACCATCCGCATTGGTTATCATAGGCATACGTTTGGTGCGTCTGAAATGATCAATGGATAAATTTCTCGCGATGCGCATTACCCATGGTAGAAACTTTCCCTCTTCATTATAGCGACCACTTTTCAATGTTTTAACCACCTTAATGAATGTCTCCTGGAAAATGTCTTCAGCCATATATCTATCATGAACTATCATAATAATGGCGGTGAAAATTTTTCTCTTATGCCTTTTGATAAGCATTTCCAAACAAGCTTCATTGCCCCCAATGTAGAGACGAACTAACTCCTGATCGTTGATTTGATTGGCTTTCATACACTTTTCTTTTTACGAATACGACTAAAAAAATTATGGTAAAAAGTAAAAGTGTATGTCTATAGGCGTGACTAATTATTGTCTAATGTAAACGCAAGATAATTAAGAATTTTGAATTAACCAAATTAATTTTAAACAGCAAAGTTCTCATCTTTGCACCAATGTCCGAAATAACTGTGGCTACACCCATTTCTTCAGAAACCCATTCCAAGTGTATTGAAATTGTTGGGGCAAATATGCACAACCTGCAAAATGTCAGCGTTCAAATTCCGAGAAATAAAATGACCGTGGTTACAGGAGTCTCAGGATCCGGCAAATCCAGTCTGATATTTGACACGCTTTATGCAGAAGGTCAAAGGCGTTATGTCGAAAGCCTTTCATCTTATGCACGCCAGTTCCTGGGGAAAATGGAAAAACCAGAAGTTGATGATATACGAGGCCTTTCGCCTTGCATTGCAATAGAACAAAAAGTCAATACCCGAAATCCCAGATCAACTGTTGCGACTTCCACTGAAATATATGATTACCTAAAGCTACTTTTTGCCAGAGTGGGGAAAACCTATTCACCAATTTCAGGCAATGAAGTTAAATGCCATGACGTCCGAGATGTAATTGAAAAGTTTTCAACCTTCACCGATGGAACCAAAGTATATATACTTACCGCATTACCTGCAAAACCCGCAGAATTAAAAGAAAGGCTCACACTTGAAATGAAGAAAGGATTCTCCAGAGCCCTGGATGAAAATGCTCAAATTGTGAGAATTGATGAATGGCTGCAGGAAAAATCAAAAGAAATTCCAAAATATTTGCTTATCGACCGTCTGGTTAAAGAAATCGGTGATCAGGAGCAGGAAAGTCGCTTAGCTGATTCTTCTGAAACCGCATTTTGGGAAGGAAATGGAGAAATGATTCTTTTATCTCAGGATGGAAGCCATGCTCATTGGGAAACCTTTTCAAGACGGTTTGAGGCAGATGGATTACAGTTTGAAGTGCCGAATGTCAATTTCCTGAGTTTTAATAATCCGTATGGTGCCTGCAAAACCTGTGAAGGGTTTGGTTCTGTTATTGGATTGGATGAAAATCTGGTTATTCCCGAACAATCGCTCAGTGTATATGAAGGCGCAGTTGCACCCTGGAGAAGCGACACCATGATGCATTGGAAAAAAGAATTCATTCAAGCCGCAGCCATACAGGATTTTCCGGTTCACAGGGCTTACCATGACTTGAATGATCTTGAGAAAAAATTGTTATGGGAAGGCAATAAGAAAATCAACGGGATACGCAGTTTTTTCAAATTTCTGGAAGAACAGAGTTACAAAATCCAGTACAGGGTCATGTTGAGCAAGTACAAAGGGAAAACACTTTGTCCGGATTGCCTTGGATCCAGATTGAGAAAGGATGCTTCTTATGTAAAATTACCTCATCTTGAAAATGGGAAGGCAACACCATCTCGGAGCCTACCGGAAGTTTTGCTGCTTTCCATTGAAAAAGCGCATGATTTTTTCAATGAATTGCATTTGCCGGAAAATGATGAGAAAATTGGCAAAAGATTATTGAATGAAATACAATCCAGACTCGGATTTCTAAAGAAAGTAGGCGTCGGATATCTCCAGCTGAGCCGCCTTTCGTCTAGTTTGTCAGGAGGAGAATCGCAGCGCATTAACCTTGCCACCGTTTTGGGCAGTAGTTTGGTCGGTTCTACCTATATATTGGATGAGCCCAGCATTGGCTTGCATCCGGAAGATACACTCAACCTGATAGATGTTCTGAAGGAATTGAAACATTGCGGAAATACGGTAATTGTTGTTGAACATGATGATGAAATCATGAGACAAGCCGACCATATATTAGACATAGGCCCACAAGCAGGCACTTTGGGCGGAAAACTTGTATTCTCCGGATCCTTTGCTGAATTGCTCATATCGGATACGCTCACTGCCAACTATCTGACTTCCAGTTTAATCCCGGTACCCAATATTCGAAGAAGCACCGAAATTGGATTAACACTGTCAGGAGTCAGAATTCACAACATCAAACATGCCGACGCCTTTTTCCCGCTCAATGCCTTTACGGCAGTTACCGGGGTCAGCGGAAGCGGCAAAACAAGCCTGGTAAAAGGTATACTTTACCCTGCCTTGCTAAGAGAGTTGGAAGGTACCGGTATTATTAAAAACGGCGCTTTACGCGCTTTAGAAGGTCCATGGGATTTATTGGACAAAGTGGAAATGATAGATCAGAATCCTATCGGAAAATCAAGCCGCTCCAATCCGGTAACTTATGTTAAAGCATATGATGTGATTCGCGATTTGTTCTGTTCGCAAACCCTAAGTAAAAAAAGAGCGTATAAACCGGCATATTTTTCATTTAATGTTGAAGGAGGAAGATGCGAAAATTGCCAGGGAGAAGGTGAAGAGATAATTGAAATGCAATTCATGGCTGATTTGCATATCCCTTGTGAAGTATGCAAAGGGAAGAGATTTAAGGATGAAATCCTCGAGATAAAATATAAGGACAAAAATATTTTTGATGTCCTGAGCATGACGGTGGATGACGCAATTCATTTTTTTGAAGGCAATGATCTGATTGTCAATCGTTTGTTGCCATTACAAGAGGTTGGACTCGGATATGTTACCCTGGGACAAGGAAGCAGCACTTTGAGCGGGGGAGAGGCGCAACGTGTAAAACTGGCCACTTACTTGGGAAAAGGACAGACCAAAGAGAAAATTCTGTTCATTTTCGATGAGCCCACCACAGGACTGCATATGCATGATATTTCAAAACTTTTGGCCTCGTTCAATGCACTCATTAAAAAAGGTCATAGCATCGTTGTCATAGAACACAATCTGGATGTAATTAAAACTGCGGATTGGGTCATAGATTTGGGACCGGGAGGCGGTGAGCACGGCGGTCAGGTATTGTTTCAAGGCACGCCTGAGAATTTGGCAAAGCTGGAATATGGCTTCACCGGAAAGCACCTTAAACAAAGATTAAACGCTTAATTCAGCAATTCCAGGAGCTTTTCCATGGCCATTCCACGAGAGCCTTTTATTAAAATAGCTCCTTTGGGTAAAGGTTCTTTTTGTAGCGCTTCCAGCAATGCAGCGGTTCCGGGAAACGCTTTAATTTTATCAGTTATAATATCGCAACCATAAAAGGCACTTCCTGCAGTGTAAACCCTATCGAGAGCAGAGTTTGCACACCAATCGATAATAGCCTGATGTTCTGCATGCTCATGCTCACCCAATTCGAACATATCTCCCAAGAGTGCAATTTTGGGCTGCATAGAAAACCTCTCAAAACTCTGTAACGCGGCTTCCATACTACTCGGGTTGGCATTATACGCGTCTAAAAAAATGGAGTATCCGCCTTGCTCAATAAATTGTGAACGATTATTCTTTGGTACATAACGCTCAATGGCTTCCTGCATCCGATCCCATGAAACGCCCATTTTGTATCCAATGCAAATCGCAGCTAACATATTTTCAAAATTATGTTTTCCGGGCAGCTTGCTTTTGAACAAATGGCCATTCACCTCGCCGATAACCGAGGGAATTTCCTGTAATATCTTACCTGAAATGGATAAACCCGAATCATCTGTTCCATAGGAGCTGAAATCCTTAAATCTTGAACTCATATTGCGTAACCACGAGTCATTCATATTCACCATGATATGACCTCCATGCTTCAGGAGATATTGATACAATTCAGATTCAGCTCTGGCCACACCTTCAATACTTCCAAATCCTTCCAAATGTTCTTTCCCAATATTGGTAATAGTTCCGATATCAGGTTGAGCTATTTCACATAGTTCGGCAATCTCCCCCTGGTGATTCGCACCCAATTCAAGCAGCATCACTTCTGCATCCTTTGGACATTTAAGAATGGTTAGTGGAACCCCAATATGGTTGTTAAAATTGCCTTCTGTAACATGAGTTTTATATTTTTGCTGTAGAACCCTGCTACTCAATTCTTTAGTTGTTGTTTTGCCATTACTGCCACCAATGGCAATCACCGGTATTCCCAGACTCTTCCTGTACAAAGCCGCCATTTCCTGCAATGTATTCAAGGCTGATGCAACCCGGTAACAATGACCATTTTCGATTCCCGATTCATCAACAATCGCGGCAATTGCTCCTTTCTCAAGTGCCATTAAAGCATATTCGTTGCCATTGAATCGATCCCCTTTTAACGCAAAGAAAACAGAACCCGGAAGTATGGTTCTTGTGTCGGTTGAAACCTTGAAATCACAGGATTCAAGAATCTGAAATATTACTGTATTATTCGCAAACATATTTGACTTACTGATGCAACATTTACTATCTTTATGCAATCTTAATGCTTATAAAGCGCTTGTACTATATCAACCAATTCTTATTTCTGATGCTGCTAAGCACCGGAGCTATATTTGCTCAGGAGAAATTTTTATTCAAATCGACCGAAAAAACATCTATTCAGTTACATCAAGCAGATAGCTTTATTTCCTCGCTTCCCGGTTTCAATGCACCTATGTTTTCGAGATTAGATGTTGATAATGATGGAGTTAAGGATATTTATGTTTATGATAAACACAACAAATCCTCTTTAGTTTATATCTTAAATCCGGATGGCACCTATAGTCACAGGGATGATTTTTCGACAATCTTTCCTGAAATAAGTGATTGGGTATTATTGGTGGATTATGACGACGATGGGAAAGAAGACTTATGGACGAGAGACAATTACTATAACTCAGTAAAACTCTACAGAAATGTTACGCCGGCCGATGCAAATCATGTCAGATTTGAACTGGTTACCAATGCACTTAGGGCTTATACTTTTTCGGAGCTAATTGATACCACAAACTTGTTTTGTGATAAGAGCAATGTTCCCGGAATCGCTGACATTGATGGTGACGGAGACATTGATTTTGTAACGCTGCAAAATACAGGGCTCGGTGTAACATTATTTTTAAACAATACAGCCGAAAATAGTTTGCCGCTACATCCGCCTTCTTTCGAAATGCCGGATGATTGTTGGGGTGATTTCAGCGAAGCCTCTTTGACGAATGATATTTTTCTCGAGAGATATAAATTCTGCCGTAACAAATACTACCGTTATAAAAAGCATGCCGGCGGATCATCTATTCTCCTTTTTGATGCAGATGGAGATTCAGATAAAGACGTTTTATTGGGGAATGCCGGATATGATGAATTAGCCTACCTCGAAAATGGAAGGAATGATTTTGTCATGAAACGGGATAGTATCATCGCTTTCAATTTTAACTATCCTCCTTCTCAACCCGCTAAGGCTAAGGTATTTGCAGCAGCTTTTTTGATACAACCCGCCAAAAAAGGCGAACCAGCCCGCCTCATGATTGCACCCACGGAAACGGACGATGCAAATTATTCACTGGATCAAGATGGATCATATCCCGTCTATAAGAACATAGCCTCAGATGGAACGTTCAATTTTATTCCGGATACGACTTTTCATTTACCCGGCATGGTAAAGGATTTTGGCGCATACAGCCATCCGGCATTCGGAGATTTAAATGGTGATGGACTGGTTGATTTGCTCATTGCACATAATGGAAATGCTGCCTCAACCAAAGGAAAAACAGATAAAATCACCTACTTTAAGGGTATTGCACCGAATCAATTCAAGTGGATGGATGATGATTTTATATCGCTGAGTCTAGACTCCATTGAAGGTTTAGCACCTTGCATTGGCGACTTGAATAATGATGACAAGCCGGATTTGATCATAGGGGATAAGAGTGGAAAAATCCGTTGCTTTCAGAATCAAAGTTCAGGTGTGGCACTCTCCTTTACCGAAGTTAATTGGACTAACGGCATTACATTTCCAAATACCTATGCTAAACCGCACATTTGTGACATTGACTTAGATTCTATCCCTGATCTGCTCATAGGTACACGGGAGGGAAATATTCTGGCTTATCGCAATCTGTCCAACACCAGCCCTGACTTCTCACCAATTTCAGATACTTTTGGCAATATTGCGATCAATCCATTGGAATTGAGATCTGTTCAAGACCCGATCAGCAATGAATGGAAAGATTCTCTGGTTCCGGATATTGAAGGATTTATCAGCTTGAGTTCAATCAGAGACAATCAGCAAATACTGCATTTGCTTTTGACCAGAAAAGATGGTCATCTGCATGCATTCGTGCCTGAAGATTCAAAGCAACCTTTTGGAAAATATAAAATATCCGGTGACGAAATTTCTCAAATATCCGGCAGTTTACAAACGTATTCTACCGGCTACAGATCAACCGTCTCTGCATTTAAGAACCCTTCTGATGGAAAAGTCTGGTTCGCTACAGGAAATGCGGGAGGCGGATTGACATTCTTCTTGGGCGAATCTGTTTCAGGCTTAAAACCAATGCACGAGACCCGATTTTCCATCTACCCAAATCCATCTTACCAATTCATACAAATAGAATCAGATCATCCTTTTGATGGATTTAAAATTCTGGATCTTTCAGGAAGACCCATAAACGATCATGAAGGTATGATGGGAGACATTAAATATCTGCCGGCTGGCATTTATTTGATTCAAATTCTGAACAAAAAGGAGGTTATAGGACATTCGAAATTCATTAAATTATGAGAATTGCTTACTTATTATTTTTATGCTTATCTGCCTTTTATAGCAGCGCATTTTCAGGACCGGACACTTTGTTTTACCGCCCTCAATTTGATATCACGGTAATTGGTTCTAATTCAGATACGCTGATCTCTCCCTGGTGCGGAGGCATGAATCAACCTCAATTCTCCGCCATGGACTTGAACGGTGACAATGTAAAGGATTTGGTGGTGTTTGACCGATCAGGAAGCGTCATGCAAACGTTTATTGCCTACCAAAAGCCTGACAAATCATGGTACTATACATATGACCCTTCTTACGAAAGCAGATTCCCGGAGAGTGACGATATTTTAATATTGGCAGATCACAATAAAGACGGTCGGGAGGACTGTTGGTATCGCGACCCCTTTGATGGATACCTGAAGCTCGCGCACAGTACGGGCAATACCTTTTCAAAGCCGGAATCATTTCTGAAAGCATATAATTTTGGAAATCCACCTTTTGATAGTAGCAATTTTGTTCTTTGGATAGGCAATCATCCTGCCATTACGGATATTGATAACGATGGTGATCTGGATTTTTTCTCAACAGATTATTGCGGAACCGACTTAATCTATTATTTGAATAATACCGCAGAAAACAGCCTGCCTTCAGGGAATCATTCCTTCGAAATTCCGGACAGATGTTTTGGAGATCTGGGCGAAGATCAACTGGGACTTAAATTGGGTGCAAAATGTCTATATCCCAATAAATATTACCGTTACAATAAAAAGAAACATTGCTCGAGCAAAACGCTCGCATTTTATGATATTGACAATGACGGCGACAAGGATTTGTTTCTGGGAAATTCTGAAGGCCTTGATTATACTATGTTGCTGATAATCAATGGAAAGAAAGATTTCAATAGAAGTATAGACACCTTTATTCGCATTGATTCCTTTTACATCGACTCCATGGCGGTAAAAAATATGGCCATAGCGCCTTCCGTGTATTTTATCGATTTGGATAAAGATGGAATTACGGACATGCTGTTATCCGGGAATGAAGGCCGCAAAATTGATTATCCGGTGAAGGAAAGGGATCATATCGTTTTCTTAAAAAATTATGGCACCAATGCATTACCTGATTTCCGATATCAAACCCATGACTTTTTGATTGGAGAAATGATAGATATGGGAGGGATGTCGCATCCGGTGTTGCATGATCTCGATAAAGACGGTGACTTAGACCTTTTGGTCGCTTCGAATGGAGACCATTTTAAATCCGCGGATAAAAATGACAGGCTGGCATATTATGAGAACATAGGAAACAAAACGCTCCCTGTATTTAAGTTAATATCCGAAGACTTCTGGAATATCAGTAAAGATTCTCTCGTTGGAATCTCTCCGGCCTTTGGTGATCTGAATGGCGATGGTAAGCCTGAGTTACTCATGGGTACCACCAATGGGAATTTGGCATTATATGAGAATAAAGGAACTTTGCAAAGTCCTGATTTTCAGATTATTTCAAAAGAAGCATATGGATTGCAGGTTGCAGGTTCCACAGCTCCTTGTCTGGCCGATTTGAACAAAGACGGACTGATCGACTTACTGCTGGGTTCAAGAGAAGGTAACATCTATTGGTATCAGAATAATGGGACTTCTGCACAAGCTGCTTGGGAACATAAGTCCGATTCATTTGGAAAAATCCTTATCAATAAATTGATCCAGGAAAATCCACCTATTTACAGCTTTTTAGGATACAGTGCGCCGACCGTTGCAGATTTGAATAAAGATGGAAAATTAGACCTGTTGGTCGGTGGACATGAGGGATACTTCAAAGTTTACATGAACATTGAAACAAACCTAAATGGAACTTTCGAATTGTCAGATAGCCTTATAATCTTAGACAATGTACTACAAAGACAGGATTTAGGGTCCAGAATTAAAATAACAACCGGAGATTTAAATGGTGACAGCATTCCTGAAATAATATCCGGAAATATGAGGGGTGGTCTTCATCTTTATAAAGGATTTTTAATCACTGAAGGAGGAGGTGGATTTATCTCAAACAGAACACATCAAATTCTCCGTATTTATCCAAATCCCACTAAAAATCAATTTGTTATACAAGCCGGAGCAGGAGAAATTAACATCACAACCATAGACGGTAAGGTGCTATTCCATCAAACTTCATCCGAAATCGAACACAGAATAGATGGTAGCAATTGGCCGGCCGGAATATATTTAGCAAAATGGTCCGATAAATTTGGTAACATCGCAACCGGAAAAGTTGTGATCACCAAATAGACCTAAGTTGAATTTTAAACCCGTTATTTTGGGTGCGGGCCCCGCCGGGATGGCGGCAAGCATCACGTTGGCTAAAAACGGAATTGAGCATTTCATTGTGGACAAATGCACTTTTCCAAGAGATAAAATATGCGGAGACGCCTTAAGTGGTAAGGTAATCCACGAGTTTAGAAAGTACTTTCCGGAAAGCCTGCAAGGATTCAAAAATCTCGAAAAGAAAATGGGAAGTATGGGGGTAATCTTTACATCCCCCGGCGGGCAGTATACAGAAATTCCCTTCCGAAAAGACATTAAACCGGAAGATGATGCACCCGGTTTTGTCGTTTCCAGATATGTGTTTGATCATTTTCTTTATGCTCACCTCGACCCGAAGTTCGCTTCTTTTATACAGGCAGACATTGGTGATGTCCAATACACAGATAAAGGGATAACCATATTAGATAGACAGAATCAGTCCATATTAGATGCATCTGTGGTTATTGCAGCAGATGGTGCCAACTCATTGATCAGGCGCAGATTTATGCCCGATGAGCAAACAGTTACCTGTGCCGGATTGCGACAATATTGGTCTAATGTAAAAGGTCTACACCCAAAAGGTTATATTGAACTTCACTTTCTAAAGGACATTCAACCCGGATACTTTTGGATTTTTCCCATGGCAGAGAATCGGGCGAATGTTGGAATTGGGATGCTCACAGACAAGATTAAATCCTCAAATCTCAACCTTAGAACTCTTTTTGAAAATGTTTTACAAAAACATCCGGTGATTTCTGAGAGATTCAAGGATGCAATGCCTCTGGAATCAGCAAAAGGATGGCCACTTACATTAGGCACAAAAAAAAGAAGTATCAGTGGGAATTGCTTCTTGCTGGCAGGAGATGCCGCATCACTCATTGACCCATTCACAGGAGAAGGTATTGCAAATGCCATCACGAGTGGTAGAATAGCGGCTGAAACAGTCATTAAAGCTACTCATTCAGGAAACTTTTCGGCTGAAAACCTGAAATTATATGATGACCAAATCTATCAGAAAATAGGCGGAGAATTGGCAATTAGTAACCAATTGATGAAAGTTTCACAATACAAATCATTGTTTAATTTCATCGTAAACAGAGCCGAGAAAAATCAATTCTTAAAATCAACTTTGATTGACATGTTCAACCAGTCCGATCTCCGCAAACAACTCTATAATCCCATTTTTTATTTACGGCTTATTTTGGGAAGGTAGTTTAGGATATAAACGTTTAATTTTATCCATAGGGCCGCCACAAAATACTTCATGACATGAAACACAAGCATCAATCACATATGTATAATGCTGAGTTTTTTGTTCAATCTTGCTCAAATTATATTGGTTCCTTGCCTTTAAAAAACTGGCGGCCAAGGCTTTGTAAGTATCATTAATATCTGATGGATCCGTCGCTTCCGCACTCAATATCCGATCAAAAAATACTGGTAGCGAATCCGGATTCTGTCCCAGTTCTAATTGATCCCTCACAGTCGATAGACTATCGTGCATTTCGCGCATCAAAGCGGCAAGGGGAGAAGTCTGATATTCAATTGGTTTTTCGCATTCTGCGCTCTCTTGATTCCTGGTGCACCCGAGACCCAGTATCATCAGACTTAAGAAAATAAAAGAGGTAATTTTCATTCTATAATAACACCTGAAGCCATAAATGTATACTCCACCTCCGGTTCTACAATTGCATCGATCTCTTTTTGAGAAGCTTCGGCATCTTTGGCCAGATGTCTCAATTCCTGAACTGAGATGGTATCCTTATACGCCCATCCTTCCATTACTGCATCATGCCCACCGCTATTGAACGGTACAAAAAAGCCGTAATCCTTAAACTTAACTCTCATATCAACGCTGCCCATATCTACAAGCATCCAGCATCCCTTTTTCTGGCAGGTTTCCAAAATTTTTGCTTTGAATTTAGTTTGTACACTATCTTCTTTTTGTAACATCTCCATCAATTCCCGGGCTGAAATCGCATTTTCGGCGGATATGGTTGTATCCCCATATTTTCCAAAAACCGGTTTTAAACTAGCTTTGTTCCGCTGACAAGCACTCACAAAACTTAAGACAATCAAAGAGAAAACTAAGTTTTTCATCGTAAATTATTTTTTATATGTGTCTATTGGATATATTTTTTGACAAAAGGAATATTCCTCTTCGTCATTGGATGCTATAATTAAAATCCGGTCACGGGTCTGGGTTTTTACATTTTCCAAATACCAGTTTTTGTTCTCACGGTCGAGGTTAGATCCGGGCTCATCCAGCAAAACCACCGATGAATCTGAAAACAAGGCCAGGAGTAGCTTGAGCCTTTGTTTCATTCCCGAAGAAAACTGACCAATGGGTTTGTGCAGATGTTCTGCAAATTTCCCTATGCCAACCAAATCTGATTTAGAAAGCCCTTTTTTGATTGGTTTAAACCCAAAATACCAATCTAATATTTCATTAACGTCGTAATTTTCAGGCAATTCTGTATACGGCGCGCAGAATGCCATATGTGAAAACAATCGCTCCGGTTCAACAGAATGGGGGAGATTCCAGGCTATTTTTCCGGAATCAGGTGTGATATAACCGAAAAGCATTTTTAAGAGGGTGGATTTCCCGCTGCCATTTGCTCCGGTAATTGCATATGTTTTGCCTGCTTCAAATGAGAGATTTACCTCACGAAACAACCATTTGTTATTGAATTTTTTACCGATGTCAGATAGTGATATGTTCACTATTTACTGATATAACCTTTCATAATTCCGCGGTCAGATTCACGGATGAACATAAGAATTTCATCTCGCTCCTTGGTAGCAGGCATTTCAGTTTCAATCTTTTTCAAAGCCACACTGTTATTATATCCCCTGATAAACAGAAGCCTATATATATCCTGTATTTCATTAATTTTTTCACTGCTAAATCCGCGTCTCCTCAAACCAACAGAATTTACCCCTTCGAAACTGAGAGGTTCTCTTGCAGCTTTCGTATATGGAGGCACATCTTTCCGAACCAGACTGCCACCGCTCACCATAACATGGGGTCCTATTTTAACAAATTGATGTACGGCCGATAATCCACCTATGATAGCGAAATCCCCAATCTCCACATGACCCGCCAACTGCACGGAATTGGCGAGAATCACATTGCTTCCGATGATGCAATCATGGGCAATGTGCACATAAGCCATTAACAGACAATTATTCCCAACCACGGTTTTGCCGGAAGCACTGGTTCCCCGGTTTACCGTAACACATTCTCTGATGGTTACATGATCACCAATCACCGTAAGTGAATCCTCTCCATCGAATTTTAGATCCTGCGGTATGGCAGAAATAACAGCCCCCGGGAAAATGCGACAGTTTTTGCCAATTCTCGCACCTTCCATGATCGTTACATTGGAGCCTATCCATGTACCTTCACCAATTTCAACATTCTTGTGTATGGTTACAAAGGGCTCAATTACCACATTATCAGCCAGTTTCGACTGTGGATTTACATAAGCTAAGGGTTGAATCATTGTTATTTGTTTTTTATTACCTGAGCCATCATATCTGCCTCGCATACCATGCGATCACCAACAAAAGCTTCTCCATGCATTAGGCATAAACCTCTTCTAACAGGTGCCATCAGTTCCATTTTTATCACCAATGTATCTCCGGGTATCACCTTATCTTTGAATTTGGCATTTTCAATTTTCACAAAATAGGTACTCCACTTTTCTGGATCTTCTTTGTCATGAAGCACTAAAACACCACCTGCCTGAGCCATAATCTCAAGTTGCAAAACACCGGGCATCAAAGGCTCTCCGGGGAAATGACCTTGAAAAAAGTATTGGTCCCCGGTTACATTTTTCACCGCAATAACTTCCTTTTCTGTCAAACCAACAATTTTGTCAACCAACAGGAAAGGGAACTTGTGAGGAAGAATTTTTTCAATCTCACTATAGGTAAAAACCGGTTTGGCATTGGGATCATATTGAGGGATATCCTGTTTCTTCTTTTGTTCCTTTTGGGCTTCCAGCATCACTTTTTTAATTTTTCGGGCGAATTCCACATTTGCGGCATGTCCGGGTCTGGCAGCCATTATTTGTGCTTTAAGTGGTCTACCCACTAAGGCCAAATCCCCAACGATATCCAATAACTTATGCCGTGCAGGCTCATTTTGAAAACGCAATTGGACATTGTTCAATATGCCTTCCTTTTTAACCTCAACCTTGGGCTTGTTGAACAGTTTCGCAAGATGTTCCAACTCATGATCCTCAACCACACGGTCCACAATTACAATGGCGTTATTCAGATCACCTCCTTTAATGAGGTTATTCGTCAAAAGCATTTCCAGTTCATGCAAAAAACAGAAGGTCCGGCAAGGAGCAATTTCGTCTTTGAATTCGCTCATTTTTGTGATAGATGCATGCTGACTGCCCAAAACCGGCGAATTATAATCTACCATCACAGAAATCCGATAATCATTGAGCGGCATCGCAATCATCTCAACACCTCTTTCTTCGTCGCGAAAAGCAATATTCTTGGGAACTTCGAAATATTCTCTTTCTTTGGTTTGTTCCTTGATTCCTGTTTCCAACAGTTTTTCAATAAAAGGATAAGAACTACCATCAGCAATGGGAGGTTCAGCATTGTTCAACTGTATCAAAACATTGTCTATTTCTAAACCAGCCAGAGCGGCCAGCACATGCTCAACCGTATAAACCCTCGCACCATTCTCTTCAATAGTCGTGCCCCTTGAGGTGTCCACTACATTGTCAACATCTGCTTTAATCAACGGTTGCCCTTCCAAATCAACCCTTTGAAAAACATATCCATGATCCTCTTCAGCAGGCAAAAATGTCATGGTCACCGCGACCCCGGTGTGCAGCCCGACGCCCTCGAAAGAAACCGGTCCATTTAAGGTAGTCTGAAACTTCTCCATTATGTTGTTTGTTGTTTTATTTGGTTTAATTCTTTCTCTAAACGCTCAACTTTTTCTTTCAGTTCAGGCAGTTTTCTTGAAATCACCTGTACTTTGAAAGCCTCTTTCAGCGGCATAATCGGTGATCCTATCCATTTTTGACCTTCTTCTGTAATCGCCTTAGGAATTCCACTTTGTGCGCCAATTTGAGTTCCATTCGCAATACGAATATGCCCTACAAAGCCTACCTGGCCTCCAATGACGCAGTTTTCCCCAATTTGAACACTTCCGGAGACTCCGGTTTGAGCCGCAATAACCGTGTTGGCACCAATTTCAACATTATGAGCTACCTGAATTAAATTGTCTAATTTCACTCCTTTCCGGATAATCGTGCTGCCCAATGTAGCGCGATCTACCGTGCAATTCGCTCCGATTTCAACATGGTCTTCAATCACCACATTTCCAATCTGAGGAATTTTCATATACGTGCCATCGGGAAGGGGTGCATGCCCGAAACCATCTGACCCAATCACAGATCCCGAATGAATAATTACGTTGCTGCCAATTTTACAGTCATGGTAAACCTGCACACCGGAATATAAAACCGTACCTTTTCCAATGCGAACATTATCTCCAATATAACAGCCCGGAAAAATTTTTACGCCATCTGCAAGATGAGCACTTCCCGAGATATAGGCCCCGGCACCTACATAAACATCTACCCCGATTTCAGCACCGTTTTGCACAAATGAGCCGGATTCAATTCCGGATTTTGCATGAAATGGATTATAATAAACATTTAAAACAACACAAAATCCAACGTAAGGGTCGTCTACTCTAATAAACGTTTTGCCGTTATCAGGCAGTTGTATGTGACGATTTACCAAAACTATTTCCGCCGAATTATCCTCCAAATACGATTCATATTTTGGATTGGCCAGAAAACTTAAGGTACCGGCAACAGATTGATCAATTTTAGAAATTCCTTCAACCTGGGCTCCTTTGTTGCCTACAATTTCACCCTGAAGTAATTCTGATAGTTCTATGGCACTAATCTTCGTCATTCCCCTTTAAAAAATTGCAAATTAAATCATTTCACGGGGAGTAATCATATAAAACTTGGTTACAATATCGCGCAAGGCAGAGATTGAATAATTATCCGATGCCTCGGCAATATCTTTTATTTCACCACCTTTGTCCAACACCGGTATGCCTTGTCCTTGATCCCGGTAAGCTTCATTTTGCACGCTTCCGGTAACCACCAAAAAATCAATATCTTCGAGACTCAAACCCATCTGCAAAGCAAATTTTTGTCTGGCTTTCTCAACAGTAACCTCCTGAATAGGATTCTTCTGAATAATAATCTTGGGAACGTCACGATGGATAATCGCATTCGCAAGCAGTCTTAATACCCGATCGGGATGTTCCATCGCCACTTTTAATGTAATGATGATATCGGAATCGTCTAACAAACTAAACTTGGCCAATAATTCCTCATCCACTGTATTGAGTTCTGATTTCTCCATGAACCACTGAAAGACCGGCGTCATATAAACGAAATCTCCTTTCTTATGAAGCCAACGTATCCTTTCAACTGCAGAAATGAGCCATCTTTCCAAGGCAATGGCCGTTTTATGTAAATAAACCTGCCAGTACATCAATCGCCGTGCAACAATGAACTTCTCTATCGAATACATCCCTTTTTCTTCGATAACCAAATGATTGTTTTGTACTTGCATCATCATAATAATGCGTTCCAGACCAACAATCCCTTCTGAAACACCGGTATAAAAACTGTCCCGGGTCAAATAATCCAGACGGTCGACATCCAGTTGACTTGATACCAATTCATGTAAGAATGACTTAGGGTATTTTCCTGTGAAAATATCTTTTGCCATTTCCACAGGGCCGTCAATTTTGTCCGTAAACCAATTGATATAACCCAAAGATAAGGTTTCATGGTGCATGCCTTTGAGTAATGTCTGTTCCAAGGTGTGTGAGAAAGGTCCGTGTCCAATGTCATGAAGTAAAATGGCAATCGCAGCTGCTTCGCGCTCTTTTTCTGAAACTTCAACTCCTTTAGACTTCAGCACATCAATGGCTTTGAGCATTAAATGCATTGCTCCCAGGGCGTGTTGAAAACGGTTGTGATCAGCGCCCGGATAAACAAGGCAGGTTAATCCCAGTTGTTTGATGCGGCGCAAACGCTGGAAATACGGATGTGCAACCAAATGATAAATCGAATCATACGGAATGGTAATAAATCCGTATACAGGGTCATTGATGATTTTTCTTTTATTCAAGGGAATAATAATTACATGCTCAATGCAGTTGTAAATTTGAGCCAAAATTAACCAATATCCATCTAGATGAATAAAATCAGGATTCTCTGGGCTGATGATGAAATAGAATTTCTCAAGCCGCATATCTTGTTCCTGGAACAAAAGGGTTATCAAATCGACACGGTTACCAATGGTGCCGATGCCATTGATCAGGTAAAGTCAAAGGATTATGATTTGGTCTTTCTGGATGAAAACATGCCCGGGATTTCCGGTTTAGATGCCTTGAAATCTATCAAGGAATACCAAAATGAACTTCCGGTAGTCATGATCACGAAAAGTGAAGAAGAACATATCATGGAGGATGCCATTGGCTCCAAAATAGAAGATTATCTGATCAAACCTGTGAATCCCAGCCAAATGTTACTCTCCATTAAGAAAATTGTCGATAACAAAAGGCTGATTAAAAATACGGTTACCAGAAACTACCAGCAAGAGTTCAGAAATATCAGTATGGCCTTGATGGAGAATCCCGATTTTGAAGCGTGGATACAATTATATAAAAAACTGGTTTACTGGGAGTTGGAGCTCACCGGGTCAGGGAATACCGGCATGGAGGAAGTGATTATTTCACAGAAAAATGAAGCCAACCGTGAATTCAGCCGATTTATTGAAAAACACTACCTTGATTTTATCAAATACGACAATGACAAAGCTCCGGTGATGTCGCATTCGCTGGTTCGCAAGTCCATTTTACCTCTGACCGGGCAAGGCAATCCGGTATTTGTTTTTATATTGGATAATCTCCGATTTGATCAATGGAGATCCTTTGCTCCTGTATTAAAGGATTGGTACAGAACTCAGACAGAAGACATGTATTTGAGCATTTTGCCCACAACTACGCAATATTGCCGAAATAGCTTATTCGCTGGTTTGATGCCTTCAGATATCGAAAAGAGATTCCCAGATAAGTGGAGCAATGATGAAGACGAAGGGGGAAAAAATTTGTTTGAAGAGTTCTTTGTGTTGGATCAGCTGAGCAGGCTTCGCAAACAGGATTTAAAGACCTCTTATACGAAAATCCTGAATCTCGATCAGGGTAGGAATATGGCAGATCAGGTGATAAACCTAATGGAAAATGATCTGAATTTTATCGTTTATAATTTCGTTGACACCTTGAGTCATGCTCGTACGGATTCTAAAGTAGTACGCGAATTGGCCGAAGATGAAGCGGCATATCGTTCACTGACACTTTCATGGTTCGAACATTCACCTTTGAAAGAAGCCTTTCAGAAACTTTCAGAAAAAGATGTGACCATAGTCATCACTTCAGATCATGGCTCTGTTCGGGTAAACAATCCGGTGAAAATCATAGGTGATAAAAACACAACCACAAATCTGAGATATAAAACTGGAAAAAACCTGAGTTACCATCCGAAAGAATTAATGGAATTCAGAGATCCACAAAAGGCTATGTTGCCCAAACAACACCTGACGAGCACCTTTGTCGTGGCCAGGGAGAACGACTTCTTCGTTTATCCCAATAACCTCAATCATTTTGCGAAATTTTATAAAGACACTTTCCAACACGGTGGAATAAGTATGGAAGAAATGCTGGTACCATATATCGTATTGAAAAATAAATAATGTCGATTTACCACGATGTAGTCTTCGAACATCTCGGCACTACTGCTGAACTCATCCTGAATAAAGAAAAGGAATGCAGAATTTTCGCTCTTCAGGGGGATTTAGGGGCAGGAAAAACAGCGTTAGTTAAGGAATTTGTGCGTGCTTTGGGCGGGGGTGAAGCGTCGTCACCGACTTTTTCTATCGTTCAACCATACGAGAGTAAAGTAGGGGAGATTTATCATTTTGATTTGTACAGAATGCGCTCGGCTGATGAAATCATTGAAATCGGATTAGATGAATATCTGTACAGTGGGGCATTTTGTTTCATTGAATGGCCTGAATTAATTACTGAATTATTACCCAAAAATTCCTCCAAATTGATTATTATTGAAATTCAGAATAATGGCGCACGTCGTATTGAAGTAAAAGATTTGTGAGGTTTAAATTTGTCATCATTTTATCGCTTTTTCGGTTTTCTGTCTTTGGTCAAACGTACAGTCCCAATGTACAGAATTTAGCCAATTCAGCTGATCAGGTTATTCAACATCTCAAGAAATTTGAATCGTTGGGTGTGAAAGAAACGGGTACACCTGACTTGCTCAAAACCCGCGACTGGCTGCTCGAAAAATACCGCTCAATGGGTTATTTGCCTTATCTCGACAGTTTTGAGCACAACGGACGCAAACTCTATAATGTAATAGCCTCTCAAAGTGGAAGTTCTTCTAAATACATAATCGTTTGCGGCCACTACGATACCCGCACAGGTCCCGGAGCCAATGACAATGGAAGCGGAGTTTCTGTGATATTGGAGATGGCCAGATTGTTAGTGAATCAATCCTCACAAATTGGGGTTAAATACATCCATTTTAGCGGAGAAGAAGACGGTTTGCTTGGTAGTAAACATTATGTCGAACAAATGAAAATTCCTACTGATAGTCAATTACTTATGGTTTTAAATTTAGACCAATTAGGAGGCAGCAAAGGAAGTAATGAAAATTTAAAGATTAAAACCGAATACGATCAAAATCCTTTCCCATCTGCGAATGATAGTGCCAGCCTGGCCATAACGAAGTTTATTGGCAATTGTCTTAAATTATATTCCAATCTGGAACCCGTTCTGGACCGCGCCTACAGTTCAGATTATATTCCTTTTGAGAATAAGGGTTATGTCATAACCGGACTTTATCAATACAGTCATTATCCTCAATATCACTCAGAAAATGACCTAATTATTCACATGGATACGTTGGCCTTGATGGAAATTGCGAAGGGAAGTGTAGCAGCGCTGGCACATCTCTTAGAAACTGACATGGTATCCGTCGAAAAACATGAAACTACCGGCGAAATCCTCATTTATCCCAATTTTATCCAGGACAATCAGGTTCATGTACATGTCTCAAATGCTCATTTGCCTGCGACCATCTATGTTTATGATGCGTTTGGAAGAAATATCCTGAAAGAGGAAATCAATGTGAATCAAACCCGGTTTTCATTGCCCCAAGTGGCCGGTTACTATGTGGTTTATATAAAAACTCCGTTCAATATACGTCATCAAAAAATTTTCAACAGCAGCGGTTTTGAATAAGGCAGGAGAAAATTGCACTTTTGCAGCCCGAGCCAGTAAAATATGAAATTGTCATTTTGGGGAGCTTCCGGCCAGGTAACCGGTAGTATGTATCAGATAATATCTGAAACGGGTTATCAGATATTAGTCGATTGCGGGCTTTCCTATGAAAAACATCAGGACTTTTCTGAAAACCAGAACCTTCCATTCGACGCATCAGCTATCGACGCAGTAATCATTACGCATGCTCATATCGATCATACCGGAAATTTACCTACGCTGGTTAAGGCCGGATTTAAAGGAAATATTTTTTGTACGCCACCAACCCTCGAACTGATGGAAGCTCTGCTCGATGATTCAGCTTCCATTCAAGGTAAGTCTAAAAAGAAAAACCAAAAAAGGCTTTATGGTTACAAGGAAGTTAAAGATGTAATTGACAAATGTATAACGCTGCCATTTCATCATCCATTTAATCTTTCAGAAGAAATATCATTCGAATATTATCCGGCCGGACATATACTGGGAGCCGCATCTGTAGTATTTGAAATTACCAAAAAAAAGCCCATAAGAATCGGATTTACAGGCGATCTCGGTCCGGACCATGCTTCTCTGATTCCTGCACCGGAACCTATGAAAAACCTCGATTATCTGGTTTGTGAATCTACCTATGGCAGCAGACTGCATCGTGATACGAATCCTGGTGAAATACTCCTCAAGGAAATTAATCAGGTTTGTGTGCAGCAAGGTGGCAGACTCATTATTCCGGCATTCAGTGTCGGACGCACTCAATCTATCCTTTTTGAATTGAACAAATTGTTCAGGAAGGGCCTGTTACCAAAGAATATTCTGATAATGAATGATAGCCCTTTGGCTATTTCTTCCAGTAAAATTCATCTGGAATATCTCGAATATCTGAACGAAAGTGCACAATCTTTTTTTACAGAATTCAACTCATTGCTTGAATTCAAACAGTTATATACGCTGGAGGATGATGACGACCAGGAATTGCCGGCGTATGCCTCCATTCTTATTAGCAGCGCAGGCATGCTCGAAGGGGGAAGAATCAGAGAACACGTTTTACATCACATACATCATCCATCCCATAAAATTTTTATGGCAGGATTTTGTGCCCCCGGAACTTTAGGATACGATATATTGAATCACAAAGGCGGGGTTAAAATATTCAATAAACACCGGGATGTTTATTGTCAGGTCGGAAGTACGGATGTATTCAGTGCTCATCCGGATTCGACAGGACTGATGCAATACGTTCAGAAAGTGAATGAAACATCAGATTTAATAAAGATTTTTCTCACCCATGGCGATGGTGCAAGCCTAATGGAATTCAAATCTAAACTGGAAAATTACGGGTTTGCCAATGTTGAAATTCCTGCAAAAGGCGACAAATATTTATTAAACGTTTGAACAACGGGTTATCTTTGTAAAAATGTCAAAAACTTGTTGGTATCTCAAGTCCAAATTACCGTGTAGGTAGTCTGTCAGATAGTAGTTTTACGCGGTTAATTCAATGAATAATAAATGGAAAACAAAGAGGAGAAAATAATTCCTATAAATATTGAGGATGAAATGAAGACCGCCTACATCGATTATTCGATGTCGGTAATTGTTTCACGGGCACTTCCGGATGTGCGGGATGGTTTAAAACCGGTACACAGACGCGTACTTTATGGAATGACCGAGCTGGGTTTGGCGAGCAACCGGGCTTATAAAAAGAGTGCGAGAATCGTAGGGGAGGTTCTTGGGAAATACCACCCGCATGGTGATAGTTCTGTTTATGATGCTATGGTGCGTTTGGCCCAGGAATGGAGCGTTCGATATCCGATGGTGGATGGTCAGGGTAACTTTGGATCCATAGATGGTGATCCTCCTGCGGCCATGCGTTATACAGAAGCACGTTTGAGAAAACTGGCTGAAGAAATGATGACGGATATTGACAAAGAAACCGTCGATTTTACGCCAAACTTTGATGATTCCTTGTCAGAACCGTCGGTTATGCCGGCTAAAATACCGAACCTGTTGGTCAATGGAGCTTCCGGAATTGCGGTGGGAATGGCAACCAATATGGCTCCACATAACCTCACTGAAGCTATCGACGGAATCATAGCCTATATTGACGATCGGGATATTACCATTTCAGGCTTAATGCAATATGTGAAAGCCCCTGATTTTCCTACAGGAGGTATCATTTATGGTTACGAAGGGGTTAAAGACGCATTTGAAACAGGCAGAGGCCGGATTATCATGCGCGGCAAGGCCACCATTGAGACGCAAACCAATGGACGTGATCAAATCATTGTAACCGAAGTTCCATATCAGGTAACACCTTCTCAAATTATCGTGAAGACGGTAGACCTGATTAATGAAAAGGTAATTGAAGGTATATCTGAATTACGGGATGAAAGCGGTAGGGAAGGATTGCGCATCGTATTCGATCTAAAAAGAGATGCCATACCAAATATCGTCCTAAACCAACTGTATAAGTTCACACCGTTACAGACCTCATTCTCAGTCAATAACATTGCCCTTGTAAAAGGAAGACCGGAATTGCTGAACTTGAAAGGGCTCATTACGCACTTTGTGGATCATAGACATGAGGTAGTCGTGCGCAGAGCCACTTATGAACTGAAGGAGGCAAGAAAGAAGGCACATGTGCTTGAAGGACTGCTGGTGGCCTTGGATCATCTCGACGAAGTAATTCAACTCATCCGCAAAAGTGCGAATGGAGACGAAGCCAGAAGTGGTTTGATGGAGAAATACGGTTTATCAGAAATTCAGGCAAAAGCCATTCTCGATATGAGATTGCAGCGCTTAACCGGCCTGGAAAGAGATAAAATTCGGGAAGAGCACAAGCAAATCATGGAAACCATTGAGCATTTGGAAAAAGTGCTTTCCAATGAAGAGATGAGAATGGATATCATCAAAACAGAACTTCTGGAAATTAAGGAAAAATATGGTGATGCCAGAAGAACCAGTATTGAATTTGATAGCAGCGATATAAACATTGAAGACCTGATTCCCAATGATGAGGTAATCGTAACCATATCGAATCTTGGATATATCAAAAGAACCCTTTTATCTGAATATAAAAGCCAAAATCGGGGTGGTATTGGCAACCGTGGGGTTGCGCATCGAGAAGAAGATTTCACTGAACATATGTTCATGGCTTCTAATCACAACTACCTTTTATTCTTTACGGATCATGGCCGATGCTATTGGATGAAAGTTTATGAGATTCCGGAAGGATCAAAAGCCAGCAAAGGCCGAGCCATTCAAAATCTGATCAATATGCCTAAAGAAGATACCATTAAGGCATATATAAACATCGCAAACCTGAAAGATGAAGATTATATTCACAATAATTTTGTGATTATGTGCACCCGAAATGGTATCATTAAGAAAACAACCGTTGAAGCCTACAGCAGGCCCAGAGCCAATGGTATTAATGCGATAAATATTCGGGAAGGAGATGAACTTATCGAGGCAAAATTGACCACCGGAAGCATGGAGGTTATTTTAGCTAAAAAGAGCGGAAAAGCCATAAGATTCAATGAGAGTAAGGTGAGGCCTATGGGTAGAAATGCCAGTGGCGTTACCGGAGTAAAACTGGAGAATAAAGATGATAAAGTGGTCGGAATGATTTGTGTGAATCCGGAAGGTGATGGAAATACCATTTTGGTGGTTTCCGAAAAGGGATACGGAAAACGCACTGATTTAGACGATTACAGGATTACCGGTAGGGGAGGAAAAGGAGTAAAGACACTGAATATCACCGACAAAACAGGCAATTTGGTGGCCATCAAAGATGTTACCGACATGGATAATCTGATGATCATCAACAAATCCGGAATTACGATCAGAATGGCAGTTGAAGATTTGAGGGTGATGGGAAGAGCTACTCAAGGCGTGCGTTTGGTGAAGCTAAGAGAAGGAGATGATATTGCCTCTGTAGCCAAAGTAAGTAAAGAAGAAGATGAAGATTTGGATCAAGTTGAAAATATGGACAACAGCGATCAAATGGAAGGTGATGCTCAAATTGGCACAGATTCTGAAATAGTCGAGTAAAACAAAATGTTTATAACCATGAAAATTAAACTATCTATCCTGATTGCGTTCTTGGGTTTGGGAGCATTCAGCTTTGGCCAGAGTTTCAAAGTAGAATCTGTTAGAATGATTCTGGAAGATCCTGATCCGTCTGTAGTGAAAAATTACAGGCAATGTGTGGCAGATATGGAAGAAGCCAAGGAACATCCTAAAACCAGTGCAGATGCTAAAACGTGGTATTACAGAGGATTAACATACTATCTGATTTTCGCCGGCAACGATGAAGCCTTAAAGAAGGAATATCCCAAAGCTGTATATACCGCTACGGAATCCTTCTATAAGTCTATGGAATTAGACGTAAAGAACAAATATCTGGAAAACAACAAGTTCTATTTATTAAACTGTGCCATCGGATTGTATAACGAAGGCGTGAATGCCTATAAAGAGCAGAACTTTAAAAAGGCCATTAATGACTACGAAATGGTTGCAAAAATTATACAGTATGATGCGGCTGGCGAATTGAAACGCAAAAATGTAACCGTAGAATCAATGTATCAGTTTTCTTATTATGCAGCACAAGCCGATCAGGATTACAAAACAGCCAAGGCATATATTCAAAAATTGATTGATTTAAATTTTAATGATGCCAAAATATATGCGGACATGGCGAACATCCATTTACTTGAAAAGGATACAGCTGGTGCATTAAAATACATAGAAGAAGGCAAACAAGTAAAGGAGAACGATAAGAATCTGATGAATATGGAATTAGATATTTATCTTAAACAGGGTCGTTCTAATGAATTAATTGCCAAATTGGACAAAGCCATTGAAGAGGATCCTGAAAATAAGGTTTATTATTTTGCCAGAGCTGTGAGTTATGAAGGGATGAAAAACTCAGAAAAGGCAGAAGCTGATTACAAAAAAGCGGTAGAACTCGACAACTCATACTATGATGCTTATTATAACCTCGGTGTTATCTACATCAATAAATGCAATCCAATCATAGAGAAACTTGACAAAGCAAAGACTGCTAAAGAAATTGATCCATTAGAAGCGGAAATTGATAGAAACTATCAAACAGCGATATCATACTTTGAAAAGGCATTTGAGAATCCCGGTATGTCGGATCCGGAAAAAATGGAGCTTGCAGACACCATGAAGAAGATTTACGCGCGTTTAAACAATGTGGAGAAGGTAACTGAAATGAAGAACATCATAGATTCATTGAAGAAGTAATATTCAGAGGAAGGGACCACGGTCCCTTTACTCTTTACATTATAATTTAACATAATATTAATTATACAACAAGTAACCAACAATTACAATCACAATGCTTATGGCTGTTGATTGTCTGCAAGCAAAGCCATTCAACGATGATTTGTATAAATCCCATATATCGATATTCATAATTATTTTTCTTTTTTTCAAACACAAAAAAAAATGATAATTCTCATGTCATTTTAAGAACATTTTACATGAATAATCTGTTAAAGAAAAAAGAGTGCATAAATTTGCACAGTAAATATTTAATCAGAATTATTTAAAATCATGAATTACGACAAAATCAAACTGCTGGCGAAAAAACAAAAAGTAAAAGTAAAGGAATTGGCGAAAACTGTTGACATCTCAGAGGTAGGTCTGTATCAAATGATCAGAAACCAATCGATGAAGGTTGAAACATTAGAGAAAATAAGCACTGCGCTCAACGTTTCTCCTGTTACTTTCTTCGACGACAACGTTGAAGGTATCATGGCGAATGAAGACAGATCTGCTTCATCTGCAGAAAAAATCATTTATCTCGAACGCATTGTAGACCTTCAGTCTGAAACCATTCGTCTACTTCGCGAACAATTAGACGCATGTCGCCAGTCGAATTAATCAAACTTGCTTAGGCATAAAAAAACTGTCAGCGTCTAATTCTGACAGTTTTTTTATGCGTAAATGAAAATAAGCCATCAACTCCTAACTCAGCCCCATATCCGGATTCTTTAATTCCTCCAAAAGGAATTTCAGGATAACTTTTTACAAAATCATTCAAGGCAATATTCCCTTCTCCAAATGCCTGCCAGTTATCTTGCAACCAGGCTTCTTCTTTCATAAAAATGCTAACACCCAAACCATAGTCGCTGGCATTCGACATTTCGATGGCTTCTTCCAGATTCGTAAATGAATAAACCAACAATACAGGACCAAAAATCTCGTCTTTAAATAGTTGTTGGTCATTCATATAGATGCCCGGACTAAATATATTCTCAGTCCTAATCGGCTCCAGGACGCTTTTATAACCCAAATTTTCAAGGCACTTGATTTGAAATGATAAATTATCAGCCAAATCAACTCGCGCCAAAGGACCAATATCTACACCGGCACTTGGGTCTCCTACTTTCAATTCAATGGCTGCTTGAATCAATTTCTCCAGACAAGTATCCCAAATACTCCGGTGAATGAACACACGTTTGGTAGCAAGGCAGCTTTGACCACTGTTTTGAAATCGTGATTTCACCAGGGCTTGTATGGCTTGAGATATATCTCCACTTTCATCAATAATCATTGCATTGCTTCCACCTAATTCCAATACCTGAGGTTTAATCTGCATGGCGCTGTGTGAAGCAACCAACCTGCCGGTCCTTGTACTACCGGTAAAGGTTACCCCTGCCACCAAAGGATGCTCAATGAGTTTCAGCACAAGGGGATCCGGGATTCGCAAGGAGGCGAACACCGAATTTGGCTCAAACACATTTTCAAACATTTCTTCAATTATGCCCGCAGTGCCTGAAACATTGGGTGCATGCTTTAATACGAATACATTTCCTGATAGTATTGCCGGAATGGCGGCGCGAAATACTTGCCAAACCGGATAATTCCAAGGCATTATGCCCAGAATTGTTCCTATGGGCTCATTGTAAACTTTGGTTTCACAACCATCAGATGTTTGAATGGTTTGTGGCTCAAACACATCTTTTAATGATGCATAATACTGTAATAGTTGCTTGCACTTATGTATTTCAGCCCTACTTTCTGCCAATGGCTTTCCCATTTCAGAAGTTACCATTTCCGCTAATTCAATGGCAACTTGAGTTAAAACAGAATTCAACGCAAAAAGAAAGGCCTGTCTTTCCTTAAATGTTTTCTGTTTCCATACTTTCCAATAGGAATTCAAATTTTTCAATATCAGGTCTATTTCTTCTGAATGATGACTTTCATATCTACCTATTATTTCAGAATTATACGGATTAACGGAAACAAGGAGTTCCTTCCCTACTTTGTTATCGTTGCTTACACGTTTATTCGACGCCATTATTCATGCATTAAAATATTTACATCAATTCCTCCTTCAAATTAAATAAATAAGCTATCTTTGCGGAAATTTTTATTGAAATGGCTGTTACAAGACTTAAGAGAAAAGAGAGAAGAAATAAAACCACTGCACGTGTACGCGTTGAAAATATCAAAAGATTTAAAAGCCGTACTTACGTAAAATCTCCGTACGAATCGGAAAGTGGTATCGTATTGGAAAGTGCTGATTTTTCTGCTTCCGCTGCCTCAACAACTGCGACTGAAGTTGAAGTTGCTGTTGAATCACCTGCCATTACTGAATCCGTGGATAGCGCTGCAGAAACGACAGGAACTGCGCAAGTTGAATCTACCGAAGCCGCTGAGTCCGGTTCAGAAAACACCGAAGAATAATCATTGCAACCGAATAAAAAAAAACTCCGGAATTCCCGGAGTTTTTTTTTGTGCCCAGAACAGGACTTGAACCTGCACGACCGAAGTCACTACCCCCTCAAAGTAGCGTGTCTACCAGTTTCACCACCTGGGCTTAAAAGGAGTGCGAAGGTAATATTTTTATTCATTTTTTCCGGCAAATTGCATCAAATAAGATTTGAAAAACTCATTCAAATCCCCATCCAATACATCCTGCACATTTGAGGTTTCATAACTGGTTCTCAGATCTTTAGCCAACTTATACGGATGCAGTACATAATTTCTGATCTGAGATCCCCATTCTATTTTCATCTTGCTCGCCTCAACCGCATCTCTGGCCTCGTTTCTTCGTCTCAATTCCAATTCATACAGTTTTGACTTAAGCATTTTGAGTGCTTTTTCTTTATTGGCATTCTGTGAGCGTTCCTGTTGGCATTCGATTACCAATCCGGATGGTGCATGACGAAGCCGAACCGCTGTTTCTACTTTATTTACATTCTGCCCACCTTTACCACTCGAACGGTATGTTTCCCAGGTAATTTCACTTTCGTTGATCTCAATTTTAATGGAATCATCTACAATTGGATAAACATACACCGATGCAAATGAAGTATGTCTCCTTGCATTAGAATCGAAAGGAGAAATCCGAACTAAGCGATGAACACCATTTTCACCCTTCAGGTAACCATAAGCAAATTCACCTAAAACCTCTATGGACACAGATTTAATCCCGGCTACATCACCATCAACCTCGTCGATAATGTTGGCTTTATAACCGTTTTTTTCTGCCCACATCAAATACATGCGCATAATCATGGATGCCCAATCGTTGCTTTCTGTCCCTCCTGCTCCGGCGTTAATTTCAAGAATGGCATCCATTTGATCCTCTTCCCCACTCAGCATATTTTTAAACTCGAGATTTTCAAGCAACTCCAGGCTTTTTCGGTATTGTTCGTCCAGCTCTTCTTCGCTAATCTCTCCTGCCTGTCTAAACTCGAGCAAAATGTCTAAATCTGCCACGGACGTCTCAACTTCAGCAAATGCGTCAGTCCAGATTTTCTTCTTTTTGATTTCTTTGAGATGTGCCTCCGCCTTTTTTGGATCGTCCCAAAAAACGGGGTCATGCGTGAGTTGTTCCTCCTCTTCTATCAGTGCCAGTTTCCTGGCTACGTCAAAGATACCTCCCCAGGGCCTTGATTCTACCCTTTAAATCCTGCAATTGTTCAATTGTCATATTGGTGGTGTAAATTATTTGATGAAACCCGAATCCAACGCAATGGATAATCCGGGTTCAATAACTTTAATAAAGTTCCGCAATCAATAAATCGCGAATACCACGAATTTCCTCGCGGTTTACCTCTCTGTCTGAATGAATAATTAACTCCATAAGGTAGTCAAAATCAGACATTTCTACTACTTCGTCTTCTTCGCTTTCTACATAACCCAATTCAAATGACCCATTGGATTCTATGTACTCTGCAGCAAGTCTCAAAATTTTAATTACGGCCGGATCTTTCTCTTCCTTAGCCAATTCTCTGATCGACAACAATTCAGCAGCAATCGCATCAGAGTCGAAATCTTGGTTAGCCTGCTCTATAAGTTTGGCCAGTCTTTTATTCGCAACTTCGCTTTTCATGTTTATTTCAATCCGGCAAAAGTACTCGTTTTATAGCAAGACCACAACCCAATATAAATCTCCTTCAATATGAATGTCCAATTGCGTAGTTTTGAGGAATTTATGAAAGCTTCCTGCATCAGCATCGGGGATGAAATTTTAATCGGACAGGTCGTCGACACAAATTCTTCCTGGATTGCCACCCAACTCAACCTAATCGGTATCGAAGTCATTCAAATAAGGGTTTGCTCCGATCTGGAATCGGAAATCCATCGAACCCTGAAAGAATGTGAAAAAGTATCCGACATCATCATCGTAACCGGCGGATTAGGACCCACACGTGATGATATAACCAGAGAAGCCATCGCTCATTACTTCAATCAATCCTTGCGCATAGATGAAAAGGCGCTTGAAAATATTCGCGATTTACTTACCTCACGAGGCATACCTGTTGGTGTTCACAATGAAAAACAGGCGCATTTGCCGGATAACAGCCGGACCATTCCCAATATTAAAGGAACAGCGCCCGGAATGTGGATAGAAGAAAATGGCAAAATACTGGTTTCATTGCCCGGTGTTCCCTTTGAAATGATGGCCATGATGGAATCATTTGTGATTCCGGAATTAAAGCGAATTCAGGGATTAAGTTCAATCCTGCACAAAACACTGACCGTTGTCAATATTCCTGAAAGCGTCTTAAGCACTCAATTAGAGGCCTTTGAAGATGCGCTGCCCGCTTTTTTAAAATTGGCATATCTCCCTAACCTCAATGTGGTGAGACTTAGATTAAGCGGCTCTCATACAAATGCAGGATTGCTCGAATCTGAGATGGATAAGCATTTACATGAATTGAAACGTATACTGGGCACCCAGTTGAGCACCTCTGAAAATGAATCCCCCGCAGAGCATATTGGAAGTATGTTAAAATCTAAACACCTCACAATTGGAACTGCTGAAAGCTGCACAGGTGGATTGTTGGCGAATATGATAGCTTCAGTACCCGGAAGTTCGGCCTATTTTGAAGGAAGTGTCGTGAGCTACTCCTACCGGGTCAAAGAAAATCTACTGGGAGTGCCTCCTGAAATAATGGAATCAAAAGGAGCTGTGAGTCGCGAAGTGGTTGAACACATGGCTGAATCTCTGCATCATTTGCTCAAAACAGACATATCCATTTCCATTTCAGGAATTGCAGGTCCGGATGGCGGCACCCCAAGTAAACCTGTTGGAACGGTTTGGATTTGTGCCAGATATGAAAATCACAACCATAGTCGGTTGTTCCATTTCAGGGGAAATCGCAAACAAATAATGGAAAGAACCTGTAATACCGCTTTAGAAATAACCCGTTGCCTGCTTGAAGGTATAGAAATTCCCAAAGGTATTTATCCAGAAAATTTGCAAGGGAATTGACCGAATAAATGTAAAACTGCATCTTTGCAGGCTCATAAACACTGTACATGGCTCAGTTTGAATTGGTAATGCCCAAAATGGGTGAAAGTATCGCAGAAGCGACGATAATCCGATGGTTAAAAAACGAAGGTGATCGCATTGAAGCGGACGAACCTGTTTTAGAAATTGCTACGGATAAGGTTGATTCTGAAGTTCCTGCGACACAAGCCGGCTTTTTAGTGAAAAAGCTCTTCAAAGAAAATGATGTGGTTCCGGTTGGATCTGCCGTAGCCATTATTTCACAGGAATCCGGGAATGATGCCCAAAACAACGCTCCAGTATCCTCTGCACCGG
>CAZTGZ010000012.1:0-32952 GCA_964613385.1 uncultured Chitinophagaceae bacterium
CCCGATAACTATCTCCCGATAACTATCTCCCGATAACTATCTCCCGATAACTATCTCCCGATAACTATCGGGAGAGCTATAGGCCCATACCTTAAAAAGGTGGGCAAAAATACTTTTTTTTTCAGGTATAACCTACTTTTGGATGAAATATCAAAATGCTCCCCGATCCCTTTATACAACGAATTCAACAACACCGTCCCAATGATTGTAATGAGCTCTTTAATGCCCTGGAATCTGATCCAATCGTTAGCATCCGCAGGAATCCTCTTAAGAATAAATCTGACCTGACGGGTGAACCCATTTCCTGGTGCGCACAGGGACTTTATCTGGACCAAAGACCCTCATTTAGTCTCGACCCTCTTTTTCATGCCGGGGCCTATTATGTTCAGGAGCCTTCTTCCATGGTGTTGGAGCCGGTATTTCAATTTATCCGAAAAAATCTCAGCGGACGACTTCATCTGCTCGATCTATGTGCCGCTCCCGGTGGGAAGAGCACTCATCTGCTTAGCTTAATGAACCCGGATGATCTTTTGATTTCGAATGAGGTAGTGCCTCTGAGAAACGCCATCCTGCGCGAAAATCTTCTCAAATGGGGATACCCAAATGTAGTGGTGAGCCGAAGCGAAGCCCGCACCATCGCCTCCGGAAATCAACAGTTCGATGTCATACTTGCTGATATGCCCTGTTCAGGAGAAGGAATGTTCAGAAAAGACCGAAAAAGTCGGGATGAATGGTCTGAAAGCAACCTCTTGAAATGTTCCATCAGGCAAAAAGACATACTGGAAACCATCTGGACTACCCTGCGTCCCGGTGGATTCCTCATCTACAGCACTTGTACATTTAATCCCAACGAAAACGAACTGCTACTGCAAGCCTTTGCAGAAAAAGAGGAAGTTTTGAGCATAGATCCGACGCCATGGCTTCACCCCGGTATGGAAAAAATCGAAGCAGGTATCATCCAGGGCGTTTACTTCTATCCCCATAAAATAAAAGGAGAAGGCTTCTTTTTGTCCGTATTACAAAAACCGGGTTCGCATGAGCCCTTCAAATCCATTGACGCCAAACACGATAAGTCCGTCCCACCGACCTTAAAATTCGGGTTAGAAACTTTTCATTTATTGGTGGTCAAGGATGATGTTCGTTTAGCTACCCCTGAGGCCGCTGAATTTGTCAAAAATGCGCGCCATATGCAATTCACTATGACAGATCGCCCATTAGGTCGATTGATACGAGGAGAACTACAACCTTCTCAGGAATTTGCCTGGACCACCAACATGCCTGACATTTTTGCGAGCTGCGAAGTCGGGCTGGAGCAGGCACTGGAGTTCCTGAGGAAAGGCATAAATATAAATGTTGAAGGTGAAAAAGGATGGCTCATGCTTACGTACAAAGGATTACCCCTCGGTTTCATAAAAAACCTGGGCAATCGGGTCAACAATTACTACCCTGTTGAATACCGCTTGCGGATGTAAATTAAAAGCGCTCTAACTGCGAAAAGAAGAAAGAAGCTTCAATCTGTGCATTTTCATCGCTGTCGGAACCGTGAATGGCATTGGCATCGATGGATTTCGCATATTTGTTGCGTATGGTGCCCGGTTCAGCATTGGCCGGATTCGTAGCACCGATTAAGGTACGAAAATCTTCTACCGCATTATCTTTTTCGAGTATCGCAGCTACAATCGGACCGGAACTCATAAAAGAAACCAGGTCGTTATAAAAAGGACGTTCGCGATGTACTTCATAGAATCTTCCTGCGGTTTCAGCACTGAGATGCGTGTATTTCATGGCGCGAATCTTAAATCCTGCCACCAGAATGTCGTTGATAATGTTTCCGGTATGTAAGTTACTTACAGCATCCGGTTTAATCATGGTAAAAGTGATGTTGCCTTTCATGGTATTTTTTTCCGGCCGCAAAAATAGAATTTCAAAACGTGTTCTGCATATACCGGTTGGAAAGTTCATTCATAATTAATTTAAATGTGACTTTCTAATGTGGGCACCTATCCCTATAAAAACTTCATTCCATCGAATTTGCCTGATTTCTTCATCTAATGTACTTAACTTTACCTTTAGGAGCAACAACCCCCGAATTCCAAAAACCAATGTCGCTCAATTCATCCCCTATTCCGTTAAAATTCACGATTTTTGCGGCTCTATATGCAAAGTGTTTTTCAAGCCGCTGAGATCAGAGAAGCTCTCGAAAACCGTAAGGGTCAAAAAGTCATTATCTTACCTCATCATAAACCCGACGGAGATGCTTTAGGGTCTTCTCTCGGACTTTATCACATACTGAAAAAAAAGGGTTACGACGCCTATGTGATTTCGCCAACTGATTATCCCTTTTTCCTAAACTGGATGCCCGGAGAAGAAAGCGTTCTCAATTTTGAAGAAAGACCGCTGGATGCCGAGTTTTTACTTCAGGAAGCCGGGGTTATCTTTTGTCTCGACTTTAACGACCTCAGCAGAATCAATGAATTGGGTGAATTGGTAGCACAAAACCCTGCAATCAAAATAAATGTTGACCACCACAGAGACCCCAAGGATTTTGCTTCTTATAAATACAGCACCCTGGAAACCAGTTCTACCTGCGAACTGATTTACCGCCTCGCAGAAGATATGGGTTGGCTGGATGTTCTAAACACCGATATAGCATCCTGTCTGTATGCCGGCATTATGACCGATACCGGGTCCTTTCGATTCAATACCACCACGGGTCTCACCCACAGGATTACGGCCCATTTGCTGGATTCAGGTGCCAATGGCAGCCTGATTCACGAAAATTTATTCGACCATTTTAGCCTGAACCGCTATCGCATGATGGGCTATATTCTTTACGAAAAACTGGAAATCATTCCCGGAATGCGCACGGCACTGGTGCATTTAAATCAGGAAGAACTCAAACGCTTCGACGTTCAAACTGGTGATACCGAGGGTTTTGTAAATTATGGTTTGGGAATAAAGGGCATTGTTCTTTCCGTGTTGATTATTGACCGTACCAAACTGGTAAAAATGTCGTTTCGTTCTAAGGGACAATTCCCCTGCAACCAAATGGCATCGAAATATTTTAACGGCGGCGGCCACCTCAATGCATCCGGGGGCTCATCAACTTTGAGTCTGGAAGATACCGTCCGAAAATTCAAAGAGATATTACCTGAGTATCAATCCTTACTTTTGCAAGAACCATGAGACAGTACCTATTCATATTGTCAATAAGCTTTCTGCTCGCTCTGGGAGCGTGTCAGAATCAATCCGAATATAAAAAGACCAAAAACGGACTTGAATACGTATTTCATCAAAAGGAGGATACCGGCAGTAAAGGAAAATTAGGAGATTATTATCTGTTTGACCTTATTGTAAAAACATCCAAAGATTCGGTTATCAGCAGTTCGTACGAAAGCGGTTCTCCATCTAAATTCATCCGACGCAAATCTCTTTATCCCGGTGATATTTACGAAGCACTCGCCATGTGTGCGGTTGGCGACAGCATGAGTTTTAAGTTGAGAGCCGATTCTTTCTATATGAGTCATCAATTTGGATATCCTGACTTCCTGCCTAAGGGTGAAATACTCACTTTCACTGTTAAAATGCGTGAAATCCTGAGTCCGATGGGGTTTAAACTGAAAATGTTCAACGAAGAGCTGGATGCCATGGAATTGTTCATTTCCAAAAAAGGATGGAAAGTTCAAACAGACGCATCCAGTGGCATTAAATACGAGATTTTGAAAAAGGTTGATTCCGGAAAGAAAATTGAAAATGGCGATAAAGTTGCTATTTCGTATTTCTACTATTACCTCAACGACCAGATTATTGCGCGTTCAAAAGAAGGTGAGCCCTGGGCCTTTACAGTAGGCGATCCCAACCATATTGAAGGTTTAAGCCAATTGCTGAAACTTTGCAAGAAAGGTGAAAAGGTGCGCGCGGTGTTGCCCTTCTCTACCGCTTTCGGAGATGCAGGCAGAGCAGCCATTCCCCCATATTCCACCATTGTTTTAGAGCTCGATATTCAACCATAAAAACATGAGAACATTAGTACTTGTATTGTGTTTCCTTTCAACCATTTCGTCATATGCACAGGAAACCGTTACGACCAAATCCGGACTAAAATATGCCATTCTTCATTCAGGTGGAGGTGATCAGGCTTATGCCAACCGGATGGTTAAGGTAAAATATATCGGGATGTTTGAAGCAGGTGACACTTTTGATCAAAATCAGACCGGTAATTTTGAATTTGTATTGGGCCGTGGACAGGTGATTAAAGGATGGGACGAGGGAATACGATTCATGCAAACCGGCGATATTTACAAGTTTTGGATCCCTGCTGCATTGGCCTATGGAAAAAAAGGCGTTCCGGATGTGATTCCTCCTGATACTCCATTGATTTTTGAGGTTGAATTGCTTGAAGTAAACGATATTCCCAATGAGTACTAAATTGTTAATCACCGGCGGTGCCGGATTCATAGGTTCGCATGTAGTTCGACAGTTTGTGCTGAATTATCCAAACTATGAAATTGTGAACCTGGATGCGCTCACCTATGCCGGTAATCTCGAAAACCTGAGGGATATTGAACTCCATTCCAATTATCGCTTTGTAAAAGGAGACATCACTGAACCCGAATTTATCAACGAATTGTTTGAAAATGAGCGTTTTGACGGAGTGATACACCTGGCGGCAGAAAGCCATGTTGACCGATCTATTTTGCAACCTATGGCATTCGTTCAAACCAATATCAACGGGACTGCCATTTTGCTGAATGCCTTCAAAGCATTCGGAAATATTCAACAAGGCAGGTTTTATCACATCAGCACCGATGAAGTTTACGGCACCCTGGGAGAAACCGGAAAATTCACGGAAGAAACTCCTTATGCGCCGAATTCACCTTATTCCGCCTCCAAAGCGGCTTCCGACCATTTGGTGCGCGCATACTATGAAACGTATAAATTACCGGTAGTCATTTCGAATTGCAGCAACAATTACGGAAGCCACCAATTCCCCGAAAAACTCATCCCCTTATTTATACATAACATTCGCAACGGAAAACCCTTGCCCGTTTACGGAAAAGGTGAAAACGTGCGCGACTGGCTTTGGGTAAACGACCATGCAAGGGCAATCGACACCATTTATCACCAGGGAAGAACAGGCCAAACCTACAATATCGGGGGAAATAATGAGTGGAAAAACATCGACCTGATCCAACTTTTAATCGCACAATGCGACGAGAAACTCGGAAATCCAAAAGGTCATTCGGAATCACTGATTAACTATGTAACCGATCGCGCAGGACACGATTTCAGATACGCCATCGACAGCAGCAAATTGATGAATGAATTGGGATGGAAACCCAGTGTGACCTTCGAAGAGGGTTTGTCCAAAACCATAGACTGGTACTTGCAAAACGACGAATGGCTGCAACACGTTACGTCTGGTGCTTACCAACATTATTATCAGGAACAATACGGAAATCGTTGAAATAATAAGAAGATGAAAGGAATCATATTGGCCGGTGGATCCGGCACTCGTCTGCATCCTTTAACACTGGCCATGAGCAAACAACTGATGCCCGTGTATGATAAGCCCATGATTTATTACCCATTGTCGACCCTGATGATGGCCGGAATCCGCGAAATCCTCATCATTAGCACCCCTCATGATCTTCCACACTTCGAAAAACTATTGGGTGATGGAAGTCGTCTTGGTTGCAGTTTCAGCTATCAGATCCAGGAATCCCCAAATGGATTGGCTCAGGCATTTGTGATTGGAGAAAGCTTTATTGGCAGCGACAAAGTAGCATTAATACTGGGCGACAATATCTTTTTCGGCAGCGATCTGGAAGGTTTGCTCACCGAGAATTCCGATCCAACCGGTGGGGTCATATTTGCCTACCATGTTTCAGATCCCGAGCGATATGGCGTCGTCGAATTTGATGCCGACAAGCAAGTGATCAGTATTGAGGAAAAGCCCGCTCAGCCCAAATCAAACTACGCTGTGCCCGGCTTATACTTTTATGATCAGGATGTGGTAGAAATAGCTAAAAACCTGAAGCCCTCCGCGCGTGGAGAGTACGAAATTACAGATGTAAACAAGGAATACCTGAAAAGGGGGAAACTGCGGGTCGGACTATTGAGTAGAGGAACCGCATGGCTCGATACCGGAACTTTTGCTTCCTTGATGCAGGCGGGTCAATTTGTACAGGTTATCGAAGAAAGACAAGGGCTAAAAATTGGCTGTATCGAGGAAATAGCCTACAACAAAGGATTTATCAATGCCGCTCAGTTGGAAGAAATTGCCCGTCCTTTGGTAAAAAGCGGGTATGGCGATTATTTGCTCAAACTGATACATGCGTGAATTCAGCCAATCTGAAACGCCATTCCGAACCAAGCTTTTCCGGCTCATATCCAAATTACATACTGAGTTTGGAGGTCTTTTTCATATAACCCTTCTCTTTTCTTTATTGCAAGTTCTGCTGGATCTCGCAGGTATCGGACTGCTCATTCAGGTAATCTGGATAACAACCGGGCATGTTTCTGAACCGTTAATTCCCATTCCGGTCCATAATTCCATGTTGATCACATTGCTCTGGCTATTTGGCTTTTTTCTGGTGAAAAATGTCCTTTCTCTAATAATTTATGCCCAAAGTCTAAAGAATTACTATAAAATCGGATTGCAGTTTGCTGAAAAAAAAATTGGTGCGCTGGTTTCCAAAGGTTTCGATTTTAACAAACAGAACTCTTCATCCATTTCACAAGATATCTATAACGTTTGTTTCAATTTTTCACAAACGGTACTAACTTCATTATTTCAATTTATAACAGAGACAACTGTAGGGGTCGGATTGCTCATTTTCGCATGGTTTATGACCGGTAATATTTTCCTGATTATCATGTTATTATTGCTTCCTGCCAGCATATTAATGTTTAAACAGATAAAATCTTCCATTCGTTTAAGAGGAAAGAAAAACAACGATTTGGTTATCGGTTTGTATGCCCTGATGAACGATATCGTATTCGGATATAACGAATTGGTGGTGATGCAAAAAATACAGTCTTACAAAAATCGTTTTCTGGATCAGATTAGGGCTTTGCATCAAAATAAGATCCGACTGATGTTGATGGGCGATGCGTTCAATTTCCGATTCATAGAAGTGTCGGCAGTTTTGGTATTATTAATGATCGTAGCATATCTGGAATGGGTCGGTAAAAGAGAGAGTTTTGCTGAAATCGTTGCAGTTTTCGGCATTGTAGCGTTTCGCATGCTTCCGTCGTTAAATCGGATAACTGGTTCACTCAATCACTTGCATCAACAAAGTCATGTGATAGACGCCGCATTGAATCTGGAAAGTTCCATAGCGTCAGTCTCTTCTGAAGCCATAGTGCCGGAAGAAATTCAAATCAGAAATCTGAGTTTCGCCTATGAACATGAAAATCAAATTCTGAAGAATGTCTCCTTTTCCCTGAAGAAAGGAAATATCCATGCAATTTCCGGACCCAGCGGCATTGGCAAATCCACTTTGCTTCATCTGATTTGTGGTGTATTGACACCGGACTCCGGCGAAATACTCGTAAATGGTACCTCGATAGAAAATACCCCACTCTATCAGAAAATTCGCATGAGTCTTGTATCTCAGGATGTCTATCTTTTTGAAGGGAGCATTGCAGAAAACATCTGTCTGCAGAAGCAAATAAGTCAAAATGATCCGGAATTGATATCTGCCCTTAAACAAGCTGAATTATACGAATGGGTTAGCACCCTCGAAAACAGAGAATTCACGCATGTGGGCGAATGGGGTAAGTTGATTTCAGGCGGACAGAAACAGCGCATGGCAATTGCTCGTGCCCTTTTCCACCACGCAGACTTTTTGATTTTGGACGAAGCCACCAGAGCCCTGGATCATGAAAATGAACAATCCATTCTCCTAACTCTTAAAACATTAGCATTAAAGGGCAAAATTATTCTCATGGTTAGCCATAACAGAGATGTGCTTGAACAAGCAGATCAAATTATCCATTTAAACAGATAATTTGAGATTTGTATTGATTTTCCTGGTATTTTCATAATTTAGCATCGCCATTTTTGGGTCATGCTGAAGTTTCTAAAATATACCATCTTCATATTGATTCTTGCTTATATCGCATTAAATCTGGCCGGTTGTTTTACTTTCAGGCTCAGCGAAAAAGAGAAAAGATCATTTTTCAAAGATGCTCCGGTTCAGGTTGAATATAAAAGTTATGTTTGGGATACTGCATTACAAAGGCACCTGCATTACGCCATAACAACCAATTCTGAAGCCCCGAATTTACTGGTCTTCGTGCACGGTTCACCGGGGTCAGGAAGCAATTTTTATGATTTCCTGAAAGACAGCATCTTGCTTACGCATTTTCAAATGGCTTCGGTTGATCGTCCCGGTTTTGGTTATAGCGATTTCGGAAGGGCGGAGCCATCCCTTCAGGAACAAGCCAGAAGTCTATCGCACTTACTGCAAAACCATCGCAATCAACAGATATTCCTTTTGGGGCATTCCCTCGGAGGCCCCGTTATTGTTGAAACTGCCCTGCTGTATTCGGATATAGTACAGGGATTATTCATCCTTGCCGGCAGCGTCGCACCAGAACTTGAACCGAAGGAACCCTGGAGAAAATGGCTATCACCTGCACCATTGCGCTGGATACTACCACGGTCTTTCCGCGTTAGTAATGATGAAATTCTGCCACTGAAACCACAATTACAGCAAATGGATACCCAATGGCATAATATAAAGGCATATGTTTATGTATTACAAGGTATGAAAGATAATTTGGTTCATCCCGGGAATGCTGCTTATATCGAAAGTAAACTCAAAGAAAAAGTCACTGTGGTAACCTTAAAAGGGGGTAATCATTTTATTCCGTTTATGCATCCCGAAATCGTGCGTCAACATCTCATCAATTTTATTCAACTGTATGGAAAAGAAAAAAAAGAAGAGTGAAAACAAGCTTAAAACCTTATTACAGGTTGAGGCATTCAGAAATGATTGGGAAGAGCTGCAGCTCAATCTGATGTATTCCTATCACTGGTTGTCGGGTCATTTGCGCAACCTGTTTAAAGATTTGGAAATCACCCCTCAGCAATATCAGGTTTTGAAAATTATTGCAGCGGCAAATCCCGATCCGGTAAGTATTGAGTGGATAAAGGCCCGAGTAATTGAGAAAGATGCTGACATGAGCAGAATGATTCACCGATTATCAGAACAAAAACTGATCAAAAGGCAAATCAAAAGAACCGACCGCCGGGCTTCAGAAATATCCTTGACGGAATTGGGTTCAAAACTGTTGGAATCTGCCGTCGATTTTCAACAGAAAGCAGATCAGCTCTTTTATAATCTCAGTAAAAAAGAAGCCAAGCAATTGAATAAACTGCTGAATAAAATCAGGACCTAAATACCGGCTCTTTCCCGGATTTGTTTTAAATGACTTGCTTGATGGAAATACAAAAAGCCCAGTACACCTTTGAGATCCATCCAGCCTGCCCTATGGTGTCTGAATAAAAGACTCCTTTCCTTATCCCTGATCAACTCATGGATTATCTGGCTCATTCCGGATTTATATTCCTTCCATGAAGCCTCTAATTCCATCAGGCTCGGATGATTTTCAACCGCTGATACCATGGAGGGTGCTTTGAATTTTAGCGGTGACATCAGATTCGCATACAATAACCAGCAGGCCAATCTATTCCGAATCCCAACCTTCGAAAAAGATTCGGCGGGTTTCAGCGCCTGCTTCTGGAGAAGTTGCAGAATTCCCTTCTCCGACATTTGCAAATGATATAAAATTTCGAGGGCATGCCATCCTCCTTGTGCCGGACGTTGTAAAATATGCTCCGGTGCTGCGTTCTTCAATTTTTGAAATATTTCTTCTCGTTTTTCTACCTGCCTGGCGAATCTTTTAACCGCTTTCATTCTCCCAGTACTTTAGCAAAAAAATCCATTTGTGGTCTGGCTGCATTAAAATGATCCATCACCCATTCTATTAGCCCGCTTTCTGTAATTCGTTGTGCATTCACCTGGTGCATCCAATAAAACTGCTTATTGTACACCAGGGGTTCTTCATCAGCTATGGATTTGAAGGCAGCGGGTAGTACCTTATTCTTTTCCCCTAAAATACCTTCAGGAAAAAACTTCAGGAATTCCTTGTCCCTGGCAAGCGCGGAGAATTTTTCCGGATTGGATACAATTCCACTGCGTATTTTTTCGAGTTGAGTCTTATCAGGCATATAAATTCCGCCGTAAACTGCGGCAAACTCCGGTCCAAATTCTATATAAACCCCGAGGCTGCCCATGTGCTTTTTACCCCCATTTGCCACCACTGCGCTCATCTGAATCTTGTAAGGAGTCTTATCCTGACTAAATCGAACATCGCGATTGATTCTGAAGATACAATCCGAAGGCTTCAGTCCTTGAAATACCTTATCCTTAGAGGCTAAAGCGGCAATCAGATCCGACACAAAGGTCTCAAATGGCTTCTTTACCTCCTTATCATAGATTTTGCGATTTTCATCGAACCAATCTTTGTGATTGTTGGCAGCAAGATTCTTAAAATATTGGATATAGTTGTCGTTGAAATATGTTTTCATAAAAAATATTGATTCATTTATTGTGTCTTCGAAACATCCACCAAAAAACGGTTTCGGAGAAGGTTCTTTCCCAATAATACGGGATATTTCATGCTTTCCCTGTTGGTAAGGGTAAACCGGGCCCTGATCTTTCTGCCTAATACAGTGATGGGGAGTCTTACCTGATATCTAAATTCAAAGTCACCGAAGGAGCTCTTTATTTTTTTCTCCCTGAATTCAGAAATATGGACCCATTCACCGGTATACTGCGGCCAGTTTTTGTCAAGTAGTATGAAGGCAATATGCTCAATTCCATCTTTTTCTACCAGATGAATCCGGTCACAATGAATTGAACTCGTATCTGCTCCGGTATCAATTTTACATGGTATTTCGAACATCCCCAAGGAAGGTATATCCATTTTTTCATGGATTCCAATCAGGGTTTTTGGCTTATTTGCATTCAAATCCATCTGCGTTTGCGAAAATAAAAAAGCAGCGATATCACTACAACAAACATCAAAGCCAGAACCGAAGGATACCCATAATACCATTCCAATTCGGGCATATATTTAAAATTCATCCCATACAATCCCACAATAAACGACAGTGGAATAAATATGGTACTCATAATGGTGAGCCATTTGATAATTTCATTCATTTTTCCATTCAGGCGGCTGAAATAAATATCCGTGAGAGTATTAATCATTTCTCGCTGAATTTCAAGCGTTTCCAGACAATCATTGCAATTACTTTCCAGATGAACGAACAACTTCATCGTCATTTCAGAAAAGTGCTCCTTCCCAATGCTTTTTAACTGGGAGATGGCTTCCCTCACCGGTAAAATCGATTTGCGCATGTCCATGAGTTCTGAACGAATATGCTGGGATTTGAGATAATCCGCTTCCTTGGGCCGACTGTAAATAACGGTTTCCAAACGATCCAGAACATCCTGCGATTGATCCAGTATTTGCATATAATGATCAATGACCACATCCATCAGGAGAAAAAGCAGATAACCCGGTTCACGTTGTCGAACCGTTCCCTTGGATAATCGGATGCGCTCTCGAATCGGATCAAAATGATCTCCTTCCTTTTCCTGAAAACATATCAAAAAATCCTTTCCGAGGACAAAGGTCATCAGCTCAGACTCATATAAAAAATTAGATTCATCCCAAACCGGAGATTTGATGCTCACGCTCAAAATACCATCAATTTCCTCTGCCTTGGACCGAATTTTTGTATCCACAAGATCTGCCAGAAGAAAATTGTTGAGACCGAAAACCGACCCGACATTTTTAATCAGATTGGTGTCCGATAATCCAAATATGTTAAACCAGTTGATTTGATTTTTCAGATAACTCTTCTCAATCGCATCTTTATTGCTCTCGCACCAACATTCATCAAACTGATCAGCACCAAAGGAGATTTTATGTATGCGGGATGTTCCGGCTGCATGTGTTCCGGTATAAATTACATCGGTGGGGGAAATCCCCAATGGTCTTCGTTTTGATTTGTTTCTCCGACTCATGGTTTAACTACCATCTCATTAAAGCGCTGGCCCAGGTAAATCCGCTACCAAATGCTGCCAAACAAACGAGATCGCCTTCTTTAATTCTTCCTTGAGACCAAGCTTCACTGAGCGCGATCGGAATGGATGCAGCGGTGGTATTTCCGTACTTTTGAATATTGTTAAACACCTGATTATCAGACAATCCCAATGTTTTTTGAACGAATTGAGAGATTCTCAGGTTGGCCTGATGAGGGATGAGTATGTCCAGGTCTGATGTTTTAAGTCCATGTGTGGTCAATGCTTCCATAATCACCTCGGGAAAACGCGTAACTGCATGTTTAAAAACAAAATTACCATTCATATATGGATAGTAACTCGCGTCTTCCGGATCATTTTCTTTCAACAAAACATCTACCCATCTGGAGGTACTTGGATCAGTCAAGGCCAGTTCACGGGCGTATTTACCTTCGGAATGCATATGGGTAGATAAAATACCTCTTTGATCATCCTTCGACACGCCTACAACGGCAGCACCGGCACCGTCTCCGAATATTACGGAGACACCTCTTCCTCTCGGTGTCTTTTCAAGTCCTCCGCTGTGCAATTCTGAACCTATAACCAGGATATTCTTATACATACCTGATTTGATGTACTGATCCGCCACGGAAATTCCATACACAAATCCTGAGCATTGATTTCTTACATCCAGGGCCCCGATGGTATCTAATCCGAGTGCATCCTGAACCTGTACTCCCGGACCGGGAAAATAGTAATCCGGGCTCAGGGTGGCAAAAATGATGAAATCTATATCCGAAACTTCAATTCCTGCGTTTTCTATGGCCATCCTGGCGGCTTTAACACCCATGGATGATGTTGAGTCTTCGCCCGGAATTACCCAGCGTCTTTCTTCAATACCGGTTCTCTCTCTGATCCAGGCATCATTGGTGTCCATCAGGGTTTCTAAGTCGGCATTTCTAACGATGTTGGAAGGAACATAATGTCCGATTCCTTTGATAATGGATTTATACATAGTCTATTGGGGTTTTCGGTAAATTTAAATAAAATCCGATGTTTTCAACCAAATTCTGTGGTATGACGGTTAGTTTCGCGACATGAACGACGAGATCGTTGTGTTCTTCGACGGACATTGTGTCTTATGTAACAGCTCTGTTCAATGGCTGTTGAAGAGAGATAAAAAGCAGGTGTTCAAATTTGCTTCCCTGCAGGGAGCATACGCCCAAAAACTCAATATTCAACCCCGGTTGGGGCAAATGCCGGATAGTATCGTACTTCTTGAAAACGGAGAAACTTTCGAGCGTTCCGAAGCCCTGCTCAGGATAGTAAAACAACTTGGATTACCCTGGAAACTCGCACGGGTATTCATCATATTTCCGGCAAAGTGGAGAGATATTGCCTATAATTTTATTGGTCGTAACCGTTACCGCTGGTTCGGAAAGCACGAACATTGTCTGATGCCCGACCCGGCCTGGAAATCGCGTTTCATAGATTAGTTAATGCTTCATTCCTTCAAGTTTCAGAAGAAAAGCATACTCCAGCGCTAATTCGCGCAATTGCTCAAATCGGCCACTGGCGCCACCATGCCCCACTTCCATATTGGTATGCAACAGTAAAAGGTTTTGGTCTGTTTTTAATTCCCGCAATTTTGCGACCCATTTCGCGGGCTCCCAATATTGCACCTGACTGTCATGTAATCCTGTGGTTACCAGAAGGTTAGGATAGTCTTTGGCCTCTACCTGATCGAATGGAGAATAAGATAAAATATACTCGTAGTATTCCTTTTCATTCGGATTGCCCCATTCATCATATTCGCCCGTGGTCAATGGAATGCTTTCATCCAACATGGTGGTTACCACATCTACAAAAGGCACCTGTGCGATGACCCCTTTCCAGAGGTCCGGTCGCATATTGATGATGGCTCCCATGAGCAGTCCACCTGCACTACCACCCATGGCATATAATCGATTGGCATATGCCTGATTCTTCAAGTATTCGGCGCAGGCGATAAAATCAAAAAATGTATTTTTCTTTTTCAGCTGTCGACCCTCTTCATACCAGGCTCTACCCAGATCTTCTCCTCCCCGGATATGAGCCAAAGCGAAAACGAATCCCCGGTCCAACAAACTCAGTCGATTTGAGCTGAAGTAAGGATCCATGCTATGTCCATACGAACCATAACCATAAAGCAATAGCGGGTTTCCTTCAACACTTTTCAAGTCTTTGCGATACACCAGACTCAGCGGTACTTTTACGCCGTCATGAGATGTAACCCAATGACGTTCAGACATATATGATTCTGCTGAATAGCCTCCAACCACTTCCTGTTGCTTCAACAGAACCTTGGTTCTGCTTTTCATGTCGTATTCATATACAGACGATGGCGCTACCAGGCTTGTATATCCGAATCTGAACAATTGGGTATCGTATTCGGGATTTGTTCCCGACCACGCTGAATACGTTTCTTCCCCGAAATTAATCAAATGAGACTGACCATTTTCATGTTCGATAACCCTTAATTGTGTCAGGCCTCCACCTCGCTCTTCGAGCACCATGAAACGATCAAATAGTTCCATACCCTCAAGCAGAACATCCTCCCGATGAGGAATGATTTCCTTCCAATTTTCTTTGCGGGTCGAATCGAGAGAGCATTCCATCAGGCGGAAATTTTTCGCTTGCCAATTGGTATGAATCAACCATTTGTCCTGATAATGAGCCACACTGTATTCATGGCCATTTTCTCTGGAAAGAAATATTTGGAAAGAGCCATTAGGGTTATCTGATTTCAGATAGAGCATTTCGCTGGTTAGGGTGGAATGGCAACCGATGATGATATACGCTTCTGATTTGCTTTTCCCCACATAACAGTTATACGTTTCATCTATTTCGTGAAACACCAATACCGAATTCCCGGACAAAGTATTTCTGTAAATTTTATCGGTACGCAAAGTAATCGGATCTTTGGCTGTAAAGAAGTAAGTCTCATTATCAGCGGCCCAAACGGCGGAACCAGCTGTGTTTTCAATTTGAAGATCCTGAATTTCGCCGGTTTTCAAATCCTTGTAAAACAGTTTGAATTGTCTTCTGCCCACAAAATCAACACCATAGATGAGCTTTTGCAAATCCGGACTCATGGAGATCCCACCTACCTGACAAAAAGACTGACCCTCAGCCAGTTGATTCACATCCAGCAGCAACTCTTCCGGCTGGTCTAAATCACCAAATTTCCTGCAATGAATAGGATATTCCTTGCCTTCTTCATAACGGGTATAATACCAATATCCATGCTTGCGATAGGGTACCGACATGTCTGTCTGCTTCATCCTTCCCTTCATCTCCTGAAACAATGTCTCTTGAAGCTGAACCGTATCCTGCATTACAAAAGCCGTGTAAGCATTCTCGGCATTCAGGTATTCGATCACTTCCGGGTTCTCCCTTTCCCTCAGCCAGAAATAGTTATCGTGTCTTTGATGTCCATGCATGGTATGGACATGCGGTTTCCGGGTTGCCTTTGGTGCTTCCATTACTTTTTTCTGCAATGTTAAACACCTAAGGTCCAATTTGAATTCCTATAGAAGTAATTTTTCTATGAGGCTTTCGCTTTTGGGGTACTCAGCAGATATGCATGAATTGCTTTTAATTGAATTTCAGGAAGTTTGCCGATTTCCTTGTATGGCATATACATGGGATCCAGCTTCTTTCCTTCAGGAGTTACGCCTGTACGCATAGCTTGAATGAATTCTTCTACACTCCATTTTCCAATATTTCCACCTGAGGAGATATCCGGAACCGGGGGTGCATTCGGCTCAGGGCTTTTTCCACCACCCAAATTATCGAGATGGCAACTCCGGCAACCTGAAATTTTCACCATGTAATCTCCGAAAATTGCTGATTCAGATGGTGGTGGCGCATCTTCAAATTTCGCTTTATGATCAAGGACTTCGGCAGAATACATGTCGCCAAATCCGCCAACACCGGCAATAATTTTCGCCAACAATTTCAACTCTGTTTTTCCATTGTCACGATCAACCTGAGGGAGGCCCTTTAAATAAGCAATCAGACATTCCAGATCTTTCTTGCCCAAATAATGATAATCTTTGGACGGCATAATCAACAAGGGTTTACCAGCAGGATTGACACCATGTCTAATAGCTCTGACCCAATCTTCATCGGTGTAAGTGGCACCAATTCCTCCTTTTCCCGAAGTGAGGTTAGGAGAATACACAGAACCCATGCTCGGGTCTTCAAACATCATTTTTCCGCCGTAATCCTCTCCATGGCAGCCGGAACAAATAATCCCAATTTCGGCACCTCTGGCCAAAGATGCTGAATCGGCCGGAATTGTAACCGAAAGTGGTTTAATCTCATACTTTTTCTCAGCTCTTTTCTCAAGGTTGCCTACAATAAAAAAGATGGAAATAGCGGCAATCAGGATAATGACTCCAATCACTATCCCAAACCATTTTAGAAATTTCTTCATAGTTGTTGGTTATTAGGTATTAACAAATATATTAAATTTATTAACCCAACAAACAAATTCAAGATTATTTTATATATTAAAATTTAAGCCTATGAAGGAGATGACAAGTTCTTGCAAAATTCTATGCCTCAGGATTATTCAATGGAATCATTGAGATGCACTTTCACGTGTTTTCTTTCGTTTCCAGCGTCGATGGGTCCAAAGCCAGAATTCGGGATGCTCGATGATCTTTTGTTCGAGCATACGGGTATGAAGCTCTGTAATTTCGCCTTCCCTGAGTTGAGTAGGCTCATCACACAAGGTGGTCAGAGACATCTGATAGTATCCTCGTTTCAATTTATCGATATGGACATATACTACAGGTTGATTATATTTCTGAGCGAATCTTTCAGTACCTGTCAAAACAGCTGTTTCCTGGTTCAGAAAATTCAACCAAAAAACCGATTTACTGTGGGTAGGACTCTGGTCGGTTGCAAAAAGTGAAACCCAGGGTTCGCCGTCATGAAGCGCAAACCACTCCGAAACTTCTTTTTTAGAAACGAGCGTCAATCCCAATTTTCCCCTGCTTAACGCGAATTTTTTATTAAAAAATGCGTTGCTCAATGGTGAATAAATACCCATGACGCGATGCTTCAGATACTTCGGAAAAATGGTACCACCTATTTCCCAATTATTGTAATGACCTGATACAATAATTACACTTCGGTTTTTGGCGTAAAATTCGTCCAAAATTTCAGGATTGGTCAAAGTACAGCGACGTCTGTTTTCAGCCTCTGACATGGAAAAAAGTTTGATGCTCTCAAACATTAAATCGCAGAAATGCCGGTAAAATTTTCTTTCAATTCTGAGTATTTCTTCCCGGCTTTTATCCGGAAAACTATTCAAAAGATTTGATCTAACCACTTTAACCCTATATCGGAACAGGTAATAAAGTTTGAGATATAATATGTCAGATAAAAAATATAATACCCGTAAAGGTAAGACAGACAAAGGAATAATTAAGAGGTAATATAAAAGGGCTGACCATATCATTGCAGGCTGCAAAATAAGTCAATATCGATGAGCAATTTCAGGGATTACAAATTTTCGGCGAATCAGAATAAATCATAAAATGATCCAACCCTTTCATTTTCAACGATTTCCAATCTGAACCATTCAATGCTGACAAAAGACCTTTCCAATCAGCCAGCTTGTCATTTATGCTGGTATAATCATCATCAAATATTTTGATTTCTATACGCGGATCCACGGACAGGTGATAAATGTTAAAATTCATCTTCTCAATCAGGTACGGATTAGAATTCTCATAGGTGCTGCTTTTGAATCTGACGACTTCATCTACTGAAAAAGTCCAGAACAAATCCGGAAGCGGGTTGCCGAGTCCATCATTCGCGGATTTACTTTGTTCATAATGCTCATCTGTCAGCCTAAATTCCTTAAAATGGACCTGGGTTTTATAAATGGGTGGAATGTCGCGCAGCCATATTAGGTTGAACGCAGAAACACCGGAGACTTTGGTACCCTTGCTGCCTTCCAGAAAGAATTCGCCACTGATCAGCAGCTTATGTTTGCCTGTTTTCAATTTGTACAGGCTCAGATCCGGAAGTTCATATTGAAATTGGATTGCCTTATTCAAATCGGATGTGGTTGATTTTTCAAATAGAATCTCACCATTGCTTGTTTGAACAGACAATGCAAAGCCGATTTGGGCCACTTTTCCAGGCGTTGAATCAGGCAGATCCGGATCCGCAGGCAACGTAAAATCCCGGGGAAAGTCCAGCCGAAATGTCAACTTATCATCCTGTTGAAAGACGTCAGAATGCCAACCTTCAGCATGATTTAATTGCAGCGCCGAACCTGAAACTTCTCCTGAATATGCATACAGAAGATCCGATTCTATTCCGTTAATATCCACGGCATCATCCGATTCACCTTCTGGTTTGTCCTGACAAGAAAGGACAAAAAGTAAGGCAAAAAACCATATCCAGAGAATTCTCATTTTCATGAATGAGAGGATAACGTATTGGATTCCAACTCCTTGAGCATTTTCACTTGTTCCAAAGCATCCGGAATAACGTCGCTGATAACGGTGATAAATGCATCTTTTACTGCGTTTTTCACGGCAAAATCAATGGCTTCTTTTTCAATAGGTATGATATGTACGGTTTTATTTGGATGTACCGAACGTATTCCCTTCTCGATGAGACCAATAATCTCTTCAGAACTTCTGCCTCTGAGGTTTTTGTCTTGTCTGATGATGATTTCATCAAAAACATTGGCAGCTTCCACCCCAAGAGCCATGGTGTCTTCATCTCTCCTGTCGCCGACCCCTGCGATGATGCCCACTTTCACACTGGCGTCCACTTTCTTAACAAAGTCACCAATGGCGCGCATTCCATGAGCATTGTGTGCGTAATCGAGCATAACAGAGAAATTCCGGAATTGAAAAACATTCATTCTTCCCGGTGTTTGTGCAGGTGAGGGCACGAATGTTTCAAGGGCCTGACGAATATCCTCGACCCTGAACTCCCTGACATATGCGGTTAATACGGCGGCCAACACGTTATAAATATTGAATACCGCTTTCCCGTCGAAAGTAAGTGGGATATTTTGTACTTTATCTATGCGTATTTTCCATGCACCTTTGAGTATGGTGATAAAGCCATTTTCCAGCACGGCCGCGAGTTGATTCCCCGCACAATGTTCTTTGATTCTCGGGTTATTTTCATCCAGCGAATACAAGGCAATTTTGCAGTCAAGTCCTTCCCGCATGGCATAAACCAAATCATCATCTGCATTCAGCACCGTATAACCTTCAGGAAATACAGTTTGGGTGATGACCGCTTTTACCCTGGCCAATTTCTCTATGGTATCGATTCCCTGCAAACCCAAATGATCTTCAGCTACATTGGTAACCACTGCCACATCACAATTATGAAAACCCAGGCCGGCCCGAAGCAGTCCGCCACGTGCGCATTCCAGCACAGCAAAATCAACGGTAGGGTCTTTGAGTACAAACTCTGCTGAAACCGGTCCGGTGCAATCACCGGCCATCATTTGACGATTCTGAATATATATACCATCGGTTGTAGTAAAGCCTACCTTGTAACCCATTTGTTTCACGATATGGGCAATTAATCGGGTAGTGGTCGTTTTTCCGTTGGTACCGGAAATGGCAATGATGGGAATACGAGCAGAAACGCCCGGTGGGTAAAGCATATCTATGACCGGTTCTGCCACATTTCGCGGTAAGCCCGAAGTAGGTTCCAGATGCATCCTGAATCCCGGGGCCGCATTTACTTCCAACACGGCACCTCCATTTTCCGTAATAGGCTCTTGCAGGTCGGTGGCCATTATATCAATTCCGCAAATGTCAAGTCCAATGATGCGGGCAATCCGTTCGCACATAAAAATGTTAGCAGGGTGCACCAAATCCGTTATGTCTGTTGCTGTTCCTCCGGTACTCAGATTGGCTGTTGGTTTCAGCCATAGTTCTTTGCCCGCCGGCAGCAGAGCATCAAGTGTCAATTCATTTTTCTCAAGTATGGCCATGGTGAAATCATCAACTTTGATTTCGGTGAGCACATTTTCATGGCCGTAACCACGTCGGGGATCCCGATTCACTTCATCTATTAATTCCTGTATGGTTGAATGTCCATCGCCGACAACTGCCGCCGGAGTCCGAATTGCTGCAGCCACAAACTTGTAATTAATCACAAGTACCCGATGGTCTCTTCCGGTGATATATTTCTCACAAATGACCCGCCTTCCGTATTTCTGCGCGGCTGCAAATGCGATTTTTAAATCTTCCCAGTTCCCTATATTGGTCGTGGCGCCTTTGCCATGGTTTCCATCTACAGGTTTGGTCACCAGAGGATAGCCTATTCTGGATGCAGCGCGTTCAAGGTCTTCTTCATCTGAAACTATTAATCCCTTGGGAACCGGAATGGCATTGGCGTCGAGAATATCCTTGGTTTCTTCTTTATCACATGCCAACTCTACGGCAATGCTGCTGGTGGTACTGGCAATGGTGGCCCGAACCCTGCGCTGATTAATGCCGTATCCCAACTGAACCAATGAATATCTATTCAGGCGGATATAGGGAATCTTTCGTTTAACGGCTTCTTCCACGATGGATCCGGTACTCGGTCCGAGACGCTCCCGCTCTCTGATTTCCTTAAGTTCCTGTATGTTTTGCTGCAAATCAAAATCTCTTCCATCAATCAGGCATTCGGCCAGTTCCACAGCAGCTTTGGCAGCAAAAACACCTGCCCTGGCTTCATAATAGGAAAACACCACATGATATACCCCTTTTTGATCGCTTTCGCGGGTTCTTCCAAAGCCGCAATCCATACCCGCAAGGGTCTGCAACTCAAGCGCCAGATGTTCGATTACGTGTCCCATCCAGGTACCTTGTTCTACCCGGTGATAAAACCCTCCTTCAGCACCCTCTGAGCATCTGTGGGAATACAAACTCGGCATAATGGACTTCATCCTTTCATAAAATCCGGGAATCAGGTTGGTCGGCCTTTCCTCCAGTTCTTCAAGATCAAGCAACATTACAATGAGTTTGTGACGACGTGCAGACCAGTAGTTAGGTCCGTTCATCACTTTAATATCAAGGATTTTCATGGGTATATTGATTCAATCCCCAATTAAGAACAAATTCTTCACATTTGATAACTTTCAGGATTAAAATTCCTATCTGATCAACTGAACCATGCCTTTAAAGACATGAAGTTGCATATTCAGATCCCGGAATTGAATGATGTACAAATACATACCGGGCAACATATCCGATGCTTCCCAACCGAGTTCTGCATGTTGAGAGCCGAAGACCTGTTCACCCCAACGATTGTAAATTTTGATGGAATATTCGGAAATATCTCTGACCGGTACGATGTTGAATACATCATTAATGCCATCGTAATTCGGTGAGAAAGCAGTGGGCACCAGCCAATTAGACATGGGTTTTATGAATTGTTTTTCTGTAAATGATGTACAGCCGGGAATATTGCTTACCACGAGCTTTACCAGGAGCTGATTTCTACCCATAAGTTCTTCCCGATGTGTTTCACCTTCCGATCTGTAGGCTTCATCAATATACCATTCATATCTATCTGCTCCCTGTTGATTGGCTAATAAATGAATGCGCGAAGGTTCATTGTTTTCCCATTCCCAGCTTGCATCAAATGCAGATAAAGGAAGTGGTTTTACCTGAACTCCGTTCGATAGGGTATCTCTTTCTAAACATCCATGGGCATTCTCTATCTCAACCATGATGGAATATTTTCCGGTTTCAGAATAAATATGATTCACCGGATTCCCGGACTTTGATGTTCCGTCACCTAAATTCCACTCGATTCTGTTTAAAACGTCATCAGGATGGTTGATGGCCTCCAATTGAGCATATTCGAGGTCGCATATTGTATCTCCTATAATCCGAGGTTTATGGATATTCGAAACAAAAACATGTTTAACCACTGAATCTATGCATCCGGCCGCTGTACTTACGATCAGGCGCACTTCGTTTTCACCCGGCAGATCAAATTGATGGTGATCCCATATTTGTCCTTCAAAGGATTTGTCTGTTCCGGCGACGAACTTCCAACTTGTTTGAGGGTCTCCGGAAGTTTGCGTGTTATTAGAAAAAACAAAATCCTGCTCTTTATAACATTGGGTATCCCGATTGATGGTGAAGTCGGCTTCCGGTCCTTCAAAAACCTGATAGTATTGAATAACCGAGTCGCGACATCCCTCGGAATTTTCGAAGTTAAGTTTCACCCATTGTGTTCCGATTGGAGGATGGAGAATTTGCAATTTTTCAATATCTGACTGAATCCATCCCTTTTCGTCAGACCAATGGAAATGCTGAGCCTGAACTTCTGCTTCAAATTCAGCGGATTCACCGAAACAATAAAGAGAATCACCCTTGATTTTGGCTGAAGGCAAAGCATGTACTACAAAATTTTGTGAGACAGAATCAAAACAATGTGCATTTCCGGTTAGCTTCAGTTTCATGGAAAAATTTCCCACTTTTAATTGTTCTTGCTCCAAAACCAATTGTTGACCCGAAAAACTATCGTTGACATACCAATTTCTCGTGATGTTGGTATCAGGGGAACTGCGGTCATAAGCCCAAAGGATCTCCCCAATGCAAAATTGAGTATCTGATAATTCTAATACCGGCTCCGGCTGGGCATAAAGATAAAAGTCTTTGTTGCGTTTAAATTTACTGCAATAAGTCGTATTCAAAACGGTTTCTACATTTACCTGGTGCAAGGGGGCGGCATCGGCTTTGATGCTAAAAGTATCGCCATATTTGGCTTCTCTTCCATTATACCAACTCAGTTTTTCAATAGCTGCATGCTGATACGTTGCCGTCAATTGCAATTCTCCCTGTTTTTTCAGACAGAAAAGGCTATCCTTAGGTAACAATTCAAAACTGGGTTCCGGCCAGACTTCAATGGATTTCCAGAAAGAATCCCTGCATCCCAAATTGGTGGTTGTATATAATTTGGCTACATATGTACCGGTGTCGAAATATCTGAAATTCTTGACGACAGGAATATCAGATGTTTTTCCATTTCCAAAGTCCCATTTTACGTCATAAGGCCCCGTTAAAGACTCATCAACATTATGGGTAAAGGTCCAGCGCGACAAAGTCAGACATTTGGGGCCATCATAGTCGAGGCTGAAGTTTGGTTTGGCTACGGGCGATATATACAATTCCTTCACAAAAGTGTCTTTACAACCCTTGTCGTTTTCAACTTCATAGAAGACTTTCCTGAATCCAATATTATTCGTGTAGTCATAGTGAAGTACAAACCTGAGCAAAGGGTTGACGCTACTCATCTTAAATCCATCGGAAAAAACTGAATAGTACTTCATTGAATCACAACATGCGCGGCTTTGATCCACAACCGTAATGGTATCCCCGTCGCAGTAGCGATCCTTGTCAAATTGTGCTCTCGTATATGTATTCCAATTCACATAAACCGGAATATCAATTCTACATTTCTTATCAGATTTCTCAAGGTGTAAATCAAGACTCATGGCTACTTTGCCACCCAAAGGAAATTTGTAACTAAAAATATGTGTATCAATACCTACAATCTCATTATTGAATGACCAAACCCGCAAGCGCACACTATCTGTTTGGAAAGTAGTTAAATCCTCAAACCTGAACAGATTATTTACAATACAATCGGATAAAGTATCAACCAGCACCTTCTGATCCATAATCAGTTGTTCGACATGTGCACTGTCAAAATATTTACAATGACCGGATAAATCCTGCGCTGAAACCCATATAGACCCGGTGTCTTTAATTACCTTAAACCGCTCAGAACCATTATCGTGCCAGCGTATATTTCTAAAATACGGGTCTGTTATTCCGTAAGTAACACTGTCTTTGCACAATGCGGCATCTGAAATAGGGTTGAAAACAGGATAGTTGAAGATAAAACTCTCTTTCAGGGTATCCGTATGGTTTAAGAATTGAACAACAATTGTAAAGTCATAATTCTTACCGGGGTTGAATCTTCCGGTGAAATTAATGGTTGAATCCGGAATCATGAAATCATCGGAGTACCATTTCAGACTTTGAACTTCTTCATTATAGGATACAAACAACTCCAAGTTCAGTTCCGCTTCAATATAACCACTATCGCATCGATATGAAACAATTTTATCCTTTAGAAATGAAGATGCATAAGGTGGTTTGAAACTCGCGAAATAATAATATGATTCAGCGACCCCACTGATTTCCAATCCATAGGAGAAGACCTGATGACCGTTTGGATTGCTGATTTTATGCACGCCTTCTCCGACGATCATGCGTGCATATGACAAACTCGTATCGTCCTTAACCGGGGTGAAATCCTGGTAGGGAATCTGCACTCCGTCCAGAAAGGTCTGATGTACATCCTGCGATGGAATGAGGATCGTTATAAAGTGATCCGTGTTTTTGGTATTGGGCAAAGATATGATGCTGGATTCCGGGGTGCGGTGTCGTGAGCCGGCCAGTTGTATCCATCCGGGGTGCCCGCCACTGTTTTTTTTGTAGAACCCATTTTTACCGCCTCCCTTCATGTACTGAAAACACAAAAAAGGACGACTTGCCTGTATGACTAAAACAGAATCAGGGTCAAAAATATTGAGGTCTACCGCAGAATCCTTGTGTTCAATCAGATAAGAGAAGCCATTCACATCCACCCAGAGTTGCGAATCCAGCGAAACGCATTGAACCCTGTAGCCTGAATCCTGTCCGAAATAGGGAAGAACCACATATTTATTATCCACCCAATCGGTACCATTTAAATTGGTGATGGCACTGCGATGTCCACATCCCCCATACAAAAAATCTATTTGCTTGTCGCTTAAATAAACATACCCTTTTTTATCGTTCAGGATCTCAATTTCTGACCCGCTAAAAGTTCCGGTACCACAATTAATCGTGTAAGTTTCCCCCCTATTCAGCCAAATTTCGAAAGGAACATAGGGGTGATGTTTCCAACTATAACTGTATTCCGTCAAGGTTACCTTAAAAAGAACCGAATCTTCTGTGGCAAGCAACATAATTTGATTTCTGCCCTGGCCTTTAGGAAAATTAGCTACATGTCTGTCTTTCTTCTTGATTTGCTTGAGAGGCAAGACGGGATATGTATTCGTGGCATGCACTTCCCTGAGGGTGGCTACCACCATAATGGGTTTATCCGAGACTATGTGAATACCGGTTCGTACGACCACTTCTGGAGTTTTACTGCAGAACAGGGACCAGAGTAAATCGACATGCGCAACTTTAAAAGGTGAAAGATTAACCGTTATTACTGAATCCTCGCTGGTCAGTGTCAAGGTCACTTTGGTAGCGTATTCAGAGTAGAGGTAGACTCGTCCGACCGGGTCTCCCATCTCATTGTAGGTAAATCCACACCAGAATTCCTTGCCAAACAGCTCTCCCTGTGCATTGGAAAAATTGATGAAAGTAGCCACCAGAGTGAGCGCTATTAACAGTTGGCGAATCATGTCTTTGGGACCTGATTTGGTTCAGAGAATATCAAATGTAATGATTTTTTGTAAATTCTGAATGAAGTAAATATTACGGCGCTTCTGTTAAAAGTTCGATAAGTTTTACATTTGCAATTGATTCAACAGAAGATGCAAATACCCAGGGGAATTTTGGTACCGGTTGGCGGGGCAGAAGACAAAGGAACAGATTTGGAAAAAGGTATCATTGAGCGCAACAATCTCAACTTTTTTGAAGAGGGCATTCTGAGAACCATTGTCAATTTGCTGGAACCGGAAAATGCGCGTATAGAAGTGGTTACTACAGCCAGTTCCATTCCTGTAGAAGTTGGAGAAAACTATCTAAGCGCATTCGCCAAGCTTGGAAAAACCAATGTGGGTCATATGATGATTCGAAATCGGGAAGAGGTTGGGAATCCGGAATATTTAGAGCGATTAATGGCCTGCAACTGTTTGATGTTTTCAGGGGGAAATCAACTCAGGCTGTCTTCCATTTTTGGCGGAACAGAATTTTTGGATATCCTTATGCAGCGATATCGAGAAGAATCTTTTGTGATTGCCGGCACCAGCGCCGGAGCCATGGCCATGAGCCAGACCATGATTTATGAAGGAAATTCGAGCAGTGCCCACTTGAAAGGAGAAGTGAAAATAACCACAGGCTTAGGTTTGCTGCCCGGAGTCATCATTGATTCTCATTTCAACAAGCGTGGAAGATTTCCCAGATTGGCACAGGCAGTCGCTGCAAATCCGGGTACCATAGGTATCGGATTAGGTGAAGATACCGGTGTGGTGGTAAGACATGGGGAAGAATTGGAAGCCATTGGTTCGGGGGCAGTATCCATTTTAGATGGTCGCAACATCGCTCATAACAATATTGGTGACATTGAATTGGGCGCACCTATTTCCGTTAATGGCCTCATTGTGCATATGATGAGCAAAGGAAATTTCTACAATGTGAGAACCCGGAAATTTTCAGCGTTTCGGGAAGAACTGGATCCGGTTAGCGATAGATAAATGCACCTCTTTCATCAGGTGTTTTAAATGCCCTGTACATGCCATCAGAATTGAAGCAAAGTTCAAAATTTCCCTGATTATCGAGGGCTATAACGCCTCCTTCTCCATGTATTTCGGGTAGTCGACTCATTACCGTATGTTCACAAGCCTGCTTCAGATTTTTTGAGCCATATTTCATTTGAGCGGCAATATCATAGGCAACAACGCCCAAAATGAACTTTTCACCATGTCCGGTGCAAGAAACAGCGCAGCAACCGTTTTCCGCGTAGTTTCCTGCTCCAATGAGCGGCGTATCACCAATTCTGCCATATCTTTTATTGGTCATACCACCTGTGGATGTGGCAGCAGCCAAATTTCCATTCAGGTCAAGAGCAACCGCTCCTACGGTTCCACTTTTAATTTCACCCGGAAGACTGTGGTCCATTCGCACACCTCCCATTTTTTGTGTTTCAAGCCATTGCCGGTGTCTGAAATCATCGTAAAAATAAGATGCATCCATTTCTTCAATTCCCTTAAGCCGGGCATATTCCATAGCTCCTTCACCACTCAACAAAACATGGTCACTGTCCATGATTAACCTCGCGAGTTTTACCGGGTTCTTAATCCCGGAAATACCCGTGACTGCTCCGGCAAGTCCTGTTTTTCCGCACATAATGGAAGCATCTAAGTCGTGTTCGCCTTTAAAATTAAAAACAGCCCCTTTGCCGGCATTAAACAAGGGACAATCTTCCAACAGAGTTACCGCCAGTTCAACAGCATCCATAGCCGATGCACCACTTTCAAGGAATTGATAAGCCTGATCTACAACGGAATTTAAGGCTTGCAAATAACCGGTTTCCATTTCAGGAGTTAATGAATTTTGAGGAATGGTGCCGGCTCCACCGTGGATGAGAATAACGGGAAATTTCATGTTGCAAAAATGTCAAAAAAAAAGGCCCGCATCGCGAGCCTCTTCTCAGTAAGTTATTCTATTAATTTTCAGAACTATAGAGATCAATAATCCACCACCACTTGAAATACGCTCCGCTGAAAGCATTGTTCTCTGCCACAAAAGATGGGAAAATTCCCAATTCCCAACCCGTGAGGTTGTTCTTGTATTCAGGCATATTAGCCACTCCAATTCTGATTCCTAAACGATTTTTCTTTAAGTATCCGCCAGCTAAATCATCTCCTTCAATTTCAACTACTTTGCCATTTTTTTCCAGCGCACTCAAATTCAATACAGGGGCAAACATGACGTCAGCATAGTAACTCTTATGCATGCGGGCAATTTTGCGGCCGATTTCCAGTTCGGTAATATTTGCCACCAATTCCCACATTTTATTCAAGCTAACACCTGCGTATATAGAAGTAGACGTAAGATTGGTATAAGGCTCACCTCCACTCCAATCCGCGGCAGCTGGTTTTTTCTCCAGCAGCACGGTAGAATTTCTCATCAAAACCCCTGCCCTGGCCATTACCTGATATCTTTTGGTAGCAAACGCCCCATCGATATAATTGTTAATTTCTCCACCATTTCCCAAAGGAATGGTCACAGGACGATTAGGCCGGTCGTTCCGCAATAGTTTATATGACGCATTCAAATCGATATACATCAATTGTTTGGGGTTATAGTCGTTGAACAAATTGCCATTCTTTCGATCACTCATGGTCTGTGCATTTGCAACGTCAATGATGCCTCTCCAGTACGGAGTCTGAAATCTGGCCTGAAACATCAGATCCTGCTTGATGTGATAATGACCGTACAATCCCCAGCCCATGGCGAGCAGATTGGTACCATTCAAATCGAAAAACATAGGTTCTAAACCTATAAATACAGAACTCACGGCTTTAGATGGATCGTCGCTTACTGTTTCATACTCCAAATCCTGAGCCTGACTGAAATATGGCGTTAAGACAATCAGAAAAGATAGTGTTAGAAATTTTTTCATAACTATGCTTGCTTATAATGGTCGAAATTATACTAATTTTACCAAAAAAATTGCGACAAATGAAAAGAATTTTTGCACTTATTGCGATTTCAGCCTTTTGCATGCAACTGTCACAGGCTCAAGAAGTAAGATATAAGGTAAAGAAAGATGACCCCATGGATTTCAAAAACTTCATGCTGCATCTGGATCCGATGATGGTGGATTGCTATTTAACGAATATTACGGCGGGTGTTGCCGGAAGAGCCGATTATATGGTCGGAAAGATTTTTGACATAAGTGCACAAATCAGGAGACCATATTGGGATATGAATGAGTTCTTTCTAAGTGATAATAAAAGTAATGGGGACGATGGTTATTTCAGTAAAAACATCAAACCAACCTCTTATTTGGAGGGTACTTTTCAATTACACATTCTGGATCGTGTTAAACCGACCAATCACCGAATTGTTTTCTACAAAAGCACATCTCAATCCGGTAATTATCAGGTTACCACAACCCGCTTTGTAGATATACCGGGCAGTGCCAGAAAAATTATGAGTTTAAGAGGTGGTGCCGTTTGGCACAATACTGCGGTAGACTTTGATGGTGCATTTAACAAAGAAAATGATTTTTCAATAGATACGGGATCCACGATGTATTTAACAAGTGGAGGTACAATGTTGCGTTCCATGGTTGTTTATGGAGGTTTATCCACTCAGACCATCGCCAATTTTAAAGTGCTTACAGACAAATACGGAATGAAATACGCTACACCCTGGAATACATTTTATGTCGACTTTATGTTTGCTCCGGTATTGAGTCTGGCGGATGTGATGAACAACAAGAATTTGGGACCTGAGTTTAAAGTAACCAATTCCAACATGAAAAGAACCGGCTGGAGATTGGGATATGTTATGAGAAATCACAAAGGTACCAGCATGTCTGTTGCCTATAACATGGGTGTAAGACCAGGTATAGTTGGCAATGGAAGTTTCTTAGCTCAACGAGTATTCTTAGACATGAATATTGGCGTGAGTATTCCTTACAAGGCTCAGCTTATCAAACCCAAGAAAAAGGCCTAAATTTTACTGAACCAGATGTTGTTTCCGTATGGTCTCCAGTACGGTATGACCAACGGCTTTCAAGGTATTTCTATCTATTACCGACATATTGTCGTTATGCGTATGCCAATAGTCGCCAAAACCTGATTGAGTACCTGCATTATATTGCAAAATGTCAATGGTTCTCACGCCTAAAATACTGTTGATATAATAATGATCATCCGTAATATGGCTGCCTTTGTCATTCACAAAATACTTTCCATAACCCAATTCAATGCCGGTATTCCAAACCAAATCCACGTATTCGCGGGCAAAATCCTGGGAATGTAATTCTCTTGGAAAGATGGCATCCTTTGCGCCGACCATATCCAACAGAATGCCAAATTCAGCCGTATAAGGTTGAATATGAGGACCTTTGCTCCAATATTGTGATCCCAGACACCAACTTTCGCTGGCTCCTTTTCTTTCTCCTCCATCTTCTGCATCAAACAATATAATATCAATACCTAAACCGGGGCGATTTGTGTGCAAATGACGCGCAATTTCCAGCAATACCGCAACACCGCTCCCGCCGTCATTGGCGCCATCCGCCGGAGCCTGAGGTCTTTGCGGGTCTTCGTCTGCCTGAGGTCTAGTATCCCAATGGGCAGAAAGCAATATTCTTCGCTTCGCATTGGGGTTGAAAACACCGATGATATTGCGAATATTGATTTGCTCATTCTTAAAATCAGGCACAATACCATGCTGTACATAAACCGTATCACACCAAAGGGTCAATTTTGACTGAAGCCAATCTCCGGCTTTTTGATGTGCCCCGCTTCCGGGAACTCTGGGTCCAAATGCTACCTGATCTGAAACATAGCCATAAGCGCTATCTGCATTAAACGCAACCTCCTGCATGGGCTTAATCTCATCAACCACAACATTATGGTCATCATGGTTTTTCGGATCACCCGGCTTGCACGCATACAAACCCAGACTAATCAGCAATGTATAAATGAGTAATTTTTTCATATGATTTTTTGAAAGGTTGTTCCTTCTTTTCCGTCTTTCAGCTGTATGCCGATTTCTTTTAAACGATCTCTAATAAGGTCAGAAGTTGCAAAGTCCTTATTATTTCTGGCCAGGTATCTCAATTCAATGATCAATTGAACCAATTCATCCGACATATCATCAGATTCTCCTACGGATTCTTCCAATCCAAGTATTTGCATGATACTAGTTGAAAAATAATGCCTGAAACTCTGTAAGGATGCAAGGCTCAGACTTTCTTTTCCCTCCAGCATCAGATTTATCTTCTTCACTCCTTCGAACAATACCGAAATAGCAATCGGAGTATTGAAGTCTTCATTCATGGCTTCTTCAAACCCTGACATCCATTCATTCACATTCCATGAATCAGCTTCTCCCGCTTCTAATTTATCTGCATCCCGATTGGCGCGCATCAAACGCGCAAGACCCTTTTCGGCCGCTAATAGAGCTTCGTTCGAAAAGTCGAGGGTACTGCGATAATGCGCCATTAAAATAAAGAACCTCAGGGTCATAGGACTATAGGCCTTTTCCAATAGCGGGTGAGTTCCGGCAAAAAACTCATCCATCATGATACCATTGTTTAAAGATTTAGCCATTTTCTGACCATTGATGGTAATCATATTGTTGTGCATCCAGTACTTAACCGGACTGTGATTAAAACAGGCGGTACTTTGTGCAATTTCAGCTTCATGATGTGGGAATAACAAATCCATTCCTCCGGCATGAATGTCAAATTGTTCCCCAAGGTATTTGCTACTCATAGCCGAGCATTCAATATGCCAACCCGGAAACCCAATACTCCAGGGTGAATCCCACTTCATAATGTGCTCCGGTTCTGCCTTTTTCCACAGTGCGAAATCGTTGGCGTTTTGTTTTTCATCCTGACCTTCCAAAGCCCGGCGCTCCTCTCCGGCCCCTGCAATCAGATCATCCAATACCCGACCGCTCAGCTTTCCGTAATCATGCTTTGAAGCATATTTGATCACATCAAAATAAACACTGCCATTGGACACATATGCCAGACCTGCTGCCAGAATTTGTTCAATCATGGCAATTTGTTCCATGATATGGCCAGTTGCTCTGGGTTCAATGGAAGGACGCCTCACATTCAGTTTGCGAAGGCATTCATTATAGGAATCCGTATAGAACTGGGCCACTTCCATTGGCTCCAAACGGTCTATTTTAGCTTTTTTTTGAATTTTGTCTTCTCCTTCGTCTGCATCATCCACCAGATGCCCCACATCCGTAATGTTTCGAACAAACCTGACCCTGTACCCTTTGAATTCCAGATAGCGTCTTACAACATCAAAAACGATAGGTCCACGGCCATGTCCCAGGTGCGGATGGCCATATACCGTTGGGCCGCACAGATACATTCCAACCAATGGGGGATGTAGTGGTTTGAATTCTTCGGTTTTGCCTCCGAGGGTATTATAAATTCGAATCTGAGCTTGCATAGTGCAAAAATAACGCAATGGTTTTCCGTTCTTGTAAACCATTTAACCCCAAAATACGTTTTTCATTTTTGATATTCGGTACTTTTGCGAAGCACATGGCCAAATTTTCGATTAATTTAAAGCAGGGAACTCTGGCAAAATCGAGTCCTATTCTGGGTATAGATTTAGGAACGACAAATAGCCTGGTGGCGATCGTGCCTGAAGGATCAACTGAGCCACGGTGTTTAAAGGCGGATTCAGCATCTGTCATCGTTCCTTCAGTGATTCATTTTACGGAGGGCAAACCCGATATGGTTGGAATGAATGCCATATCCAGCCTTTTCTCAGATCCGGCCAATACCATTTACTCTGTTAAAAGATTGATGGGAAAATCGTATAAGGATCTGATTAACCAGAAAATACCGGTCAACTATAAAATTCTGGATACCGATGAGGATAAGCTCTTAAAGGTGATGTTGGGTGATATATTTTATACGCCGATAGAGTTGAGCTCATTTATCCTGAAGGAGCTAAAAAGCAGAGCAGAAATATCGCTGGGAACTCCAGTAAGTCAGGCAGTGATCACCGTACCTGCTTATTTTAATGATGCCCAACGTCAGGCAACCAGAGATGCAGGTAAACTGGCCGGTTTAGATGTTTTGCGCATCCTGAATGAACCTACTGCGGCATCTCTGGCATTCGGGCATGGTCTGGATCCGAAAGAAAAAAAGACCATCGTCGTATATGATCTGGGAGGTGGAACATTCGACATCAGTGTGCTACGCATTCATGATGGAATCTTTGAAGTATTGTCGACGCATGGGGACACTTATCTCGGTGGTGACGATATTGATGATGCTATTCAACAACTTTGGTCGGTACAGG
>CAZTGZ010000012.1:32962-40178 GCA_964613385.1 uncultured Chitinophagaceae bacterium
AGCTAAAAATGCTAAGGAATGGCTCAGCCATCATGAATTGTTCGAAGCGGAAGCCATTAACCACGAGGGAAAAAAAGTTCAGTTAACACTTAACCGGGAGGAATTAGAAGCGTGCATGTCACCCTTGCTGGAACGCACATTTCTATCATGCAGGCAAGCCTTGAACGATTCCGGATTGCACAGCCTGAAAGATGTAGACGAAGTGCTGCTGGTGGGTGGATCCACCCGAAGTCCGCTTATACGCGAAGCCGTTGCCCGGTTTTTCAAAGATGTTCCGGTAAATACAACGCTGAATCCGGATGAGGCTGTTGCATTGGGAGCCGCCATTGAGGCAGATATACTCGCCGGTAACCGGCAAAATATTTTGCTTTTGGACGTTACGCCATTGAGCCTGGGAATTGAAACCCTGGGTGGATTGATGGATGTGTTAATTCCCAGAAACAGCAAAATCCCTGTAAAGTCCGCCCGCCAGTATACCACATCAGCCGATGGGCAGGTAAATCTGAGGATTTCAGTATATCAGGGAGAGCGTGATCTGGTAACCGAAAATCGAAAACTGGCATCTTTTACTTTAAATGGAATACCAGCAATGCCGGCCGGATTACCTAAAATTGAAATAGAATTTATGGTCAATGCCGACGGTATTCTGCAAGTTAGCGCGCATGAGCTTCGATCCGGAGTGCATCAAACTATTGAAGTAAAGCCTCAATACGGGCTTACAGATCAGGAAGTTGAGCAAATGTTACTCGATAGCATAGAACACGCACAGAGCGATTTGGAAATACGAGCCCTCACCGAAGCCAAAAGCGAAGCAACACAATTGATTTATGTAACTCAGCGTTTTCTTGAGAAGCATTCGGCTATTCTTTCTACTGTTGAAGTGAATGGAACCTTGCATCACATGGATGAATTGAAGAAAGCTGTGCAGGGAACCGATAAAAATCTGATACAATTGAAGCATGAGTCTTTGAATGAATTCACAAAGCCCTTTGCGGAGCGATTGATGGATGAGGCGGTTTCTAAAGCATTAAAAGGAAAAAGTATATTATGAGATATCTCCTGATTACGGTTTGTCTTTGGTTATTTTTTCACACGACGTGCATGGCACAACTGTATAAAGATAAAGACAAATATCATTTGGGAATGAAGGTTAGTTCGACATTTAATTCCCTGAGAGGCACTGAATTGGAAAATCCCACAATTAAAATGAACGTAAATGGTGGTGTTTTCTTTAAGTATAAATTGGGTCAGAATTTTCATCTTCAAACAGAAGTTCTGGCAAGCTTTAAAGGAAGTAAGTTCGACAATGGCCGCAATCGATATGAAAGGATCCATCTCTTTTATTTGGATTTCCCGCTTTATGCCCAGGTGAATCTTCAAAAAGGAAAGGCCAATCATGTTGCGTTTTTGGGACCTCAGGTCAGTTATTTGTTGAACAGTGAGGTATATGTGAATGGGGGTGCCAGATCACTTTATAAGGATTTAGGCCTTTATCCCATAGACTTTGCCGGCGTTCTGGGATATCAGCACAATGGATATTATACAGGTTTTCAAATTTGCCTGAAAGCAGGTTTAAGGAATATCAACAACGGGCTGAAATTCGTGGATGTGCTACCTGAAACCGGCAAAGGAGGCAGCATTTATACAGTAGGGCTTGAATGCGGATTTCTATTTTGAAGCATCGTATATTCTATACCCTTCTTTTAATTGCGGTATCCGGTTTACTGGTGGCACTTTTTTATGGGCACAGCGACCCCGAACCCATCAAAAAGCGCGAATTACTCCTTCGAAATTATAGAATTGTTCCTGTTCCCTTACCTGCCAGGATGCAATTTGCAGGAGAAGAAGTTCCAATGGACGACGCCGAAGTAAGGGAACGATTTGACAGGGAATTGCTCATCAATACGTATTGGCAAAGCAGTACACTGCTGATGATAAAAAAGACCCGAAGGGCTTTTGAAGTGATGGAACCCATTCTTGAAAAAGAAGGAATTCCCGAAGATTTTAAGTATTTAGCCGTCATAGAAAGTGGGCTGGCCAATGTGGTATCTCCTTCGGGTGCAGCAGGATATTGGCAATTTCTGAAATCCACAGGCGAGCAATACGGGTTGGAAATAAACGATGACATCGATGAGCGCTATCATTTGATTAAGTCTACGGAAGCAGCATGCCGTTTGTTGAAAGATGCTTATCAAAAATTCGGAAACTGGACTTTAGCCGCTGCGGCCTATAACCGCGGAATTTCCGGTATACAAAGAGCAGTTGAAAACCAAAAAGAGGCCAATTTCTATCAATTATTTCTCAATACTGAAACCAGCCGTTATGTTTTTCGAATTTTAGCATTGAAACTGATCATCGAAAATCCCCGTCATTATGGCTTTATTGTTGATGATCACGACTATTATAGAAAAGTAGAAACTTATACCCAGATAACGGACACATCTATCCAAAGTCTACCGGATTTGGCGAAAAATTATCAAACCAATTACAAAATGCTCAAGGAGTTAAATCCCTGGTTAATGGGATATAAATTGCCGGTAAAAAAGGGACGTAATTATACCCTTACGTTTCCGTTGTTGTTGGCTGAAGGAAATGAATTGAAGAAATAGTCTGCCTAAGTCAGCCTTTATAATTCATCTTCATTGAAGAAATAGTCATCCGTTGTCGGATAGTCAGACCATACTTCCTCAATGGATTCAAAAGGTTCGCCATCGTCTTCAAGTTCCTGAAGATTTTCAACGACTTCGAGCGGAGCGCCGCTTCTAATTGCGTAATCAATCAACTCATCTTTACTGGCTGGCCAGGGAGCATCGTCGAGATATGAAGCAAGTTCCAGTGTCCAATACATAGCGAATACTTATTTTTTGCCTATCTAATTTTCCGCGAATATATTTTTTTTACATATCTTTTGCTATTCGCCTTATTCTAAGTGAACGCATCAACCGGTTAATTCGCATCTTGCAGGTTCAAATTATTTTCATAAACCCATGATTAACAGGCATCAAGCGCAATAAAAATTCCTTTGAAAAAATCCTATTGATGCAATAATTTTATTTTATTGAAACAGAGTCCGAAATTCGCAGGAAAGATTTGTTATGGGAAGAGCATTTGAGTTCCGTAAGGCCAGAAAAATGAAGAGATGGGGTAAAATGGCAGTAACATTTACCCGAATTGGAAAAGAAATTGCCATGGCTGTGAAGCAAGGCGGACCCGATCCGGAAAACAATCCGCGTCTGAGGGTTGCCATTCAAAACGCTAAGTCAGAAAACATGCCCAAAGATCGCGTTGAATCAGCGATACAACGGGCATCGAATAAGGATGCCAAAGATTATCAGGAAATGGTGTATGAGGGGAAAGGACCTTTCGCCGTGAGCATCGTCATAGAAACCGCAACAGATAACCCGACAAGGACCGTCGCCAATATCAGGGTCGCTTTTAATCGAAACAACGGTGAGCTGGGTAAAACAGGGTCATTGGATTATATTTTTGACAGAAAGTGTATTTTTAAAATTGACCCGAGCGGTCAGAATCTGGAAGATTTAGAACTTCAATTAATTGATTACGGATTGGAAGAAATTGAACAGGTTGAGGATGAAACCCTTATATACACAGCATTCACTGATTTTGGAAATATGCAAAAGGGTTTAGAAGAATTGGGTATTTCCATTATCTCTGTTGACAAAGAACGAATTCCGAATACCTTTATTGAATTGAGTCCCGAACAAGCAGAAGAAGTTAATAAACTGATTGACAGGCTCGAAGAGGATGAGGATGTGCAGAACGTGTTTCACAATATGAAAAGTTGAGGAATGCAACTCAACCATCAAAACGCTGAAATACTGCATTGCATTCTGCACCGGATCATGAATCCTGCCAATGAGGGTCAGGATATCCTCAGCATACAGGAATCTGGAGTCATCTCTGAAAATTTTAAGCCCTGGTTGCTAAAGTATTGCCTGAATGGTTTGAATGGTACCGGACGTTTTAGGTTTAAAGATCCGGATCAGGGAACACTTGCCTCACTGATACAGGATTATTTTGAGCTGAATGCCGACTTTCAGGAAATGTCTGTTAAGATAGCTCAGCACTTAAAAGATGTGATGAATCATCCGGCCATCAAAGATGGAGATTTGATGATGGTTCATTTAGAGAATCTTGAAATAGACGGTGAGCCGCGAGATGGATTCGGTTTGTTTAAAATTGAAACTCGAGAGCAATTTGCAGGAATTTCGCGGGTCAATGAAAGTCTGGAAATCGCGGGATACGAAGGTCTGGCTCAGGGCACTCTGGATAAATCGTGCCTCATTATTCCAAATGAAACAGGGCGATTTGATATTTACTTATACGAAAAAGGGGGGAAGAGCATGTTTTGGTCTGATGAATTTTTAGGCGTAACAGCAGACAAAGACGAATTTCACCAAACCCGCAATTTCATGCAAATGACACGGCAGTTTGTCACGGAACATCTTCAAGAAGCAGAATCTACTGACAAAACCGCACAAATTGATTTGTTAAATCGCTCCATGGAATACTTCAGGAATCATGATGCCATTGATCAGGAAGTATTTGCCCAAAAGGTAATATCACAACCTGAAATGGTTGAATCATTCAAGGAGTTCGGTCATCGTTACTGTCAGGAAAACGATGTTTATCTGGATGAGAAGTTCGATATTTCTAACGATGCCGTAAAAAAGCAAAGCAGGGTTTTTAAGAGTGTTTTGAAACTCGATCGCAATTTTCACGTTTATATCCATGGCGATCACAACTTAATCGAGAAGGGTGTGGATATGGATGGGCGCAAGTTCTACAAAATCTATTTTAACGAAGAGCATTAGGTTTTGGCGTTTTCTGTTTAGCATTTGTCGTGTTGCTCCACCATTTCCAATCATGGATATTCGGGACATATCACATGCGAAAGATGCGGAAGAACATCAGTTAAAATTGATGCCAAATGAAAATGAGAGAGGCAACTATCTTAAAATTCTAAGGGGTTAGGATATAAAGATGAAAATATGTAGCCCCGACAGGAATCGAACCTGTATCAAAAGTTTAGGAAACTTCTATTCTATCCATTGAACTACGGGGCCCATTGGTGTTCGCAAATATAGAGGGAATAAGATTAGACAAAAAATATAAGAATCAGGCAATACCTGTATTTGGATTTTTGCACAAGGGATAGCAAAGCATGCGATTGAAGAGGGTTTGTTCAATTAACCAAAAAGCGGCACTTCGTGCTTGCTTTCAACTCTAGCCCTTCTGAACCCGCTTCAGAGGATTACTTGCGTGATCCTTGAAGGTGGGGTTCCAATCCATCAAAAAGCGGCACTGCGTGCTTGCTTTTTTTATGCTCTGGCCCTTCTGAACCCGCATTCGCGGGTTCAAGGGCGAGTCTGCCACGAAATCGATGCGCCCATAATCCACAATCATCATCCTTTTTCATCATAAGTTCATTTAAAACCAAGTCAACAGAATCATAATCGAAGGTGTCAGGATTAATCATGGGAATGCTATATGCTAGGCCATTCAAACGCCAGCTGTAAACCTTTGAACTGTCATTTTCGGACAAAGATTCAGGTAAGTCTGAAACCGGAAGTGAGTTTTTATCTATATAAAAACGTGATGGAGCTAGCGAATCAACACCTTCTAACCAGAGTCTTTTGGAGTTTAAGAAATCATGAAAGTCGAATATTTCTATGGTATTCCATGGAGTAAAATGAATAAATGCTGAAGCCAGCCTCCTTGCATCAGAAGGAATATTGGTATCAAGTGAAAGTATTTGAATTTCTTTCGGATAAAAAGGCAGATTCAACGTGTCAAAACTAAATTCGTACGCTCGAGTTATAACATCACCACTATCCATTTCTACATCCGTTGGGCCATTAGGAGGACTTGAAGGAGGAATATAGGACAAATATGAATCCTTGTAGGTCGTATTTCTGGTTGCTTCAATTTCTAAAACAATTTCAAAAAAGCCATTTATACTGTCCAATTCATAAGAGATTATTTTGGAAGAAAATGGCTTCCGAAGGAATTTTCAATGCACTGGGCATTTATAATAACGGACAATGTAATGAAATAAACAGTAAGGACAATTCTGATATTCATAGTGTTAACGATTGATGTAATGTGATTTTAACTGCCAGATGTCTCCATTTTGATATTCGTAACGAACGATGCCAATTCCACGTGACATGTAAAATTTCATGATACGATGTTGAAGCAAATAATTATTTTTTAATGCAGAAATTTCCAAGCATGAGATGGAATCATTATTTATTTTTATCAATTTAGATGTATCAGAAATAAATCTATCATCACCATATTTATAACCAACATTAAAAGGAATATCAAGAAAATGTTCCATTGAAACATTATTATAAGCATGTGACGAATGTAAAACCACCCAACTTTTTCCTTCATTATATGTTTTTAAAAAAAACTCCATTCTGCTCTCGTTTTTTTTGTTAGAACTCATCCCATTATATTCAATATTTGAATGACTTAAAAATAAACTATAGGAATACTTGCAAACATCATTTCCATCAAGACACTGGTTGTTCGTAAAATTTTTGCTTATATGAAATAGATTGAGGGTGTCCAATATACCTGAATCCAACAACTCGTATTCCCACCAACTGCCTACCGGAAAAATCAGAAACTGAGAGGCATCCGGATGTGCTTCTAAAATACTATCGCATTGAACAATGCAAGGCGGGTTATCCTTACAAGAATATGTTGTCATTGACATTACGATGAACGCTGCAACAGGGATTAACCAAATGTGGATGGCCTTCATATTCTCAAATCTAATTTTTCTGCAGACATCTTAGCCAATAGAATTGTCATATTTCAAGATAGTTGGTTCCTTTTGGAAATAGTATAAAGTCTATTTATGAACAAATGTTAATGGGTTTGTTGTTAAGAGGATATTTTTAATGCCCCATATTTTGCACATTGAGGAGTAAAGAATGCGGTTGAAAACGGGATGCCCAATCCATCAAAAAGCGGCACTGCGTGCTTGCTTTCAACTCTGGCCCTTCTGAACCCGCATTAGAGGATTACTTGCGTGATCCTTGGGGGTGGGGTTCCAATCCATCAAAAAGCGGCACTTCGTGCTTGTCGTGCTTGCTTTTTTTATGCTCTGGCCCTTCTGAACCCGCATCAGAGGATTACTTGCGTGATCCTTGAAGGTGGGGTTCCAATCCATCAAAAAGCG
>CAZTGZ010000012.1:40278-53707 GCA_964613385.1 uncultured Chitinophagaceae bacterium
TGCTTTTTTTATGCTCTGGCCCTTCTGAACCCGCATTCGCGGGTTCAAGGGCGAGCATAAAAAAAGCACCGGCAAAGCCGGCGCTTTTTGTTGGATTGTCGGGGTGAGAGGATTCGAACCTCCGACCACACGCCCCCCAGACGTGTACTCTAACCTGGCTGAGCTACACCCCGTAAAATCGCTGTCCCCAAACGGGACGGCAAAAATACCAAAACATTTCCTATTATCAGGGCTTCACCAACTCAGTCAGACTGATTTCAAGTCCTTTGCGACTGAGTCCGGTATTGCGTTGATTGAATTGATTTAATTTGAGCATGGCGCGCTCAATGACTTCCGTTACATCCTTTAAAATCGCAATGTCTTCTACCTTGCCATCTTTCTGCATCAGGTAACCAAATACCCGGGCCATCCCACAGTTGGCAACAAAATCCGGAATCACCGCAATATGTGCATCCGCATACATGCTAATTGGGCCCATGAATATTTCTTCGTCAGCAAAAGGCACATTGGCGCCACAACTGATCACCTCCATGCCGCCCTGAATCATACGATCAACCTGATCTTTGGTGATTAACCTGGAACCAGCACCGGGAATGAATATTTCTGCTTTTAAATCCCAGATTCTCTCATTCACTTCTTCAAAACTCAACATTCCTTCTGCCTTCAATTGATTGCCATCCCGATCTAAAAACAACTGAGTGATTTCATCCACTGAAAAACCCGATTCGCGTATTAATCCGCCCTGTCGATCGATGATTCCAATCACAGAAACCCCGTTTCTCGCTAAATACCAGGCCGCTGCCGCTGCCACATTTCCCCAGCCTTGAATGATGGCGCGCTTTCCATTTAACATACCACCCCAAATGCTGTAGTAATGTCTCACTGCTTCCGCAACACCCCAACCGGTTATCATGTCGGCAATGGTATATTTTCGATCCACAGAAGGCGTGAATCTTACATCCGTAATGGGAAGTAAAACCCCTTCCTGAAGACGGCTAATTGCCCTTAGTTTTTCTTCAGGGTTATATCCATTGAAATGCCCATTAACCACTCCTTCCTGAGGGTGAAGCAAACCCAATTCTGCTGTATAAGGAATTACCTCATGTATTTCATCCACATTTAAATCTCCCCCGGTACCATAATAGTTCTTTAATAGAGGAAGAACCGCTTTGTACCAACGCTTCAGAACACCCTTTTTACGAGGGTCTGCCGGATCGAAATTAATGCCCGATTTAGCACCTCCAATGGGAGGACCACAGACAGAAAACTTTACTTCCATCGTTTTGGCCAAACTCTCTACTTCCCTCATATTCAGGCCTTTTCTCATCCTCGTCCCTCCACCTGCAGCCCCATTACGAAGCGAATTAATCACCACCCATCCTTCCGCTTCCGTCTCCTCGTCTTTCCACTCAAATACAATTTCAGGTCTCTTTCCTTCAAACTTCTTTAACAGCTTTTCCATGCTTATTTAATCTCTACTTTTTGAAAATAATTGCGATGCTTATTCTGTGCATTGAGCACATAAAATCCAGCAGGATATCCGCTGAAATATATCGACTTGTTGCTCACAACCAATTCATCCACCATTTTCAACTGCTCATTGAAAACCCCGATATGTTCACCATCCTCCAATACACTCGTCATCAAAAATCCCTTACGGTTAAAATCGGGATAAAAAAGAAACCTTTCCTGCAGGTTATTCATGTCGATAGGTCTGGCCGTTAAAAGATTAATCGGAACTTTAACAACCGGTTTAAAACAGCTGGTAATTACCTTAACCTCCAGATCTATGTGCGGATGTAGCCTGGCATTTAAACTATCTGTATTTTGAATATAAATGCTGCCATCTGATGGGTCTATGGTAAATGCATCTCCAATGTTTCCCCCAACAATATCATATTTCAATCGTTTTGAATTCTTTTTATCGACCTGTACCTGACCGACTTTCCTCCCCTTGGGTGTATTCTCCATTATCACCACGTCTGTTACCTTAACATTCGGGAATTGAAATGTGCTCACCTTCAAGGGTTCCACATCGTAGTAATCGTGCTTGGCTATCATGAGCAAGTCTTGTCCCCAAGGCGCAATAAACATTGGATTCCTGGCATTCTCCAGCTGATAAGGAATCAAGGTGTCCATAGCATATTGCCAGATGGAGAATTCCTCACGGTCATCCGGCTTGCTGCAGAAATACAGCCCATCTTTGTTAACACAATAAGAAGAAAATCTGGAGCTCGTTTCCTGGTAATATTTATCCTTGATCCGGGTTGGTTTCGACCCGGGTAACATGCTGTAAATCGCTTCACCATCACCATCCGGATTACTCAGAAAAAATACCTTATCATCCCCTTTCAAAGGAGCAAAGGCATCAACGCAGTGATAGTTCGGAACTATATTTCCATGATTACTCACTTTATCGAGAATGTTTACCGATTTCAATTCCGGATCTTGCTTACGTTCTCCAAAACCAAAATACAGGCTGCCTTTAAATACAAAAGGTTCAAAATAGTTTCCTTTTCCGGCCGGTTCGTAGATCTGAATTTCCTCTTTGTCCAATAAATAAAAGCTGCCCAAATATGAGACCATTAGCTTTCCTTTCCAGTCTAACATACGGTCAACCCCTAAACCCTGTATGGTTTTATCGAAAGCCCTTACTTTCTGCAATCTGCCTGATTCCAATTCATATACAAAAGCATCTTTACCCGGAAGAGAAGCATTTACATACAGCTTTCCGTCAACTACCGCATATTCATCTCCCAATATTGCTTCTTCATGAATTCTGCGCGCTTTTCCTTCTCCATCCCAATACCAGATTCCATGATTCAGACTATCATTCACTACACCAAACAAAACGCCTTGTTTATATGAAATGGCCTGATTGATAAAAACGGCATGATCCCCACAAGTGAAGGTATGAATGGTTTGTGTTCCCTCATCATTTAAAATATACAGCGAGGTGTTTCCATTTCGGTCGAATGCCTGAAAACAAATTTTTTCACCCTGAAATATTTTGCTTCCAAATGGAAATGCATTGCCCCTGGAATTGATATCTGCCACATTCTCTGTAACCTGTGCATGGGTTACGGAATGAAAGCAAAGTAACAGACCTAAAATTTTGAAAATCAATTTCATATCGAAAGTAGTTTTGTAAAATTCCCATGCAGCGCTCCACTCACACTGTTGCCCGTTGCTCCGGTTACCGAAGACCAAACATTTTCTTCACCTAACACACGTTTAAGGCCCAAATAAGCAAAAATTAATGCTTCCTTATAATTCACCAATTTGTTCTCCGGAACTACGAATTCCGCCTCGCTATGTGTTCGAATATGATCCATCAACACATGATTAAATGCACCTCCACCGGTGACCAGAACTTTCTTATTTTCACTATCTGTAAACAGCGTTTCAATGGCTTTGCCAACCTGAGTTCCAACGTGGTCACAGAGGGTCTTCATTTTATCTTCTTTGGTTGAAGTACTTTCTCTGACCAAGTGCCAAAAGTTTTGATTGATCCATTCTCGTCCCAGACTTTTTGGATAAGATTCAGCATAATATCCAATTTCATTTAATCTGGAAAGCAATTGATAGTCTACATATCCTTTTTCTGCGATGGCCCCGTCACGGTCATATTCCTGATCAAATTCGCGCGCAATCCGATTCAGTACAATATTACATGGACAAATGTCAAAGGCATTGCCGGAAGCTGAGATATTCGCGAATCCACCGAGGTTTAAACAAGCATCAAATTCACCGAATAGCTCCTGATCACCCACAGGCACTAATGGCGCACCCTGACCGCCCAGTACAACATCCACTGCTCTAAAATCATTAACCACAGGTATTTGCGTGATGGCGTATATGGCTGCTCCGCTTCCAATCTGCGTTGTGAGATTCTGTTCAGGCTGATGGAAAATAGTATATCCGTGCGACGCAATTAAATCAACTTTCAATTGATGTTTATCGATAAATGAACGGATCAAAAGTCCGAGATACTCACCATAGTATCTGTCAGTTTTGTGGAAAATCAATGCAGTCTGATTTCTCAGCTTTGAAAGTCTTAGCCTCCAGGTTTCGCTATATGGAAACGTTTCTGCCTGCAATATTTCAAAGGTTCTCTTTCCCGAATCATCAATATTTATCCGACAATAGGCCAGGTCAGTGCCATCCATGGATGTACCCGACATAACCCCAACTATATGGTAACTTTTCATTCTTGAATTAATTTGGTAACTGCTGAATGCAAACGGCAAATTTAAGGTTTATACCTCCCCTGAATCAGGGTAAATGGGAAAACTTTCAACAATTATACTGGTAAAATCCGGTCAATAATTTGAAATCTCTTTCTTACAATGCACTTTTGAACTTTCATGGGATTACCATCAGTCATGCATGTATCTACTCCCTTAAGCTGGAGAGGAGGTGAACAACAAATTCTGTATTTAATGCAGGGCCTTGAAAATTCCAACCAATGGCTTTTCTGTCCCGAAAATTCCGCACTATCCACAAGAGCCCGGGAAATCAACGGATTAAACATTGTACTTTTCAAGAAACGCGGCGGAACAGACCTGAGAGCCGGTTATAAATTGGCACAAAGCATCCGAAAACATCAACCTGACATCTTGCATGCACATGATGCTCAGGCACATACGCTATGTGTTCTGGCACATCTCATGGGCATAAGCACCCCAATTGTATTGCACAGAAGGGTCGACTTTCAGATACGTGGGAACTTCTTCACACGATTTAAGTACAATCACCCCGGAATCAAGAAAATCATCTGTGTTTCTGACGCAATCCGGCATATTGTTCTACAGTCGATCCCACAGCCTGAAAAAGTCGTTACCATACATTCTTGCGCAAAACCCATAAGCACCCCGAAGGAAATAGCCCGTAAAAAAATACTGGAACTTTGCGGGTTGAATGACCAGGGTTTGTTGATTGGGAATATTTCCGCATTGGCTGACCATAAAGATTTAATGACTTTTATCCATACGGCTGCTCAATTACATGCAAAAGAGCCAAATCTGAGATTCATCATTCTGGGAGAAGGTGAAGAAAGAGCCAAACTGGAAAATGCTGTCAAAAACTATCGGTTGGAACATGTTTTTTGTATGCCGGGTTATATGGCTGATGCGAGGAATTTGATGCCTGCATTGGATATTTTTCTGTTCACTTCCAAAACTGAAGGTCTCGGAACCACTGTGTTGGATGCCATGCTGGCCGGGGTTCCTGTTGTTGCCACCAGGGCAGGTGGTGTACCTGAAATGGTCATCCATCGAAAAACCGGATTACTCTGTGAGGTGGGCGATGCCCGGGCCTTGGCCAATAGCGTGCAGGAAATGATAAATGATTCAGAATTGCGAAAAAATCTGATAGACCGGGCTTTTGAAATGGCTACAGATTTCAGCCAGGATGCCATGACAAAAAAGACCCTGGCTGTTTATAAAGAGGTATTGACAGAAAGCCCTTAAATTCGAACCCTAAATATGGCTGAAAATATTCTCGTTTTGGGTGCCTGCGGACAAGTAGGTACCGATTTAATAGACGCGCTCAGGGGATTATATCCTACTTCTTCCGTAATAGCCAGTGACATCCGCAAACCGGATGATGCATTCTGGGATGTCTCTCCATTTGAACTGGTTGATGTATTGGACAAACGACGATTAAGCGAAATATTTCAAACATATAAGCCTGTTCAGGTTTATCATTTGGCCGCATTACTTTCAGCAACCGCCGAGAAAAATCCGAAGTTTGGCTGGGAATTGAATATGGATGGGCTTTTCAATGTATTCGATGCCTGCTTGGAATATGGGGTGAAGCGGGTTTTCTGGCCGAGTTCCATAGCCGTTTTCGGCCCGAATACGCCCAGGGTTCAAACACCTCAATACTGCGTGATGGACCCAAATACCATTTATGGTATATCGAAACAAGCCGGTGAAAGATACTGTGAATATTATTTCCAAAAGCGCGGGCTCGATGTCCGGTCCATTCGATATCCAGGCTTAATCGGTTATAAGGCATTGCCCGGAGGTGGCACCACCGATTATGCGGTCGAAATATTTCACAAAGCACTGAGCGATGGCCATTATACTTCCTTTTTAAAAGCAGGCACTTTTTTACCCATGATGTATATGACGGATGCCATCAAGGCAACGTTGGATATCACACATGCTCCATCGGACAAAATCCTGAACCGTTCGTCCTACAATATTTCAGGTTTTAGTTTTGATCCGGAGATTCTGGCAGCTGCCATTCGCAATCATATCCCGGGGTTTACCCTCGACTACCGCGATGATCCAAGACAGGCCATAGCAGACAGCTGGCCTCAGAGTATTGACGACAGCCATGCACGCCGCGATTGGCAATGGAAACCAGATTACGACCTAAACGACATGTCTGCCGACATGATTAAACAACTACAGTTGGTCAGAAATTCGAAGTAACCGTAAATCTGACTCCACTAAAAGCCGGCTCCAATCTGCATATACCGCCGGTACAATTCACACCTTGAACCTGTTTAATGTAAGACAGTGTAAATGACGTCGTATGAATGTTATACTTCGCAAAAAAGGTGTAATAATGAAGAATTTCGTCACTGATGGGAGAACCGGCATGTCTTTTTGGATCAACGTTTACCATGTCTGAAACTGCGAAAGAGTAGTGCGGTGAAAAATTCATTTCGACTATGGCATTCACAAAGCTGCCCAAATCCTGTGCAGTAATTAAATACTGCGCTTCTGCCCTCAGGGAGTTTCTCTTACTCATTTTCCAGTTTGTTTCTATAAATGGAGTCAAAGTCTGTACGTGGTGATAGGATGAATCCTTTTGTTCATAAACCTGCTGATTATAAAAAATCTTACTCAATCCTGCCTTGTAGTTGAACACTTTGTTCAATTTATGGTCGAATTGTACAAACATCTCCTCAAACAGCTGATCTCCATTTAATTTCCGCACATTGCTATAGTTCAGCTCTACATTCATCGATTTGTTGATGGAATAAATGATTTCTCCCTGAAATCCATTCTCGCCATAATCCTGTGCCGGTGCGTTATATCTGGCCAATAAGCGATAAGTGCTTTGTCGTGTCAAAGATGGCTGATAGCTAATTAAACCACTGAGCAACAATTCATTAGGTGAGATTTTATATTGAAATTTGTCGATATGGCGATATTGGAAATTGACCCCAATGCCACCTTTCTTATGCTTACCAAGTTTTGATTTAGAATAGTTCATCCCGGCATACCAAATTTTACCCGGGGCGAGTTCTAAATTTCCATCTGCATTTCTGAAGGCCTCCTCTGTCTTGTAAACATACTCTCCGTATAGCCCGAAATTTCCAATATTCACACTGCTGTAACCATTATATACGTAAGCGTTATATTTCGGATTAAATCTCTGAGACAAATCCATACCATTAATCTCTGTCGCAATAAAAGACATGGTATTTTTATCCAAAGTCCGTTTCACGGCAGATGCGCCTAACGTCAAATTCAATTTGCCTTCAAATAAACTGAAGTTCTTCTCACTATTTGCGCCCTGAATGATTTCAGGAAAGGTTTTAAAACGATTTTCCAGACTGCCTTTCATTCTGCCCGTGAATCCTTTGATAAAGAAATTATCGTTGATCCGATACAAAGCATGAACCCCTTCCATGGCATAATCAATCCCAATCAGGCGATCTTCATATGCCCTGAAGGCCAATCCGCTTCCAAACTGATCATAAAACGAACCAATGGTTACCTCAAGGTTCTCAATGCTCTTCTTTAACTGCCAAAATCCAATCCCATGTCCGGTAAAGGACCCGGTTGGATTCAGAAGATTAGAATTATTAAACAGATCATGTCGGAGGGCAAGTGAATATCCCTTTACCTGATAATTCAGGTACATCCATGATTCAGCAGATGAAAGCTGACTGAAATACTGCGGACTTTCGTTGGCACCGCGCTTGTCGTCGCGTTGGAAGAAATTCACTGAACTCTGCCAATTGCCGGACAGTACTCCCAATTCCTGGGCCAATGTTGTCAAAGGCAGAAAGAAAAAGCTAAAAATTAAAAGGTTTCTCATTTCGTCGATAAAGGAGGTAAAATTATAAAAGTATTCAGGATAGGTATCACATAATTCACCTTTTTTTGCATACAAATTCATATTTTGAACCTACAAGAACTCAGCAAATCCATTCAGATAAGACAATCCTTTCTTTGTGTTGGACTGGATCCGGAACTACAAAAGTTACCGTTGCATCTGCCCCGGAACATGGAAGGTCTTCTGACCTTTAATCGGGCCATTATAGAAGCTACCGCTCCATATTGTTGTGCATACAAGCTCAACACAGCTTTCTTCGAGCAATATGGCGCAGAAGGTTGGCAAGTTTTGAAGTCGACCCTGGAGGCAATACCCAAAGGTCATTTCACGATAGCTGATGCCAAACGGGGCGACATTGGAAATACCTCAACCATGTACGCACGTGCATTTTTTGAAGAAATGGACTTTGACGCGATTACCGTGGCTCCTTATATGGGCGAAGACAGTATCCGTCCATTTCTGGAATTCAAAAATAAAACGGTGATTGTCTTAGGACTAACCTCCAATCCGGGAAGCGCAGATTTCCAAATGATTAAGAGCGAAAGCGGGAAATATCTGTTTGAACATGTAGTGGAAAAAATTGTCCAATGGGCCGGACCGGAACAACTGATGATAGTGGCCGGAGCAACCCGGGGTCAATGGCTTGAACGTGTGAGAAATCTCGCACCAAACTATTTTCTTCTGGTACCCGGAGTTGGCGCACAAGGAGGCGACCTGAATCAGGTTTATCAATATGCAGGCATTCCTGAAATTACCGGATTGCTCGTAAATGCCTCCCGAAATATAATTTATGCAAGTAGTGATATAAATTTTGCCGAAGCTGCCATGCGTGAAGCACAAACTCTTCAACATCAAATGAAACTGCTGATGCAAACCTGATCATCCAAATTTTCCCTTAACCCACCCCCACCATGCAAGAAGATCTCCTCCAGTTTATTTGGAAAAATTCCCTATTCAACAAATTTGAGCTCCGGACAGTTACCGGCGAAGGCATCAAAATCATTCATCCCGGATTTCAGAATTTTGATTCAGGACCCGATTTTTTTCAGGCCCGAATTCAAATTGCCGATACCTTATGGATCGGGAATGTAGAAATACATCTGGATGAAAAAATGTGGTATCAGCACCGCCATCATACAGACCCGGCATATAACAATGTTGTGCTTCATGTTTGTTTATATGCCAATGGACAAACATTCACCGCTGCCGGCAACCAGGTTCCTGTGCTGGAACTGGACGCGAGAATTGAACCTTCATTGCTGCTGAAATATGAAAACATGCTGCACCTCGAGGGACCGATTCCCTGTGCTCATGTGCTGCGTAATTTGGGTCAATTACACTGGCTGCATGCCTTAGACCGGGTTTTTACCCTTAGATTGGAAAGCAGATATCGAGACATAACCGAACTTTTGCATGCTTGTCAGAACGATTGGGAACAAACCTGTTATTCCATTATCTGTGCTTCTATTGGACATAGAATCAACAAGGAACCCATGAAACAACTCGCGCGTATTTTACCTTATCGAATATTGAGAAAACATCAGGGAAACCGAATGGAACTTGAAGCCTTGTTATTCGGGACGGCAGGTCTTTTACACAGCTCCTTTAAAGATGGATATCCCAAATTACTGCTGAGAGAGTTTGAATATCTTCAGAAAAAATACAGGCTGATTTCCCTGGATGCGGGTTTGTGGAAATGGATGCGCATGCGCCCTTTCTCGTTTCCTACCCTCCGAATAGCTCAATTGGCTGCCTGGCTCGATCAACCCGATGGACTTCTTCGTTCATTGTTGGAAAGGAGTCCGGAAGAGAATAAAGCATTTGGCTTGCAATTGGAAGTCTCCGAGTATTGGAGAAACCACTACCGGTTTGATTCGGAAAGTTCCGTTCGCCCGGGAAATTTAGCGGAAGAAGCCTTTATCAACCTATCTATTAATGCTTTGATTCCCATCATATTCGCATATGCCACCCAAAAGGGTGATGCCATTTTACTCGAAAAAGCCATGACCTGGATAGAAAATTTACCTTCAGAAAACAATAAAATAACACGATTTTTTGAAATTTGTGGTAGAAAGGCTGATAATGCCATGCATTCACAGTCCATGATTCACGTTTATAACCACTATTGTGTTCATAAACGTTGTATTCACTGTCCTGTGGGTCAGAGCATTCTTTCTCAAAATAATAACACATGAATAGTCTGAAACTTCTGCTTGAAAGACGACTTTTTGGCGTTTGTGACGCCTTGGGAAGCTCATTGAAAATCAGCAGCTCCAGAATTCGTCTCTATTTTATTTACACTTCCTTTTTAACCCTGGGATCTCCTGTATTGATTTATCTGGTTATGGCATTCTGGATTAATCTGAAACAGGAACACTTCGGAAAACGACGTTCCTTACTGGATCTCTGACATACGACCACCGCTATAGAATCTGCGGCGATAATAATCTTCATCCATATGGCTGATGATTACACCTTTTTGAACGGAAGCGTGTATGAAATAACCCTGCCCCAGATATACTCCCACATGGCTGATTCTGTTCTTATAGATTTTAAAGAATAATAAGTCTCCGTGCTGTAATGCCGATTTTGTTACCGGCTTGCATTGTTGGTATATCCCTGCACTGCTGTGTACCAACTCAATATTATATACCCTTTTGTATAAATACTGCGCAAACCCCGAACAATCTGTTCCATTCTTAGAACACATACCGTACTGATAGGGTACGCCCACCCATTCGCATCCGGTCAGCAGAATTTCAGTATTGTATGAACTGTCGAATGGGATATGCAGTTTTTCGCTCATTTGCAGCAAATTGTAATGCAGTACTTTTTGCTTTTTGTCCGGATTTACCTCAAAATCACCCAAAACAGGTGATTGTGCCCATGTGCATAAACACGAGAAACATAGATAAAAAAGGGTAAAAACGCCTGTTTTGAACATATCCGCCGCAAAGTTAAGGCGCATTCAAAAGAATTGGTGTTTATAACTGTTAATACTACGTTTATTTTCGGTGAACACAATGTTTAACAATTTGATAATATGACAATTACGTCCTCAGATGCCCGGCTTTGATGTCCAACATCTTTCCCATTTTCAGAATTGTTTCCGAACCTGAAAATTTTTGGGAAAAGCGTATTGTAACTTTTAATAGACAGTAGGTGCATTCTCCTATTTTTCAATGCATTAGGGAAATGTGAACTTTGACCTAAAGAAAATACCTTATGCAACAATCCATGTCATTCTATCGCACAACCAAGGGTTTTAAGAACAATCATAAAAGTTCTGAACTTACTTGTGAGAATTGTGGTGCTCAGTTTCTGGCCAACCGGAACAATGCCCGCTTTTGCAGCAGCAGCTGTCGCTCACAATTTTGGCTCAATAAAAACGACAAGCGCGTAATAACATTAACCGTGCCTGCCGATATTGATGAAAACTATCTGGAAAGCATCAAAGAACTCCTGATGAATTACAAGCGCAAGCCTATTCCGACATTGGTTCCTGTTAAAGAAAAGGAAACCCGCATGTTTGAAGACAGCTCTGAGTTGGACTTATACCTGCGTTCCATTGGATATCAGGATTATAAAATTCCAAAAATTGATTGGGGAATTTACTACGATGAAGGCTTGACCATTAAGAAAGTAGAAAATGGTTGGGAAACTACGGTAATTCGCAAAGCGGGATAATTAAGCTGTGAAATCATATTGTGAAAGGCTTCTACTTCAGTGGAGGCCTTTTTTGTTGCGGATAATTCAAGTTCCGGTGAATTTGAACGGATTCAAATCCCGACGTTCAGAAAAATTAGACTATTCGTAAACCACATGAACCCCATCGGTAAGCGGGTGACTTTGACAAGTCAGTACAAAGCCCTCCTTTATTTCGGCATCGCTCAGACCTTCTCTTTCGTCCATGTGTACCTTTCCGGCCAATACCCTGGCCCTGCACGTTGTACAAACCCCAACCGTACAGGAAAACGGTGGTTCAAGACCCGCGTCCTGGGCAGCATACAGAATGGTATCGCCCGGAGAAACGGTAATTTCGTGTTCCTTGCCGTATAGTTCTACCTTTACCTGATGAGCTACCGATGCATTTTCCGTTAAATCCGGTTCGGGTTTTTTAGCCTCTGCCACAACCGCAGTAAAGTATTCTGTATGAATGTGTTCAGCCGGAATACCCGCCATCTCCAGACTGGTTTTTGCCAATTGCATCAAAGCTCCCGGACCGCATATATAATAATGGGCCTCCCTTGGAGCATGAACATACTGCCTCAAGATCTGATGAATGATGGGAATTTGTAAAAAACCACTGAGTCCATTCCAATTGGCCGGTGCCTCGTCATACGACAAGATCAATTCCAGACGATCGTTGTAGGATTGCTTCAGCTTTTCAAGTTCCTCCTTGAATATGACCGAATGCTCATCTCGGTTCGCATATATCAATGTGATTTTGCTGCCCGGTTCTTCGTGTAGCAATGTCAATAATATGGAATACAAGGGGGTGATCCCACTTCCTCCGCCAATCAATACATAATGCAAACTGCGACCAGAATCAGGTTCAACAGTGAATTTACCCATAGGGGGCATGGCTTCCAACATATCTCCCTCCTTCAAAACCTCATTCATAAACGTACTCATGCGCCCGTTGTCCACTTTTTTCACCGCAATAACCGGCTGTGGATTCAAATACGGGCTGCTGCAAACAGAGTAACTCCTTCGAATGCCCTCTCCGTTCAATTCGGTATAAAAGGTTAAATACTGACCCGCCTTATAAACGAATTGATTTCTCAGATGAGTAGGAATCTCAAATTCAATACTCACAGCATCGTCGGTTTCCCGTTTAATCGACTGAACTTTTAATGGATAAAATCCTTGCATTTCTTATGATTCAATAAAGCCCTTTTGATATAGCCATTCTGCGATCTGAACCGCATTGGTGGCGGCTCCTTTGCGCAAATTGTCCGATACAATCCATAGATTCAGCGTTTTATCAGCGCTTTCATCCCTTCTGATTCTACCAACAAAAACATCATTTTTGCCGGCGGCCAGTAAAGGCATTGGATATAGATTTTGAGACGGATTGTCCTGAACAACTATCCCCGGCGTGCTTTCCAACAGACGGTACACTTCATCCATTTCAAAATCGTCATGAAAACTTACATTGACAGATTCGCTATGTCCACCCATAACAGGCACTCTTACGGCCGTTGCTGTAATGCGCAAATCGGGAGAACCCAGTATTTTCCTCGTTTCGTGCACCATTTTCATTTCTTCTCTGGTATAGCGATTGTCGAGAAATACATCGCAATGCGGGATGAGACGGCGAACGAGATCGGCGCCCTCTGGCTTC
>CAZTGZ010000012.1:53717-57761 GCA_964613385.1 uncultured Chitinophagaceae bacterium
ATGCGGGATGCAATTTCGATCTATGGGGTAATGATACGCCCTATCCGCTTCCTGTCCCGTCCTTTCTGCTTCCAGTTGTGCCAGCGCCTTTTGTCCTGTGCCGGTAACCGATTGATAGGTGCTTACCACAATACGGTCAATATGAAACCTGCGGTGTAAAGGTGCCAGTGTCATCACCATCTGAATGGTGGAACAATTTGGATTGGCAATGATATAATCGTCCTTCTTCAGGATGTCGGCATTAATTTCCGGAACAATTAAAGGAATACCGGGTTCCATGCGCCAGGCAGAACTATTGTCAATTACATAGATGCCTTTGTCGCGAAAAGCCGGAGCCATAGCCAGAGATATGCTTCCTCCTGCAGAAAAAACTGCAATCTGAGCACCGTATTCCAAGGCTTCATCAAAAGAAACAATGGGGTATTCCTTATTTCTGAATATTACCTTCTTACCTATGGATTTTTCTGACGCGACTGGAACAATAGCTTCAACGGGAAGTGTACTCTCTTCCAGAACCTTTAACATAACGGTACCCACCATTCCGGTAGCACCGGCAACTATTACTTTCATGTCAGATATTTACGGTTTCAGGGCTTATCTTTTCCTGCAGACCCAAAGTTCTGCCGGCGGCCTGCGCAAATTTCTGCAAATTTGGAATCATTCGGGCAAAATCTTCGGGATATAAAGATTGTGGGCCGTCGCTCAATGCGTTTTCGGGGTTATGATGTACTTCTATCATCAGTCCATCTGCACCTGCGGCAATGGCTGCATAACTCATGGGCTCAACCAGTTCTCTGACACCTGTTCCCTGACTCGGGTCAACAATGATGGGCAAATGGCTTAAATGCTTGATTTGAGGAACCGCAGCCAGGTCTAAGGTGTTTCTGGTGGAATGGTCAAAGGTGCGAATTCCGCGCTCGCATAAAATCACTTCCTCGTTACCTCCCAACAAAATATACTCCGCAGCCAGAAGCCACTCTTCGATGGTGGCATCCATCCCCCTTTTTAACAAAACAGGCTTATGGGTTTTGCCCAACTCTTTCAGAAACTGATAATTTTTCATGTTTCTGGTACCTATTTGAATCACATCCGTATAGTCATAAACCTCTTCGAGCAGGCTCAGGTCCATGACTTCGGTAATGATTTGCATTCCGGTCTTCTCTTTAACTTGCTTTAAAAGACGAAGTCCTTCCTTTTTCAAACCCTGAAATGCATATGGAGACGTTCTGGGCTTATAGGCTCCTCCTCTGAGAAATTTCACTCCTACCTTGCTCAAATAGCTGGCAATCGTTCCAATTTGCTCTTCACTCTCAACGGCACATGGCCCCGCAATCACACAAATTTCCTGTCCTCCTATTGGGTTTCCATTCACGTTCATAACTGAATGCCGACCTTTCCAGTCGAACCCAGCCAATTGATATGGATGATGTGTATTAGACATATAATTAAAACAGATGAATGGGTTTCAAAGTTTGTTATAAACGATTCTGACCTTCGTTTTTGAATTGTCGATAAGCATCCGATAAGCACTCAGTGGAAAATCAGAAGGAATGGTTAAGGTAAATCCCTTGTTCACATCTACCCCTTTTTCGAGATAGGTATCCAGCATTTCCTGAAGGTGGCGGTTAAAACGGAAAGTTACGCCTCCCAACGAGCTATTGTAGAATCCCCCATAATTGGTATATCCCGACCATCCGGCAGGTGGCAACAATGCATCGGCCAGGTCTGTAATAACCCGATTGGATTGATTCACCGAGTCGGCTGCATAAAACAACATACGGTATGGTGCCGGAAAATCACTGCTGATTGTTCCACTCACCGGATAAAACGTAATGCTCGCTTCGTGTACGATGGTTTTTCTCCCATCCGCCACCAAATTCATCAGATGTGGTATCCGAATAAAGGCTTTGGCACCCGCCATGGATTGTACATATGATGTAGTTCTTGGAATGCTGGTCATGCCCAATTGGTTTTGCAATTCGCTACTCCTTTGAGGAAAATCGTATCCCTGAACTCTGTCCGATTCGGCTGTAATGCTGAACAACTTAGATTCGCCCTGATTATAGTATACCTTTAATCCGGAGATGCTGTTGACCAGGCTGACATTTACAATAGCGCCCTGACCTGCAGACAATGAACCACTTTCCGGCAATATGGCGATACCTTTTAACCAGTTGAGGAATGCATCTTTACTGCTGAATACAGAACCAGAAGCCTGAAGCAATTCCTGACCAAAGGCATTGTCAAGCCTGATGCGCATCTGGGGGGCCAGATAAGTACTGTCTGTTCCATTGATGGCAAGCACACTGTCTTTGGTAGAAAATGAACCATTAAACTCTCCCAATTTGTCGGAGGTCGTGAAAGATGCATTTTGATAATATGCATCCTGGGGTTTCATATCTTCCGATAGTCTGTATACCGACAATTTCTGCACATGGTCGCGATTTCCAACGGAATTTTCAAGTCCGTATTTCAAAATCAAAACCACCGAATCGAGCACCGGTGCGCTTCCGAAGGTGAGGTTCACTTCCGGCAATTGCAACTGAAAATAGAGCCTGGCAGATGCTTTACCGAAAACTGGATCGTTGAAAGCACCCAACAAATTGGTGCTCAAGGAATCCGTTCTGGTGGAGTCTGCCTTTATTGTCCAGCTTTCAACTGTAAAAGTATCGGCAACTGTTCCGTAAATGCTTCCATTGGAAGGCAGCAAATCCAGGCCAATATCGGTTTCATCGTTGCGGCACGAAGAAAACATCCAGGCCACAGCGAAAAGGAACAGAAATCGGGAAAATAGCCGTTGGAACCTGAGATCAGTTGCTGGAGAGCACTGTATCATAAAAGTTCGTGTATGCTTCTCCAATTTGCTCTCCATTATGTTCCATTACATGCTTGTTGGAAACAGCACTGATGTATGAATTCACTTCAGGATCGATTTCTTCACTGCATTTTACCACAGCATCAGCATGTGCAATGGCGCCCATGTATAAACTGCTGCAATCTGCCTTTCCAAAAGGGGCCATATCCTCGTCGGTAATATGGTTTAAACCGGCCTTTCTGGTGAAGTCTGAACCCAGGGTGTCCTGAAAACTTGAATCGAATACAGAATAAACGATTTTGGCACTTTTAAACACCGGCTCATCCTTATATATGGTTTTCAAGTACAGGGGAATTAAACTGGTCATCCAACCCTGGCAATGGATAATGTCCGGATACCATCCAAGCTTACGAACGGTTTCCAGGGCACCTTTGCAAAAGAAAATTACTCTTTCGTCGTTGTCATCAAAAAACTTATCGTTTTCATCATTGTAGATGAACTTTCTGTGGAAATAGTCTTCATTGTCAAGAAAATATACCTGCATTTTTGTTCCGGGAATAGACGCTACCTTAATGGTTAAAGGGTTGTCATTGTCATCGATGGTGATGTTCATTCCGGATAGCCTAACGACCTCATGCAGTCGGTTCCGTCTTTCATTGATAACGCCGAAACGCGGCACCAAAATGCGAACTTCATTATCCTGCTCCTGTATTGCCTGGGGCAGAATTCTCGCAACTTCAGAAACCGTTGATGTTTCCAGAAATGGGGCCATCTCAGATGAAATAAACAGAACTTTTTTGTGATTATTTTCCATATGGTTGTGAATATAAATTATGGTATGCGCAAAGATAACGCTTAATATTTGCAAATTTGTCTGTATACACACTTGCATTTATGGTATTTTTTGACTAAATGAAGATACTCAAGACCGCAACCAACGTCAGTAAAGATGTTGATAATCAGAAACTTAAAGGCAAATCAATTGGTTTTGTCCCTACCATGGGGGCCTTACATGCCGGTCATTTAGCCCTGATTAATGCCAGTAAAGCCCAGGGACATTATACCATATGCAGCATTTTTGTGAATCCCACCCAGTTTAATGACCCCTCAGATCTGGCTAAATATCCACGTACCCTCGAAAAAGATATCCTGCTTTTAGCCCAATCCGGCGTTGATCTCCTGTATTGTCCCGACACCCAGGATGTGTACGGTAATGATTTCGTGGATGA
>CAZTGZ010000012.1:57771-77132 GCA_964613385.1 uncultured Chitinophagaceae bacterium
CCATCGCATTGGGGCATCTGGAACATATTTTAGAAGGAGCATTCAGACCCAATCATTTCATGGGCGTTGCAAAGGTGGTGAAACGCCTGTTCGAAATAACCCACTGCGACCATGCCTATTTCGGGCAGAAAGATTTCCAGCAAACCCTGGTCGTGAAGAAAATGATGGAGCAATTTGACTTCCATATTCAGCTCCATGTATGTCCGATAGTGCGGGAAACCAATGGTCTGGCGATGAGCTCAAGAAATGAAAGACTGAGTTCCCAGGGCCGAAAACTGGCCGGATTCATTTATAAGGCATTACTCACACTGAAGGAAGACATCAAATCACTTCCCCTGTCAACAGCCCTGCAAAAAGCCCGGGATTTTGTCGGTTCCCAACCGGATGCAGACCTTGAATATCTAGAAATTGTCGATGCGAATTCCCTCCAAACCCTGCATTATACCGATGAAAGTAGGAATTCTGTCGCTTTAATCGTGGTGAAATACGAAAATGTTAGACTTTTGGACAATATATTATTATAAATAGATGAGATACCTATTGTATTTAATCATGGTCATAGAAACGGCTTGTAGCGTTGCCCAGCCGGTAAACGGTGTACAAGACAAGTTTCAGCCTGCCATGGCTTATACCCATTTGACGTTAGTAAAAGGCAACGGTCAGAAAATTATGAATGCCACCGTGCTCGTGAAGGATGGAAAAATAGTGCAATGCGGAGCCAATATCGCCATTCCATCGGGTTATCAGGTGCAAGACTGGAGCGGTTATTGGGTCTATCCCTCCTTTATAGAGCTTTATTCATCGTACGGACTTCCGGAGAAGAAAAATGAAATTCCATTAACCGGACCAAGACATTGGAATCCTGCCATACACCCAGAACATCATGCAGCCGACGAAATGGTTTATGACGACCAAATGGCATCAACGCTTCGTCAATCGGGCTTTGGTATGGTTCTGACGCATCGGAATGACGGCATCGCCAGAGGCTATGGTTCCCTGATGTGCCTTTCGCCGGAAAAACTGCACAAAAATCTTCTCGATCCTGAACTCAGCGCCTTTTTTTCGTTTCGAAAAGGGAAAAGCAAGGAAGCATACCCATCATCGTTGATGGGCAGTATCGCTTTATTGAGACAGTCTATTTACGATGCTAAAGGCTATGTGCCCGCGGTGGGTCAGGAGACCCATCTCTCAAATATACATCTCAAAAAACAGCTTGTGATACCCGGTATTTTTGATGCCGGCAATGTGTTGGATGTTCTGAGGGCTGACCAAATTTCAAAGGAATTCGGCCTGAACTGGATTTACAAAGGCGGAGGAGATGAATATCAATATGCAGATGCGCTTAAAAAAGCGGGAATCAGAGTGATTTTACCCTTGACTTTTCCCGCTGCTTACGAAATCAAAAATTCTGCAGACATCCTGCATGTTCGTCTTCAGGACATGCAACACTGGGAAATGGCACCGGCAAATGCCTTTATCATGAAACAGGCGGGAATTCCATTCTGTCTGAGCCATCACGGACTGAAAAATGACGTCGAATTTAAAAAAGCCCTGAAGAAGATCAAATCCTATGGATTGAGCGATCAGGATATATTAGAGGCGCTTACCGTGAGACCTGCTGAATTTATGGGTCGAAAAGACATCGGAAACCTCGAAGCGGGCATGCTGGCCAATTTCTTTATCACGGATGGCGATTTCTTTTCAGATGAAACCACCATGATGGGACATTGCATACAGGGATACTATATACCTCATGCAGATCACACCTTGCCGGATCCACGTGGTAAATTCCTCTGGCAATCAACAACAAACCCCGCCGATTCTGTTGTTTTCGAAGTAAAAGGCTCGCGAGGTTCGCCCAAAATAACCTGGAAATATCCGGAGAACTCCGGTCGCGTGCAGATGGAAAGCAAATCCCTTCCATTTCGGGTAATTACGCAATCTGCTGTTTATGAATGGTTTATTTCTCCATCATTAAATATGCGAAAAATGCAAATCAGCGGAAAAGACATATTATATAGAGGAGTATATACACCCCTTGAGCCCGCTAAAACGGACAGTACAACGAACAGCATTCCTTCCTCCTATAAGTTTGCATTGCCCTATCAGTATTTTTCGGTTGACAGCAGCACGCTGATCAAAGATGTCACCGTATGGACCAGCGAGTCAGATGGCAAGTTGGTCGGTTATGATGTACTTTTTGAAAAGGGAAAAATTACTGCCATTGCGGAAGAGATACCCGCCAAACCGGGCTGGAAAATCATCCGGGGCAATGGCATGCATCTCACCCCGGGAATTATAGATGAACACAGTCATATTGCCATCAGTCATGGCGTGAATGAAGGCACGCAAAGTGTAACGTCCGAGGTGCGAATTTCGGATGTTGTCAATCCCCAGGACATCAACATATACCGTCAACTCGCAGGTGGGGTTACTACCTCACATTTGTTGCATGGCAGCGCCAACTCTATTGGTGGACAAACCGCCCTGATTAAGTTGCGATATGGTCAAACTGCCGAGGGCTTAAAAAGCGGCTATCCTCAGTCATTCATCAAATTTGCCCTGGGTGAGAACGTAAAACAAAGCAATTGGGGAGACCAAAACACCAGCCGGTATCCACAAACACGTATGGGCGTGGAACAAGTGATTGAAGATGCATTCCTGAGAGCAAAAGCCTATAAGAAAACCATCGGAACACCTGAGTTTAAAAGAGATCTTGAATTGGATGCCCTCTGTGAAATTCTGGATCAAAAGAAATTCATTACCTGCCATTCATACCAGCAGGGAGAAATCAATATGTTGTTGCATCTGGCCGACAGTCTGGGCTTTAAGGTGAATACATTTACGCATATACTGGAAGGTTACAAGGTTGCCGACAAGCTGAAGGCGCATGGTGCAGCTGCCAGTACATTCGCAGATTGGTGGGCTTATAAATACGAGGTTATCGAGGCCATCCCTTATAATGCGGCCATACTGAATGATGAAGGAGTGCTGACAGGCATAAATTCCGATGATGCCGAAATGGGTCGAAGATTGAATCAGGAAGCAGCCAAAGCCATTAAATACGGAGGAATGTCGGAAACGGATGCTTTGAAAATGATCACCATCAACCCGGCCAAAATGTTGCACATCGATGGTCAGACCGGCAGCATCAAAGTTGGGAAGGATGCCGATCTTGTGCTTTGGAATAATTACCCCTTATCTGTATATGCCATGCCCCTAACCACCTGGGTTGATGGGAAAATTTATTTCGATATAGAAATGGACAAACTCATGCAAAAGACAGTGGAACAGGAAAAAATTCGGATATGGAAAGCCATGCACGAAGCGGCCAAAAAAGGAGAGCCGGTTAAAGCTCCGATTGAGAAAAAAGAAAAATTATACCATTGTGATGATCTGGAAGTATATGAAGACTAAATATATATGGGTACTGATTTTCTCGGTGTTTCAGGCATCAGGTCAGGCCCAGAATGAAACTGAACCGTTCATCATCATACATGGCAAGTTACATGTTGGGAATGGCATGGTGATCGAGAATAGTTTCATCTATTGTGAAAAAGGTAAAATCGTTTATGCCGGACCTATTACCGATGAAGTTGTTCGGAAATATGACAAAACCCAGGTTCGGCATATAGATGCGACCGGAGAACATGTTTATCCGGGATTAATCGCCCTGAACACCATTTTAGGACTCAATGAACTGGATGCGGTGCGCGCAACCCGCGACTATCATGAAGTGGGGGTTAACAACGCCAATGTACGCGCATTGATAGCCTTTAATACGGATTCGAAAATACTGCCAACGTTGACCTTTAATGGTGTATTTATGGCTGAAATAAGACCTGAAGGCGGATTGATCAGCGGTACCGGAAGCCTGGTGAAGCTGGAAGCCTGGAATTGGGAGGATGCTGCCATTAAAGCGGATGCCACCATGCATTTAAACTGGCCGAGCCCGTCGGTACATCACGGTTGGTGGGCCGAACCGGGAGAAACTGAATCCAGGAACAGAGACAGTGAAATGGCCGGTTTGAGAAGAATTTTTGAAGAAGCTAAAGCCTATGCTGCTTTGTCAAATCCATCACCTGTGAACCTGAAATACGAGGCCATGCGCGGCTTGTTTAACGGAAGTTGTCGGCTCATGGTGCACGCCCAGGACCGTATTTCGATATCATCTGCACTTGCCTTTTGTCGGGGTTATGGCATCAAACCTGTTATTGTTGGGGGTGAAGATGCCTGGATGATTACCGATGAGCTGAAAGAAGCTTCCGCCTCCGTGGTAATTAGCAGAACCCATCGTTTACCCAGCCGAAACGACGATGCCGTTCACCTGCCTTATGGTATGCCTCAAATTTTAAAAGCAGCCGGAATTCCCTTTGCCATCAGCGATGTAAACAGTTGGGAACAGCGAAATCTGCCTTTTCAGGCGGGAACTGCCGTTGCATTTGGACTCACAGAAGAAGATGCCTTGAGTGCCATTACCCTGGAACCCGCCAGGATGCTGGGGATTGCTGATAGATGCGGAAGTGTGGAGGCGGGTAAAGACGCTACCTTAATCATATCCAAAGGCAACCTATTAGACCCGATCAGCAATGAACTGAGCACCGGGTTTATTCTGGGAAAAGAAGTAAATCTGCTCAATCATCAGCGCATGTTATACGACAAGTATAAAATGAAGTACCAACTGATGAAAAACTAAAGGTTTACATAGGTCACTTTAATCTTTACACTCGAACTTCTGCCTTTATCATCGGTGCAGTGAATGGTCTGATCTCCTTCGGGTAGAGTCACGAAGAGTCCCTTATTCCGGGGCGATTTCCCCACAAACTCATGATCCACGTACCAAAATATTTCCTTTACGTCCTGTTCCGTACGCGCTTGCAATAAGATGGGCTCCGGATTCGCAATATCTACCAGAATTTCAGAATCATGCCGCGGGAAACTAATCTCAGGCCCCCCTTCCATCAGCCAACGATCACAGCCTTCAAAATGCGGGGGAAACTCCGGCAGCGCCAGATTCTGCTGCATACTCCAGGCCATCAATTCCGGATTGATATTGGGAAGCCATACCGTCTTATATCCTGTTTCAGGCTGACAATTTCTGCAATAAGAGCAGGAACCGTCTTCGGATACTGTCCATTTGCGCAAATGATCGCATTTCTCCCCCGGACTTACCATGGGAATGAAGAAATCTGTTCGGGTTTCAGTGCAGAATTCTGCGGGTATTTTACCGCTTTCTGAGCATACCTTTCGTATGCTGCACGAAGGAGGCATCGCGAAGAAATGCGGTTGCCCGTTATAATCCAGGGTGTTGAACAAATTGAACAGCAGTGGTGTGGCAATGGTTGCTCCGCTCAATTCCGGCACCCCGCGGTTGTTAAAATTCCCAATCCAAACGGCGATGGTATAGGTAGAATTATATCCGATGCTCCAGGCGTCTCTTCTTCCGTATGAGGTGCCCGTTTTCCATGCGACTGCGGGCAAATGTGTGCTGTTTTCATATCCAACAGGTAAATCAGGTCTGGCTATGCCCGATAAAATCTCGTGAACCATAAAGGCTGCCGCCCCTGAATACAGCCTCCTTGTACTGCTCATGGTATCGAACCGGCTGTACTTTAACGGACGATACAGTCCTTTATTGGCCTGAGCGACATATAGTCCGGCCATTTCTTCCAGACTTACACCACAGCCTCCCAGTATCATCGACAAACCCAATTTTTTGCCCTTTTTTCCCATTTGGCGGAATCCGGCATTAAATAAAACCGCACTAAATGTTCCAACACCTATTTCGCTCAAAGCCTTTACCGCTGGAATATTCAGCGAATTGCTCAAGGCGTAATGCAAGGTGACAGAACCCCTGAATTTGTCATCATAATTTTCGGGTTGATAACCGTTAAAATTCATGGGAACATCATTGAGCACCGTTTGGGGACAAAACATTCCCTTGTCAATTCCCAGGGCGTATAATGCGGGCTTGAGTGCAGATCCAGGCTGACGAATCGCCCTGGCACCATTCACCTGCCCTCCATCTCTTCGGTCATTAAAATCTGCACTCCCCAGATAGGCTACCACCCTGGCATCCTTATTTCTCATCACCATTACCGCCGCATTGTGAATTCCATAGGCACTCAGATTTTGCATATAATCCTTCACCAGCTTTTCACATTCGGCTTGTAGATTCGGCTCTATAAACGTTTGAATATGAGATCCGGGATACTGCGATTTCAACTTGTTGGACAAATGCGGAGCCAGAACCGGAGCCAACTTGCGTTGTGGTATCATGGGTTCATTCAGGGCGTTCCGGATATTTTCTTCATCAAATAAGCCCGCCTCCAACCAGCGATTCAACCAGCGATTTCGCCATTTCAAAAGTTCATTCCTGTTTTGGATGAGCTCCGGATTATTGGGTATCACGGTTAAGGCAGCCAGTTCGGCCAAAGACAATTGATGTGGTTGCTTGCCCAAATAGAGCAAAGCCGCCGAACTCACACCTTCAATATTTCCGCCATAAGGCAGCAGATTCAGATACAAGGAGAGAATTTCTCTTTTCGTCAATAAAAATTCCAATTGCCATGACCTGAAAATCTCGATGAACTTGCTTGCGATATTCCTGGGTCGGGGTTCGAGCAATCGCACCGTTTGCATGGTGATGGTACTCGCCCCTGAAACTCTTTTCCCACGGGCAATATTTTGGAACATGGCCCGAAAAATGGCTACCGGGTTGACTCCGGGGTGGTAAAAAAAGTAGCGGTCCTCCTTAAAAATAAGGACCTTTTCCAGAGAAGGCGGCAGATCATTCGGATAGGTGGGCAAACGCCATTTGTCGTCGGAAGCCAGATAAGCATGCAGTGGCTTGTCTTTATGGTCGGTCACCAGGGTGCTATACGGCCGATGTGTATGGAGCGGCCAGATAAGTTGCAGTGAAGGCGGAATAAGCAGAAAAATGATCCACCCCAAAAGGATCATTTCAGCCAATGGAATCAGCCGTTTAAAATGTCTCGCAAAATTTAACCGTAAGGGCCTCAGATAATTCAAAATTACCCTGTAAATTTATCGCATTCTTCCAAACCTTTTAATACCCGAATTATGAAGTTGTCTCCCTATTTCCTGTTCCTGATTGTCGTACTCGTTTCATGCCAACCCAAGGATCAAATTGAAATCATCAGAACCAATGCCAAGGGAGAAGTTCCGGTGCTCGGGAATCTCACATTCACCTTTAACCGCAATATGGTGGCCGACAGTATGACCAACCAATGGGTTGAGGAATCCTATTTTGAATTTAATCCACCTATTCCCGGAAAATTTCGCTGGCAACAACCGAATGAACTGGTTTTTTCACCCGAAAAAGACCTCAAACCCGCCACCCAATACAAAGCATCTTTTCAATGGAAAGGAAAAGGAAAACCTGCCGATAATACCTCATTAGAGTTTCATACACCCTGGTTAAAAGTAGAACAATTTACAGCGCTTTGGACCGGAATCGGAGATCAGGCCGCTCTGATCGCTCCTGAGTTGGTCTTACATTTTAATTACGAAATGACCGGTGCTGAATTACTAAAACATCTGGAAGTGCACCATGAAGGAAAAGTAATTCCATTCAATCTCGACAAAAACGCAGTGTCCAAAGAACACTCAATTCGCATTTCAGGACTGCGTATTGAGGATAAGGACTATGGCTTTGAAGTTGTGCTCAAAAAGGGAATGTTGCCGCCGGGGGGCAGCACGGAAACAACGAAAGACATCAAACTGCGGACGGAACTAACCTCACCCTATAAACTGAACATCTATGATTGTCAGGCCAGTCATGATGGAATCACCGCGACCATACAGTTGTACACCAGCCAGCAAATAGCTGAAAACCAGGATTTTAAAAAGTTCATCCGCTTCGATCCGGGTATTCCTTTCGAAGTTAAACTGACCAATGAAGGAATGGAAATCGTTTGTGACAAAGTAGATGTAAGCAGAACATATAACCTGCATATAAGCGCCGGATTGATGGGTATAGCCGGAGGAAAACTCAAGCAGAATTATGTCAATACACTTTCCTTTGGGGCCCTGGAACCGTCCATTTCATTTGTGGATCAGAACGGAATGTATTTGAGTAAGTCCGGAAAGAAAAACCTTGAAGTCAGGATAGTAAATGTGAAGGAGGTAACGGTAAGTATCCACAAAATTTACGAAAACAACATTCTGGCCATGCGCAAACACGGCTTTTGGCAGGACGAATATGATCCTGAGTATGTTTCTGAATATGCCACAGATGACTACGAAAGTTCCTTCGGCGACTTGGTATATAAAAAGAAAGTTACCACATCTAATCTCCCTAAATATCGCAACAGCCGTCTGCTTCACTTTGATTTTCCCGACAACCTTCCCGATTTTAAAGGCATTTATGTCGTGCGAATTTCATCGGAAGAACAATGGTATACCACCGATACTAAAGTGGTTTCTCTTTCGGATATCGGGTTGATGGCCAGACAGGGAAAAAGCGGCATGCATGTGTTTGCCGCCGGATTGGGAGACGCCAATCCCAAATCAGGGGTAAACATTACGCTATATGGTCTCAACAACCAGAAAATTGGACAGGCTACAACCAACGAAAACGGGTATGCCCTTTTGCCTCTTTCTAAACGAAATATCCGCGGATTTGCACCGGCCATGATCGTCGCGAAACAGGGCAGTGATTTCAATTATATGCCATTGAGTCAGACACGAATCGAAACATCGCGTTTTGATGTAGGTGGTGCCATGCCCAACAAAAGTGGTCTGTTGGCCTATGTATACGGCGCAAGAGATTTGTACAGACCTGGCGAAACCGTGAATTTCTCCGCCATTGTCCGGACCCAAACATGGAAAATTCCCGAGCAGAGCCAAATGAAAATTCAGGTATTGTTGCCCAATGGGCAGGAATTCAAATCCATACGTAAAGTGTTGAACAAAGAAGGAAGCCTGGAATCGTCGTTTGCATTGCCGGCCGGCACGGTGAGCGGAGCTTATACCATTGAAGTTTATGGCCCAACGGATATATTGATTGGTTCAGAGAAAATTCTGGTGGAGGAATTTGTACCGGATCGCATCAGGGTTCAGACGACCATGGACCAGAAAAAATTGGTTCCGGGACAAAAAGGAAATATTCACTTGCGTGCGGAAAACTATTTCGGTCCACCGGCCGCCAATCGAAACTATGAAGTCGAAATTCAGCTGAAAGAAACTGTTTTTCAGGCCAAAAAGTATCCGAATTACCATTTTGGGCTTCAATACGCCGACAATTATTACGAAAGCAATGTGATGGAGGGAGAAACCGACGAGCAGGGAAAGGCTGAAATCAGCTTTGAAGTTCCGGCACATTACAAAGACCGCGGGCTATTACAGGCCGATGCCTTCACCACAGTTTTTGATGAAACCGGACGCCCGGTCAGCCGATCTCTCAGTATTCCCGTTTTTACCCAAAATACGTTTTACGGAATACGTCAAATGGACTATAGCTGGTTTCAAACTCAACAACCCATACAGTTTTTTCTGTTGGCACTCAATCAGGATGGCATTCCTTACAGTTCAGCCAAAGCCCATGTGGTGGTCATCAAGCACGATTATAAAACAGTAATCAGTCGATCGGGATCTTATTTCAGGTACGAATCACAGCGCCAAGACAAGACCATTTCCGATAAAACACTGATGCTCAAAGGATCTCAATCTTATTATTCCTTTACACCCAACAGCCCGGGTGAATACGAAATCAGAATTGCCCGTCCCGGTTCCAACAATTTTGTTTCAACCTCCTTTTACTGTTATGGATGGGTTGGAAACTACAATGTGAATCATCAGGTAAACAAGGAAGGGCATGTTGACATCAGTACAGACAAAGAATCTTATGAGATCGGCGAGAAAGCCAAAGTTTTGTTTAAAACTCCATTCAACGGGAAATTGCTGGTTACCATTGAGCAACAAGAAGTAATCAGTTATAAATACCTGGATGTACGCAACCGGAGCGCGAATTTTGAGTTAGCTCTGGAATCTGAGCACTTGCCCAATGTCTATATCACGGCAACCCTGATTCGTCCACACGAAGAAAGTACCATGCCGTTAACCGTTGCACATGGCTACAAATCCCTGGGAGTCACGGATATAGAGCGCAAACTGAATGTGCAGATTTTGGTACCTGAAAAATCCAGGAGCAATCTCAAACAAAAAGTACGGGTAAAAACGCGCCCGGGAAGCATGGTGACTCTGGCAGCAGTGGATGAAGGCATTTTGCAAATGACCTCCTTTCAATCGCCTGACCCGCATGGTTATTATTATGCCAAGCGGGCGTTAAATGTAACCGGATTTGATTTGTATCCATGGTTGTTGCCGGAGGTTGGAAACAGTTCCAAAAGCACCGGGGGCGATGGCTACAATCTGAGCAAAAGGGTGAATCCACTGCCCAATAAACGGGTGAAACTGCTTTCCTATTGGTCAGGGATTACCGATACAAAGTCAGGAGAAGCCGAATTCGAAGTAACGATACCTCAATTTTCCGGGGAAGTTCGATTTATGGCCGTTGCCTATCAGAATCAGAGCTTTGGACATGCAGAGGCCTCTATGAAAGTGGCGGATCCCCTCGTGGTGAGCAGCGGATTGCCGAGATTTCTGAGTCCGGGTGATACTGTCGATGGTGTATTTACTATGACCAATACCACCACCTCCGAGCAAACGGTGCAATTTGATGTAAAAACAGCCGGCAGTATTTCCATCAAGGGCTTTCAAAAGCAGCAGTTCAGGCTTAAGCCCGGTGCGGAAATTTGGAAAGTTGTTCGATTGGTAGCCGGTAATAGCCCCGGACTTTGCAGGGTGGAAGTACAAGCCGAAATGAACGGCGAAAAATTTGGAGAACGCACAGATTTAACCATCAGACCGGCATCATCATTGGTGAAAACACATATTTCCGGAAAAGTAGAAAATGGTGAAACCCGGGCGATACAATGGAAAGGCCGATATTTAAAAGGAAGTTCGAGCCGAAGCATATATGTGAGTCGCTCACCGGTATTGCAGTACGGCAAAAACCTGCAATATTTGATAGAATACCCTTATGGATGTACGGAGCAAATTGTATCGGCTGCCTTTCCGCAGATTTATTACAATGATTTGAGTGATATGATGCTGAAAGACCGGGATGGCAAGGCATTGTCGGCCTATCACATCAACGAGGCCATTCGCATGCTAAAAACCCGACAATTGTACAATGGGGCTTTAACCCTGTGGGATGGATATGGCGAGGAGCATTGGTATGCGAGTGCCTATGCCGCACATTTTCTGTACGAGGCGCGCAAGGCGGGTTTCGAAGTACCCACTCACTTTACAGACCCGCTGCTTGAATATCTGAGAAATAAGCTGAATCAAAAGGAGAGAACAGATTACTTCTTCAATCGCAATCAGAACCGCAGCATTGCACCGAAAAGCGCTCCATACAGTCTTTTTGTACTGGCATTGTACGGAAAGCCCTTGGTTCCGGTAATGAATTACTACCGACAACATAGCGAATTGCTGTCCTTGGACGGAAAATACCTGTTGGCAGGTGCATATGCCCTTTCCGGCGACAAAGAGCAGTTCAGGCAAATGTTGCCAAAGTCATATCAGGGAGAAAGCGTGGATTATGAGGGTTCGGGGTCATTCAGCTCGCCTTTGCGGGATGAGGCACTTGCCCTGTATACCTTGTTGGCCGTAGATCCCGGAAATGCACAGATTCCCAATATGGCGAGACATATTTCGCCGATGTTGGCGGACGGAAGGTTAAATACCCAGGAGCATTTATTCGGCTTGCTGGCACTCGGACAAATGGCCAGATCGAGTAGTTCCGCCAATGGAAAGGCCGAAATACTGGCAGATGGAAAAGTCATCGCGACGGTGAGCGAAAAGGGCATGAAAATTCCACATGCACTGATTCGCGGCAAACAGGTGGAGATACGCGTGAGTGGCGGTCCGATGTATTATTATGTGCAGGAAGAGGGCATAGGATTGGGCAATGAGCCCGAGGTAGATGAAGGGATATCGGTGCGGAGGCAATATTTCAATCGCTATGGCAATGAGATCTATCCATCGGAGGTAAAGAGTCATGAGTTGCTGATTGTGCAGATTACCCTGGACAATCACTGGCAGCGGAACATCAAGGATATAGTGATCAGCGATTTACTTCCGGCGGGATTTGAGATTGAGAATCACCGGGTAAAGCAGATTCCGGGGATGTCGTGGATCAAGAACGAAAGCACGGCCACACATGTAGATATGCGCGACGACCGGATACATTTTTTTGTGGATTTGGGATCAGAACGTCAGACCTATTATTATGCAGTTCGTGCGGTAACCCCCGGTTATTTCCGTCAGGGGCCGGTAACGGCGGATGCGATGTATATGGGCGATATTTATTCGAGGAATGGGTATGGGATGGTGAGGGTGAGGTGAGGAGGGGTATTTCGGGTGATTAGTAGTTGTGTGCAATGTTGAAAACGCAATCCGAAACTTTTGAAAGCATAGATGGAAAAAGTTGGTAGAAACGATCCTTGTCCCTGCAGGAGTGGTAAAAAATTCAAAAAGTGCTGTATTGACCTTTACGGAAAAGGCTATAAACAACCAACACATTTTTCAATAGTGGAAAAGTCTGAATTTTCAAAATACCTCAGCAAATACGAAACAGGCCATGTTTTGAATTTAGTAACCGCCTTACAATTAATCCCGGAAAATCATGGCAAAAACGTTCGCATTGAATTAATTGCTGCAGAAGCGATTAAGAATCTATCAACGGGCAATCCTGGTGATTACAAAAAGCTTCGTTATATTATAGCCCGTGAATTTCCCAGTCATTATGGTGAAGATCCACCGGAAGAACTATTTACTGAAAATATACTGTTTCATGGCGGTAACTATACCGTTATGCCCGGAATAAATTCTTATTCCGTAGACATTTTCAATTATCTAACCGAAACCATTTACACAACCCAAAATAACCTTTCAGAAGAATTTAAAGATGAAATTTATCAAGGGGTCTCGTTCCTATTAATTACCGGAGAAATCGTATTTAGGCAAGCTCAATTGGAAGGGAACTCATTCGTTGAAAACCTTGAACAGCCTTTAGAATTGCCTGAAATCCTTCCAAGCCTTAGTTTTAGCGAAGATACAATTGAGGCAATCTGTAAAGAGAGTAATATCAACTTATCAACGATTGTCCAATTTGTTACCGAACCAAGTGAGCCTAATCTTGACGACCCGTACAAGTCTCCACTACTTTACAAGCCCTTTGTGGCTTTTGAAAACGAATATTATTTTGTGCTTCCGTCCTGCCAGGTATCAGCACTAAACGAGTATATTCTTACTACTGCAAAAAAACACAATGTCCGTGCTGAAATCCATGAGCTTTGCCATAAGAACATTTGGACAGACATTTGGGGTGCTTGTGATAAAATGGGATGGGCTCTAACTGACCTTCCATTACCTGAGAAGTCAACAAATCAATCCATAATTGAAGGTATTTTCCAATTTGATGCAAATATGATAGCATATGTCTGTTACTCCTTCCCATCAGAACTCAAAAGCACAAGCGAAATGTACTCTGAGGAAAATGCTGATTTATTAGATGGTGATAATTTAAACAGCAGAACAAAAACAGTAATTGACGAACTCAAAAAGCGTAAAGAGTTGAAGGGCTTTCAATTTCTTACACTCATTCTTACAAATTCAATGGGAGGGTTCATGGCAATGGGTGTTGAAAAACCTCAAGAGAATGAGCAAAAAACTTGGTTCAATGTTTTCGACTTTCTCAACCTTGCCTATGCTGGTGAGTGGGGAAGATTGGATTTGTGGAAGTTCGCAAAAGTCTATGAATCTACCACCCAAGAAGCCCAAATAATAGCTACATCACCAATAGATGCATATGCCACTTACAAAAGAAACGGGGAAACCTTCTATCTATCAGATGAAGCACGATTTAACTTTCTGACTGTAGTGCCTGGTAATGGTGCAGACTTCACACGCGAGGCAAAAATCAACTCAGATGTTCACGGGGCACTTAGTCTTATAAATGGTTCATTGGCGTATCAATCTGTAAGGCGTTATCGGGATTATGCCCCAATCTACAAGCCGGTGAAGCAGAGAATCCCATACGAAATGTTGCTCGAATCTTATGGTCTTCCGATATGGGTACAGAACTATCAAGCAAAAAGCCAAACCGAAGCCGATTATGTTGAAAACATAGCTGATGCTATCTGCTTTTGGTTAGACAGACTATACCCAGCTTTACATCATCAACTCAACCCAAATACCTTCCCTGTTCTAAATATCGCTTTGGAATTTGACCAAACCTATTTCAATCCGTTGTCCCTAGAGCAAGTAGATTCCAAAGAGGCTATAAATTCAAGCCTTCAATGTTCCTACACCAAGGGTAATTTGACTATTCGTATACCAAAACATATCCGAAAGCTTTTCATTGGAGGTAATAATGCAGGCGAGAGAACATTAATGGCTGAAATACTTAAAGGGCTGAATACAATACCACACATAGAGCTAAGTGATCAATATATTTCAGACAGTTTAGACCATCATATTCCACTGGGTCAAGCCAAAATGATCCTATTGCTCGATACCAGAACAAATTTACAGCTTGATAATCGATGGTTACTGCCCACACTTTACATTAGCGATGCAGAGATAAACCTGCTACTCGACAAACTGGTCAGCATTATCAATAGTCCCGAGCAAATTCCTGAAAAATTTCAAAGCGTGGCCGACAAAAAAGCGTTTTGCAACTATGTCGTGTTATGTCTTGTACAACACCTAATAGAAAAGCTGAATGAGTTTGATGGCGAATCGTTAATTAGCAGATTGATAGACGTAAATGAACGCTTAATACACAATAGGGAGTTTAACAAAATCAAGACCGCTGCACAAATTCACTGTTTTGGAAATGACGAGAATGAATTAGAAAAGATTCTCAAAAAGCAAAGAAAATTAGTCAACACCTCTCTTGCCACGCGTTGCCTTATAGAGTTCACAGTTTTAAACCCAACAAAAGGTAATCGTAAACCATGCTTTGACCAGATGGATGAATTGCTCACTATCATGAACGAAATTCTGAACTATGGAATGCTAAGTGATTCCCTTCACTTTGGCATGGACAACCCAGAAATGGGATTACTTCCATCAGATCGAATAGGCATATCAAAAGAGTTCTACGATCAAAAACTACAACCCTTTCATAAAGACAATACTGTTGCAAATATCGAAGCTCAATTAGAAACATTTTCTGATAATTTTGAAACATACGCACCTAAAGAAAATGATAAAGATACAGAAGCGTTCTTGGACAAAGTGGATGAAGCATTTTTACATGACTGGGGTATTGATTATACTAATCTAAACGGCATATGCATACAAGCGGCAGCAATGGCAGAACAACAGAAGTATTCAGTTATGTCAATGACTGAATCAGACCTGATAGCTGAACTTAAAAAAATAATGAAAGGTGCAGAAGATCAAGTTGAAGCTGGCTTGGATAAGCTCCGGTTCGAGTATAAGCCTGGCATTATAAACAATCAGAAAGGCTATTCGAATGCCGATTATTTCCCTTGGAAATACAATAGAGAATTCAGCTATGCCAGAAGACCCTTTGTAGTCGTCAATACAGATAATGGACGAAAATATTATTGGGGAATGAGACAATGTGTGGCAGCAAGCCAGTATTTACATCAACTATTCCATTCTGGCAGCTTGACAGATGGAGGAGTGAAAATTAACAGCCTTCTTGGTAATATTCTAAATGAAAATGGAAAGAAATTTAGGAATTCGGTTACAAATTGGTTAAAGAATAATACCGACTTAATTGTTTGGGATTACGAAGTTACTATAAAACCTAAAGGTCATTTTAATGCCGACAAAGACTATGGCGATTGTGATATTCTTGCTTATGATCCGACCATAAATCGGGTGTACAATATCGAATGCAAACGCACAGTGGCAGCAAGGAATATTCATCAAATGAAAAAAGAAATGGATAATTATTTGGGGCGAGATGGTCAGAAGAAAAAAGTAGCCAAACATGTTGAAAGAGATAATTGGCTACAAGCTAATTTGGATCAAGTAAAAACTTTGGTGGGTGCCACAGAACCACCTAAACTGAAATCTATAATTCTGACTTCTGAGCTAATTCCAACACGATATCTTAGAGCTGAAGAAATACCCTTACCTATAATAAGCTATCGAGAATTAAAAAGGAATGGATGTGAAGAACTTATAAACTGCCAAATATGAGGGAACACAGCACACAACATTGTATAATCGTAATGCGGGCTGAATGGCTAAAATTTAGCTTTTTTGCTCCTAAGAAGCTTTGCGGTGAGCAGACAGTGAATTGCTCCGAAACCCCGAGCTACGCTTATACTTGACCGTCGGCAGACATATTTTAAGACGACAGATTAATGTTCGGAATATTCAAAAAGGAAACTCATCGACCAACCATCACTCCTGAGGACAAAGACTGGGTTGAGAAGAGTTTTTCCTGGTTTATTGAAACATTTGGGCTAGACAAGCTGAAAGACACCCCATTTATTCTGCCGACACTAGACAATTTTCCTTATGAAAACCTAAAGGACGACCAGCAATTTCAAAAACTATTTGAGCAACTCTGCAATTATTGGGACGTAAACCCAAATGAAATTAACGTAAAATTCTTCGACGACTTTGCTTCCAAGCAGTGGACGACTTGGGTTCCTCATGGAAAATGGAAAGAGGCCGGAGGACTTTATTTTCAAGAGTACACGCTTGACGAAAAGCGATTCAATATCCAGCTTGCAAAATCCAACCTTAATAATCCTCAGTTATTAGTTGCAGTCCTGGCTCACGAGCTTGCGCATGTTAAACTTTTGGGTGGTGATTATTTGAACCATCATGATCCTGACATGGAACCGTTAACGGACTTAGCTTGTATATTTTTTGGATTCGGAATATTTGTAGCGAATTCATGCTTTACGAATGATATTTACTGGATAGGGCGAAACGGTTATTTACCCAACGAAATAATAAGTTATTCAAACGCATTAATCTGTTACATAACCGAAAACGAACCAGCAGATTATTTAAAATATTTAAATGCAAATACAAATGCCCTATTCCAAAAGGACTACGCGTTTCTTATAAAGACTAACAACACATTACTGACAAAAGATAAAGTTAAGCATAGCCGGGAGCTATATAAAATTAACAAACAAATTGATGACGGTTTTAAAAATCAAAACTTTGATTCTGTTATTTACGCTTGTTATAAACTCCTTGAAATCTATCCTAAAAATAATGGAGTATATAACCAACTCGGATACGCCTTATTACTTCAAAAAAAATACGAAGAAGCCATCAATCAATTTACGAAGGCAATAGAAATCGATCCATACTGGGATTACCCCATAAACAATCGTGGCTATTGCCAACTCCAACTTGGAAAACTAGAAGATGCCTTTATAGACTTAAAAAGCTCTTATGAAATGAATCCTGATAATTCATTTTCTCAACGCAATCTTGGTGCGTATTACTTAATGACTAATGAGTTCGAAAAAGCTCTTGGTTATTTTGAGCAAGCAGAGAAAATAGACCCGAAGACAGAAATGATTAATTTCTATCTCGGACAGGTTCATTTAAAACTTGGTAACACTGACAAGGCGAAAATGTATCTGGACAAATCAACGAAAAATAAAGAATACAATGACTCAACCATTGTGTAGAATAAAACCAGTTAACAGACCTACCCTCAATTTGCGCGGACGAGGTAATAGAAAGTTTCTTATCTTTAAACAACCATTGGTCGGTATAGATAGTTGAGTACTTCAAAACGCCAACAATCGGTAACTGGAATACATGAAAATGAAGAAAGCAACATTTCTAATTCTTTTATCAATAAACATGACTCAGATATATTCTCAGTCAAACAGTTTTATTGATTCTCTACAAACAGATTCAAGCAACTCAATCATTGTGTTTGAAGCAAACTGCAGAGGATGTTTGGTAATGAATTCTCCTTGTGTAGAGTATTCAAATAACGGAAATCCACAAAATATATACGTGATATGGAAAAATGACCGCAGGTTTTATATAAAAAGATTTAACGTTTGCGGGAGTTCAACCATTTTGATGATAAAGAAATGGAAAAACAATCCATTTGATTGTATTTATGCAAACGCTAAAAAACTGGATACAACAAATCTTCTATATCCACAATCATTCGACAGACGAGATTCAACATGGTTTGAGACTGGAATTAATCATTACAAGTATTAAAATTTTTACTTTATAACCTATGAAATACGTGATTTGTCAATAAAGGAATATGCTTTCAGAGAACCTAAAAAAGATGATGAAATTTGGGTGAAGATAAATGCAGAATTTTCAAGAAATCAAAGTAGATATAATTATAATAATGAATCTGCAATCAAAGGATTATTAGATGTTGTACAAGCAATTTTGACTAAGGAAACGAAGAAATTGGAAATAACAAATGCCAACATTCGATAAAGAATCATAGGGAAGAATGTTTCATTCCATAGGGGTCTCCCGAAAAGGAAACTCGATGCATTTTTATTATATAGCCAATAAGCCCTGTTTCTACATCCATCATCGAATTCACCGCCCTGTTTCTTGGTTGTTGTCAAAACTCTATCTTATCTTTTATGTCAAAATTTCTAATAAGTCAGGATTATTGAGGGATGAGAATTCACGGAAATTCAACAAATTGGTGTATCTTTCAGATATTGTATTGTTAGCCAAATTCTGTGTAGAACATGAAAAGAATATTGACAATAATTTTAGTGGCTTCTACTTTTCAGACAGTATTTTCATACCCAATTAACCCTCAGACACTTAAGAAACTAATTGAAAATAGTCAGTACATAGTTATTGCGACGGTTGACAACCCCAAAACTAAAGGCATCCGTGTAAAATATTTCGACTCAACAAAAAAAGACACAGTAATTGAATTTAGAAGGGAATTTATACATGATGGCTCGGCTGACCTCCATATTAAAGAAATTTTAAAAGGGAATCCTATTGACACAATCATCCAAGTCACATACAGTGAAAACTTTACATGCCCGGCACCACCACGATATCCTCATAAAAAGACGGTGCTAGCTTTTCTTAATCAAGAGGATTCAAGTCCAACTTACATTACTGTTGGATTATCATATGGTTCGAAAATCATGTATAACGAAGAAGAGCTAAATTCTTATAGGGCGAGAATCTATGAATATCTTGAAATTCTAAAAATGACAAGTATACGAAACAAAAATGAGGCAACATTAGGTAAGTGGCTGGTTTTTTTAGACAATTTAAAATTGGAGTATTAATTTTAAAAA
>CAZTGZ010000013.1:0-21236 GCA_964613385.1 uncultured Chitinophagaceae bacterium
ATCCTGAACGCGGCTTCGTCTATCTGGAAAATAAAGGTAATCATACCTATGCTTCTCAATCCATGCCTATCGAAAAATTGGGAAGATGGTTGCTCATGGATATCTCGGATGACGATCAGGACGGCGATTTGGATATCTATCTCGGTTCGCTGAGTATGCAACCAAAACCGGATAAGGGGCTACTCAAAAGTTGGACCAACAAGGGAATTCCTTATATTATTTTAATAAACAATACAAAATAACTATAAGACACTTTATCATATACTACGGCGTTATTAAGAAAATTTAATCGCCATGAGATATGCCTTCCTGATTTTGACTGTTGTTATAAGCATTTCATTATTATCATTTTACCCTAAATCCCCCGTCTCACCACAGCCCAACGAGCAAATTCGGTCCGGTTATCTGAATTATAATTTTCATGTAGACAATCAATATTTCCTTAGCACTCAAGCCGATACACATCATATACTCGCCGGGATAAAAGCCGAAAGATTTGTTTCCGCGTCTACGAGCAGAGTTCCACTAAACCTATGTCTGGTCATAGACAGAAGCGGAAGTATGTCAGGTGACAAGCTTAAATATGCCAAAGAAGCCGCCAAATTTCTGGTCGACCAGCTGGGAACGGAAGATTACCTCAGCATAGTTACCTATGAGAACGGTGTGCAGGTTTTGGCGCCTACACAAAAAGTGCAACATAAGGATCATTTCCATAAACTCATTGCCTCCATTGAAACCGCGGGTAGTACAAATTTGAGCGGTGGCCTGATGGAAGGTTACAATCAGGTTAAAAAGAACCTTAAATCAGGATATTTGAACCGTGTTTTGCTCATGTCGGATGGATTGGCCAATATGGGTATCGTAGAGCCCATGAGCATTCGTGCCCTGGCCAGTACTGCCAATATGCGGGATGGTATTTCAACGTCGACTTTCGGTGTAGGAGCTGATTTTAATGAAGATCTCATGCTTGGAATTGCTGAAAATGGTTCCGGAAATTACTATTTCATTCAAAATCCGGATGAGATTCCTGAAATATTTAAAAAAGAACTCAATGGCCTGCTAAATGTGGTCGCTCAGAATGTGAACATCGAAATAGAAATGCCCACCGGAACCCGGGTCATCAAAGCGTATGGATATGAAATTGTGGAGAAGGATGGCAAACAGGTGGCTGTGCTCAGAGATGTTTCGTCTGAAGAAGAAAAAACTTTCCTCTTAACTTTTATCACGCAGCCCGGAATCAACCATCCCCTGGAATTTAAATCTACATTAACTTATGACGATGCTGTTGGCGGATTGGGGCATCAGGAGCAAAGTCTCCTGGCCAGAATGCTTCCGACAGATCAGCCTTCCCTGCTGGACCAATTTATCAACGATTTGGTTATCCGTGAGTTCGCCATTTTCTATGCAAACGACATTCTAACCAGAGCCATGCAATTGGTAGATCAAAGGAGATATTCCGATGCTCAGAACCTCATTTTAACAAATGAGCCCATGAAAAAGAAATATCACAAGGTTATTGCTGAAGACAAAGTATATCAAAAGCAGGATTCAGTAATGACTACTTATAACGCAAAAATCAAGGATTACGAGAAAATGAGCACTTCAGATCAGAAAATCATGCAAAAAAGCAGCAAGTCCCTGAACTACTCGATACAGAAGAAAAAGTGAGTTACGGCCTTTTCGTCCGATGAATTGAGCCGATGACGCTCGCAAAAACTCATCGAAAATCAGGGCAATATTTGTGCTGAATTTTGGCATCCTTCAATAAATAATGGATGTTTGCACGACAAAGCACCTGATGGAATTCGAATTTATACTCGTTCAGCCCGAACACCAAAAGCATGTAGCGCTTATTCAGCTGAACCGCCCCAAAGAACTGAATGCCTTAAATCTGCAATTAATGCAGGAGTTAAAACAAGCCTTGGCTGCCTTAGATGCAGACCCCAATGTGCGGGCCATCGTCATTACTGGCAACGAACGTGCCTTTGCTGCAGGAGCAGACATCCGTCAGATGGCCGGGAAAAACGCCATTGACATGCTGCAAATCGATCAATTCAGCACCTGGGATCAAATCCGGAAGACAAAAAAACCCATCATCGCGGCCGTTAGCGGATTTGCCTTGGGAGGAGGCTGCGAATTGGTGATGTTGTGCGATATGGTTATTGCCAGCGAAACCGCTCAGTTCGGACAACCTGAAATCAAAATCGGCGTTATGCCGGGAGCCGGAGGAACCCAAAGACTTCCCAGAGCCGTTGGAAAGGCAAAGGCCATGGAAATGGTTCTAACCGGTGAATTCATCAACGCACGTGAAGCGATGGCACACGGTTTAATCAACAAAGTTGTACCCGTAGAATGTTATCTGGATGAAGCCCTTAAAATGGCCGGAAAAATTGCAGAACTATCGCCTATAGCGGTGCAAATGGCCAAAGAATCTGTGCTAAAAGCATTCGAAATGCCTTTGCAGGAAGCGCTGTTCTTTGAAAGAAAGAATTTCTATATGCTTTTTGCCACTGAAGACCAAAAAGAAGGTATGCAAGCCTTTATCGATAAACGCAAAGCCGAATTTAAAGGCAAATAATCAACCTATGAAAACATTTATCACCTTACTCACCCTTTCAACCATACTTGCGTGTTCAGTGCATAAAATGACAATCACCGGAGCAACTTTTACGAAAGCAAACATGGACACAAAAGTGCAGCCATGTGACAATTTTTATCGCTATGCCAATGGTGGCTGGATGGCCGTTAACCCCGTCCCACCCACCGAATCCAGGTGGAGTAGTTTTAACGTTTTGACCAAAGAAAATGAGAAGAAACTTCAGTCCATTGTGGACGAAGTACTTCAAGGCCAATACAAGAAAGGAAGCAACGAACAGCTCATCGCTGATTTCTATCGGAGTGCCTCCAATATGGAAGCCAGAAATAAAAACGGATTTAAAGCTCTGGAATCTGTGCTGGCAAGCATTCAGAAATCCAACAAAACAGATCTCATAGCCTTTTTACCCAATCTGATGCGCATGGGTGTAAGCTCTCCGTTCAGTATTTACGTGACCCGGGACCGCAAAAACAGCACGCAGCATATTGTGGGAATTTCTCAAAGCGGCCTGTCCCTCCCCAATCGCGACTACTATCTGAAAACCGATGAAAAATTTGTACAAATTCGTCAATCCTATGTTGAACACATCCAGAAAATCTTCGCCCTGAGCGGATTCACCCTGGCACCGGGCGAGCAAATCCTGCAATTCGAAACAGAAATAGCCAAAGCACAATGGTCCATTACGGAACAACGAGACCCGGTAAAAACTTATAACAAAGTGAGCGTATCCGATGCATCCAATGCCTACCCAATGTTGCAGTTGGCGGCTTCCATGAAAGCAGTCGGATTGGGTGCAGCCACCGAATTAATCGTGACGCAGCCTTCATACTTTGAGAAATTGGAAACCATACTTTCCCAGACTTCCGATGAAACTTTCAGAAATTACATGCTTTGGCATCTGTTGAATAATTTCAGCGGAGCTGCCGGTGAAGAAATGGAAAAGGAAAATTTCCGTTTCTACAGCACTGTTTTAAGGGGAACCAGGGAAATGAAACCCCTCAGCGAACGCGCCCTGAATAGCGTAAATGGCATGTTGGGTGAACCTTTGGGAAAATTATTCGTTCAAAAATACTTTCCACCTCAGGCCAAAGCATATATCTCAGAAATGATTGAGAATCTCCGGTCTGCCTACAAAGAAAGTATTATGAATCTAAGCTGGATGGGCGATACCACCAAGCAAAAAGCACTCGCGAAACTTTCGTCTTTTACTTACAAAGTCGGATATCCGGAAGTTTGGAAGGACTATTCCTCCGTGGATATCAGTCCGGATAATTATATTCAGAATATCCTCAATATCCGCAAATTTTCGCATCAGCTCATGATAGATAAATTCGGCAAACCGGTGGACAAAAAAGAATGGGGAATGACACCTCAAACGGTGAATGCCTATTACAATCCCACCGGGAACGAAATTGTATTTCCGGCCGGAATTTTACAACCACCGTTCTTCAGCCTCATGGCCGACGATGCCATGAATTATGGCGGTATCGGTGGGGTAATCGGACATGAATTTACCCATGGTTTCGACGATCAGGGAAGCAAATATGATGGTGAAGGTAATTTGAACAACTGGTGGACAGAATCAGACAGAAATGCATTTTCGGCACTCACCAAAAAACTTGGTGAACAATACAGCAATTATGAACCTCTGCCGGGTATGCATATCAATGGCGAAATGACCATGGGTGAGAACATTGCCGATTTGGGCGGAGTAACGCTGGCCTATGCGGCTCTGATGAAAAAACTGGAAGGCAAAAAGCCCGTGCTGATAGATGGTTTTACACAGCAACAACGGTTCTTTTTGGGCTGGGCCAATGTATGGAAACAGAACATCAATGAAGACGAATTAAAGAACAGACTCATCACCGATGTGCATTCTCCCGGTGAATATCGTGTTCTGGGTCCCTTGTCCAATGTTCCGGCCTTTCATCAAGCTTTCGCCTGCCCCGATGGCTCCGCCATGAAAAAACCTGAAAATCAGGTGATAAAAATTTGGTAATCAGCAAGATGAGAGCATTCAGCCGACACTTTTGGTTCCTGAGCTTTCTTAGCCTGATTTTCATCAGTCCTTCTTGTAAACTTAAAAATAACCATGTCGATCTGACAGCAGATACAACCGCCCTGCATATCCTAAAACTGCAGGACCTGCGTGATAGCAAGTCACTCATTCATTACCTGAAATCAAAGCAGGCAATACACAGAGAAATGGCTGCTCTGGCATTTGCCAGCATTCGGGACACTTCTGCCCTTCCCTGGCTTTATGTATCTGTGCTGTCTGATGGAGACAGTGCGGTTCGGAAATCCTGTGCCCTGGCCATCGGCCAAACTGCCGATTCCACTTCAGCAACAACCTTAATAGAAGCGCTTCGCAGCGAACCTGTTCGCTCGGTTCAGGCTGTTATCCTCGAAGCCATCGGACGATGTGGAGGTCAAAAAGCGATTCACCTGCTTAAGACTTTTGGTTCCAAACAAAATCAGCTGACAGAAGCTCATGCCATGGCCATTTATCGCCTGGCACTGAAAAAACAAACAGACCCGGAATTTCTGCCATTTCTGCGGGAATGTCTTCAGACTCCTGCGGCAGCCACCGCTTTATACGCCTGGCATAGAGCTGGATTCCCTGCCGACACGGCATTGCTCTCCCCATTAACACAATCCAAACAGGCCGAAGTTCAGCGAATGGCCAAAAGGATACTGCAAGCCAACAAGGCCCCGCAATTCATTTCAGCAGAAACATTTCGAACCAAGTCGACGCAAATCCAAAACCCCTACCAAATCGCCATACTACTAAAAAACCTTCATCCGGAAGATCCCCAATCCATAGCTATATGGTTGGAATACACCCAATTGCAACACCCGGCTTGTATTCGCAGTCATGCCGCCGATATGTACACCCGATATGCCGCGAAATTCGCAAAACCGGAGGCTTATCTGCAAACCTTGCAGCGCTTCCTGCTTTCCGGTGACATGGCCTTACAAAGTTTGGCTGCCCTCGCCTTAATTGACAGTTCAAAAGTGCAAACTTCCAGGGCTAAAACACTAATCCCGGAGCTGCAGCAAGCCCGAAGAAAACTGCTTCTACCCCGTGATACAGAAACACAAAGAGACCTCGACCTGGCTTTGTCCATTTTACAACAAACTTCGTATGTCAAGAAGCCGCCCTTATACAACCACCCACCTGATTGGAAACACATACAAAACCTACCCGACACCTTGTTCATACAACTCATCACCAATAAGGGAAGTATTTACATGCAATGGTATACCCTCAAGGCACCTGCATCCGTGTCAAACATCTGTAAATTGGTCGATTCCGGATTTTACAATGGCAAGTATTTCCATCGGGTTGTATCAGATTTTGTGATTCAGGGGGGCTGTCCCCGGGGCGACGGCTGGGGTGCACTCAATTGGAGTCAAAGAACCGAAGTGAGCAATTACCTCAAATACACCCGTGGAACAGTAGGATTGGCCAGCGCCGGACCCGACACCGAAGGTGTTCAATTCTTCATTTCCCATGTCCCCACCCCAAATCTCGAGGGCAACTATACCATACTGGGATATGTTTATCAGGGCATGGAAATAGTGGATCAAATTCAGGAAGGCGACCAAATCATTCAAATGAAAAGACTAATACATCCCTAACAAACACATAGCCATGAAAACAAAGCAACCCTGGTCCATCCGAATTCCTGCCTGGATCGCCGCCATCATTTTATTTCAAACCCTGTACTTTAAATTCAGTGCACATCCTGAATCCGTAGATCTTTTCACCAAACTGGGCGTAGAACCCTGGGGGCGTTGGCTCACGGGTCTGGCCGAACTCATAGCGGGTATTTTGCTCATTGTACCGGCCTTTACGCATTGGGGCGCCTTACTTACCGCCGGTGTTATGTCCGGCGCCATCGGTTCGCACTTGCTTGTTTTGGGCGTGGTTGGCAATGATGGAGGTCTGTTATTCTCCCTAGCCTGTGTCGTATTTCTTTGCTCTGTTTTTATAGCATTTCAAATGCGAAACCAACTATTGTCCTATATCAAAAAATGAACCCCACAGCAGATTTCTGGAATCAACGATATGCGGCGTCAGAATATGCCTATGGCTTGCATCCAAACGAATATTTAAAAGAAAAACTGAGCAGCCTCAACCCCGGAAGCATTATGTTTCCGGCCGATGGCGAAGGTAGAAATTCCGTTTTCGCTGCAGAACTGGGCTGGAATTCACATGCCTTCGATCTGAGTGAGCAAGGCCGCCAAAAAGCCCTGCAACTCGCGGCTCAAAAAGGCGTAAGCATACATTATCAGCTGGGTAGTCCGGATACCATAACAGTCACACCCCATGCTTACGATGCCATAGCGCTTATTTATGCGCACTTCCAGGCACAACAGCGTTTCCACTTTCATCAGCAACTCTTACGTGGCCTGAAGCCCGGCGGTGTGCTAATCCTCGAAGCTTTCAGCAAAAAGCAATTGGCTTATCAAGCCAGGGGCGAAAAAAGCGGGGGTCCGCGCGAAGAAAACATGCTCTATTCCCTCGAAATCATACAGGAAGATTTTGGAGAGCTGCAATTTCACGAGTGCACAGAAACAGAAATCACATTGGCTGAAGGCAGCTTCCATCAGGGTTTGGGTTCCGTTATTCGATTGTTTGCTTCAAAACCCGTATAGTAGTTTCTTTGTTGTTCTGGGCGTTCCCCTCGCGGGTCGGGTTACATAAAATTAGAAATTAGACATTAGAATGTAGAAATTAGGGAAAGACATTTATCACAGAGTAGCCAATTCTTACGTAAATACCATTCCGAAACAAAGTATCGAAATCCCCATTGGGAATTCGCCTATATAGGAATAGTTCGTGAGATTCGTCTTATATCCCTAATTTGCGGCTTTAAATCCCATATTTCTTTGCCGGCATGACATCTACATCTACACTGCAATTCTTAAGATCCCATTCTGATCATCCGGATTTTCAATTATTAATTATGCAACTGGACGCATACTTGACTATTATCAATGGCCAACAGGATGGCTTTTATAAGCAATACAACGTTTCAAATCTTGTTCCGCAGGTTGTGATTGCCTATCAGGAACAAATCCCGGTCGGATGTGGGGCTTTAAAAAAAATAGATGCAAACACTATGGAAATCAAAAGAATGTTTGTTCCACCGGACAAACGCAAGCAAGGCATCGCATTCGCCATTCTCACGGAATTGCAATCATGGGCAAATGAATTGGGTTATAAGCGTTTCATACTGGAAACCGGAAAAAGTATGTCAGACGCCCAGGCACTCTATCGCAAATTTGGATTTAAACAAATTCCGAATTATGGTCCTTATACACATGTAGAGGACAGTTGTTGCTTCGAAATGACCTGGTAGAAGATATTCTTCACTCATCAAATATCCCTTGAAGAAATTAGAAATTAGAAATTAGAATGTAGATCTAAGAAATCTGCATTTTCTATTTCTCATTTGCTTAAATGCATACTAATACTTACTTTTACTTCTATATCCTTATCCAAACAAAATATTTTTTACGAAAAGCAATACTCATGAAAACAAAATTTCTGTTGATTTTTATGTGCTGTCTAAATCTATCATATGGCGGTACCCCTTCTAGCAGTGATGCTTATTATCTTTTTGGCATTATTATCCTGATATTTGGGTGCATTATAGGAATACCCTATCTTTTCAAATACATCAGAAATAAAATTAATCATTTCAAACAGTCTAAATCTGAACATCCTATAGATCGTTCAAGTGAGGCTGAATTGCCATAAGAAATAAGCGTTTTCGATTTGAGCCTGAAACAAAAAATTGGACAAAAATTTAAGCTCCATTTTTCATCTGCGTTAATTTTTCAAATCCATCGAAGATAAGATTGCCCATGGGAGGATGAATTCTATGTTTATTAAGATTTTTCAATCCATTCAAAGACACCTAACCGGTTTGGTTTGATTCGCAGAAAAAAATTTAGAAATTAGAATGTAGATCTAAGAAATCTGCATTTTCTGTATCTGAATTGCTTAAATGCACACTTATGCATACTTTTACTTCAATATCCATATCCAAACACCTTTATGTTACGAAAAATACTTCTATCCGCATCCCTTGTTTTCCTCCTGACCTACGGTTTCGCTCAATCCGAAAACTCCTACCGGCAAACACTCAAACAAATGTTTGAGGCAACCGGTACCGAAGAAGCCTACAAGGTTGTCATCAACCAAATGATCACCATGTTTAAAGAACAATATCCGGAAATGGGCACGGAAGACTGGGACAATCTGGAAAAGGAGTTTTTAAAAACATCCTTGAACGATCTCACCGAAATGCTGGTGCCAGTTTATAAGAAATATTTCACGGAAGCAGATCTGAAAGAAATGATTGCCTTTTACAACTCACCGGTAGGAAAGAAATTTGCCCAAACCAGTCCGATGATTATGAAAGAATCTATGGTCATTGGCCAGGAATGGGGACGGAAAATCGGAGAAGATTTTGCCAAAAAAATAGAACAAAAAAGCAAATAGACTATGTCAGGCACCGACCCACGAATACTCACCTTTATGGGAATCCGAAGAGCCATTGGACTGTTGGGATTCTTTTTTCCGGTAATACTCCTGGCCGGAACATTCCTGTTTCACGATTGCCAAACCATTCAGGACTCCATTTCACACTATTACTATACGGCTTCAGGCGATTTGTTTGTCGGATTGCTGGTTGCCATTGCACTCTTTCTGATCAGCTACCGCGGCTACGATCTCATCGACAACATCATCACCAATGGTTCAGGTGTATGTGCCATAATGGTAGCGTTGCTGCCCACTTCGCGCAATGAAGATCTATTTTGCAGCATTCGGGAAGTAACCGTTAATCCGGCCCGCGAAACCGCACACTATGTTTTTGCTGCACTCTTTTTTATCCTGCTCGCCTACCTCTCCTATTTTCGATTCACTAAATCATCACCCCATCCCACCGAAAGAAAACTCATGCGTAACCGTATTTTCAGAGTCTGTGGCATCATCATCGTTTCAGCCATTATTTTGATTCCCGTAGTCGGACATTTCAACTGGATTCCGAACAGCACTTTTTGGCTAGAATGGACTGCTCTCGCGGCTTTTGGATTGTCATGGCTTACCAAAGGTGAACTGATTTACGGAGAAAAATAAAATCCGGCCGGATGTAATGAACCCGGCCGGAATGTTCAAAATCAGAATTGGGTGCTTATTGCGAGCATAAAATTTCTTCCTGCCGCAGCAATTCCGGAACTGTAAGGTTTGTACCTTCTGTCGGTTAAATTTTCAACACCACCGGAAACAATCAAATATTCGCCGGCACTGTAAGACATTTTAACATTCAGGGTCATCCATGAAGGCGCATATGGATTTCCGTTTTTATCCGAAGCATAGATGGTGGTTTTGCTTCTTTCCTCAACATTCAGGTTGTCAAAGCTGACCTCCGCTACGTAAATAGAATACAGCTGCCATTCAAGATTTTTGTTTTTCCACCTCAATGTACTCATACCAAATGCCGGTGCTGCATGTCTGGCCGCACTTTCACTTCCGTCGTCCATAATTTCAGTACCTTTTTGGATGCTGTATCTGGTGCTCAGCGAAAATCCGGACTTCAATTTGCACTCCGCATTAATATTTCCGCCCATCACCTTGGTATACGAAGAGTTCTGAATGGCGTAAATTCTGCTCATCTGTCCATCGTACACTATACTATCCTGGCCGTTAACGCTATAGGGCCTGCGCACCATTCCCTGATTTAAACGGGTATAGTAGGCATTGATGTCGATACGGAGGATCTGGCTGAAAGATCTGGAGATATTTAGCTCGCCATTCATGGCAAATTCAGCTTTTAAATCCGGATTGGGCAAAATGACTTCACCCGGTTGAAAATCGAAGAATTTCCCCATATCATCAACATTGGGAGCCCTGAATCCGGTCGAGAAATGCGTTGAAATTACCCAGGTTTCAGTAGGTCGGCAAACAGCTCCAATATTGCCCGTCAATGCTCCTTTCTGAACTTCCACCTTCGCATAATCAAAGGGAAAAAAGTCCTTATTCTCACTAAAATCTGCCATCAGCCCGTAGTAAGAATATCTCACCCCTGCCTCCAGCGACCATTTGGAATTCAATTGATAATGATCTGAGCCATAAACGGCGTAGCTGTACCAGGCGGATTGCGGATAGCGATCAGGAACGGGAATGTCAGCCCCGGTTTGAATGTTGACAGCTTTCCCATCTGAAAACACCTCATTCAACACCGCCTCCAAACCATATCCATATTTGTGTTTTCCTCTTCTCAAATTCCAATCCACATTCAGCGCATAGGCTTCCACCACCTCCTTTTGCTCCCGGAGTCTGTAGCGTTGGCCACCACTAAAATTCCGGTCTATCCTGCTTTCTTCAAAATGCTGATTCGACAACGAAATCCTCATCCGATCATACCAGGCATTTCCCTTCCCACTTTCAACGGTTAAATGCCCCATACGCCAGATTTGAGGTCCGTAATTCCAAACCGCCGATCTCGGATTTCCATTGTTCCATTCAATCAATCTGTCATATCTCGCATAGGGTGATGTTTCCGACAAATGGTAGTTCAGTTGCCATTTCCAGCCTCTTTTGCCCTGATAGAGTACCTTCTGCATCAGGTTCATCTGGTCATATCCCGAAGGTCGTTGTACCCTGGCATCATCATTGGTTACCACTCTGTCAGCACTGTCCATCCGCATAACATACCATGGCCTTAAATAATCCTCCGGACCATGCGAGCCCATTCTCAGATCGCCGTAATTGGAATATGTCAAGCTGGTAAGTGAAGCCCAGTCTTTACCACCGAAATTCAGGTGTATATGCGCGGTCTGTTCTTCGTTGGCACTGCTCATCCTCATGGTTGCGCTACCCTTTCGCACACCGGGTTGGGGATCCAGGGTTGAGAAGTACATTACCCCACCGATGGCGTCGCTGCCATACATTACGGAGCCTGGACCAAATAGAACCTCAGAACTTTGGATAGAAAAAGGATCCAAAGAAATAACCTGCTGCAAATTCCCCGCCCGAAATATGGCATTGTTCATTCTCACTCCATCCACCGAATACAAAAGCCTGTTGGTAGCAAAACCTCTGATCATGGGACTACCACCACCTTGCTGACTTTTTTGGATAAAAACTTCACCTGTTAAAGAAAGTAAATCAGCCGCAGTTTGAGGTTGGTAAAACGAAATTTGTTCCGAACGCATTTTATTTAAATGGATGGAACTGGAATTTCTGGGCTGCAACCACCGCGTTGCTGAAACCGTATGCTCACCCAAATCCCAGGGCTTTGGAGACAACAGAATTTGAAAACCCAATTGCTGTAAATCTTCCTGGCGGATGGATTTTCTGTAATATCCAATGGCGAAAATCTCTACATCACCCTTGGTCTCCGGCGGCAAATACGCTTTTCCCGCGTCGTCGGTATATGATACCTTTTTGGATAACTTGTCAGAGAGCATAACATTGGAGACAGGTTTTCCGGTGATGGAATCCTTCACCCAGATTTCCTGAGCCATAACAGAACCACCCAGGCATAACCATGCCATGTATAAATATTTTTTCATAATTTTATATTGAATTAAATAAACTATTAAATAAAGATTCTGAATTGTCAAATTCAGCTTGCTCATAAGTTTATTTATTCCGGTGGCTGAAGGGAAACACGCAAAAACACCATCGCTATGCGTTTTTGAAGATAGGCTGACCATCTATCCGGTAATTGATTTTCATGTGCCGGACAGCTTAAAAATGGTATGACCTCATAACAGGCTTTCAGGAGATTTTGGATGAGCAGACTTTTTCCCTTTTCGAGTGGTTGTCCACCGGCAAAATCGTTCAGAAAGCTCTGGAACTTTCGGTAGAGGGTACTTTCCTTGGCATCCGGCCAAACAGTATAAACCGTTCCGGATGAATTCGATTGTACGCTGATGATATCATACATATGGCCCCTGAATCTGAACTCCTTGCTATGTTTCCACTCCAATTCCCTCTCAGATTCCCGGGTTATCTGAAGCTGAATGAATTCTCTATTAGATACACCTGAAAGAAATTTGGACCTGGCTTCTTTTTTAGCCAGCCGCCTGGCATGGTCAAACCCCGCCTTGTACAAGACAGGTGGCGCCACCAGGGTAAGAATCAATATGCAGGCTATGAGCTTTTGAATATTCAAAATTATAAAATATTGTCGTTGAGTTGATGGGTTACCGAATAAATCCGGTGCCCATTCCTATGATAATAATCTCAGAACGAACCTCAAATCATTTGAATTCAATTTTTTGCTTTAACCACGCATAAATGCCTTGTTCAATTTTGAATCAAAAGAATGGTAGTGGTCCCATGAGATCAGCAAACAAATAACATCCGCCGCATGACGAACTGCTTCTTTCATCATTTTGGTTGACAATCGGCAATAATAATCTTATCTTTGCAGCCATTTTAACAAAAGGCGGGGTAGCTCAGATGGTTAGAGCGTAGGATTCATAACCCTAAGGTCGGCGGTTCGATCCCGCTCCCCGCTACAAAAGTTCTCATACTTAAAGATATTCAACGACCCTAAGTATCTTCCATTTCCATTGTATTTAATATCCATGTCTCGCTTCAATCACCTGAATAGGTTCTTCCTTTAACCTGTTGAATAACAGCCTTATGTTGGAAATATTCAGTCTCAAAGGATTTCAATTACAGCACGGAAATTCAAGCCAGAAAATTGGAACCGACGCCTTGCTTCTGGGGGCATTGGCGCGAAATTCCGGCACCCAAATACTCGATGTAGGCTGCGGCTGCGGTATCATTGGATGCATGATGGCTCAAAGATTTCCGGAGGCAACAGTTCATCTCATCGATTCTGATACCCTCAGCATAGCGGAGACCAGACAGAATATCCGTTCTGTCCCTTTTTCCGGGCGATTGCGGGCATACACATCCCGATTTCAGGACTTTATTCCGGTGATGCCAATAGATGCAGTGGTCTGCAACCCGCCTTACTTTCAAAACAACCTGTTGTCGCCTGATCCCCGGAAATCAGCCGCTCGTCATAATGTAGACTTCAACATCCGTGAGTTATTTGCTAAAATGAGCGAAATCGGAAGCCCTCAACTCATTGTAAATCTGGTGATTCCCTACGACCTGAAGGCCTATTGCATCGAATGTGCATTTTATGCGCATTTACATCCTTTTTACATCATGGATATCCAGCATAATCCATCCAAACCTATGGTCCGAAGCGTGATCTCCTTTGGCCGGAAAATGCAGCCCCGCAGAAAAGAGATCCTTTGCATATATAACGGGCAGATTTACAGCCAGGAATACGTGGAACTCATGCAGCCTTATTTGCTGAATATTTGATTTCTATATTTATAACTATCTTTGCCATAACTGCGACATGATGAAACTTTCAGGCATATTGATGGCTCTTTGTACTTTTTCCTTGCTCCTGCAAAACTGCAAAGATCCGGAACCGGCGCCCGGAGTTAATTTTAGCGGAAGACTGCTAGTAGATTGTGAACATCCTGAACCGGTTTCCGGTGTGGTGCTGAGTATCTGGGAAAACACGAGAATCCTGGGTCCCGGTGACACGTTACCTGCGAAATTAATTGGAAACACAACGACCGATGCAGATGGATATTTTGTGTATCGTTATACATTCGATTCTGTGCCGATGAGTCTGATTATGAAAGACAAAGATGGCGAAGAAGTGATTCTGGCCAGTGGTGTTTTCGGAATACACAACATCATCAACTCCTGGAACAATACCGTTGCCGATTTGCTCCGCGACGGAAATATCGCCAAGGGAAAATTCGAAATTACACCGCCCTCTTCCTGGTCATCCGGCGATTCTGTGGTTATTTCTTTGAGCCATAAACACAAACCGGGTGCTTTTAGTACCACTATGTACCACGGACAAATGCAGTCGGTATTAGTAGAAGGTATCCGGGCATTTAACCGGGTAATGGACAATCAAGACAAACTCACCATCCGAGACCGAAAATTCTGTTTTCCTGTAACGGCAACCTGGTATGCTTCCGGCAAGCCCACGGAAAAAACTTACCTGATTCCGACACAAACCTGCCAGCCGGATCTGGAACAACTTTTTCACATCGTTTTTTGAGGAATCTTTGAAAATCTATTTCAACAGAAGAAAAATCCTATACACCCTTCTATTGTTTTTTTTATTGGGTTGCATTTGCCTGACTCTTTGTATCTATGGAATGACCCTGCCTGCCGAACCCATGGCGCTGGTCGGTATTCTGGGGTTATTGCCCATTATTTTATTGTTGGGTTTGCTCATTAAATTCTATCATAGCAGCCAATTCCCGGCCATACAATTCCACGAAAATTCTCTGTCCATTCAGCATTTCCCCGGATTTGACACAGAAACTGAGTATAGGGAAATCACGGGTGCCGCCATTATCCGTTTTCAGCGAAGTGAGCGCGTGGTGGTTTATGTAAAAGATCCGGCCCACTGGATGCAGTCTCAACCAATGGCTTACCAAAGTATCCTGCGCTGGAATGACCGTTTGTTTCAAAGTCCATTGTGCTTGTCATTCACTTTCACGGATTCCAATCCGGTTGAAATCATGCAGCTTTTTCAAAAGCATATACCTCATTTGGCGGGGGGTGAGACATTTGAAAACAACCGTTGAGTCTGTTGTAGCAATTTTTGGTTCGTAGTTTTCTGCTGAAATTTACGCTCAGTGGTCTAGTCGGAAATTAATTTTACCGTATTCGAGTTCCGAAACTATCAATTAAACCAACACACATCTATGCGAATCAATTTCCTGCGAAGATTGTACCAAATATACCTACAGCCAGCTCTGCCCAAATAAGAAAGAAAACAGCCAGAATAGCGCCAAATAAAACAATTCTATTCGTCATGGATTTCACCTTTCTTAAGACAAGTTCAAATAGCAATCCCACAATAAATAACATGAGGCCCATTATTACGAAATCCAGCACACCCCAATCAACTTCTTCACTAAACTGCATGGCAATTAAAGGAATAAATAATATACCAATGGCTGTTGCCATGATAAATCTGAGTCTCTTATTTTTTTGTAACATATTTATTGATTTTAGATTTGTTAACTGAGTGATATTTCCGATCAAAGCAGGTCTGAACAGTAGCATTACCTCTTTGATAAATATCCACTTTGCATTTCGTCTACCGAATTTCTCCGAATCATTATTGAATCTCTCCAACAAATCTCCTTCAATTTCCTCTTGAAAATCTGGATGACAGAACCATCTGAAAAGGTTCAGAAAAAATCTTGGAGGTTTGTTTTCATTGGCTGTCATTATGAAAACTTTAATTCGATTTGTGGAATAGCATTAAAAAGTGAAACTCTTTGCTCTTTGTTATCTCTTAATATCTGCTTACCTGTTGAAGTAATTTTATAAAATCTCTTTCTTTTGCCGCCTCTAACCTTGGTTGCCTCACCAAATTCTGATTTCAATAGTCCCTTTTCTTCCAGTCTTTTTAACACTGTTTGGAGAGCCCCTAAACTCACATTTCTTTGTATTCTGCTTTGAATCTCATCTATGATACTTATCCCATAAGCTTTTCCGTCAAGGATAGCCACTGTGAGCAGAACAATTTCTTCAAATTCGCCTAAATGATATTGACTCATTACCCTTATATTTACTACAAATATGGTTATTTATTTTGATATAAACTACATTTGTAGTTATTATTCGATTAATTCGTAGATATGTTCTATGGATTCCTTCGTGATACGTGAGAACCCGCAATATTCATCTTACTTAATTCCAGTTCTGCCTGAAGGAAACAACAGTCGATGGATCATGTTCACCATACGAAACTTCATCCTAAACACATATTGTGATCAAAGAACCAATTCAATAAAGCTTCGCAGGTTTAATAAGATATTCAATCCGATAAATGAAAATTATACTTCACAAATGACTCACCATTAAATTGATATAAAGCTACACCGTCAACTACAAACCAGAGCTCACCGTTATGATCTTTGAAAATTGTCCAAATGGCAAGTCCAGGGAGCCCGTCTTTCAGGGAATAATTCGTCAGATTCGAGCCATCATACTTCCATACACCGGCATCCATGGTTCCAAACCATAAATGGCCGTTTACGTCTTCGTTTATGGTCCAGGGTCTGGCTAAAGTTCCTTCTTTTCCGGGCAGTTTCTTTAAAAAATCCGGATTTGACAATCCTTTCGTTTCGGTAAAATTGATGAAGTCGCTTCCATTGAACTTAAACAGTCCGGCTCCGTTATTACCGGCCCAAATTTGACCAGATCGGTCCTGAAAAAGTGCTCTCACAGCTGCCTTATCCAAACCATCCGTTGCGTAATACTTTAGCGTATGCCCATCAAAACTACAAACTCCCTTTTCTTGTGTACCAAACCAGATTGTCCCAGAGCGATCCAACAAAGTGGAATATACACTGTAAGGTCTTTTCCTATCGTAGGCAGACGGTCTGCATGTATCAGGATGGATAGTGAATCTGGTAAATGTTTTACCGTCATAATGACATAATCCAAGTTGCGTCCCAAAGATAAGGCAGCCTTCTTTTGGGGTAAATTTTCCGAATGTTGCATTTTCGATAATACCTGTATAATCCGTAAAGGAAACTCCGTTAAAACTGCAAACGCCATCTCTTGTAGTAAACCATAAAATATCATTCACATCTTGCTCAATTTTCAGAACATAATTGCTCAACAAGCCGTGTTCTTCGGTCAAATGAACCAGCTTTTTTCCGTCGTATCTATAAACCCCATCTCCATTGCAAGCGTACCAAAAATGACCGCTCTTATCCTGAAATATGCAGCCGATATTCGTTCCAAGATTTGTGGCAGAATCTCCAAAGAAGGAAGAGTCTGAAGGTGTTCCGACCGGAATTACATTTTGTGCCTGGCAACATATCATCAAAACGAACACGATAAAATTCAGTACTGTCTTACAAAGCATTTGCATATAAATTAATGGGTATCTATCCATTGATTTGCCTTTAACTGCCGTTGAGATGGTCATTTCCATTCACATGATTGAAATTACCTCTTTTTCAAGAGAAGCTCAAATAATTTCGATCACAAAACATTCAATCCATTCTATTTAGACAAGCCCAACCATAGGTCTTCAGCATAAAATAATATTACGGAAATTCCAACGAACTAATCAACAAACCATATTATTCTTTCAGGAATTTGAAGGTCATTCCATTTTCAAATTTCAAGAAAAACAAACCTTTATCTAAATTCCTGATGTCAATTGGTTCATTATTGGATATGAGCCCACATAGAATCGTCGAACCCATCATGTTGTAAATGGTGTATTTTTGATCTTCTGTCAAACCTGAAACTTTCATCATTGCACTTGAAGGATTTGGCCATAATTTAACTGAAGTTCCCGTCTCAAACACCCGGGTGCTCAGAAACTGATTCGTCGAACGCTTATAGGTAAATCCTCCGCCTCCCCCTCCATGTTGCCAAAAAGTAAATTTAATATCTATATAAATATCATCTGTGATTAAATGGACCACCAAATCCTGATTGACCAGATTTAATGGCTGACTTCCGCACAAATCCTCCCACTTTTTGAACACCAGGCTTTCAATACTGGCGGTAGTTCCATAAGCCCATTCTGTAACTGCCGGACTTGATGAATTGACATAGTTTTCTTCAATGGCTATATTAAAAATTCCCTGCGAATTAGCCCGTGTAAGCCATACATTTTTAGTTATTCTATCCTGATTGGTTTCTATCGTCCAATCAGCACTGTTTTCTTTGGAAAAAGTCATAGTCGGACCTGTCCAAATCGTTTGTGCGTTTAAATTTCCGATGAGAAATGAACAATAGATCGTGAGTATTAATATGCAAATACGTTTCATCTATCCGACAATGATGTGATTTAGTTTAATGTTCAATATAAAATCATAGTCCTCTATTTTCTGCTCAAATGAAACACTTCCCGGTCTCCGGTGCTTGAATTGAAAATATAAGTGAGCCGTATGTTCTTTTTACCCCAGTCTTCTAAGGTAAATACCTTGCCCATCACAAAACGATTCTCATCCGAAGGACCCACCTGCCAACCCAAACCTACCTCTAAATCAGGGCCATACGTTTCCGTTCTGTCCATAAAAACCCAGCTTCCATTCGACCCACCACCGGATTTGGCCAACAAACTCAGATGCCCGAAATCATTCACCGAAACTTTACTGATTTCCTGACCCAGACTGTCAAATTTAATCACCTCCTTTTTTGTGATCTTGTAAAATCCAGCACCCTTCTCCAGTTTAATCCGCTCATCGGAACATGAGCCCAAAATCACCGTTAAGGCCAATATCCATAAAGTGTGTACTCTGCTCATAACTCCGTATTAAATTGGTACTGTATCCCGAAAAAAACCGAAACAAAGGCATACTTATTCGTCACCAGTGAAGGCAAATTTTCAACATTTCCATAAGGTTCATCCTTGTAAAGCACATAATAGGAACTCGCTCTTTTATAATCCATCTGATCTTCATATTTGCCTAAAAACAGGGGCTTGGATACATGCACGGATCCTCCTAAAGAAAAATTCAGGTTCTTTCTCCAGTTCTTTAAATAATTGTATTCCAGGCCATATTGAAAAGAACGTGCCCAATACGATCCATTGGTGAGTGATTCCGTTCCATAACTCACAAATCCATCTTTATTTACCAGACCTGTTTTAATGATACTTCGGCCTATTCCCATATCAAAAATGAACTGATGCTCCACGTTTTCCTTCTTGCGCGAATAACCCACCACTCCATTCCGGGAGCGATGCCGGATCTCATAATGTCGGTAACCTTGCTTCACTTCATCCATCTTAATTTTCGAACTCATAAAGTGCTCGTGCTGCGACATCCCCATGATGCAATTCATCATAATAATGCCTCCACCAAATTTATATCCTGCCCCCAACTTGGGAACATTTACATCGGTTCCACTTCTCTGATTGTAAAATCCTATCATCTTTTCTACTTCACTCTCCAGCATATAGGATGCTTGTGCACGACCAAATGCATAATACGATACACGTTGAGAAAAGGCCCCAAGTGACACACTCAACAAGAAAACAACCATCGCTATCCTTTTCATAATGTTTGATTTTTAAGTGGAACAACCATTTGAATGCCCAATTGATGCACATTATAGTACAAACCGTTTTCCTTGGCAATATCAAAGGTGAGGTTTAAATACGTTCTCATGTACAAGCGGGAGGAAACGGGCATATCGAGCCCAAAATGCAGGTAAGGAACCGGGAAACCCTCCGGGTCTGTAATATCCTGATATTTAGCCTGATCAAATTTATCGGAATGCGCTTTCTTGTAACGGATGGCAAAATTGGCTCCCGCAAAACCTGCTTTAAAAACCCAATGATCGTTAACCGGAAATCCGAACAAAACGCCCATCCCATTGAACCTGACATGATAGCGGGAGGTTGTTTGAACTGAGTCCATTCCTGTTCCTATGGAGGTAAAACTGTTGTGCAGATTATTCCAATTCAATTCCATAAACGGGTGACGGTTATCTCCATAGGTGAACAATGGGTTATGGCCCCGGATAGACCATCCAACACTCAGGCCATGCAAAAAATTGCGGTACTTCATATCCTTTTCCAGGCTGCTGTACTCCAATTCTTCCGACCCGACCAAAGAGCGCAAATTGTTCATCCCTCCCGGTATCACAGCCGCCTGATAACCGATGTAAAGTCCTTTGAGTTGAGCATGCGCGCCAGGACTCATCCACAAGAAAACTAGCAGAAACTTCCAAAGTCTCCCATAAAATTTGATGCTTATTTCGTTGCCTTTAATCATATTTTCACAGGGTTGGGTTTGTGTTTATTTGAGCAGCAATATACATGCAAAGTATTATTATGTTGTTAAGATTTTAATCCATCAACAGGTAAATGAAAACTGAATTTCTATTTTTGAAATCCTTACAACATCATTATTTCTGAGCTCATGATTGTGTTTTTTATAATTGATTATTGCAAAACACACATTTAATAAACTATACATGGACTTTCACTTAAGAAAAACAGAAAATCTTCATATTCTCCTTTGGCTCATCAAAGACACCTGTTGGGTACTCGATCTAAAATGGCCCGGTATGCTCATGATCCTGCCAACCCTGGCAGTAGCAATTTATATTACCGTTGCATCCAAATCTTCCTATGCTGATTTTATGCATAATCTGGCCATCTGTTTCTGGATAAGTGCCAACGCCATCTGGATGACCGGAGAATTCTTTTTCAATGACTGATTGCGTCCAATAGCCATCGTATTCTTTATACTCGGATTGTTGGCTGTTGGACTGTTCTATCTACGCAGGAATTTTCATCTAAAGTCCGACAAATAAACGGGTAATACACGATGCTGCCACTCATAGTAGGGTGAATTCCGGTAAACAAACAACAGGCGTTCCCCGGGATTGGCCGCAAAAGCTGAATCCGATTTTAATTTGTCTTCAAACTTCTGTTTCAATGTTTCATCTTTCAGTAGTTCTTTGGCTTTAGGCTCAAAAACATACGTGCTGTACCACTCTTTCTGTTGCAATCTCGTATCAAAAAAATTCCAGTTGAAATAGGAATCCGGTCCATCCGGAAAA
>CAZTGZ010000013.1:21246-29834 GCA_964613385.1 uncultured Chitinophagaceae bacterium
AAAAACACCTCTGCCAGTAGCCTTCTGCATCTTTGCTTACTTGATATCATCCACGAACCCCTGGGCACTTGAATGTTCATCTCAACCGGACTCCAGGTGGTCTGAAAATGCGGATAATGCCCTTCATATGGCTGTTCTGAAGTTTCGAACCCTTCTATACGCATACCTACTACCTGTAGCACGGTATCGCGAAGCAATTCACGGTAAGCCACCCCGTGTATTTTCAATCGGCGCTTCACCTCATGGTATCCGTTTTCAAGGATAAAATATTCAGGCATGCTGTGTTTCACAGTTGGAATAGCTTCGTTGAAATACCTGATTTTCATGCCTTTAGGAGAATTTCTATCAAAAGTAATTAGGCTGTCTCCCATGATATCTGAGTATTTCAAAACAGCCTCATAACCTTTGAAATTCACCCATTCCCAGCGGTCTTTTTCAATCCTCCAATCGATGGGTATATTATCGGTATGTTGAATCTGCCGGCGCGCTTTCTCTTTCATGTCTTTTAAGGCTTGCCCTTCCACCGCAAGTTTTTCAACTGTGCTTTCAAGAAAAGTCAAAGTAGCCTTAACCCGGTTAGCATAAGGTTGCAACATCAGCGTTTCCGTAATAAAACCCGGAATCTGGTACAAGGCTGCATATCCTGTCGAGTATCTGGGACCATCCAGAAAAGCTTCATATCCGCTATCCGGTGCTGTTTCAAATACATTCACATAAGGCACCATGGGCTCTTGTTTCCGCGCCATTACCGCATACATGGGCTTTTCCCATTTATTTCGAAAATAGTCTCCCAACGGGGTATCCAGTTTCTGCGATAAAGTCGGCAACAGGGTTAGGTTATGTCGGTAATCGGCTCCGTTGCTCACATGTGTTTCGATATACAAATCCGGATCCAGTTTGCGCAACAACCGGGCAAAGGTGGCGGCGTTTCGACTGTCGAGTTTTAAATAATCCCGGTTCAAATCATAATGTCCCGCATTGCCTCTGAATCCATACTCCAAAGGGCCGTTTTGATTGGCTCTGCTGAATTTTCCCCTTAATTTACTTCCTCCTATATTGTAATAGGGTATGATGGCCAGCACTACGCGATCGAGCGGGCGGGATGGGTTTTGAAGTAAGTTTTTAACCAGCAGCATACTCGCATCCACACCATCCGGTTCTCCCGGATGTATGGCATTGTTAATGAGCAACAACGGCAATTGATCGACATCTTTCCCGGCGGTAGTTACCATCACAACATGCAAGGGATATCCGGCATCCGTTTGTCCAAATTCAGCCATATCCACCGATGGGTGTTCAGCCATTTTGCTCCACCAGTGAATGCCTTCTTCATAAGCAGCAGATTGCGTTCCTCCGCTTTTTTCAAACACAGTTTCCGGAAAATCAAACGTGTTCGATGGTTGGCATCCCTGTATTATCCAGAGTCCGGAACACAGGTAAAAAGAAAGCATAGCTGTCCACTTTTTTATTTGGTTCATAACCTTACTTTTGTCCGCGTGAAGATTAGCGGCAATATACGAAAAATGGAAAGCAGCCTGGAAGATGTGGTTTACTACCAGTTGCCGCTTTACAAAAATCTGGAACCCGGAGCCAAAGTTTCTATGAATGAACTCATTGGCAAAGAAGTCCGCATCATGTGGACAGGTGCCATTCACTGCGTGGTTACGGGTAAAAAAATCAAAAAAGTATATGGAGAAGGCATGAGTTATGACGCATTTATGTCATCGCCTGAAGCCAGTCCAAGCATCATCAGGCCTGAACTCAGCAGAATACATGAGGGCATTGCTCTCAGAGATTATGAGTGGGAAATGGAACATCATATGCAGCCTCATGTGGTGTACTTGTCATTGACGAATGATGTAAAAGTAGGTGTCACCCGTACCCGACAAATACCCACCCGTTGGATAGATCAGGGTGCAACCGAGGCCATTATTCTGGCTGAAACTCCATATCGACAGGCAGCAGGCCTCATAGAGGTGGCGCTGAAATCATACATAAAGGATAAAACGAATTGGCAAAAAATGCTCAAAAATGAAATCAGTGAACATATGCCAATCTCGGATATCAAAAAGGAGTTATTGGCGCACTTGCCGGAAGATTTGAGAAAATTCGAGAGCAAAGACAATTCCGTCATGCACATAAATTATCCGGTGGTTCAATATCCGGCCCGAGTTCAAAGTGCCAAACTGGAGAATACGCCAGACATCATAGGAGAACTCAATGGGATCCGGGCTCAGTATTTAATGTTTCGCGATGGCCGCGTTTTCAATGTCAGAAGTCATACCGGCTATGAAATTGACCTGGAATGGTAAATAAAATTTGACATTATTCTGTCAATTGTATCATAATAAGCGAATTGTCTATTATTTTTGGATATGCCTGAAGCTATCCACGCACAAAAACACAGCGACGTATATACTCCCGTTCTTCTCGATGCCTCGCGGGATGAGGATTTTGAAAAGCTTCAAACCCTGATACAAACGACCGAAGGACTTTCCATTTTTGATGAAATCAGGAGTCAGGTTTCAGAGCTGATCAAAAGCCGCAACGCAACCATTACCTATAAAGGAAATGAACTCATGGCGGCCGTAGATGTTTTTTTTGCCCATTTAAATTCGGATCGCTACGGGAACTGGTGTTTTTATCCCTGGAACAAAACACTGGTACATATATTACCGGAACCTGAATTTATAGAAGTCAGAACCAACCGAAATAAAAACAAAATAACCCAGGAAGAACAACTGGAACTGGCGAAGCGCAAGGTTGGAATTATAGGATTGAGTGTTGGTCAGAGTGTGGCGACTACATTGGCATTGGAACGTATATGTGGTGAACTTCGAATTGCCGATTTCGACATACTGGAATTGAGCAATTTGAATAGAATCCGGACACCTCTACGCAATCTTGGATTGAACAAAACTGTGAGCGTAGCGCGCGAAATAGCGGAGATAGACCCATATCTAAAGGTAATTTGTATACCTGAAGGAATAACTGTCGACAACCTGGATCATTTCATATTGGATGGAGGAAAATTAGATGTGTTGATTGATGAAAGTGATGGATTGGAAATAAAAATTCGATGCCGTGAAAGAGCCAAACACTTTGGAGTTCCGGTATTGATGGAAGCCAGCGAACGCGGAGTAGTCGATGTTGAACGGTTTGATTTGGAGCCTGAACGTCCTATTTTACATGGATATCTGGAAGGGATGGACATGGAAGCAGCCAAACGCGCTGTAACCAACGAGGAGAAAATGCCTTTCATGATGCAAATTGTTGGTTTGGAGAGTTTGTCGGATCGGATGAAGGCGTCTATGCTCGAAATTTCTCAATCGCTCACCACCTGGCCACAATTGGCTTCGGCCGTAACCTATGGTGGTGGAATGACCGCAGATATCTGCAGAAGATTGTTATTAGGGCAGTATAAAGCATCCGGAAGGTATATTGTCGATATCGCAGATTTGGTGAATGATGATGCTATTTCCCTGAAACCGATTCAACAATCACATGATTATGAAGTAGTTAAATCTACTCTGGCATTCAATCACCTGGAAAATATTCCCGAATTTGAACCCGGTTTAGACATCAGTCCTGAAATGGCCGAAATTCTGGTAAGAGCCGCATGCATGGCTCCATCCGGAGGGAACAGCCAACCCTGGAAATGGATATATCATGCGGGTATTCTTAGATTGTATCACGAAATTGACATCAGCACCCAGTGGCTCGATTACCGGCACCGCGGCGCACATATCAGCTTTGGAGCTGCACTGGAAAATTTAAAGCTCGAGGCCTGGCATCAGGGCTATCAGACCCGTGTGCATATTTTGCCTGAGGAAGACGCTTTATTGGTTGCGCTCATTGCATTTGAATCCAAAAAAGATTCAACCCCTCAGATGGAAAGTTGGTATCAAAACTATTACCCGCTCATGCATAAACGCATGTCGAACAGATATTTAGGAAATGAAAAACCAATACCTATTGAGGTTATTCAACAATTATCCGATGCAGCCAATGAAATTCCCGGAGCTCAGCTAACCGTCATTCACGATCGCGATCAAATGCTTAAGATGTCGAAGATTGTAGGTGTAAGCGAGCGTTTGTTGCTCACACATGAAGTATCTCATAAAGAATTTTATCACGAAATTAAGTGGTCGAAAGAGGAAGCCGAAAAAACCAGAGTAGGTATAGACATCCGGACTGTTGAGTTAACGGCGACTGAGATGGCCGGTTTCAATCTGGCAAGAAACTGGAGCGTCGTAAAAAATCTTTTGCGATGGGGAGGTGGCGGTGCTTTCGAAAAACTGGGAACCAAAATGGTAAAAACTTCCAGTGCCATGGCATTGCTGACCGTACCGCATTATGCCAGAAAAGATTTCATAGTAGGTGGCAGCGCATTGCAACGGGTATGGATGAAGGCCAATGCAGCCGGATTAGGCGTACAGCCCATGTCGGCAGCTATTTTCCTGTGGGCGCGTCTGGTGCATGGCGAAGGTGAAGGGCTAACCCCCAGAATGATTCTGGAACTCGAAGCCATTCGAAAGGAGTATCTCGGTTTGTTTCAAACGGATCCTCTGGCGGGCGAAGTTTTCCTGTTTCGTCTGTTTTACTCAAAACCTCCCGAAGTAATCTCTTTCCGCAAACACCTGAACGATGTTTTCGAGTACCGGGTCTAAGCGCATCTTTGCGTATTTTTGCACCTCAATTTTGGCCTTTGGATCAGGAAAAAACTTCAGAACGCAAAGCAGAGCATATTGATCTGGCTTTTGCATCGCAGGTGAGTCAGACAGATTCCCGATTTCTATATGAACCTCTGCTTTCTGCTCATGTCTCAGAAAAGCCCCTGACAGACTTTACGCTGGCCGGCAAATCCTTTAAAACACCCATTTGGATTTCGAGTATGACCGGTGGTGCACAAGGTGCGGGCATCATCAACCGGAATTTAGCACGTTTGGCGGCTGAAAAAGGACTGGGTATGGGACTTGGGTCTTGCAGAATCATATTAAGTGATCATACCCATTTAGATGATTTCAGGATGCGCCCATTATGCGGAGATCAGGTTCCATTATTCGCTAATCTGGGGATCGCGCAGATCGAAGAGCTTTTTGAAACCGGAAAGCAGGATCTGATCCGAGAACTCATCGACAAAACTGAAACTGACGGTCTTATTATCCATGTGAACCCCATGCAGGAGTATCTTCAACCTGAAGGAGACCGCTTTCAGCATAGCCCGCTCATCACCATTAAAAGAGTTCTGGATTATTTGGATAAACCGGTTATTGTTAAAGAGGTGGGACAAGGCATGGGACCGTTGAGTCTGTTGGAACTGATGAAATTACCATTGGAAGCCATTGACTTTGGTGCACACGGGGGTACCAATTTTGCGATGTTAGAATTGCTGAGAGCAGATGTGGAAGCATTGGAACATTATACCGGCCTGACTCAAACAGGTCACTCTGCTGCAGAAATGTGCCGATATGTGAATGAGATTTGTAACCGTGAAAAAGATTTACAGTGCAGTAAGTTCATTATTTCCGGGGGAATAAAAGGTTTCTTAGACGGATTTTTTCATATGAACCTTCTTCAGGCGCCATCCGTCTATGGTCAGGCCAGCGCTTTGTTAAAGCCCGCCCTCGAAAGTTACGAAAAGTTAGCACAATATGCTGATTATGAAATCAATGGATTAAAAATCGCCCAATCATACCTACATATCAATCCCAAGTTTTTTTCATGAACGCGTCGATCAAAGGATTTTCAAAATTCAATAAGGAAGAGCGGATAGATTGGGTAATCAGCAACTATTCCGAAGAACCTGAAAAACATCTCAAACTCATTAAGAGCTACGCCCATTCAGACCCTACTGTTCAGAAACTGCATGATGAGTTTATCGAAAATGCCATCGGCAATTATTATTTGCCCTTAGGTGTAGTTCCGAACATGTTGATGGATGGAAAATGGTATTGTATACCTTTGGCCACGGAGGAGAGCAGTGTCGTAGCTGCCATGTCGAGAGCTGCCAGATTTTGGGCAGAAAGAGGCGGGTTTCACACAGAAGTTGTTTCCACCATCAAATCCGGGCATATCCATTTCATGTGGAAAGGTGATGCAATTGAATTGTCCGGGGCTTTTGAAACACTCATCCCTCAATTTTACGCATCAACGGAATCCCTGACGATGAATATGAAATCGCGCGGCGGTGGTATAACTGCCATCCGATTGATAGATAAAAGTACCGAAGAACCCGGATACTTTCAAATCAGGGTATCTTTTGAAACGGTGGATAGTATGGGTGCCAATTTCATCAATTCAGTACTGGAGCAGATTGCGGCTGTTTTTAAGGAAGAAATCCGTGTATCGCTGGGACAAGCGCCGGATATCATCATGAGCATTTTGAGCAATTACACCCCTGAATGTCTTGTGAGAAGCGAGGTAAAATGTATGGTAGATGAATTTCCTGAGTTCGAAGGGTTACGGGGTCAGGCCTATGCAGAAAAAGTGGTTCAGGCCGTGAATATCGCTTGTATCGAACCTTACCGGGCTGTAACACATAATAAAGGCATCATGAATGGCATAGATGCAGTGGTGATCGCGACAGGTAACGACTTCAGGGCAGTGGAAGCCTGTGCTCATGCTTATGCGGCGCGAAATGGAAAATACACGAGTTTAAGTGAGGCGAAAATAGAAAACGGGCAATTTTCCATGTCCCTTGAAATTCCGCTGGCGCTGGGCACAGTTGGCGGCATTACTGCTTTACACCCGATGTCAGCTTTTTGTTTGTCAATATTAGGTAAGCCCAATGCAAGCGAATTGATGCGCATTACGGCTTCCGCAGGATTGGCGCAGAACTTCGCCGCAGTAAGTAGTTTGGTGACTTCAGGAATTCAGAAAGGACATATGAAAATGCATCTGTTGAATATTCTGAACCAATTGGGTGCAACCGAGGTCGAAAAGGAAACCATACGACAACAATTTCTTCATAAGGTTCCCAGCCACCGAGCTGTGGTAGATGCTTATCATCAGCTAAAAGGGGAAAAATCTTAGTCTAAAGGACTGCAGACCAGTAATTGTCCAACTACGGCCGCACTCAAGGTAAGGGTGTTGTTCGCATATTCTATGGTCATGCTGCCATCAAAATTTTCTTTTTCGCGAATAAAGAGGACGGTCCCCAAAAACAACTGATGCTTGTTCAAATAGGTAAGAAAAGATTCCCCAGTATGAAGCACTGCAGCCAGTTTCCACCTGGATTGCACGGGACAAGCCGAGAGTTTTTCATAAGCGGGATGAATCATATTTCCCTCAGCATTAGGAATAGGAGAACCATGTGGATCTTGCTTGGGAAATCCCAGCATTTCGTCCATCCGTGCAAAAAACTTGGGCGCCCGAACATGTTCAAGTTGTTCGGCCACATCATGCACTTCTTCCCATCCAAATCCCATCTGCTCTACCAAAAACATTTCAGCCAAACGATGCTTCCGGATGATGAGTGCAGCAGCTTTGCGTCCGGTATCGGTTAAACTCAAGGGACGATAACTTTCGTAATGAACCAGACCTTTCACATGCAGCTTCTTCATCATACTGGTTACCGTCGGCATTTTAATTCCCAATTCCTTACTCAAATCCTGCACGGAGGCAAAACCGCCCTCTCCGCATAAATGGAATAAGGCTTTCAGGTAGTTTTCTTCGGTGAGAGAATTCACATTACAAATATAAATGGTTGATAATTTTATGGTAGAAATATTTTTGTTAGATTATTCTAACTTATTATTTTTGCTGCACTAATTATGAAAAAGACATTTCTTTTCGTCGCTGTAATTCTCTCCATTTACATGGTATCGTGTTCTGAATTACAACCGGCAGAACCCGACCCAACCTCGTTGCTCGACGGGCCTATAGAAGGATTGACACCTGAAGAAAATCAGAGATTTATTCGGGGTGACCTGGCATTTAATGATGAGATATTTCATTCAACCAATGGTTTGGGGCCTGTTTTTGTCGCCAGCAGTTGTGGATCCTGTCATCCCGGAGATGGGAAAGGGCATCCATTTACAACTTTGACACGTTTTGGCCAAGCTGACAGCAGTGGCAATCCCTGGATAGGTAAAGGCGGGCCTCAGTTGCAGAACAGGGCCATTCCCGGTTTTAAGCCTGAAATATTGCCGGAAGGAGTACCTTTTACGCGGCTAACTCCCCCTGCCAATACGGGATTGGGATTGCTGTCAGCGATCCCGGATGCAGAACTTCTCAAATTCTCAGATCCCGATGATTTAAATGGAGACGGAATTTCCGGTAGACCCAACTGGATTAAGTTACCGGGATATGAAAGCGGTGAACAACATGTTTCCAATCAGGGAAAATACATCGGAAGATTTGGAAAGAAAGCCGCAGTTTTCAGCTTGCTTCAACAAACTGTGAATGCATATAATCAGGATATTGGCGTCACGTCCGCACTCGAACCGGTTGACCCCTATTCCGGCAAAATCTCGGAACCTGAAGTAGATATGAATACCATCAACGATGTGGTGTTCTATCTCGAGACGCTCAGAGCACCGGTTCCGAGAAATCCGAACGACACCAAGGTAAAAACAGGTAAAGCA
>CAZTGZ010000013.1:29844-46079 GCA_964613385.1 uncultured Chitinophagaceae bacterium
ATATTCCCGAAATAAAAACCGGACCTCATTCGATTAGCGCGCTGGCCAATCAGGTCATTTACCCTTATACAGATTTGCTGCTTCACGATATGGGACCTGGATTAAACGATGGGTACACCGAAGGAAGTGCATTGCCTTCCGAATGGAGAACGCCGCCTTTGTGGGGGTTGGGCTTGTCGAAGAATTCGCAGGGTGGTAATTATTTCCTGCTACACGATGGTCGCGCCCGTAGCATTGAAAGTGCTATTCTTTGGCATGATGGGGAAGCACAATATTCAAAACAATGGTATCAAGGACTTTCGGAAAATGAAAGATCCGCACTCCTGGCATTTTTAGAATCCTTATGAACAGAAAAATATTTATCCGCCAGTGCACCAAAGCTTGTGCCGGGCTGGCCTTATCGTCATGGATTTTAGAGGCCTGTAAAAGTCCAATGATTACAGCTGAGGAACGAGACAATCAACTCGTGCTCAAGACAGATGTATTCACTCAAAATGGAAAGGAAATCAAGGCCGTAATGGCCTATCACGAAGGAAAAAAAATGCCGGTTCTGTTAGTAAAAGATGAGACTGTACGAGCCTACATGGCGCTGTGCACTCATCAGGGTGCAGAATTGCAATTGATGGGTCAGCGATTGTATTGTCCGGCTCACGGAAGCGAATTTGATATCTCAGGAAATGTAAAACAGGGACCGGCACAATTGCCTTTGGTAGAGTTGAAAGTCACCCTAAACAACAATGAAATAACCGTAATATTATGATGATTTTCAGAAGATTTTTATGGCCCTTGCTCCTTTGCTTTGCATTGAGCAGTGCGGCACAGATAAAGGACAGCACTCAAATGAATATGGATGCCGTTTATTCCAGGCCATTTATGCAGGACGGTAATCGAATTTTGTGGGGTGGATATGCGGAAGGCAACTGGCAATACCTGGGCACCGACGGGGTCAGCGATGGCCATCAATTTCAATTCAGAAGACTGACCCTATTCATGGCTTCCGGTATAACCAAGAATATCCGATTCATGAGTGAACTGGAAATTGAAGATGGTGGTAAGGAATTGGCCATCGAATTTGCAGCAGTGGATGTATTTTTTACTCCCTGGTTGCAACTCCGTTCAGGCATCATATTGAACCCGATAGGCTCATTCAACCAAAACCACGATGGACCTAAATGGGAATTTACTGACCGGCCACTGGTATCCTCCACCCTATTGCCTGCTACCTGGAGCAATGCGGGCTTCGGACTTTTTGGGAAAACCTACCAATCGAACTGGACTTTTGGTTATGAATTTTATCTAAGCGGAGGATTCGACGGCAGTGTCATCAGCAATGCAGAAAATCGAACAAATTTGAGTGCTGCTAAAGAAAATCCGGAAAGATTCAATGAATTGCATTCGGGCAAACCTTTATATACCGCAAAACTCGCTACAAAATACAAGGACAAAGCCGAAATGGGCGTATCTTATATGGGTGGGCAGTTCAGTAAATCGACAGAAGATGGGCTTTCGGTAAATCCTGTTTTAAAATCAAATGTTTGGGCATTCGACTTCAGATGGGTAAACCGACACGATTGGAGCTTGACCGGGGAGGCAGTATTTCACAGCCTCAATATTCCCGAAACTTACTCCCAACAATATGGGGACCAGCAATGGGGGTATTTCGCAGATTTAGTAATACCCCTGATAAAGAAACCCATGCTAGGTTGGAAAAATGCCCGTGTTTTAGCTGCATTCCGCTCTGAATATGTTGATTATAATTTCGGAAAATTCAAAGAGACCGGGGGAAATATAGGAGATCATGTCTGGAAATTCAGTCCGGCCATTTGTTTCAGACCAACAGATCAAACTGTATTCAGACTCAATTATATTTATAGCAGGCAGACCGATTTATTCCAAAATCCTCCCGCGTTAACAGGAGGATTTCAGATAGGATTATCTACGTACTTTTAATTAGTTGAACATCAACCAATAGGTTGCAATTCCGCCTAAATAGCCCAACAATGCAGGCAAAGCGATTTTACGTGCATACCACATAAAATCAATATGAAAGATACCCATAACGGCAACACCTGCGGCAGATCCGATAATCAGGATGCTTCCACCGGTACCGGCGCAATATGCTAATAATTGCCAGAATTCATGATCGGTAGGAAATACCCCGGAGTACATTCCCATGGCTCCTGCCACCAAAGGCACGTTATCAACGATCGCTGACAATAATCCGATGATGGTGTTCAACAAATAATTGTTTCCTCCCAGATTATCATTCAAAAAAGTACTCATATCCTGCAACTGCCCCCCGGTTCTCAAAGCAGAAACTGCCAACAAAATACCCAGGAAGAAAAGTACGGATCCGGAATCCACTTTCTTTAATACGGCTGCAACCGATTTTTTCTCTTTATGGATATGTTCTGACAATTTGATATGGAAAATTTCCGTAATAAACCACAGCACACTCAGGCCAAGCAGAATACCCAGAAAGGGTGGCAAATGTGTCAATGTTTTAAATATCGGTACAAATAACAAAGCGCCTACCCCTGTAAAGAAAACCACACGTTTCTGGTACTCCGGCACGTGGTAAGCTTCATGTTCTGAATCTTCCGCTTCTTTCGGTGGTAATTGTCCTTTAAAAGTAATACTAAAGAATATCAATGGAATTATTAGACATACCAAGGATGGCAAAACCAATGACTTCAGAATTACACCCGTGGTCAAATGCCCGGCAATCCATAACATAATGGTGGTCACATCCCCAATCGGCGTCCAGGCCCCTCCCGCATTCGCGGCAATAATAACCACACCTGCAAAAATCCAAAGATCATTCTTGTCTTTAATAATTTTTCGGATTAATGAAGACATGACAATGGCCGTGGTTAGGTTATCCAGTACTGATGACATGAAAAAGGTAATCAACCCAAGCACCCATAACAAAGTAACTTTGTTGCGACTATTGATTTTCTTGGTAATGATGGAGAATCCATGATAGGTATCAATCAGTTCTACGATGGTCATGGCTCCAAGCAAAAAGAATAAAATCCCTCCGATATCCCCGAGATGATGCATGACCTCGGCGTCAAGTGTATGCCCATGACCTTCAGGGAACAAATGGCCCAGAGCAATCATCGACCAGCATATAACACCCGTAAATAAAGCAGAAGCTGCTTTATCAATCTTAATCAAATGCTCGGTCGCAATGAGAATATAACCTACAACAAAGGCTATGATAATAGCGGTATACATATTACAAATATTTTATTGGCAAAACTATGACGAATATCCATATGCAAATTGAATTTGAAATAATTTTATAGGCTTAATAATCAACCACTTGCAAAAGAGACGAACCTCAATTCCTCTTCATTCCAATTTTGAGTTTGACGAATATTATTGATTCATTTTTGTTCAAAAGACTATGCACAAACATCATATATCACGAATTTTAAACTATTGTATAGCATTGTTCCCAAACAAAATTAAACAAAACAGTATTTTATTATACATTCTTGAAGTGTCATGACGAATTAAACATGAACGATTCAAACAATACGCTCATGACTCCGGGGACATTGACCCATATTTCTTACTTACATTTGCGCGGTGAAGTTTTATACGCCTGGCAAATTATTGATTACCGGAGAGTATTCTGTGCTTTGTGGTGCGAAATCGCTGGCATTGGCGACCCGACTTGGCCAGTCTTTGCAAGTCCAAAGTTCTGCCGGAAATGGTTTGGTGCACTGGACCGCCAAAAAACCCAACGGGGAAATTTGGTTAGAAATGACCTTCACATGCAGCGATTTTTCCATCAGATCAGCTACACATCCGGAAATGAGTGAATTGCTCATTCGGTTATTAAAAGATTGTCCAAACCCCTTCGAACCGCATATGAATTACGAAGTAGAGACACAGCTTGAATTTGAACCGGAATGGGGGCTGGGCAGCAGCAGTACTTTATTGGTCAATCTGAGTAAATGGACAGGCGCCGATCCTTACGAAATCCAAAAAAAGCATTTTCATGGAAGTGGATATGATATCGCCACCGGAATAAACGCCGCACCTACGGTTTACAGGTTGGAAAAGGAACAACCGATAGCAACAAAAATTGAATGGAATCCTCCATTTAAGGATGATTTATTATTTGTGTATTCAGGTCAAAAGAAAATTAGCCGGGAAGCTGTTAAGCGATTCAAATGCGAAGAAGTTCAGTACGAAATGTTGCACAAAATAAGCCGGATTACAGACGCTGTAATTGAGTGCCAAACATTGGATGAATTTATGGAGTGGATGAAAATACATGAAGAAATTACCGGCGAACTATTGCATCAAGCACCTATAATCCGGCACTTTCCTGACTTTCAGGGGACCATTAAATCTTTAGGTGCATGGGGAGGTGATTTTTTTCTGGCTGCCGGAAAAGAAGATCTTCGCACATATTTTTCAAACAAAGGTTACCACACCATGTTTCATTGGGATCAAATCATATTATGACCGAAAAAACGAAAGAAATAGTGCATGCGGCCTGGCAAAGTCCATCGAATATAGCCCTGGTAAAATATTGGGGGAAAAAGGGTGTGCAAATTCCCGCAAATAGTTCTGTGAGTTTTACCCTATCACAATGTGTTACGCGTACGAAAGTAAGTGGGTCCGTACGCACGAAATCGGCATCATCGTCCACTGAAGTGTTTCTGGCAGGGTTAAGAAAGCCGGAATTTGACGGGAAAGTCAATAAATTCATCGAATTCATACGTCGGGATTTTCCTGTCCTTGAGGCCTACGATTGGAGAATTGACACGGAGAACACTTTTCCCCATGGAAGCGGTATAGCCTCATCGGCAAGCGGAATGAGCGCATTGGCACTTTGTTTTTGCAGCATACTGGATCAAATGGGAGAGTCTGCAACTGACTTCTTCCAGAGGGCTTCACATTATGCCAGATTAGGAAGCGGAAGTGCCTGTCGTTCTGTATATGGCCCTGCTTCTATATGGGGAGAGCACAAGGATTTCGCCGGAAGTTCTGACCTGTACGGGATGCCATTGGAGGTCCACCCGCTATTTCGAAATTTCAGAGACACCATACTCATTGTTCATGAAGGGGAAAAGGATGTGAGCAGCACAGTGGGACATGATCTAGTCCACCAAACGCCCTTTGCACAAGCGCGCTTTGAACACGCGAACAATCAGATTTCCAACGTTTTAAACATATTGACATCCGGTGATATTGAAGCTTTTATCCCATTGGTCGAAAGTGAAGCCATGATGTTGCATGCCATGATGATGAGTGCCCATCCATATTTCATTTTGATGAAACCGAATACCCTGGCCATTATTGAGAAAATACGGGACTATCGCAAACAAAAATCGAACAGTTTCGTTTTTACACTGGATGCCGGAGCGAACGTGCACTTCATGTATAGTGAAGAAGACGAAAAAGATGCGCTGCGTTTCGTTGCGGATGAGTTGGTTGGTTTATGTGAAAAGGGCAGGTATATTTGTGACCAGGTTGGAAACGGTCCGGAAAAATTGATTTAAATAAAATGCTGAAAGAAGGCTTATATTATGCTAAAATCCTCTTGTTCGGAGAATATGGAATTATAGAAGATTCCATGGGATTGAGCATCCCATATAGCCAATACAACGGACAGTTCAGGAAATCCGAAGCACCGGATTCAGATCAAAAAGCATCCAATGAAGTTCTGAGGCGTTACGTAAGCCATTTACAAGCACTTTATCTCACCGGAGCGATGCCCTTTGAAATGGATCTCGAAGCCTTTATTCAAGATGTTGAAGAAGGGTTATACTTCGATAGCAGTATACCACAAGGGTTTGGTGTTGGCAGTTCCGGAGCATTGGTTGCCGCTATTTACAGCAAATATGCCTTAGATAAAATTACTGCTGAAACCATACACAAAGATGGGATTCTGCACCTGAAAGAAATTTTCAGCACGCTTGAATCCTATTTTCACGGAAAATCTTCGGGCCTTGATCCATTGATTTGTTACCTCAATATTCCAATACTTATCAAATCAAGAAACGATTTGGACACCATTGGACTTCCGAGTTTTAACACCTCCGGAAACGGGGCTATCTTCCTACTGAATAGTGGAAGTCCCGGGGATACACAGCCTATGGTTCAGCTTTTCCTGGAAAAACTCAAGCACGAAGGATTTAGGAACCTGATGAGAATGCAGTTCAAAAAATACAACGACGCTTGTATTCAGGCATTTATCAAAGGGGATTTCAAACCTTTATTCAGAAATATGGCCAAGTTGAGCAGTCTTTTACTGGATAATTTCAGTCCTATGATTCCCAAAAATTTGGTACAGGAATGGAAGCAGGGTATTGAGAGCCAGGCCTATTATCTGAAACTTTGCGGAAGCGGCGGTGGCGGTTTTATTTTGGGTTTCACCGAAGATTTGACCAAAGCCAGAAATATGCTGAACAAGCATGAACTGGAAGTAATTTACCAATTCTAATTCCAACGCGCTGTCCGGTCACAACGCATATAGAAAAAACCGGAGGCTGATTTTAAAATTCATTGCCTTTTTATCTATTGTAAGATGGTATAGCATCGGACTGACTATGGTAGCACAATATTTGGCGGTATTCATCACCCTGAATCCGGTTGAAAATTGGAAGGCTGTCATATCAGACCCTAACCTGCATTTTATTGTATTATCAACCGCTCTGATAACGGCAGCAGGTTTTATCATCAATGCCTTTTATGACCTGGAAAAGGATCTCATTAATCGCCCGAACCGAACAGTATTTGATCGCCTCATCAGTAAAAAATCATGCCTCAACATATACATATTCTTAACAGTATTAGGACTTTTTATTGCATATCAGGCCAGTTTTAACATTTTTATATATTTCTGTTTATATGCGATCGGACTCTGGTTTTATTCGCACAAACTTCAAAAGTTCGCGCTTCTGGGCGAAATTAGTGCCTCCTTGCTCACGGTTTCCAGCTTTTTCAGCATTGGATTATATTATCACCACTTTCAATTGGTATATTTTATTTATGGCATCTGGGTAATGTTCGTAGTGTTTGGAAGAGAATTGGTCAAGGGCATTCTGGATATAAAAGGTGATGCCATATTTGGATATAATTCAATCCCGCTGGAGATCGGCATCAAAAGCTCAAAAACAACCTTAAAAATCATGAGCATTTTGTCGCTCATCCCGCTGGTGCTCGTCTTTTTCAATCTCAAATCAGATGCATATGATATTTGGCTGCTGCTAAATGCCCTGGTAACATTAGATATATTCAGGTTGCTGTTTCAGGTTCAGCAGCCGGCCGAATTCAGGGCGGTAAACTTCAGATACAAAGTTTTGATAGTTTCGGCAGTTCTGGGAGTAATTATGCTTTAACGTGTCAGAAAAATAGTTCCTTGCAAATGGTTGCGACTAAAATCTGAACCTGTCATTTGAATTCGATAGATATAAAGTCCCTCGGGAAGCGGTGTGCCATCAATGGTTCCATCCCATCCTTGATTCAAATCATTTGACATGTAGACCTGTTCACCCCATCTGTTAAAGATGCGGCATTCGAATGCCGGACTGGATAAAGCGGGGCCATTCAAAACAAATTTGGTTTTCCAGATGAAATTGTCATTCAGTCCATCTGAATTTGGGCTAAAGGCGCTTGGAATCAAAAACTGCGGTTTCCCCGGAACCAGGGCCAAATTTGAAACACTGCTATCACCGCTCTGATTAAAAACGACCACTTTGTATTGATAATACCCATTCACACTTTCATACCAAACCGGATCTTCATAATCGAGTTTTACCGCGGGTAGGTCCTGAACAAGTTGCCAGCTTCCATTGCCATGAACATAATAAAGTGATTGTCGGGCATGTACCGGTTGCAAACCTTGTGCTGCGCTCCATCTGAGATAAGAAATATTGTTGTCGTTTATACCTTTCAGATGAACGGTCGCGCCTTCTTTGCCGGGCTCACCTGACAATCCGCAATAATCAACGTCACGAACCTTATACCAAATAGGCTGACGCGAAGGATTGGCTTCTGCGTCGGTAAAAAAGGTATCGTTTACCGTAAAAGTCTTCTCGGGCTTTTGACCGGAAGCTAAATACCGTTCCACCTGATATTGATGGTGCAGTTTGTATGCACTCGGATTCCAGAATATTTCAACTCCTTCTGCATCGTTCACACTGACCCGATGAACATCAATTTTAGTCAGCCCGGATTGAAATTCCGGTTGTTCAGTGACTCTGTTACTTTCGGCCTTTATGGGCAAACCATCCTGAACAGCCACAACTTTGTAGGTATATTTACGTGGGCAGAGCATAGAATCCGTGTAGGTTCTTTCTGTGCCAAATAAAGTGGCAATCAAAGCAACAGTATCTTCTTCTGACCATCTGTAAACTTCATATCTGTCTACTCGATTCCATCCTACATAGTATGTCCAGTCCAGCCTGAGCGTTTTATCACCTGCTTTGAGAACTTGCGCAAATACCGGTATATGGGTCCTACCCTTCTTCCCTTCTGATCCGCAGACATCAGTAATGCTCAGAGCATACTCCGGCCTCAAACCCGGATTCCTGTCTACAACTTTTCTATAGGCATTCAAGGTGTCACTCAGCACAAACACATCGTTTTTATACAATAATATCCGTTTGAAATAGTCAAAAAATATACCCGGGTAATGAACTTCTACTTGTTGACTATCATTATATGAAGCCGCACTGATATCGATAATCGGAATATTTACGGAATTAAATACTTCTATGGTATCTTCTTTGGGAATCTGGCAACCATTGGCAAAACGGGCGCTGTAGCGGAGATAGTAAGTCCCGGGTTGATCATATTTGAATTGAGTCCTGGATGTTGTTGTTGTTTGTACGTTGCCAGAGCTACCCGGAGAACCAAAATTCCAGCTCCATTGGTTGGGTATTTGATTTCCTTTAGTTGTAATTCGAAATTCAGAAGGTATTCCGGGACAAATTACGGGTGATTTTTCCAATTCAGTTTCTCCGGCGCTTCTTCCGGTCACCTGAACACTTGCAGTATCAAAACATCCGTAGTCATGATAGGAAACCAGTTGTACTGTTCTGGTACCGGTAAAAAACACATCCAGGGTATCGGGATTGCGTTTCCCAAACAAGGTTTGATCAAGCAGCCAACGTTGGAAAGAATAATGACTTCCGGTATTCGAAACAAAGATTTTCTCGCCCTGACAAACTGCCGAATCCGGTGATAATTGAATTCTTCCTTTTGGCATGGCATATATTTCTATCGGCGGATGATCTGAAAAATCCGCTTCACATCCCGTAGCATCCTTAACCCTGAGAACAGGTTGATATAGTTTTCGGATTTCAGTGCCGCTATGCCGGTAAATATGGTTGGAAAGCGAAGCGGAATCTATTGGACTTCCATCCCCAAAATCAAGATAAAACTTCACATAGTTTTCACTCTTTTGAGCAAATCGGGTCAGTACTGTATCGCATCCTTTATCCCCTGTTAAGCTAAAATTAGCCACAGGTCCCCGAACGGTAATACCCTGTTGACTGGTAAAAGTATCAATACATCCAAATTGATTAAAAGCGATCTGTTGAACATAGAATTTATTATTGCCGCTATTCAACGTATAGATGTATTGAAAATCGCCTCGTTTGGCTCGGGTAATTTTTCCATCACCGGTTATCCAAATAATAGAATCTGCAAGGGATGATGTATCGCGCATCAGAACCGTTACCGGTGCACATGAGAATATGGTGTCCTGTAAGCTGAATCCCGCCTTTAAATTGCTCACTTCCACCCATTTAGTCACTGAATCTGAGCAGCCACTATATCTGGAGCTCACCAGTGTTACTTTGTATTTGCCTACCTGATTAAATCTGATTTCCAAAGTATCGGGATTCAATTGGTGCGTGCCTACATTGGTCATTGGGTCTATGAGCCACTTTAATTGATCGGGTCTTCCCTGAGTTTTATTGACCGCCAAAATTGACTGACCGGCGCACACTTTATCCTTACTCAAAACAAGTTCAGATTTTAAACCGGCTGAAATTTGTCCGGAATTTACGTATACCCCACAACCCGCTGAATTACTCACATAGAGTCTGGCCTGATATTGTCCCTTTTCGCTAACCACCCAATCCGGATTCTCAGCTCTTTGGCCTTTGAAAGAGGAGCCCGTGTTCGGATCCGATGACCAATCGTATTTTAAAATGCCGGATGTATCGCCAAAGTGAATATTTACTTCAGGTTTAAAACGGGGTCTCACCAGTAGCGGAGTACATCCCGTATTGGTATCCAATGCGATTTGTCCTTTTAACCCACTTACCAACACGCTTTTTTTCAAGGTGTCGTTACATTTTCCCTGAATATCGAGCCAGCAATATATTTCCCATAAACCGGTCTCGTTCAATTCAGCTTTTACATCATTGCCTTGCAGATAGATTTCTTTAGAAGTAGTCGGATGCTTTACTTTCCATAAATGACGATAACCCGCATCAAGAGGTGTTGTTTTTCCCATTAACCGAATGGAGTCATTCAGACATAACTTATCCTTCGACATATCGAACTCCAATTTGGGTTCCAGCACACGCACCAGAACGGCAGTGCTATCGAATTGACAGCCGAGTGGATTGGAGCCTTTAATTTTTACCGGATAATTTCCAATTGAACCATATTGAAACTGCGGGGTCAGATCCGCTGATTTTCCAAGTTGAGTTTTTCCATCTTCGCTCAGAAATTCCCATGAATATTGATCGTATCCATAATAAGATGGACTAGTTGTATTATTGGCAAAACCCACGGGTTGACCGGGACAGGCAATGGCCGGATTCGCAAAAAACTTAAAGGTATAGGGTTCCAAACGGATGAAATCTGTGACCATGGCTGTATCGCTACAACCATCTGCAGATAGTATAAGGCGCACATGCCATCTGGATGGAAATGTTTGTACCGTATGCTCAAGGTCTCTGGAAGTATCGGAATACACGGAGGTTTGCGAATTGGGATCAATTACCTGCCATTTGTACTTATATGAACTTCCGATTTCAGAGTTATTTTTAATCTGCACCTTGTGCGGAATTGCACAATGAATCGCATTTTGACTGCTAAAAGCCGCTTTAATGCCTTTGATATATACTGCGGAGTCGCTTTTCCAAATCGAAATACATCCATTGTGATTGTTTTCCAATTCCAATTTAAAGTATCCGGTATCACGAACCGAGAGTGCTACATTTTGGTTAAATGTACTCTTTTTCCCTTGAGCCGTTGATTTCCAGTTTAATACACCCTTCACGGTTGTTAAGGTTTGTTCGAATTCGACCCATTCGCTCAGGCAAGCAGTTTTTTTAGAGGATTGAACGGAAAGAGCAAACTTTTCACCCAAAGAAACAGGTGGATTGGCCAATGCGGTATATTGGCAACCCTGTGAGGTTTTTAATGTAACTCCGGCGGCAAATACTCCGGCAGCAGTATAATTTACCAGCGGAATTTCGGTAGATGTTGCCCCGTTTTTATCGCTGCCCGGAAGGCTCCATAAGATGCTCACAGCATTTTGCCCGGGTATCAAATATTTCGCTTCGAATTTGCTCTGATAAGGTAAACATTGATCCATGTTTGATCTTACAATTTCCAGACCTGCATCCTGATATACGGCAAAGGCATCCGGAAAAGCAGCTATACCGCGACAACCTGAAGAATCATCAACCACTAAACTCAAATGCTGCGTGCCAAATGAAGATGGAGCATAAATAAAAGAATCAGGGGTATTGCTGGAAGTTTTACCGTTGATGATCCAGCTCCTTTGCGCAGAATTAGGTGTTCGATCAATTAAAAGCAAGGTATCTGCCCCGTTGCATAAAAGCTTTCTACTTGTTTGGAATTGTGGTTCGGGTAATGGTTTTGCAGTTGCAACAACCTCATTGGTATACAAACAAACGTCATTATTGGGCAGGGTAAGTTCCAGGTTCAGCAATACATCTCCGGCATTTCCTGCCTGAATGGCGTATCGGTCCGTGCCGACCTGCCAAACAGAATCTATCAAATACTTAAATCCACATCCGGAAGGCATTCCACTCACCTTTCCGGTGACCATGTCTAATTTACAGACAGCAAACCGGTCCGATGTGAACGTTAAGGTTGGACATTGCCCCATACCCTGCAAAGCAGTGAACAGCAAGCTGACGAAAAGGCTTATTCTGTTTCGGGTCATGGAACCGCAAAGATACGCCTCTCATTTTACCGAATTGTCAGGAAATTGTTTGTCTTATTGTGTCCCGGTCGTTTAAACCATAGATTTTTTCTAATTTCGGAAGATGAAGTACGCCCTTTTAGGATGTTTATTGACCTTGGTTCAAATTCTCTATGCCCAGATTCAAATATCTGAAATTGATGCACTTAAACAGAAGAGAGACTTTTCGGGGGCGCTTGAGAAAGTAGAGCAATATTTAAAATCAAATCCCGGAACTGCCCTTGAATGGCAATTACATGCTGAATTGACTTTTATGGAATACTATCAAAGGCAACAGCCCATGAGCACCTTTGATTTACCGAATGAGGATATTTTTTCCGACAATATTTATGACAAACCATCGCCACCCAAAATGCCGGATACCTTGATGGTGAAGATTATAAAAAGCCTTCAAAATGCCACAAGCAAAGACCCAACCTTATCATCTGCGCATCTCGCTATTTGTTTAACGTATGCCCAGGCAGGTCAGGCACGGGATCTCATTACCTATTTACCTGTATTTAATGTTTCACAGCCTGAATTTGTAGATGCTGCTGATCTAATGACAAAATTTGCAGATCAGTTTGTTGATCGGGGTGAATTTGATGAAGCCATGCAGGTTTATGCCGCAATCGTCATGTTGTATCCACAGAATGGTGACGTACAGAGCAAGATGTCCAAACTGTTTTTTGACAAAGGCATACTTAAGGCTTCAGAAGCCTATCTCAAAATGTTTTTAGCATCCGGTTCGGCCAATGCCGATAGTTATGCGACCATGTTCGAATGTGCTTCTTTAATGGGATTATATGAAGAAGCCGAGACTTGTCTGGCATTGTGGTCCGGATTGGAAAAGAAAACCATCTACCTATCATATGAGGGTTTGTTGGATTGGTATAACAATGAGGAATCTAAATTATCATGGGATAAGTTCCAAAAAAGTCCGGACAACAGTCTTTCCATCGGTGCCATGGTCCAATACATGAACCGACCTGACTTCAATAATTCACTGAGCGACTTTGACTATCTCATGAAACTGGATTTGCCTGATCCTTATAAAATCGTCATTATAGACAAGTATCGAACCTTTTTCCCTTCATCCTGCGCAATCCGGCATCATTACACCGAAATGCTCACAGCCTACCAACGGTATTCGGATGCACTCGATATATTTTACTCGTCATCGACAGAGAATTGCGAAGATAAGGTGAAGATGGCGCATGACTTTTATGCAGGATGGTGTAATTATCGATTGAAATCCTATGCAGAAGCCACCATGCATTTTACCCGGGTTTTAAACAGCACGGATCCGTTTCAACAAAGTTGCGCCGCATATTTTCTTGGGAAAATGATGGAAGTTAAAAACGATTTTACTAAGGCCACTGAATTTTATACTTTAGGAAAAGCTTATGCAAAAAATGGAAAATTTGGCAAATTGTGCGAAATGAATCTGGCGTATTTGGAACAAAATGAAAATTAGATGGACAAACCTAAAATCCTACGCTTCCTCATTTTGTAATACACCTTGGGGGTTCCGCCAAATCCCCTGAAAAATTCCTCAACACCGGGCAAAACAGAACCTTCAAAATCGAACACTTCAAATCCCTCGCTACGCGCACGTTGAATGGCCTGATCCATTAGCCAGGTCATGGCTTGTTTGCTTTTCCCTAATGCTGAACTCGTGCCCAAATAATACGTGCAAACCCCTTTGTATTTCAATACCAACATTCCGGACAACCATTCATCTCCGGACCAACATTCGAGTATGTCCATCAATTCCGGTTTTACATGCTGAATCAGGCATCTCACTTTGTCCACTGAATGCGATTTCCCAAGCTCTTTGGACTGAAGATGTTTCTGCAAATGACGAATGAATATATCCGAAGAAGGATTCACTTTTAACTCGAAGGATTGTGTATCAGGTTTTTTAAGGCTTCGATGATGTCTGTTGGAGTAGGCGTTGTGTTCATCCTTTAAGTTCAGATGATAGGTAATTCGTGGTATGATCTGATACTTCCCCCAGATAAAGGGAAGCAATGCGTTGAAGGATGTGTGGAATTGCATATCAAACCATTGCACGTGCTCCATAGATTTAAGGATGACATCCAAAATTTGGTAATGCTCGGTTGTTTTCCTGTATTCAGATGATTCAGATTTACCAAAAAGCACACCCTGAAACTGACAAAATGCAGGCATGAAACAAGTCGACAATCCCCATTTTTTTCCGGGAAAGAACGGCATTATTGCCATCCATTTTTCACCATCAAGTACAATCCATCCTTCGCAATCGGGCGCAATACACCTCAAATAATCCGCAGTAGAATACATACTTCCCTGTGGCGAGGAAAGAACAAAGGAATCCCATAGCTCCTTATTCCAGTGCTGTTGGTCCCATTTAATTAGTTGCATGTCAGTTCTTGAACCATCGAAAATACGAACTGCGATTATCCATATGCAGTACTTTCAGATAATAGCATCCGGAGGTATACGTTGAAACATCCAGTCCCTGTTCATCAATTAGCCCGTTAAACATGACTCTTCCATCTGCAGCGGTTATTTCAATCGTACCGGGCAATATATCCGACGGATATTTAACATAGAGCCTATTTTGTGCAGGAACCGGATAAATAACCAAATTTGCCATTTCCGGAATCGGCAATCCTACATTGGTACCCAGTGAATCAGAAATTGCGCTGCAATTCTCCATGTTATACACTCGAACCTGATAGAATCCGTTATCTGCAGCGGATATACTTATCTGTTTTTGATTGGATCCATTCACTTCTGTGCCATTCTTATACCATTGATAAGCCGCTCCTGTGACCGAGGAACTGAGAACATTGTCAATTTTGATGATGGTAGGCTTAACCGGATTGGATTTGATCGAAATATTGAAGCTATCTTTAATCGAACATTGTGGCAATTTTGCATTATATAAAGTTACCAAAACACGGAATTCACCTGTGTCGCTCATCCAATTCCAAAAGTAATTTTCAGACAACAAATTTTGATTTTGCATCCATTTTATCCCAAATCCGCTTTGAAATACCGAATTGATGGACAGGGACTTACCTGCACATCCGGCTTTGTCCTGAAATAAAGTGGATGCCGGTAGATCGAACAATACTATTTCCGTAGAATCAGCTCCAAAGCAACCCACAGATACATCGGAAAAATACGCATGCACCTTTAGACTGTTTGAAGGGCTGAATCTGATCATAGATTCGTTCGGAAAGGAATATCCGGATACTGTCCACACAAAATCATATGGCAATCCACTTTGGCCCAAGGTAACCGTATCCCCGTTGCAAATTTTCAAAGTATCCGGCATTCCGTTAATTTTCAGCTCATTCGCCACTTTCACAACTACCGTATCGAAGTTTTTGCATTGCGTAGTATTTTCAACTTTTAATGAGTAAAGGAAAACCCCACCGTTGGCAGACTCGAATATTGGGGCAGAAACGGTGGAATCATTCAGCTTTTCCGGACCTGACCACAGGTATTGCTGTCCGGGTTTATAGGCTGATCCGAGTTGTATTTTTTGATTGGGGCAGGCATATACAGTATCTGAACCATATGCGAAGGCATCAGGTATGGACAGTGCGCTAAACGAAGCTATGGAGCTCACATAAGCAGGAGAATTACTCCGAATTCTCAACAAATGTCCTTTCCCGTATTTCCGTTGAGGAAGTTTTGCCGGAATACTTTGAGGAATTTCCTTCCCGTTAACCGTACGAATGAAAATCGGGCTGGCAAAAGATCCAAGACTATCGGATAATTCGATCACGAATGTATTGGTTGGATTATAGGTTCCGATGCCTTTATAAGCAGGATTAATCTGGATAAAAAACGAATCGCCGGGGCAGTTTCCATTACCGGGTAGCGGCGCAATATTGTGAAGAAGATTGAAGTAAATTTTACCACATCCCGAACAGGCCAGTACCATTAAATCCTGGGTGGCGTTGATGTACATTCCGGCCGGCTTATTGTATCCAATTTGTTTAACGGAGTCACTAAAGTCAGGAGCAAAGCGATA
>CAZTGZ010000013.1:46098-74168 GCA_964613385.1 uncultured Chitinophagaceae bacterium
CAAATAGCTGTCGCCGTGATTGGTTGTGTAATAGTTACCCTGTGCATCCTGACGAATAGAATGCATGTAATCGAGATTTGTTTTTTTGAGCGTATCGATTTTACCGGTACTTGTATTCACTTGAAGTATCGGTGAATCCGCCGTATCGCACACTACCAAAAGTCGGTTCGACCGATCGAACAGCAATCCGGAAGGTTTTTGAATCCCGGAAGCCAGAACACTGAAACTTACCTGATAAAATGGTGGTGGGCCTACCACTCCTTTGATGATATTTCCTTTGGCACCATCGCTCAAATAAAAGGTTCCCGAGTTGAGGGCATCAACAACTCCGGATCTCAGGTCAGCAGCGTTTGGTACGGGAACCGAAAGAATGGGACTGGCAGTAAGAAGGTCGAAAACCTTAATCTGCATGCTGTCTAATACTAAAATAACACGGGTAGTTCCCAGGTCACCGAATAATATATCCTGAGGCTGATACAATCCGGTAATGATTTTGGTTGCATTAAATAAGGTATCCAGTCTAAATACGCATTGTGCACCTTTATCCAGAATATAATATGATTTATTGCTATTCTCATAGGTCACTGCAACCGGTGATGTGTATTGAGCCCAAGCTGTAGCGGGCAAAATCCAAATGATCAAAATATAAAGGACTGTTCTCATTTTCTATAAGTATTTAATTGTACATCCAGCAAATCCATGCCTTCTTCAAAGCTACGTGGATTGTAGCCTAATTCTGTCATGGCTTTGTCTATTTTGAGACCGGTAAAGGGAGGTCTGACTGCAGGTTGATTCAGTGTGTTGCTCTTAACTTTACGCACGTTTTCCATGCTAAGATTGTATTTTTTCGCAACGCGTTGCACTAATTCATAAATATTCATTAAGTCCTTACCACAGATATTATAAATGCCATTCGCCTCATATTTTTCAATCAATCTGCACCCAATGGCAAGATCTTCTGCCAAAGTTGGGGTTCGATACTGATCGTCGACAACCTGTATCTGTTTTCCGGATTCCAAAGCACCTTTTGCCCATAATACTACATTACTTCTGCTCATATCCTGAACCAAGCCATATACCAAAACTGTTCTGACAATAGCCCAGGACTTTGCATACTTTTTGACCATGTTTTCACCATCCAATTTACTTTGACCGTAAAAACTGAGTGGCGCGGGCTCATCCTCTTCTGAATAAGGTCCATTTTGTCCGTCAAAAATAAAATCCGTGCTCAAATGAATCAATTGAGCTCCGATTCTGTTCGAAGCCAGGGCCAGGTTCTTTACGGCTTCAACATTCATTTCAAGGCATCGTTCTTTTTCAACTTCACATTCATCCACATTGGTCATGGCAGCCGTATGAATGATGCAATCCGGGGAATATTGGTTTAAAATAGCATCGATATCATTGGGTGCACAAATGTCCAGGCTTACGTAGTCGAACATACCGGATTTTGGATGCCGACTTGGGCCTTTTCCTGTAGCAACCAGGTGAATATCAGATTCTTGTAAATATATATCTGTGAGTTTTTGACCGAGTAGTCCATTGCTGCCGGTTACTAAAACGGTTTTAACTTGATTCATGCATTTCTTTTAAAAGTTGGCCGCGGGCAAAGTTAAAATCTGAATCCGGATACCTCTGTTCCATCCATTGCAGTTTATCAACTACCGAACCCATATATCGCTTATATTCTTCTCCCTGCTTATGCATTGGCCGATGTTGAATGAGCTTGTAAAATTGAAGATGGTCCATCATATGGGCCTTCATTTCCTCACTTGCATATGCGTACGGGAATTTTTCCCAGATGTAATCAACAGCTAAACGATTCGGATGTAACAGATCCTCCGCATAGAAGCGATAATCCCTCAATTCATCGATGAGTAACTCATACGCCGGAAAATAATGCACACCATCTAATTTCAATAATTCCTCCAAAGCCATAAACAAAGGCGCTTTGTTGAAATGTACATTTCCCTGCTTCTGATATCTCACCGGACTTATGGTGAAAATCCATTTGGAATCCGGATTAAGAGATCGTACACCTTCTATCAATGAAGTCCATTCGCTGACAATTTGAGCCGGAGATTCCTTTTGAAGTTCAAATAAAGAAGCGGGAAGTTTATGACAATTGGCCACTTTTTGCTGTGTATCTTTAAGCGCAAATCCCAAGGCTGTTCCAAAAGTAACGACAACCACAACCCCCGGAGTCAGTAAAAATTCTCTGGTCAAATTTCTGACCCTGGTAATTTGTTGTTTGAGGTCCTGAAGACTGCTCCCATTAATACTTCCATGCATGTCAAAAGAATACCAGACTCCGTGATTTTCGACACATGTTTCCTCTTCGGATTCTAATTGGTTCAAGGAAAGGTACAACGTTTTGAAGATTGCGTGTGGCTGATATAGGGTTCCGAAAGGCTGCGACAGGCACCTTAGGCCGGAAATCTTCATTTTTTCGCCCATTTCACCGGCAAAGCAAGAACCGGACAGTATGATTTTTTTGTCAGGTGTTAAACGAATATCCTGAGGCAACGGGACCTCTAAATGCCATTTCATTGGTTGCCAAATATACTTTATCATCGCCAAAACTGACCATTGTCAGACTTCAAAAGGCCAATTTTGGTTAACTTTGATAAAAACCAAAAAATGCGCAAATTCCTGTTTATTCTTTTTTGCAGTCTTGCTGTTTCTCACGCACAAGCTCAGCAATCAGACACCACTACCTGGGTTCTTTTATTGAATGATGGAGGTGAAATAATGGGTCAGATTTTGTCTGAAGATGAATGGGCATATCGCGTTCAAACGGCAAAACAAGGCATCATTTTAGTGCCGAAATACGTGGTGAAGGAAAAGCTGGTGCCCAGTGCCCGGGACATACAGATTTCTAAATTCTCCGTTCCCAATCCCCATCCGACGAGATATTTTTATTCTCCAACAGCCGAACCCTTGAAAAAAGGTGAAGGATACATACAGTCTTTATATTTTGTGTCTGCACAAATGCAGTACGGATTTACGGATCATTTGTCTGCAGGGGTTGCAACCACAGTGGTGGGTGCTCCTATTTTGGTTTCACTCAAGTATGGACATAAGTTGTCAGAAAAGGTCTCTCTGGCGGCCGGTATACAAGCAGGAAATATGAGTTGGGTGAATTCCCATCTCTCATTGGGTGTTGGTTTTTTAACGGCCACGATGGGCGGTGCTGAAAATAGTTTAAGTATTTCGGGTGGGTATGGTTTTATGAGGGACAGACAAGAATACGAGCGGATGATTACAACTCCCCCATTTTATGAATATTATGACTCCACCAGCTTTGAGCAGGCAGCCCTGTTCAGTTTAAGCGGGATACGAAGAATATCACCCAAAGCCAGTCTTCTGGCGGAGGTTTGGTATATCCCATCTGAAGATGCAGTTTTTGGAGGGCCCGGATTGAGAATATTTCCGGGAAGAAAAATATGCTGGGATTTTCTGATGTGCGCAGTGATCAGTCCAAAACTGGATTTTTTCGTCATACCGGGAATCAGCGCTACCTGGAAAATTTAATGCACGTCTAAGGCGTCTCTAAGACCATTTCCGACAAAATTGAAGGCCATAACCGTAAGCATAATTGCCAATCCGGGGAAAATGGCCAAATGTGCAGCGTCGAAGACAATGTATCCGTAATGTTCTTTTATCATCATTCCCCAACTGGGCATTGGCGGCTGCACCCCCAGACCTAAAAAGCTGAGTCCTGCTTCTAGTAATATAGCTGATGCAAAGTTGGCCGCACAAACCACAATAATAGGACCGGAGATATTCGGAAGAATATGCCCGAACATTATGCGTAAATTGCTGAATCCCATAATTTTAGCTGCCTGAACATATTCAAGTTCCTTAACAGATTTTACTTGTCCTCTGACAATTCTGGCCAACTCAACCCACATACTTAATCCAACCGCAACAAAAACTTGCCAATAACCCTTTCCCAACGCCATGGATAAAGCAATGACTATCAATAAAGTCGGTAAGCTCCATACGACATTTATGAACCACATCACCACCTTATCGACCCAACCTCCGAAATAACCACCCAATAAACCCAGGGTGACTCCAATTAACAAACTGATACCCACTGCCAGAAGTCCCACGGATAAACTTACCCGAGTGCCGAGCATGAGCCGGCTCAGCATATCTCGTCCAAACCTGTCGGTGCCAAGCCAGAATTTTCGTTTAATCAGATAATGGCCTTTTTGAATATGACTGTGTAGTTCAGGTGAAAGATGAACTCCCTGTACGGGAGCATTCGGTTGGGAGAAGAACAAGGTATCGTTGAAAAAGAAATGCGTATCAATGGGTATTTCTTCAGCTATTTCGGGCGTACCCTTCCACCACTTTGTCATCACATCAACCTCTTCATTTTCATGTAGTTGTAAAAAAGTAGCTTCATGGCCCATGTTTTTCAAAGTCATGGAAATGTGCATCCTGTTGGCATTCGGCGTAGAATCGGGTAAAATTGGGTAGGCCAGCAAAACCATCAGTACCAATGAAGCGAGAAAAACCAATGATGCCATGGCTAATCTGTTCTTTTTGAACTTCTTCCAGGCTGTATTTTTTAACTCGTTTTGGCTATTTTGGTCGTTCACGTGGATGGATTGGGCTCTTTGTGGTGCCAGACTCTCAGTGCAGTTAAAATGGCCATAAATCCCCACATAGGCACTGCAATTTTATCGAATTCACAATAATTATTCAGAACCGCATGTCCAAAATAGGTAATCAAACCCAGAACAGCAGCGGCCGCCATGTATCTCACACCCAGGTCAGAGCCTTTTTGAAAAAGATAAAATCCATTGGAAATACTTATTAAAACAATGAGCAACCAACCCAATGCACCGAACAGGCCACTTTCGCAAAGCGGTCGCAAATATTCGCTATGAACATTTCCGAGATCACCGCTATGGGTGCTTATGATGGTTAATTCGCTGCTGATTTGAAATGGGGCGTATTGAAATGTATACGTTCCCGGTCCCCAGCCTAATATCGGTTTTTCTTCAAACATCCGTACCGCACAACTCCAGCGATTCAGGCGTTCGAGGTTAGATGGGTCCGTACTTACGTTAGAAAAAGAATGCAGATGCTCTTCAATGTCATCAGCACTTTCGTTTTTGTTTCTGGAGAGCTCATTCAGAACATCCTGCTGCACCAGAAAGAACCCAACGGCTGCCAGCGAGCCCACCATAAGCAAGGTTCGAAACCGAATGCCCAATAACATAAGGCCGAAAACAACAAATGCCAAGGTAACGCTTAACCAGGAAGCGCGTGTAAAACTCAAGATAACTCCGGTAATAATAATTGCCAATAAAGCAAAAGCGAATATGCGAAGTGAAATATTCATTTGGTATATATGGCCAAATACCACATATATAAAGAGCGGCGGAATGCAGAATGAAATGGCCGCTGCATACATACCATGATCCGGCAAAAAGGGTCGCATGGCAGTGTATGCATAATATCGGGTAAAAGATCCCTGATAATGATTAGCGAGTGTGTAAAGAACCAATATCGCCGTGGCTATACTGAACAGCCAGATAAATATATGAATGGCCCTGAATTTTCTGAATAATACCGCCAATCCCAAATAACAAACCATTACAAACCAGGTACGGGCGAGAAAATACTTGAAGCTAACCAGGGGAAGCGTACTTGTACAAGCTGTAACAAATAACCAGCAAAGGTCTCCCAAGATGACCAATGACAGTGAGTGCATGATGATTTTAGAGGGAAACCCGGATCCGGTGAGTGCCTTAAAAACAAATCCGGCAAACAACAACATGATTAATGGCTCTGTTGGTAAACTCAATCCCATACCGCCTCCGATGTCTTTGATGGGGACGGACAGAGGAACGGAAAATGCGATGAGGTACAACAATTTTTCCTGATCAAAAACGAGCAGATAGAATAAAACCAGGAGCACGGGTAATCCGAGCAGATAATACCACTCAAACGGAATGAGGCTGAGCGAAATTCCAATAAAAGCGGCAGTGAGTAAAAACCAGCGCCGAAGTGTGATCTGATCAGGATTCAAGCCGGATAGCATCGGTTTTTCCGGTAATTTTCTTCCAATTTTCTAACAGAAGTACCGCGATAATCATAAATACAAAAGTTGCAATCATGGTAGACAATACAATCAACCATCGGATTGGAGTAGCCTTTTTTTCTGCAGGAGTTGCCGGGGTGACTAAGAATTTATGTGTCAATGTTTTTTCAACATCAATTTTAGCCTTTTCATAACGTTTTCTCATTAAACTTAAATTCTCCAACTCAAGAATAAGTGTTTCGTTATAGTAGGTAAAATCAGGGCCGTACTTAGCCAAATTAGATTGTTGTTGTTCCAATTCCAGCAACATGGATCCTGATCTTCCGGCGGCTTTCAATTTATAAATCTCTTCTGAAACAGCTCTCGACTGCTCCTCATAGTTTGTAATTCCCAAATCTGCCAACTCCTTGAGTTTCACTCTGTAATCCCAAACTTCCTTTTCTTTGGATTTATATTGGTCTTCAATGATTTTAAACGCTTCCAAGGCCACTTGCTGTTGTATTTCCGTCTTCACACTGTCGTACAGAGAAGTGATTCCATTGGCGATATTGGCAGCCATAACGGGATCCACATCCAGTACGCTAACTTTTACACTCAGATACCTGGTGCGTTTGAACTCTATGTTTTCGGACATCCGTTTTGCGAGTTCGGTATATGGACTTTTTCCTTTGGGATCAATGCCATAATGCTTCATGAGATCGTAGTTTCTTACGATTCGATTTTGCAGATTACTGGATTGCAGAATTTGCAGCGCATTTTCAGCTTCTTCTTCTTCTCCAAAAGCCAGGACGTCAGCTTCTCTTTTATTCAAATCTGTGAACATGGCGTTACCGATTGAATTAACCGTTGTTGGATAAAAAATGGCTTCTGCTTTGTACCTGGGCGCAATAAACATCGGACTCGATAATATAGAGGCGCCGATAGCGGCGGCGGCGCAAGCGATCATGATGGGTTTTCTCCATCTGTAAATGAAACGGATGATGCCAATAAAATCGAAATCAAAGGCTTTTTCCTTATCCTGCATGTAGATTGATTATAAAGTTCGCAAAAATATCAAAAAATGGCGGGCTTGTTCCTTTCTATGAAGCGTCAAACCTTCAACGTCATTTATGTTGGTTTAATATGTACAATTTATCTATTGGGGAAAACGGAATGCAGAATTCGAGTTCGAAGCGAAGAAATATTTAATAACCACGCGCAAATGTAGAAGACAGCAAGGATTATAACAATCGACAATATCCAACTGAAATGGGCCAAAAACACCCCATAGGATGACACAGAAGCAATTATCAGCCATGATATAAACTTCAGGATTTCACCGGGAATGATTTGTATTGAAAAGAGCTTTCCGGATTTATAAAAACATCCCAGGGCAAAAATACTCTGAGAAAACAGGGTAGCCATGGCTGCTCCAAGACTGCCCAATTCCGGAATGAGTATAAAATTTCCAGCTATGTTGAGCACAACGGTTCCCACGGCCAGGAAATTCAGGAACTTCAATGAACCATGAGCTGTGAGCAAAGTTCCATATACATAGATCAGTCCAATAAAGGGCAAAACGGCCATGAGCATGAAAAAGACATCAAATGCCTGAACATTGTTCTTTGCCGGATATAAAAGATGGATAATCTGCTCGCTATATAAAAAAGAGGTCCATGATATGGGTATCAGTAAAATCAATAATCCTGAGGCGCTAACAGAAGTAAGCCGGGCGACTTCGGTGGCGTTTTTAAGGCGCGATGCCAATTCCGGCAACAGTAAGCCGCTGAATACCGCCAGTAGCATGGTTCCTGCATCCAAAAGTCGGTAACTCATAGCGTAGGCTTCGGTTTCCAGCAATCCATTGACTGATAAATATCGAAGCATCACGGCATCGCTTCGGGTATAAATTCCCATTAATGCGACCAGCAATGCATATGGCCAGGTTTCCTTGAGCCAGGAAAAATTTATGTTGTTGGTTGCCTCACGGTGCTTCCAATTTGGCCATAACATGAGCCAGGATGCTATGGCTGTAAACAGCACCCCTGCCACCTGAATTAAAATAAAGGTAAGTATATTGAAATGTTCGTTTAATGCGGGAATCCAGAGAAAAAGTGCACATGCCAGCAGGGAGAACAAGCGCTCACTTACCGAAAGCCAGCCTTCAGTTTTGTATTTACCTAATGCGGTAATACTGCTTCTAAAAAATAATCCCAGGGATTGCAATACCTGATATGCCGCTATACCGGAAAGCAGAATTACCTCACTTTTGTCTATTTTGAGCACCCATGCCGAAGCGAACAATACAGCGATGTATAGTATCGCTAAAAATGCCTTTAAACGGCCTAATGCCGGCGTTCCGGAAATAAGAAAATCGCGGTTTGAGGCAATTTTGGTGTTGTTGTACGTATGTATACCCAAATCCAGAAGTATCACAAATAAGATACTGAAACTGAGCCAGGTATAGTAAGATACATAATCGGCCGGAGGTAACAAGTTTTGCACTGACCGGTCGATGATTAAAATCCAGGCAGGTTTTACCAGAATGTTTAAGAATTGGACAAATGCGGCCTGCCTAAGAAATTTCTGCATGATTAACTGGAGCTAATCCTGCAACCAAATTTCTGAAATAATTCCGACATGAAGTCGCGATCTGCAATTTTACTTTCCCAATTCTGACTGATGATATAATTGACCAACTCGGTATTTCTTCGCCCTTGTTCATAGGCAAAACTATATGGTTCTAAGGTAAAGCTAACCAGCTCGTATTGTGATCTGAACAAATCCGGATATAATTCGCAAATATCGTGTTCCACTTTTTTGTAGTGTAAAAAGTCGCGATCACCTACTTTGTCGCGCATCTCTACAAAATTTTGAAGAGCCAAATCAGCGATTGAATCGGCATTTCTTTTCCTTCGCGTTTCATATTCCTTCATGGCTTTTGAAAAGTCCGGCATAAATTCCGTTAAACAGGCGTCTAATTCAACAACATCTTCGAATGCGCAATTCATACCCTGTCCGTAAAAAGGAACTACGGCATGGGCAGCGTCACCAATCAGAGCGGCTTTGCCCCGAGTCCAGGGAAAACAACGCACCGTAACCAGGGCTCCGGTCGGATTTCCAAAAAAATCTGTAACCAAATCAGGCATTAAGGTCAAGGCGTCGGGGAATTCAGCTGAGAAAAATTTGAGCAAAGAAGCTTCATCCTGAATCGAAGCAAAACTATGTTCCCCTTCAAAAGGGTAAAACAAGGTGCAGGTAAAGGTTTTGTCCGGATTTGGAAGTGCGATGAGCATATACTCGCCCCTTGGCCAGATATGCAAGCAGTTCGGATCCATGGCAAATTCACCATTTTTTGGCGCGATGGTCAGTTCCTTATAACCATGATTCAAATAATCCTGAGAATAATTGAAGCGATTGGTTTTCATCATTTCCAATCGCACCGCAGAAAAAGCTCCATCTCCACCTATAATAAAGTCTGCCTGATCCTGAATGATTTCACCTACAGAGTTTTGAAAAGTTGCTTCACCTTTGTCCAGATCAACTTCGGTGCAGGTATGTTCAAAGAACATGTTCACATTCTCATACCGGGCTGCATTCTCCAATAGAAGTATGTTCAACAGGCCTCTGGAAACAGAATGGATGCTTTGACCTTCCTTACCATAGGGCTGGAAACTTTGATTTCCTTGAATATCGTGCATCATTCTGCCTTTCATCGGAATGGCCTGTTCGAGCATGGCTTCCTTTAGTCCTGCTTTTTCAAGAGCATTCAGGCCGCGCGTGCTCAGAGCCAGGTTGATAGATTTTCCGGCTGAAATTCTATGTTGACGCATATCAGGCCGGCGTTCATATAAACTAACTGTATAACCTTTTTTACCGAGATAACCGGCCATAAGCGCACCAGCCAATCCGCCACCGGCAATGATGATTTTTTCCATGGGCTTCAAATTTAGAAGAAATTCAAACCCGAGCAGAAAATTAAGGCTGAATATAGAGGCTTGTTGATTAAAATCATAAAAAAAGCCCCGGACCATAAGTCCGGGGCCTTGATTATATTCTTTACCTATGATTAATTGGTTGGGTTTGCCACCACTTCCAATTCAATTCTGGCTTCCATACCTATGGCCTGACCAATAGGTTCGGTTGTTGTTACATTGGCAGACACCTCAAAAGGGACTTTGATGATATCCAGCACATTTTCGTCTACCACGATAAGATTCACTTCTGTTAGACCATCCGGAATGTTGTCAATGGAAGCAATTCTCTTTCCGGTAGCCTGACCAGAAGCAGGATCGCGGAAGAAAGCAACTGCGCTTTGCAATGGATTAAAATTCGCACCGGTAGGGCTCACAATTCTTATGTTGCAAGACTTAACTTTTACCGATTCAAATTTGGCCAAATCCACCCCATTTGCATCTGCTATACTGTCGAGGTTTAAACTAATAATGGTGGGTGCCAGATCAAAACTTCCGGTTTGAGTTTGAGCAGGAAGTGTAAAATTTACTGTGGCAAGCGTAATTCCGAATTTCACATCCAGAAGATCATCTGTACATGAATTCAGAAAAAGAGAAGTCACAGCTAATGCGGAAAGTAGAATTTTTTTCATGACTTTTTTCTTCAAAAATATAAGAAAAAATGGATAGAACGCCAGTTTTTTAACAATAATGCAAATCCTTTACATGCCAAAAGAATAAAAATTCTAATGAAAAAATAGCCGGATTAGAGTCAAATGAAGTCTATAGATACATCCAAAAGGCCAATTATAACCTCATAATCAATATAATGGATACCTATTATCCGTGCAGGCATTTCAGAATCCATTGAATGCAATCCTCTGCGTCGATGATACTCCACGAATGTGGGTGTCTGTTGCCTTCCAATCGATATCCTTTTTGAAATGCATTGATAAATTCAGCCTTTGGGTTTCCGTTGTCGTTCAACCATTGAATCATTGCACTCTGATCCAGGCAATTCAAGTCATACATATCTACATGCCTGTTTTGCATCCACCAAACCGGATCAACATCCGCGTAAATTCTGACCGGAATGCCTATTAAATATCTGGCATTTCCCCCATCTTCACGGTTACGGGAAAAGGGAGAGTAATATTCATACATGTTCCCTGACGTTTCAGGGGAGCCCCCACAATATTTTTCAAATTCCCGAAGTCCGTATGCAGGTTCATTCTGGCCCGGATTTTTGTGTAATTTACGTTTAAAATTGTGGTATATCGTTTCCAGGTCCGTTGGGCCGTCACAATTGAACACTGCTATAGGCTTAATCACAGTGGCTGCCGAATTTTCCATGGCAAATTCTGCATACCGCATAGAAAAAATTCCACCCATTGACCATCCGCCCAAGACAAATTTGTCCTTTGGAATTTTATATTTTCCGATAGCGTGAGAAAACATCGCATTCATCCAATAAAGCGTTTCCGTTGTAAGCGTTAACCTTTGATTAATGGAGGGTACAAGTACGGCCAAATCATTTTGAAAAGCCAACGCGCAAAAGGAATTCATGCTACTTAACAAGTGTTCGGTAGTTTCCCAGGTGCCCGGCATGAGCACAATACAACCTTTGACTTCCTTAGGAACGATACAATGGTAATATATCTGTTCTACTCCGTTGTCACCGTGATAAACACCGCTGCTATCCAATTCGGATAAGGTGTTCTTATGCAAATGGTTTAGGAGGTTTTCACTCAGAAACAAGGGTTCACCATCCTTAAAATTGCCTTCCAATTTTCGACTTCCCCTGAAACTATAGATTCCCATACCATTGGGTTTCCCGTTTAATATTTCACCCGTGTATTGTGATGATTGCCTTCCTTGAGTATATCCGATCCAAGTTCCGTTTCCATGCGCAAAACCATTCAAACATCCACCCGTCCAGGTTACACTGTCTTCGGTGAAAATATGCTTAAACCATACTTTACAATTGGGTCGTTCTGATTCTACATAGAACCCCGGATGATCCTGACCTTGCAGAAAACCTGCTTTTAAAAGGCCTGATGCGAGCCATAACAAATATGCCCATTTCAATTTCCTCATATGTATAATAGCATCATCTGAAAATCAATGTGCCTTTAAATTTCCCATAGCTTAAAGCAAGCATAATCACCTCTTAACAAGCACTTTACGAGTTGCTTTGTCACCATTCGCCAGATTAACCACCATTATATAAAGACCGTTGGGTAAATCCCGGATTTTCATGGTGGTACCCAATTCGGTTTTCAGCCTTTTACCCTGTAGATCAAATAACTCTAATTTTTGTACACTTATCGTTGAATGAACATGGACCTGATCAGATGCTGGGTTGGGATAAATGCTCAAATCAAGGTCTTCTGCTCCTGGCACGCTTACACCGGCAACAAATCTCGTCTCTGCTTCAAATACGCCCCTTCCATGTGTGAAAATAAATAGCTTCCCATCGGTTTCCCGCAGTCGGATCATGGGTATTTGAACATTGGGAACCGACATTTCTTTTACCCAATTCTGACCACCATTTCGGGTCGTATATAAACCGAAATCTGTTGCGGCCGCTATAAAATTCGTGTCTTTTGAGTCTACTTCTACCCAATTGACCGGTAACTGAGCAGGTAGATCGCCACTAATATTCACCCAGGTAGGTTGATTCGTGTTGGCATTCAAGACTTTCCACAATCTTGGATTGGCGGAAATGTTGTTCATGCTCAAATAAATAATCGTATGATCCAGGGGGTTTATTTCGATATTCCCAATAAAGGCGCCTCTTGCTGCACTTGGAGCCAGGGCGGTCATCATAAATTCTGAGCCTGCCACGGCCGTTTTGGCCTCGTTTACCCGGTACAGCATACTGGATTGTCCGCCGAAATATAATGTTGGGTTATTTTCAGGTGTCATGCCTATGGCATAGATACTTCCTAAAATTTTGTTGGTCATGGCGGTCCAGGTAGTTCCCCTGTCTGTAGTTCTGTATATTCTCGATTTCGTCGGAAAATAAACCTGATGGCCATCTTTGGGATTTAATTCGAATGGATTGATGAACCATAAATCATCACCGCTGGCCTGAATGGCTCCGTCTATGGTCGTCCAGGAACTTCCAAAATTGGTTGACCTGCGAATGTCACCATTTTGGGTTGAGGCATAAATAAGACTACTATCTTGTTGATTTACACCACAATAAGACCCATCTCCACCTAAAATGTCATTGAAAATCGCATTTCCATTGAAAGCTGAGAAAGTGCCATTGTCTTGAGTGCCTCCCAAAATATTTGTGCCTCCGGGATAGAATGCGCCGGCATAAAACTGTGTGACATTGTAACCTATATTCAAGTTGATTGCCCCGGTGTTCATACTGCCGGTATTGTACAAATAAATTCCCCCATCGTTTCCAATCAGGCATTTATTCTCTCCTTTAAAAAACACCATTGTATGGTAATCGGCATGGGTATTTTGAATGGCCTTCCATGTATTTCCACCATCCGTTGAGTAACCCGGCGTAACGCTTATGGCAGCTACCCATTCAGGGTTCTCCAGGTGCACCGCCAAATCCATACAATACCAGGCCCAGGAATAACTTACATTGGTACCGGGATCTGTCTTCAAAGTCCAATTAATCCCTCCATTGGTACTTCGGTATATTCCGAGCAAATCGGTGCAAGAACTGTTGGCAAATTGCGCATATATATGTTTTGGATTGCTTTCACAATAGGCCACTGAAATTCGATTGAAACCAGACGTTGGCAGGCCTCCTTCTATCTTGTTGATTCCGGTCGTAGACTCATCTAAACGATACAATCCATATCCTGCAACCGTAAAAATAAGGGTACCATCTGCAAATACTTCTATATCATGAATGGCATAGCTCGTATTGTAAATTTTGGTGAAGGTATTCCCTCCATTGGTACTTCTCCAAAGTCCCTTACTGTGGGTACCGACGTAAATGGTGCTATCCAATACCCTTGAATGTCGGACGGTCCAGATTTGGGTGAAGTTAGCATTGGATGTGGCGCTTAATTGCGTAAATGTCTGGCCGCCGTCTAAGGACTTAAATACGCCGTTACCGTCGATTCCGGCCGAATTGCCCATGCTTTCGCCCGTTCCAAAGTATATTTCATTCGGACTAAAAGGATTCTGTGTGAGGCTGGTTACAGCCAATGTGAGCGCGTGATCGTCGCTTTGTTTCCAGGTTTTACCGCGGTCATAGCTATTCCAGATGCCCCCTGAAATGGCTCCCGCAATGAGGTGCATGCTATCGGATTTATCGATAAGGATAGCCCGGGTCCGGCCACCCACATGATTGGGACCCCATTCCCGGATATTGAATAAATTACTGCCGGTTTTATGAAGCTTTTTATCCCAATTCTGCCATAAAGTTCTCAAACCGAAAGGTATTTCTCCTACTTCATTTTGCTTCATGACCCGATATTGCTCATAATATCCGGGATCCGGCCCGCGTTTGCTTTTCTGCTTCGTATCAGTTCTGCCGCATCCCACCGCTATGGCTAATAGCATGAAAATCAGGCTCAAAAAATAAATTTTGCGCATAGGTTTTAGTCTTTTTTGCGATTGAGAGAAAGGGCTTTCAACATGAAATTCGGCAAGGCCTTTTCCGGATTCCTCTTTCTCAGATCGAGGTACCAACCAATCTTTTTAAGTATAGGAATTTTATGGGTTTCTACAAACTCGATCAAGGTTCCATCCGGGTCTTCGATATACGAAAAATGTCCGGCTGCTTCTCCCATATCGAATGAATCGCTGCTATCCACGGTGAATGGATGATTGGATGATTTGCACTTCTCTCTCAAATTCTGCATTCCGTGGATGTCAAAACAAAGATGAATGAATCCGCGGTCTCCCCAAAATCTGTTCTCAAAAATGGCTTTGGGCTGACGATTTCTAACCTGAACCAATTCAATCACCGAACTTCCCAACAATTTGTGAAAGGCGCCCTTAGCTGCCTTTGACTTACTGAGACATACGCGCTTAAATTCCGAATTTCCGCCAGGTATATTGGTCAAATCACTGAGTACTCCGGCTATTTCGTAATCAATCCGGTCATAACCCAAAATGTCAGAATAGAACTGAATGGACTTTTCGATATCGCGCACGCCAATTACTGCACCTCCGACCCCGCCGGTAGGGCAGCCGTTATCTGATAACCAGGAATCACTTTCGCGAAGCTGGAAATAATTGTTAAATGGATCTTTTACCCAAAAGGACCTGATACCATTCGGCAAATCAATGATTTCCGATTTTATTTCAACATGTTCCTTTTTCATGTGATTCCAGGCATGCTGTATATTCCGGCATTTGATGATGCATCCAAATATCCCCAAATCACCTATGAGCACTTCATTTTCAGGTAGTTGTGGCTCACGGCTCGTGTATTGCCAAATTTCAAATCCGCCTCCACCTTGCATATTTAAGGCGAGGATGGCATGGCGTTGATGAGGAACTCCACCTGTGTAAGGCAGCATTAAATTGGCTTCGGCAGCTTCTTCAAAAATTGGCACATCCATACCAAATGACCTTCGGTAAAAGGCCCAGGCTTCATGTACATTGGGAATTCCAATTCCCATTTGTTGTATTCCGGCTATTGAATAAGACATAAGACGCGAATATAACATGGATGAAGAGTAAACCGTTTTAATCTGCCATTTGAACTGCCTGAGGTTTTACCTTCGAAAAAGACAAACCTTCACATGAAATCAGGCGTTCCAGTCTCTGTTAGAGCCAATTTTTACATATAAGCGCTTGCTGCATTTCCAAATCAAATACATCAAACGCTCCATTCGGGCTATCATTACAAATGGCTTGTTTTTTTCAATTGCCACAATAATGCGCTTCACACAATCTTTCGTGCTGATACCATTTGCCTGACCTGCATCCTTACTACCATATCTTTCACCATTTCCTTTGACGGCATTTTCGCTGATTGGCGTGTTAATTCTTCCGGGATATATCAGACTCACATGAATTCCATCCTTATAATGCTCTATGGCCAAAGACTCAAAATACCCTTTAACAGCGTGCTTCGAAGCGGCATACGTCGATCGCATCCCCCAACCGAATAATCCCGACATACTGCTGATAACGACAATATTTCCGCCTTTGTTCCGAACCATATGCGGCAAAACAGATTTGGTCAACATAACCGGTCCAAAAAAATTCAGATCCATCAAATTTCTTTCCACTTCCTCAGAGGTCTCCATTACAGTGCCTCTCTGGCTCCTTCCTCCATTGTTGATCAACATGTCTATCTTTCCGAATCTGTTCAGAACCGTTTGAACCGCATCCGTGAATGACGATGTATTTGTCAAATCCAATGGAAGCACTAAGGTTTCACTTCCTGATTTCCGGCATTCGAGCGCAACTTCTTCCAATGCCTCTGAATTTCGGGCCGATAAAACCAACCGGTTATTCCCTGCAGCAAACTGAAGCGCCAATTCCTTTCCGATGCCGGAACTTGCTCCCGTTATCCAAATGACCTTTTCTCTTATATTCATTTCAAATCATTCCCCTATGAGCCTTTTCAATCCAAACCAATAAGTAATCCGGTTCCGGAATTGAATATTTACAATCAAATTTCACCCTCGTTTCATTTTTAATCATTTCAGCCTGTATGGTTTCGCTGGTCAAAGACTTCAAATCCACGAACAAATGTTTTCTAAAATCAACACCTCCCAATCCATACCATTTAAAGATGCATTCTTTTACACACCATACGAAATAATGATTCATGATGTTGCGATCCTTCAGTGCTGGTCTCTCAAACTCATTCACAAATTTTGGCGCAATTCTCAAGATGCGATCGTCCATCTTTTCAATATCAATTCCCACGGGTTCATTTCCTATGATTGCAGCGGAATATTTACCGCTGTGCGACAAAGAAATATACCCTTCATCATCCACCAGGTAGGGTTTACCCAAATCGGTTTTGCTCCATTGGAGTTCCGGGTTTCCGCTCAGATGCTGAAGTAGAATTCTGGAACTCAAAAGATGTAAATCGCGCTGTTCGAGTCCGGTTACCTGCGTATTGGTTTGGTACCTTAGCTCTGCGACACTTTCGGTAATTTTCCATAAACCAACCTTATGATTTTCTGTATTTTCGACCTCAATTACCGGCATGGATTCTCTTCACATTTCAAAAATAGCACAATTCCAGGGTCACACAGATAGCGTATATACACTAAGTATTTCTGAACGAGGCGGATTTTATAGCTCCGGGGCCGATGGAATGGTGGTGCATTGGCCATCCTTTGAAAGTGCCGATGGTATCCTTTTATTTCAAGCAGGTGCAGCTGTTTACGCCCTCTATGCAGATTTCGAGACCATTATTGCAGGCGGGAGGGATGGATTTTTATATATCGGCCAATTGGCTGAAAATGGTCAACCCGCTCAAAAGCTGCGCATAATCGCTCTGGAGGCAGGATCTATTTTCGACATTAAACATGAGGATGGGGCTTATTGGATAGCCTGCGAAAGCGGGGTTATTTTTAAGTTGGATGAGGCCCTGAACGTGGTTGAGAAAATTCAGCTCTCGAACAAAAGTATACGCTGCATCCACTTTAAAGATAATAAAATGTATGCCGGAGCCAGCGATGGAAAAATTTATGTTTTGCCCTATCCATACACCCGTGTAGCTGAGGCATGGCATGGACATCAATCTTCGGTATTTGCCCTTGCGCAACATTCAAAAGGCGAATTGCTGAGCACGGGAAGGGATGCAAGAATAATCAAATGGTCGGATGTTGGAGAAGTACTCGAAGAAATTCCGGCACATCGGCTAACCATCCACAGTTTGGCTTCAAATAGTCATGGTTTGCTCGCAAGTGGAAGTATGGACAAGCAAATCAGAATCTGGGATAATGCTTCTTTAACACTGCTTAAAGTGATCGATGCCGAGCGCTATGATGCACATAGAAACTGCGTGAATAAAGTTTTGTGGATTGACTCAAATCGCCTTATTTCGTGCGCCGATGACCGAACCATAATGGTCTTCGCAATTTCAAAATCCTAACAAATGATTTTAAGCGATAAACGCATACTTGAGGAGATAGACAAAGGCACCATTCTTATCGAACCATTCCGTCCCGATTGTCTCGGAACAAACTCTTATGATGTGCATCTCGGAAAACATTTGGCTGTATATAAAGATCGTGTTTTAGATGCTCGCCAACACAACAAGATAGAGCATTTTGAAATCCCAATGGATGGGTTTGTTTTACAGCCCGGCACCTTGTATCTGGGTGTAACGGAAGAATATACAGAAACGCACGCCCATGTACCTTTTCTGGAAGGAAAATCCAGTACCGGACGATTGGGAATTGATATACATGCAACTGCCGGAAAGGGAGATGTCGGGTTTTGTAATACCTGGACCCTTGAGATTTCTTGTGCCCAGCCGGTAAGAATATACAGAGGTATGCCTATTGGACAATTAATCTATTTTGTAACCGAGGGCGATATACAGACTTTTTACAATAAAAAACAGAATGCCAAATACAACAAGCGGACAATTAAACCGGTTGAAAGCATGATGTGGAAGAATAAGTTTTAATCTTGTTCTTTAACAATTCTGAATGTTCTTTTCAGTTCTCCCTGAACGATTTCTACGATGTAAATCCCGGATTGGATATGCTGAAAGTTGATTGAACTTTCGCTCTTTCCTTTGCTCACGATTCGACCCTGTATATCCATGATTTGATAAGTAAATGAGGAGGACAATCCGCGAACATTCAAATGCTCTTTGGTTGGATTTGGAAATACCCTTACTTCAGGTTGCACATCGGTTCTGACAAATTGCGTATTTACATGAACCGGACTTTCCCACATACCGCGGCCATAGGTTGAAATCAATACCCGATCATTCCGAAAGTCAACCTTCAGTTCTGTTATACGTGCTTTGCTCAACCCCTGACTGAATGATGTCCAGGCGGTTGTTCCTTTTGGAAGGTAGTAGACCCGATTCAGAGAAGCCAGATACAAATCGCCATTTGCGTGGAAGTCCAGATCAACCCAAACGTTTTCTACCAATTCTTCGCCGGTATTTGTCCAATTCTTTCCTCCATCGAATGTGATTTGAACGATGTCCTTTAGCTTCTGGTTATCCCGGATAATGCAGGCCATTATTAGGGTGTCCTCCGGATGAACAGCCAGGTTTCGAAGAGTTGAACCTGAAATCTGCTTCAATCTATAAAAATTCTGTGCGTTGTTATCGCTGATATCCAGATAGTTTGGTGTGAGGAGATATATGCGATTTGAAAAATTTGGATGATAGAATATATCCCTTGCGGTGGACATGGTGGATCGCAATGTATTCCAGGTATTTCCGGTATCCCGCGAAATCAGAAGAGATTGGGCGCTGTTCGACAACAAAACACCGGAACTGTCGGGATGTACACCAAAGATATAAGGAAAATTCCCGGGTATATCCCGAATAACATTGACATAATCGGCTTTGCGGTGATGGATTGGATACAATCTGCGGATTTGATCGGAAGACAGTACCAATGCATCGGAGCCCGGAAGGAAAATGGGTCTACCACCATCGTTGGGACCACAAATAAAGCACGAATCCGCTTCGTACCATTTGCTACCTCCATCCTGACTACCGGCAACCAGAGACTTAGATACAAAGGAGTTTCCGAAGGCATAAAGCTCCTGATTGTTGAATTGATGATTCAACTTTCTCCAGGTCATGCCGCCATCATAGCTCTTATGAATACCGTTGTCATTGGTCACATACATCAGGCCCTGTGAATCGAAAGTATATTCATGATAATCTACTCCATTGTAATTGCCATTCAGATTTAGCAACATCGTAAAGGATTTATCTGCGCCATTTCTGCCAAAGGCCACCCCACCGGTGAATAAGAGCGTACTGTCATGGGGCGAAGCGCTTAACGCTATATTAAAAGACGAAGCATTTGATCCGGCATCCGCATAAAAAAAGAAGGTTTCACCTCCATCGGTGCTTTTGAAAAGTTTGTTATGGGTCGAATATGCAAATACACTGTTCGGGCAAGTGGGGCTTACGGCCAGTTTCAGGGTCATGCCAACGGTATATTGAGTGTCGACGATCACTTCTTTCCAGTTTTTTCCAAAATCCTGGCTCTTCATAATTTTGTTCGAGTTTCTCAAACTGATGATCAATGTATTAGGATGCGCAGGAAGTGAAACGATATCCTTCGAATCGGCGGTGAGAAGTGTAGAAAACGTAGCTCCGGTATCCTGACTGAAATACACTTTTGTGGAACCGAGTACAACCATTTCATTTGGACGCTGAGGATGAACAAGCAATTTGGTCAGATTAACCGGATTCGGATATTCGGGATGTCCACGCTTGCGCCAGGTATTTCCGCCATCGGTGCTAAAGTACAGTCCGTCGCCGTTTACGCCGAAACGCCAATCTCCGGTTGCCAAAAATACCCAGTTTGGAATGGTTGGGTGAAAGCATAACCAGTTCGAAGCAATGGAGGGAAAATCCTGAAAGTTGCTATTCCATGTATGTCCCGTATCCGAGGATCTCCAAAGCCCTCCACCCGGGGTAACTGCGTATAAAATGGCGTTATTTTTGGGGTCAACAGCCAGTTGATTTATTCTACCTCTGCCTTCGCAGCCCATGTTTTTCCAGGCTCCTAACTCTTGTTTAAATTGTTTTTCACCGGTCTTTTGGGGAACCCCTTCGTTCCATAAATCATGGAGGTAAGCCGTTTTCAGAGGGATTTGGGCTTGGGAATAATTCCCTATACCATGACATACGCATATAAGCAAAATGACACTAAGCTTTACTAAATTACGAATTCTTATCATCCATTCTTTAGTCGAGTGTTTAAGAAGTTGGTTGCATAATTTTAAAAATAACTTTATAAAAAATATCAATGGATAAGCCATGTTAGCTTTTTACATTAATTTAATTCTTAATGAATATCTAATTAGTTATACCAAAGTCATTCATTAATATATCGATGTTGGAAATATTATATTTTTTCCAGACATAAGAATCAGCATTGATCTTTTGAACTGAGCTCAAATTAAAAATGTCCACTCCCAAATTTTTATATAAACCTTGATTATCAATAAATAACTTATCTGAGGGCACAGGATATTTTTTTCTGAAAGCTTTGATATTACTATGGGATGATGATATAAGAATTACTGCGAAATTATTTTTATCAAATGATTTTAAAAGTTCAGGTAAAGTGGCGATACAGCTTGTACAAGTGTTTTCAATCGGAATAATGAGTACTTTTTCAAATGCCATTAACTTGTCATCAAGTATCTCGAAATAATCGTTCCAACTTGAAATCTTTACGTTATTGGTCAATCGGGAATTTTGACTCTGAATTTGTTCCTTTCCAAATTCAAAATATTTATTGCAAAAGCTATCTATTTTATCAGATTCAATCTGATCAAAACCTAAAAAACCATTCTTAAAAGGTATAATTGGCGTCCTAATACCATATGGAACATCAAATAATCCTTCGCTTTCAAAATTATTATTCATCAATAATAATCCGTATGCAGGATAACTAATAGAACTTAGATTTTCTTTCCTACTCGGGTATCTTACAATTCTAAAATATTTTTTAATTTTAGGGTGATAAAACATGTCTTCATATTCGATTTTAAACAAATCCCGATATTCTTTAGGTTTTATTGTATCTCCTTTGGACCTTTCCATGGTATGTGGATGATTGTTCAAGTTTTTCAAATATGAAAAGTTTGGATCGGTTAAATACAAATCATTTGACATTCCATAGCTGAATACGATTTGATTTTGAAAAGTTTTGCATCCTCTAATTTTTAATTCATTATAAGAATAATGAAAACCTGAATTTTTAATCGAATCCGTATAAATTGGTAAAGTCAAGGATTGTGATGTATTTGCGCTACCAGATAGAAAAAGTTTAAATACTTTAAATTTACCATCCATTAAAGAACCGGGTCTGGAGCCAGTGACTATCAAGGAACTATCGGGCCCGAATATAAAGTTGCAATACATCGGATACAGATAATCGCATCTTGGATATTTAATATCATTTTCTTTTAATACAACTTTTAAGGAATCAAATTTGAATGGAATTTTAGAATGTGACTTCAGGTTATACAATAAAACTATACTGTCATGTTCCGCAACCAAATCCGCTTCATTGAAAGATATAATTATAGTAGAATCGTTGATAAATTCGTATTGTGTAATATAGGTATGAAATGGTTTGAAAAATATCTCAGAATACCCCAATGAAGAGTTTTTGATATTAAATTTATAAATTTTAGTAGAAGTATTGTCTGTGAACGTTAGTAAGCTATCTCCGACCGATTTCATAAGGAGCGGCCTGAAAAACATTCCTCCTTCCTTTGGAATATAATAACTCTTATAAACAATTAAATGAACCGATTTTTCCTTCGTTTTACAGCCCCAAAAAACAAAACATGCGCTCAAGATAATGAAGTATAATGTACCTGAGCGCATGCGGGATAGATTTAGCAGCAAATAATTACAACTGTAGTTGGTGTAACCATTTTGGGTTTACAATCATTTCCTTCGTTATCACAAGCGCCTGTGTCACTATACCAAATTCTGGTACAGCCACTTTCTGATTCTGAAGGAATGTCTTCTACATCAGACCATTGATAAACATGATAAATTGTTGAGCCCAACTGATAGAAATACACATTACTGTGATCTTGAAATTCAGCGACAAAACCCGGAGGCGTGCTAATACTACTCGCTCCTAATGTGGACATAGCCGACGAAACTTCAGCATATGTATAATAATAATTGCCGCCAGACTGTTGAGTTTTGTTTAGCTTGCTTTTACCTGCAACGCGATTCGAAGTTGAGGTCTGTGGATTCATGGAAGTCTCATCTTTCTGGCAGGAGATTAATCCAAGAATTAACACTAAGGAAAAAAGTTTTGTTTTCATAATTAAATAATTTTTCAAATCAAATGTAGTAAAAAAAAAAAAAAACATCGCTTGTCATTAAATCGTCATATTAATAAATTTAATTTTATTAATTGCCTCATTTTACAATCTCCAAAAAATGGACAACTTAAAAAATAAAACTAGAATTTAATGCCCTTGTCTTTTAGGTTTTATCAACAAATCCAGCGACTCGCAAGCTCGCATCGCCGCCATTTGTTCCGCCTTTTTTTTCGTGAAACCCGATCCACGCGCTATTTCTTCTCCATTGATCAGAACTGCAATGGTGAAAGCTCTTTGATGACTTTTTCCGCTTTCTTCGGTCAGTTGAAATACGGCAGTTTCCTTGCGGGTTTGAACATGGTGGTATAAGATGCTCTTATAGTTTTCATTCTTATTCTCCAGTTCATCCATATCCACATATGGCTTGAGGATTTTTTTTAAAATAAAGGTTCTCGTTTTCTGAAACCCTCTGTCTAAATACATTGCCCCTAATAGTGATTCCAGCGCATTACCTGCCAGAGATTTCCTGATATGAAAGGGCAAATCCAGTCCCGGATCCAAATCGAGATATTCGACCAATCCCATTTTTTCCGCGAGAAAGTTCAGGTGATCCCTGCTCACGATTTTGCTTCTCATTTCGGTTAAAAAGCCTTCTCCTTTTACCGCAAACCTCTTGAATAACATGTCGGCGACTACCAAATCCAAAACGGCATCCCCTAAAAATTCGAGTCTTTCATTGCTGATGGACTGAGAAAGGGTTCCACTTTTATTTGCTGCGGAGCTGTGTCGAAAAGCCTGCACATACAATCCGGCATGTTTTAATCCCGGCGCATAACCCAGGAGTGGCTTATACTTCTGAGATTTTTTTTTGTTAGAAAATCCGGAGGTAAAAGCGGTTAATATATTAGCCTTTCCTCTGGACAAGGGAATTATTGATACTTCTTAAGAATTAGGCTTACATTGTGACCACCAAAGCCAAAGGTGTTGCTCAAAGCAGCGTTTACTGTTTTCTTTTGAGCTGTGTTAAAGGTAAAATTCAGACGAGAATCGAACTCCGGATCATCAGTAAAATGGTTGATGGTCGGAGGCACAACGCCTTCTTGAATGGCCATGATGCAAGCAAGTGCTTCAATGGCGCCGGCTGCACCCAATAAGTGACCGGTCATACTTTTTGTGGAACTGATATTGAGCTTGTAGGCATGTTCGCCGAAAACTCTTTGAATGGCCTTTGATTCGCTGATATCTCCGAGTGGAGTGGAAGTCCCATGCACATTCACATAGTCAATATCCTCCGGCTTCATTCCGGCATCTTCCAGCGCAAAACGCATCACGTTATAGGCACCCAATCCTTCAGGATGAGGAGCTGTAATGTGGTGAGCATCAGCCGTTAAGCCACCGCCGGCTACTTCAGCATATATTTTCGCTCCTCTGGCGAGCGCGTGCTCCAATTCTTCCAAAATCAACGAACCGGCACCTTCACCCAGCACAAATCCGTCCCGGTCTAAGTCAAAGGGTCGGGAGGCCGTTTCAGGACTATCATTTCTTTCGCTCAGTGCTTTCATACTATTGAAACCACCCATGGCCATTTCATTCACACTGGCTTCTGATCCACCGGTAATCATGACTTTGGCTTTGCCCAGACGTATATAATTAAATGCGTCCATAATGGCATTATTGGATGAAGCACAGGCGGAAACCGTGGTGAAATTAGGTCCGCGGAAACCATACTTAATAGAAATAAGTCCGGCTGCGATATCCGAAATCATCATGGGTATAAAAAAGGGTGAAATTCGTGGTGTACCATCTCCCAACACGAAAGAACGCGTTTCGTTGAGAAATGTATACAATCCTCCAATTCCGGATCCCCAAATAACCCCTGCCCGATCGGTATCCAGATTTTCAGGATCGAGTCCTGAATCTTTCATTGCCTGATCTGCCACTATCATGGCATACTGGGTAAAAGGATCCATTTTTCTGGCTTCCTTGCGGTCCAGATAATCTTCGAGATTTAGGCCCTTTACTTCGCAGGCAAATTTGGTCCTGAACTTTTCAGCATCGAAACGGGTAATAGGCGCCGCACCACTTTTTCCAATGGCCAGGTTATCCCAATACTCGCGTACGGTATTTCCTATTGGAGTAAGCGCGCCAAGGCCGGTTACAACTACCCGTTTCAATTGCATAGCAAATTATTTTGCGTTTCCTTCGATGTAAGTGATTGCGTCACCAACGGTGGTGATTTTCTCAGCTTGTTCGTCTGGAATGGCAATATTGAATTCCTTTTCAAATTCCATGATCAACTCAACGGTGTCGAGCGAATCCGCGCCCAAATCATTGGTGAAACTTGCTTCGGGAGTCACTTCTGATGCTTCAACACCCAATTTGTCTACAATAATTGCCTTTACTTTTGATGCGATATCTGACATTGTTTTTACAATTAAAAATTATGGTGCAAAGAACATTTTTTTGACTCAAAATCCCAAAAAAAAAAATTGTATCCGAAATGATACGCTATTCTGTGCATATGATTACAACCTGAAACAGGCAAGCAGCTTTGTCTGACTAACTTTGACAAAAGTTTTGAACTCATTTGAAAGCGAATACAGACCCTTGCTCTACGGGCTAAGCTCTAACGAGCGTCCTACGCGATTTGTATGGCTATTAAACCGAATCCTCCCCTTTTGCTTCGAAAGAGATGCCGATATTGAAATGACGCGTCAAAAAGAGATCATTTATTTTATTCAGTATAAACACATTGACAGCGAAAGACATTGTGTTTACTCATTGTACCGCAATCAGGGAACCCAGTCCTATTTGTTTCCCGAATTAAAACAAATCTCCTATTTTCTGAAGGTTTATGAGCCGGAAGGAGGCTGTGACAGAGAAATTTTTAGCCTCATGAACAAACCTGAACTGGGTCAGCTTTGTTTTGAAATTCAGGACCGACAATTAAAATCAGCTTCGCTTACCTTTTTATACACATGAAAAAAATCAGTTATAACAAAACCAAAATCATTGCAACCATTGGTCCTGCCACCTCCAGCACACAGATGTTGAAGCGCATTATTAAAGCTGGTGTTGACGTATGCAGGATTAATTTCTCACACGGAACACACGACGAACATCGCAAAGTGATTGAAAGGGTGCGTAAAATCAATGAGGAAAACGGCATTCATGTGGCTATTTTGGGAGATCTTCAGGGACCAAAATTGAGGATAGGCGATGTAGAAAACAACCGGATTGAATTGGTGAAAGGTTCTAAACTGATACTCACAACGAACAAATGTGTGGGCACAGCTTCCCGATTATATATTAGTTATCAGGATTTGCCTAAAGACGTTCAAAAGGGTGAAAGGGTACTGCTGGACGATGGAAAAATTGAATTGAGAATTGAAAAAGTAATCAATGATGAAGAAATTGAAGCGAAAGTGATTTACGGTGGGATGCTGAGTTCCAAAAAGGGATTCAACCTGCCTGAAACGCATATATCTCAGCCATCTCTCACACCTAAAGACCTGACCGACCTTGCGTTTGCTTTAGAAATGGACTTGGATTGGATTGGCCTTTCCTTCGTAAGACATCCGGATGATGTGATCGGTCTGAAAAAAATAATTTCAGACAAAAACAGCCGGGCGAAAGTTATCGCCAAAATAGAAAAGCCTCAGGCCATTAATCACATCGATGAAATCATAGCGGCAACGGACGCCATCATGGTGGCAAGAGGTGATTTGGGTGTTGAAATGGCCATGGAGACTGTACCCATGTTACAAAAACGAATTGTTGACAAATGTCTCATCGCCTCCCGACCGGTTATCATTGCTACACAAATGATGGAGAGTATGATCGAAAATCCGACACCTACCCGTGCTGAAACCAATGACGTGGCCAATGCTGTGATGGATGGTGCAGATGCCGTGATGCTCAGTGCCGAAACCAGTGTTGGAAAATATCCCGTAGAAACTGTGGAAGCCATGGAAAAAATTCTGGGCGTAACCGAATTTGAATGGGACGTTTACTATAAGGGGAAAAAACCGAACCCACATTCCCCTACTTTTCTGAGCGATGAGATTTGCTTTACCGCCGTGCGAATGAGTGATCATATCGGAGCCAAAGCCATCATCAGCATGACCCAAACAGGCTATACGGCCTATAAAATTGCGTCATTCAGGCCGAAATGTGCTGTTTTTATTTTTACTTCGAATAAAGATATTTTGAACACATTGAGTCTGGTCTGGAATGTGAGGGTATTTTACTATAATAAAATGAAGAGTACAGATCAGAGCATGAAAGATGTTCTGGAGTTTCTGAAAGAGAAAAAACTCTTAAATAAGAACGATTTAACCGTACACACGGCGAGTATGCCCATAGCTGCAAAATCAAAAACCAACACGTTAAAAATCAGCAAAGTAGATTAAGGTGAGTGAAGAGATTATCAATAGAGTTGCCAATAGCGGACTGATTACATTTGATCTGGAAGCGTATTATAACCAGGGAGAACGCGCCAGTATTGACCTGAAAGAACTGCTTTTTAAAGGGTTGATTTTGCGTGAAAAAGATCTGAGAGATTTCGCAGATTCTGAAGATTGGACGAAATATCAGGGGAAACTGGTCACTGTTTTTTGCAGTACCGATGCCGTAATACCAACCTGGGCCTATATGTTGATTGGCACCAAATTACAACCATTCGCCAATCGAATATTTTATGGAAATCCTGAAATGATGGAGCAGCAGCTTTACCATGAAGTGTTGTCGCAAATTAATATTGAAGATTTCAGAGATGCCCGTGTGGTTGTGAAAGGCTGTGGGAACTTACCAGTGCCTGTAGGGGCTTATCTTGAAATAACCCGAATTCTTACTCCCGTTGTAAAATCTCTGATGTTTGGGGAACCTTGCAGTACCGTGCCAATTTTTAAACGAAAAGCTTAATTTTTTATTCGCCGGTCTGCCTTCACTTCTTCTTTTTTGATGATTTGGCTATTTTGTTGAATTCCAAACTCTTGCCTATCCAAAATCTCAATCCGGTTCTGCTGCGCCAAACAGATTCCTCCAGCATAACATAACCCTTCATAGGTCGCTTGGTAAAATCCATAGTTCTGCATCCATTCATTTCAACA
>CAZTGZ010000014.1:0-12785 GCA_964613385.1 uncultured Chitinophagaceae bacterium
CAGCGGTTAGAATATTGGCCACCATTTTCGCACCAATTGGCACGCGCGGCTTATCTTTTCTGTCTTGTCTTGCCAGACCAAAATAAGGGATAACGGCGGTAACCATGTGCGCACTTGCCCGTTTGGCTGCATCAATAAACAGCAATGCCTCCATTAAATTATCAGATGGCGCATAGGTACTCTGAATAAAAAAGACATCACAACCGCGGATGGATTCATCGATGCTTGGCTGGAATTCCCCATCGCTGAACCGGCTAAGGGTCATTTCACTTAAAGGCTGTTGATAGGCTGCAGCAATTTTCTCAGCCAGTGTTTTACTGGCAGATCCTGAGAATAACTTAACCTTGTTTATTAATGATGGCATAGCGTTTTACTTTCACCCCCAAAATTAGGGATTATCATAAACAATTCGGGATTAAGTCCCGTTAAAATCGTTGCCCGAGAAGGATTCGAACCTCCACAAACTGAACCAAAATCAGTGGTCCTGCCATTAGACGATCGGGCAAAAAAGGAGCGCAAAAATAGTATAATGTTATTTTAATTGCAAACCAGTTCCTATAATCAAGGTGAATCTAGTGAAGTACATTTATGATTGGATGATTCTAAAACGACTTTGGTATTTTTGAATATAGAAAAAACCACAAATTAGGACATGCTTATATAAACAAAATTATCTCAGATATCATATAGTCTAGAAACGAAACTATACAATCAGATAATTGGACTACGCATCCATATTAACTTCCAAGAATCCTTATATATAAGTAACCGCCTTGGCACAGATAAAAACACCTCCTTGGTCCATTTGCACACCAGTTGAGGTCTTTGATCTTAATAAGCAACGGCCACAAGGTTTATTACATTCTACGTTGGCTTTGTTATTTGAAATAACTCCGACCGGTTTGCATCGTTCCTCAGTCGGACAATTATAGGACAAACAGTAAAAAGTAAGTTCACTTCCTCCGGATGGAATGGATGGATTACTATGTAATTCTATATCTACCCAAAAAATGAATTGATCAGGTATCTGATCTTGTATCTCCAATTCCATCGTATCTATACCACCTGCGTCAAATGTTACATTATTTCCTATTACATAAATTGTCACTTTGTCTTCTGGTTGAGCTAAACTTATTTGCTTACTAACCGTTGCGTTACCTAATGCATCAATTGATATAGTCAAGGTAATCGTTGAATCTTCTGTTTGATTAAGTGATTTGACGACGAAAATTTCATTTGGTCTGCCAAAAGCTGACGAACATACAAAACTTAATAATAATAGACTTAAAAAAGCAAAATTGTTAGTATGTTTCATGGTCTTATTCGAATATGTATCAAATATACAAACAAACAAACAAACAAATGCGTAATGTCATTATTATGTCAGCATTGTCTGGTCTGGTTTGAAAGAAAAAAACCGGCCTTCCCTCGCGGAAAGACCGGCTGTATTCAAAAAGCAAAGAACAGTTTATTTACCTATGAATCGCTGCAATTGGTGTATGCTGCTGCTGAATGTAAAGCTCTCATTCACCAAAAAGTAGTTCTGAGGATCTCTACAAAATGCGTAGGCATTTTTTGCAAACTCCAATCGAGTGGATTCAAATGACATCAGTTTCATCAGATCTGCAACTTCGTCGGCATAGATGCCATTGTTGCGCACATACTGCATCGCAATCACCTGTTTGTCGCTGTCGAAAGCGGCTCGACTCACAGCCTGACGCAATGCTCCGAACTGGGCGGCATCGCGGCGTTGCATGTCATTGTTTCTTGGGTCAAAGCGACGGTCCGGGTTGCGATCCCGATTAAAATCACGGTTATCCGGATTGCGATCGTCGTACCAATCGCTGCCTCCCCCCTGACGCCGGTTATCCAATGGCACTCTGATCGGCTGTATGCTTTCAACCACCAACATTTGTCTCGGGTTAACTGATGCATACACCACAGATGATGCCGGAATACTTAAGCCTCCGTTGTAAATGACCCGTTTGTTAACGCCACGTCCGCCGCGGCCTTGATAATGAACGGTCTCAACAACTTTGAGACGGTGGTAACCAGGGAATAAACCCGGTACCTCAAGAAAATTGTCTGCCCAACGATACTGAACATCGTCCAACATCACAGTGAACTCTCCTCTTCCGGTCAGTTTCAGGTTCAAGACAGATTGGTTTTGCCTGAAATTGGCAGATGAGGTTCCGATACTAAGCAGTAAAACTAAAAGTGTAAATGTGTTTTTCATAATTTGGTTCCTCCTGCCCATTCAATTTCAAGAAGAATTCCCTAAAACACAATTCATTACAACATGTTGATTATTAGCTTTTTAATATTTGTTTAATGAAACAAAATCCGTTTTTGTGTACAGAATAACATACAGAGAAATATGGCATTTCTGACAAATAAGATTTTGATGCTGCTTGAAGAGAATTATTCGACCGTCACAGACTTTGCCAAATTCCTTGGTTGATCCACATTACAACCTCTCAATACAGCCATATGATAAGAGAGCAATTGAAGGGGAATGGTCGCCAACAATGGGGTTAATGCATCTTCGGTATCCGGAATTTCGATCACATGATCTGCCATTTCACGAACTTTTACATCTCCCTCGGTTACAATAGCTATGATAACACCTTTTCTGGCCTTTACTTCCTGAATATTGCTCACAACTTTGTCGTAACTGGTTCTTTTAGTGGCTATGACAACAACGGGCATGTTTTCGTCAATCAAGGCAATGGGTCCATGTTTCATTTCTGCTGCAGGATATCCTTCGGCATGTATGTATGAAATCTCTTTCAGTTTAAGCGCTCCTTCCAATGCTACAGGGAAATTATACCCTCGACCCAGATAGAGAAAATTCTTCGCATCCTGATAGGCCTTAGCAATTTTTATCACCTGCTCAGAGCAAGTATCCAATAATTGTTGAACTTTAGATGGAATGCGTTCAAGTTCTGCAAGAATGTGTCTGAGCTCCTGCTTTTTAATGGCTCCCCTGATTTGAGCTATTCCCAGTGACAATATGGTTAAAACTGCAACCTGAGCGGTGAAAGCTTTGGTGGATGCTACCCCGATTTCAGGGCCGGCATGTGTATAGGCTCCTGCATCTGTTAACCTTGGAATGGAAGAACCAACCACATTGCAAATCCCATAGATGGTAGCTCCTTTTTCTTTTGCCAATTCCAACGCAGCCAGGGTATCCGCAGTCTCTCCACTTTGAGAAATGGCAATCACCAGGTCATCTTCATAAATCAACGGATTTCTATATCTGAATTCACTGGCATATTCCACCTCTACCGGCAGTCTCGCGAATTCTTCAATCAGATATTCACCAACCAAGCCGGCATGCCATGAAGTCCCGCAGCCTACAATGATGATGCGATTTAAATTCCGAATTTTATCTTCATACTCTTCCAGACTGCGCATGGAAAAAGTGAGCTGTTTTGAATCAAAACGACCTCTCAGACTGTCATGTATGCTCTTGGGTTGTTCATAAATCTCCTTGAGCATAAAATGGTCGAAACCGCCTTTTTCCAACGCTTCCAGACTGATCTCGAGGGTTTGAATATAAGGAATCTTCTCAACGTTTTGAATCGTTTTGAGCTTCAACTCACCATCTCGTATAACCGCGATTTCGCCATCATTTAAATAGGTAACATCTCTGGTATATGCCACAATCGGAGTTGCATCGCTGGCCATGTAAAACTCTCCCGGCCGAACACCTATGCCAACCACGAGCGGGCTTCCTTTTCTGGCTCCGATTAAAATATTCGGATCTCGTTTTGACAAAATTACGATGGCATATGCACCGACAACCTCGTTCAATGCCAAACGAACCGCTTCAAATAGGTCCGTGTTGGTGTTCATCTGAATTTCCTCGATCAGGTGAATCAACACTTCTGTATCCGTATCGCTCACGAATTCATGTCCTCTGGTAAGGAGCGTTTCCTTCAGGGTTCCGTAATTCTCTATGATACCATTATGTATGACGGCCAAATCGCCGCTTTGGCTAAGATGAGGATGTGCATTTACATCATTCGGAACTCCATGAGTTGCCCAACGCGTATGGCCAATCCCGGTATTTCCACTGAGATTCTTGCCGGCGCATAATGACTCAAGTTCTGCTACTTTTCCCTGGGTTTTATAGATCCTGAGATCGTTATCCATCAGCGCAATCCCGGCACTATCATAGCCGCGATACTCGAGTCTTTTCAGTCCTTCTATTAAAAATGGATAGGCCTGATCAGGCCCAACATAGGCAACAATTCCACACATATCTTGAAAAAATTACCTCAAAAATACCGCTTATTCTGCGATAATCAGGGCAATATTATTTGATTTTAAAAGCCTTTTTAACAGCTTCTACATAGTTCAGTTCTTCCCAGGGGAATAACTTTACTTTTAGTTTCTTCTGATTGCCTGACCCATCTGTATACACTTTCTCTACTACTCTGCACTCTCTGCCCATATGACCATAGGCCGCAGTTTCCAGATAAATGGGTGTGCGTAAATTAAATCTCTGCTCAATGGCGTATGGTCTCATGTCGAAAATGCCTTTCAATTTCTCGGCAATTTCGCCATCATTCATTTTGAGTTTAGAGGTACCATAGGTATTCACATATAAACCTACAGGTTCTGCAACACCAATGGCATAAGCCACCTGAACCAAAGCTTCGTCACAAACTCCGGCAGCTACCAGGTTTTTGGCAATATGACGAGTAGCATACGCTGCTGATCGGTCCACTTTACTCGGATCTTTGCCCGAAAATGCACCCCCACCATGTGCGCCTTTTCCTCCGTACGTGTCTACAATAATTTTTCTTCCCGTAAGTCCGGTATCTCCATGTGGTCCACCAATTACAAATTTTCCTGTAGGATTGATGAAATACTTAATGTCCTCACCGAACAAAGCCCGGATATTTTTCTTCTTGATATGCTTCAAAACTCTGGGAATCAATATTTCCCTGATATCATTGGCTATGGTTTCGAGCATTTTCTTCTCCGCTTTCTCTACATCCTTTTTTGAGGAGGTTTTAGGCATTTCGAATTCATCATGCTGAGTAGAAATAACGATGGCCTCGATTCTAACCGGCTCGTTTTTATCGTTGTATTCAATGGTAACCTGTGACTTGGAATCCGGTCTCAGATACTTCATTTTCTTTCCTTCCTTGCGGATTGCAGCCAATTCTTCCAACAATAAATGTGACAGATATAAAGGCAATGGCATATAGCTGTCGGTCTCATGGTTGGCATATCCAAACATCATACCCTGATCTCCGGCTCCCTGGCTCATTGGGTCCTTTCTTTCTACACCTCTGTTAATATCTGCACTCTGTTCGTGAATGGCACTTAAAATACCGCATGAATTTGCCTCGAACATGTATTCACTGCGCGTATAGCCAATTTGTCTGATTACATCTCTTGCGATTTTCTGTACATCGAGATATGTGTTGGATTTAACCTCTCCGGCCAAAACAACCTGACCCGTGGTAACCAAGGTCTCACAGGCTACTTTTGAACTTGGATCGAATGCCAGAAAATGGTCAATCAATGCGTCAGAAATTTGATCGGCAACTTTATCCGGATGTCCTTCTGAAACTGATTCTGAGGTGAAAAAATATGACATGAATTGATTTTTTTAAACAGAGCGCAAAACTAATGAATCCTTCATAAAAAACACCTATTACCTCTACCTTTCCTAATGTCCTTTTACATACAGAAATTTTCGTCTTAGTATGACTTCGTTTTCGTGACACCATTCGACTATGTATACGCCCTGAGGCCAGGAGCGCACATCTATAGTATGCAATCCATCAACCAACAACTGCTTCATAATCGAGGAGCCCACTGAATTTCTCACTTCCAGATATCCCCTGGTTTCCGAGGATTCTATCTGAAGATATTCCTGGTTCAAAATTCTGATATCCATAGCAGGTTTTTCTGTTTCCTCACCAACAAAAATTTGCAAGGGGACCTCAGTTCCATTAAAATCAGTCTGACTCAATAAAAATGTGCGTTCCATGCCTTTATGGGAGATGATATTTACTTCATATTCAACTAATTCCTGACTGTTTCCTCTTCCGGGAATTTGTGCCAGGAGTTCACGTTGACTTAAACCTACCTGGTATATACTGAAATGGCTGTTATCCGTTTCAGATGCCGTTGTCCAACGCACCTTGTATATGTTCTGTTGAACAGGTTGACATTGCAAATGAACCAATTGAACGGGCAAAGCAGTTGGAATCACAAACCCGGTCAAGGTGGAAGTCAGCGTACTGCTGATTCCGGTTTGGGAGATGCTTCCACCAGTATCCGTGAATCCAACAGCTACATCTTCTGCCAGAACTGTAAATATAAATCCGCCAATTGAATCGGAATTCTGCAAACCGGCATCGGAATTAGGGTAAACCGTTTTATCATCGTTTGGCCCTGAAGTACCATTTACCGGTTTACATCTGTTGCCAAAGCCGACAGTAGATCCCGATTGTGCGGCATAAGTGCCTGAACCAGTCCATCTCCACGGTGATGTATTCAATTTAAATGAAGTATCTGTCAGGTTGCCACCCGGACAAACAGAATCTATACGATCATTGGAAACACTATCATAATACCCGGTATAGATGGCAGGAGCATATACCGCTCCATCTCTTTTTAAGAACTGAATGCACGTTGATTCAAATACGGAGCCTGCAGAATTTCCGCTGCTATAAACCACCTGAAAGTTTGAAGCCGTCAGTTTCACATGAGGGGCAAATTCAACCTTTATCTGATAGCCTCTCACGTCGCCGGTAGAAGACTGTGTAGCCCCGGAAGTATTGAATGGAATCGTTCCGCGGATACCATTGCTCTGCCGGGTTAAATCGTGTGTGACTCCGTCGAAAGAATCAATCACTCTGCCCCCGTACACATCAAAAGTCGGGATGATCTCGATTTGCATAGAAAAATCGGTAAGTCCGCCGGGAGTTGAGCATTGAATTACTTTTGTGCTATCATCCGTCCAGACATCAAAAGCCGCATTTCGCAGGTGTTCTCCAGGAACTGCACGTACGATATCTCCACCCGAATAGGTTGAAAATGAAATCGTTCCTGAGGAACTTCCAAAGCTCACGCTACATTGCGCATAGCCAAAGTAAAATACAAATATCCCTAATAATAACAGCAGACATTTGACATAAAGAAGATAAGCCGGGGTTTTCATAGTGAGGTAAAATTCTCACTCGCGTTCCCGACAAAAAAATCAAATCGTTAAAGCTTGTAATAATATAGGATATAGCCGTTTGGAAGTATTTAATCCTGTTTTTCAGGTCGCATTTGCGGAAAGAACAGCACTTCCTGGATGGTGGTATTATTGGTCAATAACATGACCAAACGATCAATGCCGATGCCAATTCCCGCAGTGGGAGGCATACCATATTCCAGGGCGCGAAGGAAATCCTGATCAAGGTACATTGCTTCGTGATCGCCCCGTTCGAGCAATTTCATTTGTTCTTCAAATCGCTCGCGCTGATCGATAGGATCATTCAATTCGCTGTAACAGTTTGCAACTTCTTTACCATTGATAATGAGTTCGAAACGCTCTGTGAGCTCAGGATTATTTCTATGCCTTTTGGTAAGCGGGCTCATTTCGATGGGATAATCCATGATAAATACCGGTTGTATGAGTTTGCCTTCACATTTTTCACCAAATATTTCATCAATCAATTTAGCCCTACCCATGCTGGCATCGGTTTCAATATGCCATTCTTTACACAACTTTCGCAATTCGTCCTCTGACATACTGCTCACATCTATACCTGTATATTTCTCAATTGCGCCATAGAGGGAAAGTCTTTCGAAAGGTTTGCCAAAATCGATAAGTTGATCACCAAATTGAATTTCAGTGCTTCCGCAAACATCCTGACAAACTTTTCGAAGCATTTGTTCCGTATAGTCCATCATCCAATAATAATCCTTATAGGCAACGTACAATTCCATTTGAGTGAACTCAGGATTATGCGTGCGGTCCATCCCTTCGTTCCTGAAATCTTTGGCAAATTCAAAAACACCTTCAAATCCACCTACGATCAATCGTTTCAGATATAATTCGTTGGCCACTCTCAGGTATAAGGGCATATCCAGTGCATTGTGATGCGTGATAAAAGGTCGGGCTGCGGCTCCTCCGGGGATGGCCTGCAAAACCGGTGTTTCTACTTCCAGAAATCCGCTGTTATTCAGAAAATCGCGCATGCTTTGAATTGCTTTGCTGCGCTTAATAAAAGTTTCTCTAACATGAGGATTAACAATTAAATCTACATACCTCATGCGGTGTCTGAGTTCCGGATCTCCAAAGGCATCATATACCTTACCGTCAACCTCTTTTGGCATAGGTAAAGGATTCAACGACTTGGATAGAACCTTCATGGACGTAACATGTAAGGTTGTTTCGCCCACCTGAGTCGTAAATACAAAACCCTCTAATCCAAGGATATCTCCAATGTCGAGATACTTCTTAAATACTTCATTGTATAGGGTTTTATCTTCACCGGTACAAATATCATCCCGGCTGATATACACCTGCATTTTCCCGGTATGATCCTGTATTTCTGCAAATGACGCCTTACCCATAATCCGGCGACGCATTAAACGCCCGGCAAGGCTGACGTGCTTGTAATTCAGCTTGTCTTCGGGGTAATGTTTCAAAATATCCGCAATCGTTACATTTACTTCGAAAGTTGGTGCAGGATACGGGTCAATTCCCAGATTTCTCAAAGCCTCCAGAGAGGCTCTTCTCTGTAATTGAAGTTCATTCAATTCCATGATATTAAAATTTTCGCGAATATACATCAATTCGATGCATCACATCCGGGTCATAATGCATCTCATATGCAAAACTACAAGGGGCAATTTGTTATCTTTGTAAACCTCAGCGCGCATGAAGATTTTTCCACACCGGATTACCTGGCCGGTCCTGGTACTGCTATTGTCCGGTGCTTTTTGCCACTTAAAAGCGCAGGGAGTTCTTATTGAAAACAAGGGGCAATCGCATCCAGCGGTAATCGCAGAAATGCACATAAGTGGCGGCAGACTTTTTTTAGAAGAACAGGGATATACCGTGTTGTTGCGGGATGAAACGGCTATGTCAGAGTTATGGAATCACCAGCATCATTCAACAAACAAAGAAGTAACGGTTGGCTTTCATGCCGTTAAGGTAAATTTCCGCGGAAGCAAAACCCCTTCGATTTCCTATTCAAAGACGCTTACTACCTATCACAACTATTATCGGGGGAAAAATCCGGAGCAATGGGCGGCAAAGGTTCCTTTGCATCGGGAAGTATATTATCACCAGGTTTATCCGGGGATTGACTGGATCGGAAAGACTACAGGTTCTACCTTGAAAACCGAATGGGTAGTTCAACCCGGAGCGGATCCGGCGGTTATCAAAATGACCTATACCGGCCATGAAGGAATTGCCATTGAAAATGGGAAGCTGATGGTAAAAACCTCGGTTCAAAACTGGTACGAAACTGCTCCGTTTGCCTATCAGGTTATTGACGGTCAAATTCGCGAAATTCCGTGTTCTTATAAATTGACGGGGGATGAAGTCGGATTTGAAACCGGCCCTTTGATTCAGGAAAATGTACCCCTTGTGATTGATCCGGTCCTCGTATTTTCAACCTACTCAGGATCACAGGGCGACAACTTCGGATTTACCGCCACGTATGATTCCCGGGCACATTTGTATGCCGGCGGAGTGGTAGATAATGCGGATGGAGAGTACCCTGTAACTGCCGGCGCATATCAACGCACATTTGGTGGAGGTGTTGGAACATTTCCTGTTAATCTCGCCTGTGATATTTCCATTAGCAAATATGATTCATCCGGATCTAACTTGCTGTATGCCACTTATTTGGGAGGGTCTTCGGATGAATATCCGCACAGTTTGGTTGTTGATGAACATGACAATTTACTGGTGATGGGGACCACCAATTCCACAAATTTTCCGGTTTTAAAAAATGCTTATGACACCATACTTGACGGGGGGTACGACATCATAGTCGTAAAATTTAAACCGGATGGTAGTGCCTTGCTTGGGTCAACTTTTTTGGGTGGAAGCCGAAACGACGGACTAAATTCTTCCGGGAGCTTGCGTTATAATTATGCCGATGATTTCAGAGGGGATATCATAACAGATGACCGGGACCAGATATATCTGGCGAGCACTACCCTGAGCACTGACTTGCCTTTGGTTCATCCCATTCAAGCTGCTTCTGCGGGTGGTTTTGACGGATGTCTGGCAAAATTCTCCCCGGATTTAAGCCAGCTGTTATGGAGCACTTATGTGGGTGGTGGCGGTTCAGATGCCTTGTACAGCATCAAATTGGATACTGGTTTCATTTATGCGGGCGGCGGAACCAATAGCACCAATCTGGACACAACCGACCGGGTTCTGTATTCGACGAATCAGGGCGGTGTGGATGGTTTCCTGGTGAAAGTTAACAAGAACGATTTTCAGTTGAACAAACTCAGCTACTTCGGAACTCCGGAATACGATCAAGTCTATTTTATTGATCTCGATTCACGCGGGACACTTTACGCAACCGGTCAGACCGAAGGTAGCATCCAACCCAGTCCGGGAACATATGGCCAAAAAGACAAAGGTCAATTCATTACCCGAATGAGCAAAGATTTAGACAGCACCTATTTTATCACAGGATTTGGCAGCAGAAACCGCAAACCGGACCTGAGTCCCAGTGCTTTTTTGGTAGATAAATGCAACCATATTTATTTTTCAGGATGGGGATCGAATGTAAGACCGGATTTAAACCCGGGGAGTACAGCCGGTTTGGAAATTACAGCAGATGCAGTTCAAAAAACCACCGATTCCAATGATTTTTATATTTTGGTGTTAGACCAGGATGCGTCTTCATTATTATATAGTACCTATTTTGGTGGAGATGAGACGGATGATCATGTAGACGGAGGCACCAGTCGATTTGATAAAAGAGGCGTGATCTATCAGTCGGTTTGCAGCAGTTGTCCCGAGGACAATGAACCCGGCCATAATGATTTTCCTGTAACTCCAAATGCTGCGTTTATACAAAATGTGAGCCCCAGATGTTCCAATGCATCTTTTAAAATTGACTTGCAAATCAGTGATGCGGTGGAAGCAAGATTTACCGTAACCCCGAGAATCTTATGTAAACCTCTGTTGGCGCAATTCGAAAATTTAAGCAGCCCGGGCAAACAATATCTGTGGGATTTCGGTGATGGAAGCAAAGACACATCCTTTTTGCCGCCTGACCATTTGTATGATAAACCCGGCAAATACATCATTTCGCTCACTGCGATCGATTCCATTAGCTGCAATTTTAGCGATAAGTACACGTTGGACGTGGTTGTATTGGATAAACCTGAGGCCAAATTCTCCTATAAATTCGATGGTTGTCTGGACGAGTTACAATTAAAAAATGAAACAGAGAATGGAAGAGAATATCTGTGGCTTTTGGGCAATGGAGAAAGCAGTTCTGAAACTGCACCCAAAGTGAAGTATACCAGTTCCGGAGATTACAGGATTACATTGATTGCCAGCCCCAATGAAAGTTGTCCGGATACCTTTTTCTTAGATGTCCCTATTGATCTGAATGCAGGCACAGAACTTGAATTATTCAATGTTTTTACCCCCAACGGTGACGGGAAAAACGAGTGTTTTGCCCCGAAAGGAATTCGCGCGAATTGCGATGAAATAGAATGGCAGGTGTTTAACAGATGGGGAGAATGTCTATTTGAAACTAAGGATCCGGAAGCCTGTTGGAATGGAAAAAATGCATTGGGAGAACCCTATCCGGATGGTTCGTATTTCGTAATATATTATATTCGCTTCGGAGACGAAAGTAAGCAACAAATAATCAGCGGGACGCTTACCCTGTTGCGCTGATTGAACCTATTAATTACGTATGAAACGATTTGTGTTATGGACCTGCCTATTGGCAGGATGGGTGTCTTGTCGGCAATTTGCACCCCTTCCCCCATCTGGAATTCCCGACAAAAAAACGCGTATGGATCTCGCTATGCAGCAAGAGTTTGAGCGCACTGTAGATCCGGCCTTAGGATATATTCCCCGGGAAAGATTGGATATCGCGAAAGAGATCATCCGAAGCGGTGGCGGAAAAGTTCATAAAGCAGCCATACCAAATATTACCTGGATAGAACACGGTCCTAATAACGTGGGCGGACGCACCCGAACTTTAATGTTTGACCCTAACGACGCCACCTTTTCCAGAGTTTTTGCGGCAGGAGTTGCAGGTGGGTTATGGGTTACAGAAAACATCTATGCATCCATCCCGAACTGGACTATCGTAGACGATTATTTTGACAATATGGCCATCACCTGTATGGCGTATGACCCTTCCAGACCCGATACGATGTATTTCGGGACCGGAGAAGGATATTTTAACCTGGATGCTGTTCGCGGAGATGGTATCTGGAGAAGTACCAATGGAGGCACTTCATGGTCGCGAATCACGCCAACCGGAGTAGATACCTTTAATTTCATACAAAGAATCGTAGTTGATGCCCAGGGGAATGTCTATGCCAGTACTCGTGATCGCGGTGTGATCAAAAGCACGAATGCAGGTGCCACCTGGACTAAGATACTCGGTTCCGGAATGACTGCTTCAACCAATCGCGCCAACGATTTGGATATCGACGCCAATGGAAACATCTGGGCTACCATGGGAATTTTTAATGCAGATGAAATCTATAAGAGCAGCAATGGAGGCAGCAGTTGGACTGCAGTATCCAATGGATCCGGTTTC
>CAZTGZ010000014.1:12795-20525 GCA_964613385.1 uncultured Chitinophagaceae bacterium
GTTTCCCGAGCTCAGGTTATTACCGTCTCGAAGTAGCCTGCGCCCCTACCGATAGCAATCGGGTATATGCCTTGGTGCATAGCAGTTCTACGGATAGTTGTTCAGGTATTTACAAATCAACCGATGGAGGAAGTACCTGGAGTTCGGTGGCCATGGCATATAGTAATGTAGATTTCAAGAACTTCGCCAATACACAAGCCTGGTATAATCTCACCATCGCCGTTAGCCCGGCAGATGAAGACGTAGTGGTCATCGGAGGATTGGATTTGTACAAAACCACCAATGCCGGTGCTTCCTGGCAACAAATCAGTCATTGGTATGGAGGTGGTGGTTATCCGAATGTGCATGCCGACCATCATGCAATATTATTCAGAAAGAATAGCGGAGATACTGCCTTATTCGGTAATGACGGTGGAGTATATCTGGCTACCGGCTTGTCAGGTACACCTGCGTTCAGCTCAAAGGAAAATGGCTATAATACGACACAATTCTATGCATGCGCAATGCATCCGGATCGCTTGAGCAATTATTTGTTGGGCGGAACACAAGACAATGGAAGTCAACAATTTACTTCTGGAGGCATCAATGCAACAACCGAAGTAACAGGCGGAGATGGTGGCTATTGCCATATCGATCAGAACCAGGCGGATACGCAATTAACCGCCTACGTTTACAACAATATACGAGTATCTACCAACGGGTTTTCCAGCTATACATCCTACTCCGATAATACAGGAAACTTTATCAATGCCAGCGATTTTGACGATGTAAACAATATTTTGTATTCGGCGCGAGGTTCAGGTGAGTTACTGAGATGGTCCAATATAGGCGGAACTCCATCCAAAACTACCATTAGTATTGGGGCCATGAGTTCTTCCCAGGCCAGTGCTATTACTGTTTCACCCAATGTTTCCGGAAATGTATATATAGGTACAGAAGCCGGAAGAGTGGTAAAAGTTACCGGAGCCGATGGAGGAAGTCCGTCGGGTACAAATATATCGAGCGGCTCATTCCCGAGTTCAACAGTATCCTGTATTGCTGTAGAAACCGGAGACGAAGACCATTTGCTGGCTACTATCAGCAATTATGGCGTAACCAGTGTATGGGAAACCACCAATGGTGGCAGTTCGTGGACTGCAGTTGAGGGAAATCTGCCTGATATGCCTATACGTTGGGCCATATTTAGTCCGCTTGGAGCCGATAGCGCTCTCCTGGCAACGGAAGTCGGGGTCTGGACCACCACGAACCTGAATGGAGGCTCCACCGATTGGCAACCAAGCAATACGGGACTGGCCAACATACGGGTAGATATGCTTCAATACCGCAGTTCGGATTCTGTGATCATTGCTGCTACACATGGCCGTGGAATGTATAGTACCCGATCTTTTTCTGCTACGGTAATTCCTTCGCTTCTGGCTTCTGATACCATTGTGTATCCGGGTGAGTATGTTGAATTTACCGACAACTCTTTCGGTTCAACCAGTCGAACCTGGGATATGGATGGAGATGGAATTACGGACACTACCGCAGAAAACTTCTTCTGGGCATTTGGAAACGGTGGATATCACACGGTTATCCTTACAATAAACGGAACTCAGAAAGATACTCAGGTTATTCATGTATTGCCTCGTTTAGGAACACCCTATACAACAGGAAACGGAGGTGACTTTGAATCTAATTTCTGGCATTTTGGAGGCAGGGATATTTCCGGAGGAGTCAATTTATGGGAACATGGAGTACCGGGAAATGCACTTACCACCGTGAATAGCGGTACACGAGCCTGGAAAACCGATCTGGATGCAGATATAGTATCCGGTAATTATAGTTGTGGTCTTTATACACCCAGCTTTAATATGGAGACTTCCGGGACTTATACCTTGTCCTTTAGAAAAAGTATGGAAATTTATTATTGTAATGCGCCTTTTGGGGTTCAGGTTCAATATTCTACGGATCAGGGTGCCAATTGGAGCCGACTTGGAAATTACGGAAGCGGAACAGGTTGGTATAACCGGGGCTCAGCTACCTGTGGATCATGTTGTATTGAGTCTTCTATATTTTCGGATAATACAGGTTGGACCGGCGGTTATTCGAATTCTACGGCTTCTTACGACATCAGCAGTTTAGCCGGAAATAAAGATGTGCGATTCCGTGTTGTATTATCTGTTGTAAGCGGTTATGCGAGTATAGGCTACCAAAACGACGGGTTCATGGTAGAAGATTTTGCCATCAGCGGACCCACAAATTCCGCCATACAGCCTGAAGTTGAAACCGAGATTTGCTCCCGCACCTTGAGTCTGGGACCCAACGACACAGCCTGGTATTATTCACCGAATGGGAAAGCCATGATGCGCCTCCGCAACCTGAGCAGTCACGATTTCGGAAACACAACCGTTTACATTGACCAAAGTGGCTCAACTCCGGTAGATTATGACACAATTACTGCTCAAAACCGGAAAATTCTTGCCAAGAGTTTCTATATTTCCCCAACCACCAACAATTCAGGTGCACAAGTGGAAATCAGTGCCATTTATGACAAAAGTGATGAAGTGGACGCTTGGCGAAGTCTCACTTCACATAACCATAATGATTTGCAATTGATCAAGAGCTCTGTAGCCATTTCGTCTGCTACTTTATCAAATACAACCTATGGCGATTCTACAGTTATAGACAGCTTATTTGGAACGGATGGAGTTCGAATAACCGCGAGATTTAACAATGGATTCAGCGGCGTTGGCGCCGGTGGAGGCGGAAATAACACCCCGGGGCCTTTGCCTGTGAGTTGGTTGCATTTTCACGGGCTCCGCCAGCCCGGAATGGCTTATCTGGAATGGGCCACGGCACAGGAAATCAATAATAGCCATTTTACCATAGAGCGAAGTACCGGCAATGACTTTAAAGATGTTGGTACCATTGGAGGTAAAGGAAACTATGCAGGTATAAGTGTATATCATTTTGATGATGATATTTCTTCAGTAAACCATGAACCCGTGTTATACTATCGAATACGCCAGACTGATTTTGACGGCAAAACTTCCTGGTCAAAAATTATCCCTTTAGCATTGCAAAATGGCGCATTCAATGGGATAGCTGTGTACCCTGTTCCCGCATCGCAATTTCTACATGTTTCCGTGCCGGTCTTCTATGAAGCACTCCAATTCAAATTATTTGATATTCAGGGACGCTTGATTCTGGAACAGCCCATCAGCACCGGTTTGAATTCCATTGAAATTGGAAAATTGCCGCCGGCCTTGTACAATTATGAAATTGGCAATGACCGCATGGTAATGACTAAAGGAAAGTTGCCAAAAAAATGATCTGAAATTTTAAGATTCACATACCGCTCTCCGGATGAATAGCGTTCTATATAAAACGTTATTTGTCATGATGATCCGAGGATGTTTAAGGAAAATTGCCCCCAATTCGCATGTACGAAGGTCATTCTATCTTTTAAAGATTCCCATACTCCTGTTAAACATGTGTTTTGCACCGCTGTATGGGCAACCTACGCGACCTGTAAATGAAGAAAAACCCGTAGAAATTTTGCGCCGACCTGATCGATCGGGCATTATAAACTGGTTCAGTTTTGAGAATTTTGAGGCAGATGAGGCACGCAAAGAGAAAAAGTCAGACACTGCCAACTACCTGGAACCATCTTGTAATCAGGAAGATTGGATTGTATATACATTTCAGACGGATTTTAAAGATACACTGACAGACCCACCGACCTTTCCAATGGAATCCAAACCCCGGATGACAACTTCACCTGTGTTTTCATTTCACAAAATCCAATTCATCAAAATCAATCCGGCTGAAAGGTTTATGCTACGATCGGGCTGGGACGAATGAATAGGTTTTGAGGATTTCACCTAAGGAATAAATATCCATAAAAGAATTGTACAACGGCACCGGCGCCATACGGATCACATTCGGTTCCCTCCAGTCGGCAATCACGCCATTTTCAGTTAGGTGTTTAAACAGATATCTACCTTCTTCTCCCGTCAAAACGCTCAACTGACATCCTCTCTCCTCAGGTGTGATGATTTGAAAATGTAAGTTTGAATTGCTTGCCGCTGCCTCTTTCAATACGAATTCGAGGAAGGCTGTCAATTTTCTGCTTTTTTCTTTTAAGCGATGCATTCCCGCCCGATCAAATATTTCCAGGGATACCCGATGCACGGCCATGCTGAAAACAGGAGCATTGCTCATCTGCCAGCCGGGAGCTCCAGGTTCCGGAATAAATCCCTTTTTCATCTGAAAACGCTCCGACTCTTTATGTCCCCACCAGCCGGCAAATCGGGGCAAATCAGGGTTGTTTTCGTGCCTTTGATGTACAAACGCAGAGGCAACGCTGCCAGGACCGGAATTTAAGTATTTATATGAGCACCAAACGGCAAAATCCACCTCCCATTCGTGCAGATTCAGAAGTAGATTTCCGGCTGCGTGGGCCAGATCAAATCCGGCTATGGCACCTGCCTGATGAGCGGCCCGGGTGATGGCGGCGATGTCAAAGGCCTGTCCGGTATAATACTGAACCCCACTGAACAAAACCAGAGCGAGTTCATCTTGGTGATGTGCTATGGCCTGAAGAATGTCTTCCGTTCTGAGAGAAAATTCTCCCGCTCGTGGACTCAGTTCAATGACTGCGTCGGCATAGGGAAAACCATGGAAACGAACCTGACTTTCCACAGCGTACTGATCGCTGGGAAAAGCTCCCGCTTCCATCAGAATTTTATATCGTGTTGGCGTAGGTCTGTAAAAGCTCACCATCATGAGATGGAGATTCACGGTTAATTGATTCATGACCACAACCTCCGATTCCAAAGCACCCACAAGTTTAGCTGCATATGGTGCCAGAAATTTGTGATAATGGAACCACGGATTTTTACCGTGAAAATGACCTTCAACGCCCAGATTCGCCCAATCCTCTAATTCTACACGAAGAGCTTCTCCGGCTTTTTTGGGTTGCAATCCCAGGGAGTTTCCGGTCAGATAAATACCGTCTTTGCCATTGTGTTGAGGCATGAGAAATTCATCTCGGAAGCTTTTCAGTTCATCTTGTTGATCCAGTGATTCGGCGTATGCGGCGGTGAATTCAAATTGCATGCGACAAATTTAATTTTTTGATACCGACGAAATAACATCTCATAGAATATGCTACTAATTTCATTAATTTGTATATGACTTCTAAATGTGTAATTACTGCTGTACTGTTGGTTCTGTTTCACGGGTTGACGTGGTCACAGGAGAGCACCCCTGAAATCCGAACACTCAAAAGAATTCCATCCAATTCCAAACTGAGCATTATGCTGCAAAGCCCACCGATTACCGAGGGGTATACCCGGCCTTCCAGACCACTTACACCAGCAGAAATATCTGAAATTAACAAACCGGCAACCGTTCAGGTAGTCAGTACCTATCATTTCACCGTAGCCTATCCCATTCCGGGTACTTTCATGATTCTATTATTAAAATTCGAAGCAGACAACGCCGCCAGGGCTGGACGAATTGAAGACAACGGGGCTGCCAGACTGGAGTATATTCTGAATCGCATCTCCGAGAATCCTGCCCGTTATATCTCTCCTACTGCTCAATTGGCCACCATTAATTTCAATCCGACAAGCACCGGATCCGGAGCTTTTATTACCCCTCAGGGACATGTAGTAACAAATGCTCATGTGATAGAAATTAGCCGGGAAACCTTTCAAACCATGGGTGCTCAACAGATTCTTCAGGGCATAATTGAAAAAGAAATCGGTAGTCTGATCGACGCGTATCAAGCCAAACCCAACGAAGCAACCTTACAGGAATGTGCCAATAACATTTATGCCTATTACGGTCAGTTTTTAAAACTTACCCACGAAAATGTGGAATACAGTATTAAAACCGGTAAAACCATGGAAGACCCTAAGTATCAATTGCCCGCAGAATTGCTTACCTATGGAAGCGCCATTCCCGGTAAAGATGTAGCCATATTGAAGGTAAACGGGAGCAATTTCCCCACCATAGCCTTTGGTGACGACCGGATTTTGAAGACCGGAGAGAAGCTCTATGTGATGGGTTATCCCGGCACCATTGAGAACAATGAGGTATTGACGCAGGATATGAAGGAACCCTCCTTTACTGAGGGAATGATGAATGCCCGACAAACAACAGCGCAAGGCTGGACCGCCATTCAACTGGATGCTGCCACGTATCGCGGAAACAGCGGAGGACCGGTTTTTAACCAATATGGAGAAGTGGTGGGTTTGCTTACTTTCGGCAGCTTTAACGAAGACAAATCGGCTCTGATACAAGGGTTTAACTTTGTGGTTCCTTCGCATATCGTGGGAGAATTCACCCGTGCCGCCAAAATTCAACCCGCACTGGGTGTGGCCATGAATTTATACCGTGAAGCCCTGCAAATTCGCGAGAAAGACAGTGAAAAGTCTTATGAATTGATGCAGCAGGTAAAAACGTACAATCAGGATTGGCCATATTTTAACAATACCCTGGTTTATTCTGTTGGAAAAGCTCAACCCTGGTACATACAGGTTTGGAACCAGTTTAAATGGTACCATTATACAGGCATTGTCATCGCCCTGTTATATTTGGTCTATTGGATACTTAAGAAAGTATTCAACTGAAAAAAGTTCTCAATTTCGCCTTTTAAAATTGCTAATATTATGTCCAGAATTAAAGTAGAAACTTCTATACCGGCTTCTCTGTCAGAAGTTTGGGATGCATATACAAAGCCGGAACATATCGTGAATTGGAATTTTGCCATAGACACATGGCATTGTCCTTATGCGGAAAATGACCTAAGAGTTGGCGGAAAATTTATTTCCAGAATGGCTGAAAAAGAAGGACCCATTTCCTTCGATTTCGGTGGGATTTATACCGATGTAAAACCTTTGGAAATCATAAAATACGAAATGGAAGATGGCCGCAAGGTAGAAGTGTATTTTATACATCAGGGGTCAGAAACACAGGTCATTATTGACTTTGATGCCGAAACCCAGAATTCCGAAGAACTGCAACAACAAGGTTGGCAAGCCATACTGAACAATTTCAGCCGCTACGTCGTTAGTCTGAAGTAAAGAACCATGGAACGCAAAGAATTCCTGCTTTCCGCTTTAACGCTCGCTGCCATGCCTACCTTAAGTTCGCTCAAAAAGATTACGGATACTTTTCCAAATCAATCCCGATTGATGCCGGTATTGTTCACATCCCATGGCAATCCCATGGATATTCCCTTGTCGAGGGGAGAAAGACCTTTTTGGCAGGCTTTGTACGATTTGGGACAGGGATTGATGAAAAACCATGAAATTAAGGCGGCAGTGGTGGTCTCGGCACATTGGTGCACCCGGGGTAGTTTTGTGAACATTTCCGAATCTCAAAACCAGATTTATGATTACTATGGGTTCCCTGAACATTATTACGACCCGAAGTATCATGCGAAAGGAGCACCTGAAATTGCAAAGGAAATCAGCCAAATGGTCCCTTCGGTTTCGGAATCAACGGATTGGGGTTTGGATCACGGTGCCTGGCCTATGTTGATGCACTTGTTCCCGGGAGCAAATGTTCCGGTGTTTCAGTTAAGTCTGGACTATTATGCGAAACCAGAGTATCATTACAATTTAGGACTTCAGCTCAAAGAACTTCGAAAAAAGGGTGTTTTGATTATCGGAAGCGGCTCTCTGATTCCCAATTTACAGTTGGTAATGAGCAAAATGCGCACAGGAGCTATGCGT
>CAZTGZ010000014.1:20535-70696 GCA_964613385.1 uncultured Chitinophagaceae bacterium
TGGTTGGGAAAGCGAATATGATGCCTGGTTGAAAACGCAACTCGACCAGCGGAATGTTCAAAATCTGATCAACTATGAAAACAGTCATGCTTTGGGCAAACTGGCGGCACCAACTCCGGATCATTATGTGCCGGTATTGTATTCCCTGGGATTGATGGATAAGGAGGACGAATTAAAATATTTTTACGATGGCGCTTCTCCATTGCCCGCTTTTAGCGAAAGAAGTTTTGTGCTGAGCCGGGAGGTATGAGGTATATGTAATTTTTGGGATTCTTAACTATTTGAATTCCAATAAACTTACTATCAACCCATATTAATTACCTGAATTATATATGGCAATTTCTGAAATCAAACATAAATTTACCTTTCGATTCGGACTGTTCAGAAAGATTCTGATCAATAATTTGCCGGACCAATATGGTACTTTTTTCTGTATTAATGTAATAACACTATGCAATTAGGAGCCTTTTCCATCAGTTTAAATGTGAGCAACATTCACAACTCTAAAGCCTTTTATGAAAAACTCGGATTCTCCGCAACCGGTGGCAATATTGACCAGGGTTGGGTGATTATGAAAAATGGCAGCACCGTTATCGGACTGTTTCACGGGATGTTTGAAGGGAATATTCTTACCTTTAATCCCGGTTGGGATCAGAATGCACAGGAAGTGAACCCTTTTACCGATGTGCGTGAAATCCAAAGTGAGTTATTGTCCAAGGGCATAGAAATTAATCAAAAAGCCGATCAGGATACTCAGGGCCCTGCACATTTTGTGATGACTGATCCGGATGGCAATTCCATACTGGTGGATCAACACAGATAGTCAAACATCCCGCGCGTTTTTCTGTTTATGGATATGATGGCGATGGACGCTTTGGTATCATATATAGAAAAACATGTTCCCTTATCTGAAACGGAAAAGCAATGGATCCTGGAAAAGTTCCGTATCCGACAGGTAAAGCGCAAGGAAACATTACTGAGAGAAGGAGAAGTTTGTCGCTTTGAGTTCTTTGTACTGAAAGGATGTTTTAAATCATACTTTTATGATGCAGAAGGCCGGGAAGTGATTATTTCCTTTGCCATTGAAAATTGGTGGTTAAGCGATTTGAGAAGTCTAACCGAAGGAATACCATCATCTCTGAACATAGAAGCACTCGAAAATTCTGAAGTAGCCTGCATATCTGCTGAAGACAAAACCCTATTGCTCGATAAAATACCGGCGCTGAATAAGATGTATCTCACTGTGGTTCAACGTGCGCTCATGGCTTTTATAGACCGTTATTACAACAGTGTGGCTATGAGTGCTTCGGAAAGATACCATCGATTTCTCCTGAAATTTCCCGGCTTGCCCTTGCGCATTCCCCAACATGCCATCGCTTCCTATCTGGGTATTAGTCCTGAATTCCTCAGTAAAATAAGGGCCCGACGCAAATAATTTGATATTTTAATGTATATACATCATTTCTTAATCTAGTTCAATGTTTCGAGGGTTGGCACCAACGCATCTTTGTACCATCAAATTAAATAGAACAAGAAATGACAACAGCAACAGCTAATTCCAACAAGACATGGGCTCCGGATTTGAGCCACAGCGAAGTAACTTTTAAAGTAAAGCACATGATGATTTCTACTGTGAGCGGCAGATTCGAAAAATTCGATGCGGCTTTAGACGGGTTTGACGGCAGCAATCTCGAAGGGGCGAACATTCGTTTTTCGGCTGAAATCGCCAGTATCAATACGTCAAACGACCAACGCGATGCGCATTTGAAGTCGGCGGACTTTTTTGATGCCGAAAATCACCCTGTTATTTCCTTCCTGTCTGAAGAAATTAAATCAGCCGGAGGATCTTCTTATTTGGTGACCGGACCATTGAGTATTCGCGGTAACAGTCGTCCGGTTCAATTTCAGGTTGAATTTGGTGGCGTATTAAATGATCCATGGGGAAATGCGAAAGCCGGATTTACCCTGAATGGCAAAATAAACCGTACAGATTTCGGCTTAAACTGGAATGCTGCCCTGGAAGCAGGAGGATGGCTGGTAGCTGAAGAAGTGCAATTTGCAGCAGAAGTGCAATTTGCAGGTCAGGCATAATTATATTCTCAAATCTTCATACTACTATTATTTTCAAAAATCCCACTTTCCGAAAGAAAGAGGGATTTTTTTTTTGCAAATTGTGCAACTCATTTCAGCTTACACTTGAATGAATGCAGATAGTTTATTACCTAAAGACGGTTGGATCAAATACATTCCAAACGCGCTGGATCCGAAGTCTGCAGAGCACTGCTTTGAAGAACTACTTCAGTTGATTTCCTGGGCATCCGATGAAGTCCGAATGTACGGGAAAGTGATTCAAACCCGCCGAAAATTTGCCTGGTATGGTAATGAGCCTTTTGCCTATAGATACTCAAAAACCACCCGTGTGGCCCTGTATTGGGAACCGGTTTTGCTAACCATTAAAACGCAGGTGGAAGAATTGGCACAAGAAAGTTTCAATTCATGTCTTCTCAATTTATACCACAATGGTTCGGAAGGTATGGGCTGGCATAGCGATGACGAAAAGGAAATGCAGGAAAATGGGATGATTGCGTCCTTGAGCCTGGGTGCCGGGCGTATTTTCAGATTTAAACATAAGCGGGAGCCACTGCAAACGGAGCTGCTGTTGGAAAATGGCAGTCTTTTGTTGATGGGCGGAGAAACCCAAAAGTTCTGGAAACATCAATTACCTGTCTCCAGGAAAGTAACTGGTGCCCGAATAAATCTGACCTTTAGGAATTTTGTGGGCAGAACAGGCAAATAAATAAACCATCAGTAACGAAAAGAGTCGTTACCCGAACTGACACGCCGCATCCCCTGTCTAATCGAGTAGCGGCAAAAAGTATCAACTAATATCAAATGTTCAGGCATATGGCATGAGTCTCAATAAAAACGTTTGCCGCGTATCGAGAAGGACTTATACGCTTGCTGTTCTCGATACGCAGCATAATTAACCCAAAATTCTAACGAATACGCTTCTACTCCAAGCACTTAAACAACTTTCTGCTGCTACTCGACCCGACAAGCTGCATCTCCTGTCTCTTCGAGTAGCGGCACAACGGATCAACTAAAATAAGATGTTCAGGCCTATGAAATAAGCCTCAATTAAAACGCTTGCCGCGTATCGAGAAGGACGTACTCGCTTGCCGTTCTCGATACGCGGCGCACTTAATCCGACTTTCCCTGAAAAACGCTTGAGCATCTTACACCTATGTATCATTCTGCCCCTACTCGAACTGACAAGCGATACGCAGCATCATTAACCCAAAAATCATTGAATCAGGCTTAAACAACTTACACCTACTCATCATTCTGCCCTTACTCGATCTGACAAGCGATACGGGGCTTGATTATAGACCGGCTAATCCCGGTTTTAAGACTCAGTAAACAATACAAACTAATCGCCTTGACCCTTAAAAACTGTATATTTGAGAACGGAAAGTCACAATGAATTGATACAAAGAATATACATAGATACATCGGTTTTTGGTGGCCATTTTGACGAGGAGTTCAGAGAACACACTATTCCGTTATTTGACAGAATTAGAGATAGAGAATTCATCATTTTGTATTCTGTAGTTACTCAAGATGAACTCGAAAATGCACCTGAAAAGGTCAAAGAACTTGTTAAAAGTCTTAAGGTCGAATTTACAGAATTTATTGAGTTAACTGACGAGGCAGTAGACTTAGCAACTGAATACATTTCGGAAAACGTTGTTGGACAAACAAGTTATGCTGATTGTTTGCACATAGCATTGGCGACCATAAACCGTGCGGACTTTTTGGTAAGCTGGAATTTCAAGCATATAGTAAACATTGAAAAAATAAGAGGTTACAACTCAATTAACATTAAGAACGGATACAAACAATTAGAAATACGTTCACCAAGAGAATTTGAAAAATATGAAAACGATTGAAAAATCATTTGACGCAGTAAAATTCATGCGTCAACAACGAGAAAAATTGAGTGAAAAACTATCTAAAATGACTAAGGTTGAAATTTTGGAATATTTCAAGAAACGGAAGACTCAGACAACCATTAAACCCTGCTCCTAGCCGCGCTTTAGCAATATTGCCTTGACCTGGCATATGAGGAAATAAAAGGCAAAATCGACATCAACGAGACAGATTCTTGTATTACGTTCAATTTCTCATTTGTGAATCTACCTACTCTCGACCCGACAAGCTACATACCCTGTCTCTTCGAGTAGCGGCAAAATTGATCAGTTAAAACCAAATGTTCAGGATTATGGCATGAGCCTCAATTAAATCGTTTGCCGTGTATCGAGAAATCACCTTCCGATCTCTATCTTCTCCTGCCAGCTTCCCTTTTCGGTTTGTATGGTGAGCAAATAGAGGCCCTTGCTGAGACCGGAAACATCTATCCTCCCCAAGTTTGAGTAAACATTTGTCCGGTACAGAATACGGCCGTTTAAATCCGTGAGGGTAAGTCCATTAAGCAATTCTGAACTACTTTCGATATAGAGGGTATGATCCGTAGGATTCGGATAAATTTTGATGTTACGGTTTAATTCCGTTATGCCTATGCTAAAATGTACTTGTTTACATACTTTTTGGGTGCAGTTTTCTGCATTGGTCACCGTTAAGCAAACAGTATAGGTGCCGCTGTCGGCCTGATAGGTATGAGAAGGTGCGGACAGCGTACTGCTATCACTATCTCCGAAATGCCATAGCCAGGATGCGCCGGAAAGAGTTTGGACGGGGCTGAAATATACGGTTCGTCCATTGGAACTATGGGTAAAGTTCGCTGTGGGTGCAACCAATACATTTACCGGTAAGGTGATGCTGTCAGCGCAATCTTTGGAAGCAGCAGCGAGCAGCGTCACCAGATACGTACGCGCTTGTCCGGTTAGGGGATAAATGTGGATGGCTGTGCTGTCTGTTGAAACCGTTCCGTCGCCTAAACGCCAAAGGAATGATTTTCCACCTTTGCCGCTTTGAATCAGTTTAAAAACGGAACCTTCGCATACATCGGGATGGTGGAAATTGGCCTCGGGTTTGGGTATGAATTGCACGTTGAAAAAGGCGGTGTCGGCGCCACAGCGATTGCTGGCAGATGCCCAATGTTTACCCGATTTCTCAATAGAAACAATCATGGCGGTATCTGCTGTTGACCATTTGAAATGCCAATTCATAGATGAATCTCCGGCTTTCAATATCAATGGTTTTCCATCACAGGGCGAGTAGTTCGAATCGAGATGAATGGACGGCGGAAAATCACGTTCAATCAATATGGTATCAGTACTGATTCCGCAGATATTTTGTATCCTAAGGGCAATACTTCCCGGTGAGCTTTTATTGAATGCAGAACTCGAAGAAAGAAACATTCCATTGTTTGCATTGTACCAAAAGACCGTATCATCATTATGCAGTTGATTTGGAGACAGTGTTATGGAGAAATCATCGCATAATAGTGTGTCAGGCGGTAGAATAGTCTTCATAGCTGGATTTATACGATTGTTAAGCGAAACATATTTCCAGGCACTGTCAGATCCGGTTAAACAGGCATCTGACAGCACAACTTTAAAGCTGTCTGACTTTTGGATTTGAACCATAGGAACTCCGGTATTCAAAAAGTTTCCTTTAGCATCATACCATTGAAAGGTATGCCGGTATCCATCGGAAGCTTGAGCCCAAAGAGGCACAACAGCATTCATACAAACTGTAGTATCCACCATTGAAATCAAATTGGAAGGGGAATTATACAATACCTTAACCCAAAAAGTATCTTTAACCGGGGAGCAGAAATCATGAAGTACAGCCATTAAAGAAGTAGCTGCATCCTCTGTATATAAGAGACTGTCTCCGGTGAAATAGAGTTTGTTGTTTCTATACCAGCGAATGAAATGTCCTGAATCTGAATTTGTTACACCCAGGCGAATTCTGAGAAATGTACCTGAACATTTATAAACAACAGTATCGCCAAACAGTGTGGGGCGAGGTTTAACCACAATAGTCTTAAAAGCAGTATCCGCTTGTCCGCAGCCCGAAGAGTCGGAAATAATAATACGATAAACGGTATCTTTATCGGGCCAGATTCGGGGAGTTCTCAAAGTAGAATCATCCATCATCCACGCCGGACTCCATGTCCATTTCGTGCCACCAAATGTTTCCAAAAAGGTTGAATCCCGAAAACAAATAGTATCCGTTGGTCCGGGGTCAGCTTTGTCACGCGAATATATCAGCAACCGTAAAGAGTCGAGTATATAATAGCTTTGAATGGCCGGAGCTGTACTTCGAATGCGTATACGATATTCCCCTGAGGAGGCTACTAGAAAATGTGGCAATATTCCGGAAACAACTGAATCCACCGTTGATTTAATCCTTCCCAATTCGCGTTGAGCTCCATCAAAATTTCCATATTCATCGCTGAGTTCAGCTATAAAAAAGTTGGAAGAATCAAAAACTCCTATATGGGTATATGGAACTTGAATTGTGTCTCCCGCGCAATAGGGTCCGAACTTCACCGGACCACGAGTGATGTCGTAGTCGGTGATTTTACAAATAAATCCATCGGCTAATCCTTTGGAAACAATGGTGTGACTGGTAAAAGTAAAGGTGTCCAAATATGCTCCGGTGGCATACACAGATTTTCCGCCCACAGCATCAAACCCCATGAAATAAGGAGTTTCACCTCCATTGGTCATCCATAAAATATTGCCTTTGGTGTCTACTTTGCACATGAGGAGGTTCTGCGTATTTGACTTGACAGAAAACCCTTGAGCTTGGATATCAGCACCAAATCGTCCTCCGTAATAAATGAACCCATTTGAATACACCGAATTGGAAATAGCATTGAATGAAGTATACCTTGTAGAATCCAATATTTTAGGTTTTAGGAACCAACGTTGCTTCATTTCAGCACTTATCGATGCCATGAATAACTCTCGACAAACTGCATTTCCTACAATTGAAATGGTTGGAAAATCCGGTAATATTTTTTTACCAAACCAATCAAGAGTGTCTCGAAAATAACCGCCAAAAAATAAGTTTACACCATCTGTAGACAAGCTGTTAATTTGAACGTAGTGTTTGTTGTGTAAGGAAAAGCCATTTACATAATTTCCTGATGTATCCAATTGAAATATACACCCACCTCCACCAAAAAATGTGTCTCCATGAATTATTCTATCATATGAGTCTTGTAAATAACCGGACACAAAAATGCTGCTTGAAACTTTCTTGACATCTGATATGATTAAATTATCACTTCTAATCGGGCCTTGATAAATGTAATTTGCCCACTTGATATCACCGTTTTCAGGATTCATATTGCCAATTATATTTCTCACATAACCAAATTTTAAATGAAGTGTGTCCGGTCCTAATATTGTTTTTCCCGTATCACTACCGGCTATAAAAAAAAGTTGATGATCCATAAAAGAAAGATGACTGATGGAAATTCTGTTATTACCTATTTGTTTTATCCATTTTATGCTTAAGGAACTATCAAATTTGCAGAAAATCACAGAACCGTTATTTTCAGAGTAGACGCTATCTATTACTCTTTTAACCCCGGACAATTGTCCTGTTATAAATATATTACCATTTCCATCTGTTGTGATACCCTTCAACCCAAAATCACCTAGGTTTCTAGTTAATAGGAGTTTTCCCTTATTGCTTTGTTTGATTAAGTACGTTGTTTCAGCAGTATTTTTATTTTTTACAAATGAAAATGAATCAACTGTAAAAGAATCGTGTTGGTTGATGGTGGAACTAATGCGTATTAGTGAATATACAAAATCGTCTGTCGAAGCACTTACAGCAATTAATTGTTCGTTTGCCAAATCCGACCCAATCGATTTAAGAAATTCAATATTTTGAGACTGAACACTATTAATAAATAAAGAAGCGAACAATAGTGCGATGAACTTCATGAATGGAATAAGTATTTCAATTTATAAATTTCAATTGAAATTAAGTTGTTTTCAATGAAGAATTTAAAATTTGATCTATTGAATTTGAATAAGTATAGCCAAATGCCCCAAAGGTGAACAGACTGTAGAACCATAAAAACCACTACAATCAATTGAATTACTGCAAGTTGATCCAGAACATGGTGAAGAAACCAATGAATAACTAAAGACACCCAAATTACCAAATTGAACAAAGCAACTTCCATCATATACCTTCAAATGATCTATAGTTGAACCACCTGAAGTTGTGAAGCAACCATTAATCGAACTGCCTCCAGGGACACTATGAGTGCCAAGTGTAAAACCAGCATGATCAAATAATTCTACGGTCCAATCGCATCCGAGACTAGCACTATTCGTAATACTCATATGATATGTTTGCTGAGCATTTGTTTTGTTACAGAATGACGCAAGTATCACTATTAAAATTAAGAATTTGAATATATGAAACTCAAAGAAATTTCGGGCATTTGGAAATTCCTGTTTCTCAAGAATTGAAGATTTACGGCTTAAAGATGAGGGGGGGGTAACAAGCTGATTTTTAAGGATTTAGTTTTCATAGTAATGTTGGCTAAAGTTGACTGTCATTCAAATTTAACCAAAATATTGTCATAGACAAGTTAAATAATCAATCGTCACCCATGGATTAGTTTTGTCAAACTTACTAGCCGCATCTCCTGTCTCTTCGAGTAGCGGCAAAATGGATCAACTAATACACGATGTTCTGGTTTATGGAATAAGCCTCAATTAAAACGTTTGCCGCGTATCGAGAAGGACGTACTCGCTTGCTGTTCTCGATACGCAGCATACTTAACCTAACTTACTTTGAAACACGTTTAAACATATTACACCTACTCAACTTTCTGCTGCTACTCGAACTGACAAGCGATACGCAGCATAAATAAACCAAAATTCTAAAGTATACGCTTCTACTCTCAGCACTTAAACAACTTTCTGCTGCTACTCGAACTGACAAGCGATACGGGGCACACTTAATCCGACTTTCCCTGGAAAACGCTTGAGCATCTTACACCTATGTATCATTCTGCCCCTACTCGAACTGACAAGCGATACGCAGCATAATTAACCCAAAAATCATTGAATCAGGCTTAAACAACTTACACCAACTCATCATTCTGCTGCTACTCGAACTTACAAGCTGCATCCCCTGTCTCTTCGAGTAGCGGCACTCCGCTCAAATAAAAAAAAGTCAAGTCCTGAGTGAAAGATTCATGAAAACATTCATGCCGCGTATCGAGAAGGACGTACACGCTTGCCCGGCCCCGGATGGAAGCGGTAGCTCCTGCGTGTATGTGGCTATGCCCGACCGGCATGGCAAATTGACGGCAGGAAAATATTGCCCTGCCGAGAGACGGGCAAGACACAGACATTCAGGACTTTAGCGGACAGCCGGTAAGGCCGCCTGAATGATTGGATTAACCATAGATTTCGTGATACACTTTCAGAACCGCTCCTTTCATTTGAGCGGTTTGTGCTCTGCATTGTTCGGAAATGCGGGCGAGTTCCAGGGGATTTTCCCGGAAAAACAGAATTTTCTGCGTTAGTGTCTCCGCATTATGAACGGCAAAGGCAGAACCCTGTTTTACAAAATATTCGGCTTCCTGAAACCTGCGAATGTTAGGACCAAAAAGCACGGGAACGCCATGCACCAGGGATTCGAGTATGTTGTGCAATTTGCCGGAAAATCCGCCACCTACCAGGGCCAATTGCGCATACGGATAACTGTAAACCAACTTGCCAATGGTATCTACCATTAACACATCGGTTTTGGGAAGCAAGGTTTCGCTGCATCGGCTCAGCCTCTGGCAATGAAAATCAGTAAACAGGTTTTCGATGTTTTGAAGATGATTTTCGGATACATCGTGCGGTACTATGAGTATTTTGATGCCTTTTTTCTGTAGATTTCTGTATACCGAAGCCAACAGGGTTTCTTCGGCCGGCCATGAGCTTCCGGCTATAACGGTAAAACCTGTATCACAAAACTTTTGTATGAGGGGCAGTGTTACGCGGTTCTCGCTGATTTGCGCCACCCGGTCGAAACGGAGGTCGCCGCTGATGCTGACCTGGTGTATGCCCTGTTGCGCCAGTAATTCTGCAGAGGGTGCATACTGAACGAAAATATGGGCAAAGGACTTTAGAAGTTGCAGCATTCCTGTCCCGTAGCTTTTGAAAAATATCTGTTCTTTTCTAAAAACGGCATTGATGAGAATGGCGGGAACCCCGGTTTGTTTTAAGCGGTAAATATATCCGGGCCAAAAATCATACTTTACGAAATAGGCCAAATCGGGTTTTACGATCTCCAGGAAACGGGCCGCTCTCCGATTTCCGTCGGCCGGTAAGTAAAAAACACCATCGGGCAAAGGGTCGGTTTTGCGTTGATCGTAACCGGAGGAGGAGAAAAAGGTGACAAGCAGAACATCGGTTTTACCATTTTCGCGGATCATTTGCATCAGGGGCTTAGCCATTTCGTATTCGCCCAGTGACGCACAGTGAAACCAGGTGAGATGCCCAGGATTGCGACGCCTGAATTCTGTAAGTTCCGGGAATATTTCTTTGCGCGCCCGGATAAAAGCTTTGGCTTTGGGATAGAACGGAGCGGCACACCGAAGCAACAGGTAGAATATTTCGGAAACGAAAATGCTCAGGCGTATCATGGTTAATCGTTAAAAAACTCGGCTTCAGATTTCTTTTTGGTGTAAAGAGGTATGATTAGTCCGAGGTGAAGCGCCAAATTCTGGTCTCTGCGAATGCTGAGGTCTGCTGTTCGGGTATCGTAGTTGAAACTTCTGAATGATTGGGTTCTGGCTGCCTGAAATTCGAATCCTGCCAATACATTCACTCGTTTGCGGGGATCGAGGTAAAGATATCCGAGGAAGGCGTTGGCCGCGGGTCCGCCGCTGAGCCGGTCGTAGCCCTTTTTATACGCATCGCTCAATTGAGGGACGGTGGTTGTAGACGAGAAAATATATACTTTGTGAATCATATAGCCCAGGCCTGCGCTGATGAGCAAACCGCTGTCGGGCTTCTTTTTGTTCAGTGGAATCAATTTGCCGCCCTGGGCAAAAGCCGTGTGGCCTCTCAGAAAAAAACGGATGATGGCACTTTGTCCATTCATATCAAAAATATATCCATCTGTGCTTGCCAGGGAATCCAACATATTGGTTTCGCGAACATTCTGACCAAACATCCACTGATAGCGGATGCCAAACCAGGCATTGCCGGAAGTTTTGTAGTAGAGTCCGGCCCCAAGTGTATTATGCGGCCCAAATCGCTGTGCCAAATCCGCGGAAGGGTATTGCAGGGTGACGCTCATTTCGGGGAAAAACCCTGTTTTTGGTGTAAATGTGCTGTCTTTTTGGGCATACACATATGGGTTCATGAGGGTAATTGTACCTAAGATCAAGCATATAATCAGGTTTTTCATCACTTCAAAGGTAAAGTTTTTCGTAAGTTTGCAGGCCTTTTAACCATAACCCATTCGCAAACTGAAAACCGACTCGAATTATATGAATCCACCAACCGGAAACATACAGATGGTTGATTTAAAAACGCAGTATCATCAGTTGAGAACTGAAATGCTGCAGGCCATCGAAGAAGTTCTGGAAGGCGCACAGTACATAAAAGGCGCACAGGTACAGAAGTTTGAGCAGGAATTGGCCGATTTTACCGGCAGCAGGTTCATCATAGCCTGTGCCAACGGAACGGATGCCTTGCAGATTGCCATGATGGCTTTGGATTTAAAACCCGGTGACGAAGTAATTATTCCCGCGTTTACCTATGTAGCCACTGCGGAAGTAATTGCACTGCTGGGACTGACTCCGGTTTTGGTTGAAGTGGATCCGTATACATTTAATCTGGATGCGAATTCGATTGAAAAGGCCATAAGTCCTAAAACAAAAGCCATCGTTCCGGTGCATTTATTCGGTCAGAGTGCCGACATGGCAGCGATACTGGAGATAGCCGAAAAACACCATTTATTTGTGATAGAAGACAATGCGCAAGCCATAGGCAGCCTTTGTGAAATAGACGGGAAGATGCGTCAGACGGGAACTATGGGCCATATAGGAACTACCTCCTTTTTCCCTTCTAAAAATCTGGGTTGTTATGGGGATGGCGGTGCGATCTATACGCAAGACGAAGCCCTGGCAGAGCGCATCCGAATGATTGCCAACCATGGACAAAAAGTTCAGTACCAGCACGAATGTATCGGTTTGAACAGCAGGTTGGATACCCTTCAGGCCGCAGTATTGAGCGTGAAGCTTCCGCATTTGGATGGGTTTATCCGGAAGAGACAAGAAGTTGCCTCTGTGTACGACGAAGCCCTGGGCAGCATAGCAGGGATACGCATTCCTGAGCGCACCGCGAATACCACCCATGTTTTTCATCAATACACCTTGCAGTTAGAAGGGATCAGCCGCGACGGATTGCGTGCCCACCTGAAAGAAAAGGGCATTCCGAGTATGGTTTATTACCCGATACCTTTGCACAAACAGAACGCTTTTGCATCTATTTGCAAATTTGAAGATCTGAGTCTCAGCGAATCACTCTGCGAAAAGGTGCTTTCTTTGCCGATGAGTCCGGATTTGACCAGGGAACAACAACAGTATATTATTTATAAAATCAAAGAATATATTCAATCACACACATGAAAATTGCCGTAATTGGAACAGGCTATGTGGGCCTTGTAACCGGAACCTGTCTTGCAGAAGTTGGAACCGACGTAACCTGTATTGATATTGATCAAAAAAAAATTGATGGGTTGAAAAACGGCATCATGCCAATTTATGAACCCGGCCTGGAAGAAATGGTGGTGCGCAATTACCAGAAGGGCAAAATCCACTTCAGTACCAGTCTGGCCGAAGGCATTAAGGATTGCGATGTTGCTTTTATTGCCGTGGGAACACCTCCGGATGAAGATGGCAGTGCCGATTTAAAATATGTGCTGGGGGTAGCTTCTGAAATCGGAAGACATATGAACAGCTATGGCGTTATTGTGACCAAAAGTACGGTTCCGGTAGGTACGGCTGAAAAAGTGAGAAATGCCGTAGCCGGCGAACTGGCCAAACGGGGTGCAGATATTCCGTTTGATATTGCTTCGAATCCTGAGTTTCTCAAAGAAGGCGCGGCCATCGATGACTTTATGCGTCCGGACCGGATTGTGGTTGGGGTAGATTCTGAACGGGCAGAAGAAGTGATGCGCAAATTGTACAAGCCATTTATCATGAACGGGCATCCATTAATTTTTATGGATATACCTTCTGCTGAGATGACCAAATATGCTGCCAACGCCATGCTGGCTACCCGTATCAGTTTTATGAACGACATCGCCAATTTGTGTGAAATCATGGGAGCAGATGTCAATAAGGTTCGTCAAGGTATCGGCAGCGATCCACGCATTGGCAGCCGTTTTATTTATGCCGGTATTGGTTATGGTGGATCCTGTTTCCCAAAGGATGTAAAAGCGCTGATTAAAACCGCCAAGGAAAACGGATATACCATGCGCTTGCTGGAATCGGTTGAAGAGGTTAATGAAGATCAGAAGACGCTGTTGTTCAATAAGATACAGGATTATTTTTCCGGAAATTTGAACGGAAAGAATTTTGCCATGTGGGGATTGAGTTTTAAACCCAATACGGACGATATGCGCGAAGCTCCATCATTGGTTTTGATTGATCATATTCTGAATTCGGGTGGAAAGGTGAAGGCCTACGATCCGGTTGCCACACACGAAGCACAACGCATAGTGGGCGAAAAAATCGAATTTTGTGAAGAACCATATGAGGCGTTGTCAGGTGCGGATGCCTTGTTGATTGTGACCGAATGGAGCGAATTTAAGTTGCCGGATTTTGACAGGATAAAGGCCTCATTGAACCACAAAGTGATATTTGACGGAAGAAATATTTACGATTTCCAGGAAATGAAGGAGTTGGGATTTGACTATTTCTGCGTTGGGCTTAAAACAAACTAAAACGAATATGTCGAAAAGGATATTGATCACCGGAGGTGCCGGCTTTTTAGGTTCACATTTATGCGAAAGGTTTATTCGGGAAGGCTACAGGGTCATTGCCATGGACAACCTGATTACCGGCGACATGAAGAATATAGAGCATTTGATGCCGTTGGAGAATTTCGAGTTTTATCACCACGACGTTAGTAAGTATATTCATATTCCAGGTGATCTGGATTATATCCTGCACTTCGCTTCTCCCGCCAGCCCGATTGATTATTTAAAAATTCCGATTCAGACCCTGAAGGTCAGTTCATTGGGGACACATAATTGTTTGGGACTGGCATTGGCCAAAAATGCCAGAATTCTGGTGGCGAGTACCTCTGAAGTGTACGGTGATCCTTTGGTACATCCGCAGAATGAAGAATACTGGGGAAATGTGAATCCGGTGGGACCGCGAGGAGTGTACGATGAAGCTAAGCGTTTTCAGGAAGCCATCACCATGGCCTACCATACCTATCATGGGGTAGAGACCCGTATCGTGCGCATATTTAACACTTATGGTCCTAGAATGCGTTTGAACGACGGGCGTGCATTGCCGGCATTTATCGGGCAGGCTTTGCGGGGCGAAGACATCACCGTTTTTGGGGATGGAAGTCAGACCCGTTCATTTTGCTATGTAGATGATTTGGTGGAGGGGATTTACCGTTTGCTGATGAGTGATTATGCATCTCCCGTTAACATCGGGAATCCGGATGAGATATCGATACTGGATTTTGCCAAAGAGATCATTGCCCTGACCGGAACGGAGCAGAAGATTGTATTGAAGCCTTTGCCGACGGATGATCCGAAGCAACGTCAGCCGGACATTACATTGGCCAAGCAGATACTGGACTGGGAGCCTAAGGTGAATCGTGCCGAGGGATTAAAAGTGACTTACGAGTACTTCCGCAATTTGCCGAAAGAGGATTTGTATAAATATGCGAATCATCGGGAGTTTGGGAAGAAGTGAGGGGGTAAATTGAAGCGTTAAAAACGCTCTGCATTTGTATTCGTTCCTAGAGTTTTCAGAACGATAATAATTGGAAAGATCGCGAACGAGTTTGTGGTTCGATCTCCGAATCATGCGTTTCCTTGACATCCTATCCAACTGCAGAATCAGATTTTTCTGAATTGCCAATCTGATGCGATTATGCTCATCGTTTATATCCAATCGGAATATTTTGTACTAATTTTTCCATTATATTGGAAATATTTGTACTATATTTTCCGTTATAATGGAATTTTTCATACTTTTGATGTATGGAACTCATTCATCGAAAACTGGAAAAGCTGCTGGATACCTGGATGTTCAAAGGCAAAGCTCTTCTGTTAATAGGTCCACGGCAGGTTGGTAAAACCACATTGCTTCAGGGATTGACTCAAAAGATGCCGGACCAATGTCTATGGTTGAATGCAGATTTGCCGGATATAAGAGCAATGCTACAAAATCCAACCTTGCAAGGCCTGAACAATTTGATCGGTCCCTATAAAATACTGATCATCGATGAAGTTCAACGACTTCCCAATGCAGGATTACTGCTCAAAATTATTGTTGACAATTTCAAAGAGGTTCAATGCATTGCCACCGGTTCGTCTTCACTGGAAATTTCCGAAACCATTTTTGAACCGCTGACCGGCAGGTATATCCAATTCAACCTGTACCCGTTCTCACTTGCCGAATTATATCCTCGTTCAACCTCATTTGAGCTCAAACAGAATCTTGAATTTCATCTTATTTATGGTCTGTATCCTGAAATATCGACCCAACGGGATCTGGCAGAAACCTTACTTCAAAATATATCAGACCAATATCTGTACAAAGATGTTTTGAGCTGGAAAGACATTCGAAAACCGGAATTGCTCGACAAATTGCTCAAGTTGCTGGCCTGGCAAATTGGTTCAGAAGCCAATATCCATGAATTGGCAAATCAACTTCGTGTCAAGTCTGAAACGGTAGAAAGTTATATCGACTTACTCGAAAAATCATTTGTCATATTCCGTCTTCGCTCCTACAGCACCAACGAGCGCAAGGAAGTAAGCAAAATGAGCAAGATTTACTTTTGGGACAATGGCATACGCAACGCTGTTTTGGGCAAATTTGACGGCCTTAAAATCCGGAATGACCTCGGGCCATTATGGGAGAATTTCATCCTGGCCGAAAGATTGAAATACCTGCGTTGGTCAGGTAGCCGGGCGAAAAGCTATTTCTGGAGGAATTACAATCAAAGTGAGGTAGATTATGTAGAAATCGATGGCGAAAAGATGCATGGCTATGAAATGAAATGGAATGTTGCACCGAAGCGTAAAGTGCGTGTGACGAGAGCCTTTACCAATATGTATGAACATGCGAATACTGCGGTTGTAATGCCGGAAGACATGATGGAGTTTGTTGGGATGGGGTAGATGTGAAGGTTCTGCTAAAACTTTTAATCCCTATGCCTTATATATCCATTCTAAAAGCATTTTCCCCAAACTTCTCCATTTCAAACATACCTTCCTTGTATTTCCGCAACACCTTTCGTTCAGGAATAACAATGTATTGAATATTCAGCCATCGGTTTTTGTATTGCAAAAGTCCGTTTTCGTCTGTACGACCTAATAATTTTAGTTCGAAAAATTCACAAGTGGCTTTCAATCCATTTTCATTCAAATAATTGATTAATTCAGGTGCGTAATGCCCGGTGACATATATACTTAATCCGGGCAGTGCCTGGCCTGAGGTAGTATCCTCAACCCTGATAAATATGTATTCTGTCCGGTGTTTTATATTGAGATATACCAGTTTCCATATTACAGCCACAAATCCAAAAGCTGCCAACAACCACAGTTGCCAATACCAGACCATCAGGTATTGGAATCTGAACGGTTCAACAAAATTTCATCGACTGTTTCCTGAGGTGATTTTCCCTCCATATCAAACGCCATATAAACAAGATCTTCGTCGAGTTCTATATCCTTCAAACCTTTGTCCTTCAGGATAGAAATCAAATCCTTTTTCCAATCATCAAATGTCATATTCAAATCATTTCAATCACCAGCCACCGCCTCCTCCGCCTCCGCCGCCACCGCCACTGCTGCCACCGCCAAAACTACCTCCGCTGCTTGAAGAGGGGGGCGAGGATGCAGAACTGATGGTGCCACCCAATGATCCGCTGAGTGTGCCGCTCATGCTCTGCACCCAATTTCCGCTACCGATATCCCGATACCAGTTCGGTTGATAACCATTTTGATATTGCGCCTTTTCCAGCGTTTCTCTGAATTGATCAGACCAGTCGGATTCACAACCTAAGGCAACAGCAAACGGGAGATATTTCTCATACAAAGCCGGCGTTTTTTCTGGTGGATTCATGGTATTCAACCGAATTTCTTCGGCAGCTTTTAAATACATGATAAACCCTTTGATTTCGGCTATCAGCTTTTGTCCGGCCGCATTATACGAAGGCATCAGTCGATAGAACAAAACCTGCATAAGAATGTACATCAAGAGTCCGATACATGCATAGGCGAATGTCCATCCATTGGGCGTATGATCCATCATCAGAAAAACAAAAGTTCCGATACCAGCAAGCAGGCCGAGTATATTTCCAAATATCATATATCGGTTATTCAAAGAGAAAAAGCCAGAAAGCGACTTCGGTTCTTGAAGGTAGTTTTCTTCACAGTATTTCTGCACCTCATTACTAAAGCGAAGCATCACCGGATTATACTCTCCCTTTATGATAACCGTATTTGCCGGGGCGCCAATTTCCTGCATAAATGGTTCATATGAAGTAGACAAAGGTCGCGTGAAGTCGTTTTCCTTAATGTAATACGCATCCTTCTTAAAGAGTCCGGATGTTTTTCCCAATTCAATCCGGATATATCGGTTTACTCCGAAATCGAGCAGCGTGGCAGCGACCAGTTTGGAAGAAAATTTCTGATCGTGGATATAGCCGAGTCCTGCCGGTGGAAAGCCGACCGGAGGGCTAAATTGCGGAAATGGAGTTCCGGAGAGTTTATCTCTGCCTACTTTAAGCCAGCTGATAAAATTGACCAGGGCAGCCAAAACAAATGCCAGGGGAAAAAGCAAGGCATCCGGATTGTCAGCTACAAAGCGGATTACTTTTTTACTTAATACCGGCTTAGTCACAAAACCATTTGAGAAACTAACCGCAGCCGTAAGTCCTTCGTTTGGTTGAAGGGCACGGGTCGTAATAACGGAAATGGAATGTGAAATCGAATCATAATAGCTGATGCAATTGTGTGCCGCGCTTCCTGACAAACCGGTATAACATTCTTCTTCGATTAATGTGCACTTATCCGGAATATAGATGGTACATCCCGCCTGTTCGATGGTAAAGTCCCATCCATTCCCCGTCACGTTCCAATAAACCTCATCGTACCGGTCATTTTGAAGCAATTGATGGTCTGATTTATAATGAATTACATAGGTATGGAGGCCATTTTCGAGCCACACATCAGATTTACCCAGATACAACAGGATCCCGTTCTTATGTTTATCCATGTGCCAGGGTTCGGATTTTCCGTTGCGCAATACACTGATTAGTTCGAAAGTCGTGTTGGTTTCAAATCCGAACTTACCCTCATAGGTGAGTGGGAAAGAACGCACAATTCCCCTTTTAATCTGATTATTGGTATTGTGTTGAATTTCTTCATTTCCGGCATCGGTATAACGGCTGTTCGATTCTCCGTCGCCATTAAAAACAACAATGGTCTCCTTAATATCCAGTTTACCCGAGGGTTCTACTTTGATCACAGTCTGAAAATCTGCAATGCGGTCGCTCATGTCGAAATTGAGCCATTTTCTCAAGGAAGGGGTTTGATATACCGCCTGTCTCAGTGCGGTATGAAAAGCCTTTTCATATTGTTCTTTCACCATGGCATATCCTTTAGTTCCTGGTGCAGCATGGATGGACGTGTGGTTATAATACTCCACCAACTTGAATTCTTTTACCAAAAAAGGATAAGCCGTTTCCCAAAGTTCGTGTCGCTGAAAATTGAAACGAATGGTGGCAATGTCGGATGGGATGTGGTTTTTATTGAGAATTGATACAAAACTTTTCTCCAAATGTGAATCATAGGTATTTGGATGAATAAAACCGGATGATATTGGAGTTATAACATTTTTTGCCAACGCCAATTGACTAAAAAAATACACAAAAAATACTAAAACATATGTTACTATCGCCGGTTTCATCCTAATATCAGAACTCGATCAATCAACTATAGAAATTAATATTGCTGTGTATTTTTAGAGAATTCTTTCGCAAATTGTATGTTCAAGTATCAGTTAAAATCTTCTAAATGGCCTAACCCTGAATTTTTGGAAATAAGCACCATTGTGCACATAAACCGGATAATCCTTAAATTGATGAAAAGTTGGCGAATAACACATAAACCCGTTTACATTGGTACGTGTTGAAGTAGCAATTTCAGACAAGAGGCTCGGATTTGGATGCTTTTCGGTCAAAAAATCTGCATCTGAATGATTCATTAGAACACTCTGGTAAAGATATCCATTCATCAATGCCAGATTCAACTCAAACATAGAAGGTAAATACCAATCAGAATAGCCACCACCTGTAAATGTATCACACCCCAATGCAGCATATTCACCTGATCCATAAAACTGAACAAAAAACTCTGTATTGTATTTCCCATCCCATGATGTGTTCTCATTAGGACCCGTTGTATAATATTTCGCTAACGTCATATTTTCATCAAGATACTTCAAAGACATGATTAATCCGTGTTGCTCTCCGGTACTATCGGTATTCAGACTAACTATAATTCCTCCGCCGTACAATTCGCCGATAAAATGCCTCTTTTTTGGTTCCACAATCATCGGTTTGTATCTCACGCTGTCTGCTATACTCGCCGTTCTAGCATGCAAGGCATACGGTACGCTCAGCAATTGTGTACTCCCGGTGATTGTATAGTTGTTCCCTCCGGCAGGGTCTATCTCTGTAAGCAGATAATAAGGTCCGTCAGCCCAATTGATACTGTCGAAATATCCGGTAATAGGTTGGTCTCCGGCACCGATGATGATGCTTACCAGTCCGTTTTCATTGGTTTTCGGACTGTGGTGTTCACTGTAAATGGCGTTCCCGAAGGGTTTCTGGTACAAAATGCTGATGCGCATACCCACCGTTTGATTAACCACCGGTTGGTTGCTGCTGTTTCTCACCACCGCCTGGTAGCTGAACATAGAAGGTGATTGAGCCAATGTGATCACGGGCAGTATGAAGGCAATAAGATATAAAATTGACTTTTTCATGGTTTATTTTTTAATGATTTTCTGACTTTGGATGATTTGATTTTCTTCGTAAATACTCAGTATATAGGCGGATGCCCGAAGTCCTTCCGCCGGAATTTTAGCTTGATTATCGGTGAAATTGCCTTTTAACACCTCTCTACCTTGCAAATCCAATAGCACCCATCGGCACAATTCAGCATTGCCTTCCGTTATTTCGAGCAACAAGCCCTCTGTCACGGGATTGGGATATACGCGGGTTTGAACGGACGACACCTTCAAACGTTTAACCGATTGAGGACTCAGATCCCATACTTGTTGCACTCCCTGAGAAACAGAAAATGAATCGTTCTTTACTGAAGTAAAAGCGATCTGCCCCACAGAAACGGAGACACTGCCTCCCGTTCCCGTGAAACTTCCTCCGGAACTATGTACCGATTGCTGGGCTAACACCTGCGTGGTGAGGAAAAACAAACATATGATACAGGATATTTTCATCTTGATGTATTTTAGAAATTAACTTTTGGAGCCGACTGACTTCCTTCTTCCGCCTGAAAAAACTTCTCTGCATTGAATCCGAAAATACCGGCCATCAGATTCTTCGGAAATACACCAATGGATTGATTGTATTCCCGAACCGTGCCGTTGTAATATCTTCTGGCATAGTTCAACTCACCTTCAATTTTTTCCAGACTTCCCTGTAAAGCAAGAAAATTGGCATTGGCTTTCAGGTCGGGATAATTTTCGGATAAGGCAAAAACATCGGCGAGAGCGCGAGTCATGGTAGCATCCAGATCTACTTTTTCGGTATTCGAATTGGCTTTGAGTCCGCGGTTTCTAAGAGCGATCACATCGGTAAGTGTTTTGTTTTCATGTCCCGCATAGCCTTTCACCGTTTCAACCAAATTTGGGATAAGATCGAAACGCTGCTGCAAGCCGGCATCTACACCTGAAAACCCCTCCTGAACAAGGATTCGCTCTTTGGTGAGTTCGTTGTAGATAGCTACCATCCACAACAACAGGATGGCCGATATGGAAAGAATGACAATGGTAATGATGCTCATGGTTGTGATTGATTTATGAAAACTCAAACCGGCTTTCCCGGAATTCATAGCAAACCTAAGCCCCTATAAATTCTCATTCGTAGTCATTTAATAAATGGTTTTGTTGAATTCATTTTTGACTAAAATGGATACATATTCGGTTAAGGAACTTTCACTTCTTTCAGCGGACTATAAACAGAGAAGTTGGAGCCCATAATGTGTATAGAATAGGAATATGTTTTTCCGGCACCCGGTTTGTCAGTAAATGTATTTATCCCTGATTTTACTTCACCAATCCATTCCATTTTTCCATTAAATTCTGCCCTGTACACGGCAACTTTATCAGCTTTGCCGTTTAGCGTCCAGCTGAGCACCACCTGTGCAGATTGTGGGTCCCAAATGGCTGTAAAGCTTTTCAAAATGTCTGCTTTTGACTCAGGCCGTTGGGCAAATGCAGTGGATGGATTTTCAGAACGGTTGCCGGCAGAATCGATGGCATAAGCTCTTAGTTCATATGATTTTCCGGGAAGGCTCAGCGTGTCTGTCACAGAAATACGCTCACCCATGCCGGCCTTAAATGGCAGAATGAAGGATTCTTTTCCGCTGACAAATTCAATGAATTGCGACTTTACATCGTCGCTGCTACTTCCCTGTAGCTCTATGTTAAGTCCACCGGAACCTGTTTTCACTGATAACAAAACCGGAGGTAATGGTGGAATCAAATCAGGTCGGCGCACGGGAATAATGGCACTGAGTTTTGACATATTATACGCCAGATCCAGCGCAGCGAGGCGATAAAACCTGTATTTCGACAAGGTCCACACTGTGAGGGAATCAAAATAAAAACTGTCGGTAATGATGTCTCCGGTTACCAGTCCGAATTCATGCGTTGAATCATTGGCTGTATACAAACGGTAACCCATCAAATCATTTGCCTTAACCGGTTTCCACAATATGCTCACCTTCCCGGTGGTATCCATGGTAGCCGAAACGAGTTCCGGAGTTGACGGAGGAAGGTCATCTTTTACGAAGCCCAGTTTTGGCAACGAAGCAGACACATTCCCGGCAGTATCTATGGCATATACCATGTAGTAATTCCCGAATTCGGCATCGGGATTGGGGTCTTTAAATGAAGTCGTATTCACGCCCAATATTTCTCCCAATTCAAAATACTGACCATCGGCCCGATCGGCTCTGGCTACTTTAAAGCCCTTTAACTCTCTTTTGTTACCGCTTAACTTCCATTCCAACTTCATTTCCTTCGATTCTCCCTGTGTGAGTTTGGTGATTTCAGGATTTTGCGGCGGTGACAGGTCACGGGGATAGGATTCGGCAGGTCTGCCCGGAGCTACCTGCTCACCAAAATTGGTAATGGCCGAAATCCGGTATTGATAGAATTTGTAATTCGTCAACCCGGTATCTACAAAACGTCCTTCTACCAGAAAATCATTCCCTTCGAGGTTTTCAATGACCACATACGGTATTTCATTGAGTTTCACCCATTTTTTGCCACCATCGGCTGAGCGCTCCAGATTAAAAGCCGAAAAGTCAGGGCGAAGGTATTTCCAGATTAATTCGAGCTTGGTATCGCCCTGTTGAATGCGCAATTCCGGTATGATAGGCATGGCATCAATTTCTGAGGTATTCACGTAAACAATAGCAGTATCTGTTCGACATGATTTGGATGCAATGGGTGCATAAATACGGTATGCATAAGACTTCCCGGGTTCAATACTCCGGTCTGTAAATCGAAGGGCAGACATATTGGCAACCGCGGCATTCTGATCAGCGGCGAGCAAATTATAGGCAAAGCGCATTCTGAGCATTATTGACATTTCCTTGGCTTTCTCCATACTGAATTCACTTTCTATAAGGGCTGTATTTCCATATAAAGTTGCCAGGGCGATGCCAACGTAGCGGTCATTGGTCGAAAGATATAGCTTGCCAATATCTTCGGCACTCCACGGTTTTAGTGTAGCAATTTTGATGAATGGAGCGTTCTTTACACTCATATCAGCCCTTTCCACAACATAGCCCGTCTCTTTGGCCAAATTCCAGGCCAGTTCTGTATTCAAGGCCCATCTCAGCACCACGGAATCTTTGTAGACTTTACTTCTGGCAATCATTTGGGCAGATGGTGTTTGTTGCCCTGTGGACTGCAATCCTGATAAAACCAATAACAAGCCCAGGAAGAAGTTGAAATAGTTAGTTTTCATGATTTTAATACGTAAAGCTTTTAATTCTATCCTGACTCTGAAAATCCGGGTTTTGACAAACGGCTCCCGGTACCTGGTAATAAAAGCGGATGTTATAAGTGCCCCTGCTCATCATCTGATATTCGTTGTTGAGAATTTTTCGGACGACAGGTCTCAATGGAACCGGTATGAACTCAGAGGTCTCCGGCTGGCCATAGATTCGGGTATACGCCTGGCATTTGGTACGCACTGAAGCCCAGTCAAAGGCTACGGTTGTGGGTGCGGTATAGGAAATTACTGCATTCCGGTTTCCTCCTCCGCTCAAGAAAGTCCGGTTCACCTGACTGCTCAAAACAGCGGAGAATCTAAATAGATCCGGATTATTGAAATCCATCGCTTTGAAATGTTCCGCCTGGGGATTATATGGTCTGCATTCGGCAGCATTGAGTTTTCCATAAATATAGCCTTCAAACTGACTGAATGACACGGATTTGCGTGGAGGTATTCCGGGTACCTGAGCATTGCTCCTCTGGAAAGCCGGGCGTCCGACTCCCCATCTCTCCAGATAATTGGCCATTTCATACACATACGGAATGGCAAAAGTGTGATACCAGTTTTCTGTAAATGGAATATCCATACTTAACAGAGCAGGATAGGTAGCACTTTGATTGTTGGAGCTCATTGATACATATGGATAGGCATCAAACTCATCAAATCCTTCTGCCCCGCCCAAATTCATAGTAAAACTCTCCGCTATTCCAAATGCAGTCCGCGTGAGTCCGGAGAATTGGTTGGCCTGCAATTTCTGATTGAGTGAGTTGTACTGACTGGTTTTGAAGAACAATACATATACCGCGGTTTCACCACTTCCCATGGCCAGTGGGCCTAAGATTTTCCGGCTAAATGCACCGGATGATATGTATTGATTAATCATGCTGGATCCGCTGAAGGTTAATCCATTCGTGTTGTTTCTTCCGGAGCTCACCTTTTTAATGAGCATGAGCGCATATACTTTATTGTTTACCAACGTTGGTATATCGTAAGAAAGGGTTGGAATTCCCGCCCGGGTTGCTATCGTTAAGGGCATGTCCACCGGACTTCCACTGCCGTCAATCGGCACGAAACGGGCAAAAAAGGTGGTGGTATATCCACTGCGGGTATCATTGCCAAAGTACGTAGTGAGCTGGCCACTTTGCCAGAGTTCAACACGTCCGGCACGGCATTCATCCTGAAGGAAATATCGCTGACCTCGGTATGGATAGGTAAATCGTACATATTCATCTCTCATACGAGCCGGCAGAGGACCGGTTCGGAAGGTATGTATGGAATCCTGATAAATTGGAGAATTATTTGCTTTTAAGGCAATTTCCCATCTGCCTTGAACATATTTCAATGAAAATGCCGTTGCTGATAGCCGTATGTTCGCATCCGTTTTTAATGTGGACTCCGTAATTAATTGGGCTGCATATCCATTTTCGATGAAACGGATGGAAGCACCTTGCTGATAGCCTCTGTCGAGTGTTTTTCTTAGACCGGCACCTATCGCTCTTGACTGAGTTGCTGACACAGGTAGTGCTCCGGCCCAGGCGGCGAGGGTCGCTCCGCTTGAAACGTCAACTGCCTTGAATTCCTGGAGACAAACCATAAAAGATTCGGTGCGTTTTCTTCCTTCCGCATCCATTACTTCAAGTGAGAACATCTGATTGTGGGCAAAATTCAAGGCCACTGCGGGGTAGGTGAATGGGTCAATTTCCCTCTCATCAGCACCGGGTTTAAGATCTGAGATCAAGGCCATATCTGCCAAAGGCGACTCATATATGGGTTGGCATTTCTCACCAACCTGGAATGGAACGCTGAATCGATCGATTCTGATGAGCCCGAGAAGATTGAGACTTCCGGTCAATTCTCCTTTAAACCAGGAGGGATTCACCAAACCGGCTTCCAATCGGGTAGCGGCTGAAAAGGCCGCTACTGTTACGAATGATTCAGTCAAAGGCAGTGGAACTTTCAGGGCAAGATCACCTCGTACAGCAGCGTAAGCCTGTCCGTTTGCATACCATCCATTGATACCGGGGGTAAAACTACCATTTGCAGCAGCACAGCTCACTCTTTCCAGATTGCGAATGGCTACGTCAAATCCAATGGCTGCTTCCAGGTTATAGCGAACGAAATTGGCTACGGTTTGCTGTCCGGTACTTGCTTCGAGGCTGGCTCCGAAACAGAAACCATCTGCCAATTGACCCCGGTTGGCACCCCATCCACCAGCCGGCTCACTAACTAAACTCTTAACCAAAGCCGGAGGATCAGGTATACCCGGAAGTTCCTTTCCTGCCATCAGGTATGCCTGTGGCACAATACTCATGACCGGAATACCCGGAATACCGATGCGTATGCCCACCCGGTTTTCAGGTGTACCCAACTTAAAATACCAGATATTCGGATCATAATGAATGGCCAGTCTACCTGCCTGATTGTTAGACCCTGCACCCCGAATAGCCCCTGCGGCAGCATTTACAAAAACATTAACCTCCCCATCGAATGTGGTGGTCGGATGATGATAAACAAATCGAAAATCTCCCCATATGGCTGTACCCTGATTGTTACCGGGTGTTGACATAAACCGGCAGTTTCCGGATAACTCCATCGATTGAAAACTGCCCGGGTTGGTTCCAATGGTTACACCCATGGTGCCCTCTCCATAAAATATTTCCTTTTTAACAGCACCCAATGCAATAGTGGCCCTGATTCCTATGGTATTGGTCTCTGATGGCACATATCTGTAGCCGGAGCGATTTACCTGACCTGTTTGTCCGGTAATGGTAGAAACCTGACCTTCGAGTCGCATGTTTTCATAGGCTCCACCTCCAAAACCGTATAATTTAAGTCCGGATGGCCCCAAAGGAATACCCACCGGCATACTTGCCATACCATCGGCGTACCAGTAGCGGTTGCTTCCTTTGTTCCCAAACTGAGCCGCCACTTTCAAATCTATTCCGGGTCTGATATTTGCTGTTACTTCCCCTTTAAATCCATCCCCGTAGGTTGCATCTCCGGCAAAAAATACCGCCGATCCCGACATGGTTATAGCGGCATTGCCACCGGAAATCAGAATAGAATCGAGCAATAATCCGGTTGGAACCCACTGGGCTCCCCCGCTTTGGCTCATCCTCCCTACAAATGAAATCGACGAAGTGCATCTGAAATTATTGCCGCTGGTGGATGATGATCCGCTATTTGACGTGGTGTTCCCATCGGGAATAACGCTAAATCCGATGCGCAACCCAACCCTCGGACCTGCTGCCCGATCCCATTCCATTGGATGTACTCCGGAGCCATCTGCACCGGCATTTCTGGCCACAACCCCGACGTTATTGAGGATAACCGGGAAACCGCCTACCCTGCGTTGCGGACTATTATGAGCAAAATATACACACCCTCTCCCATTTTGCTCCGGACATTCGAAATAGGGCTCGTTGCTGGATAACTTCAAATTCTGGAATCTTAAATCAGGTATCTGTATCTCACCGGGACTGATGGTCTCACTTCTCGGTCGTCCGTTTATACTAATACTTCCTGAAAGATCAGCCGTTATTCCCACACTGCTTTCCCAGTTATTCACCCCTTGCGGGTTTCTAACCTGTGCTTCGGTATACCTGAATCCTATCAGGGTTTGGGTAAGTTGCATATTCGCAAACCAAATCGGCACACTTAGGGTATCGACTGACCCCGCCAGAATTTCGAATGACACTCGGCGTGCGGAAGTGGTGATATTGCAACGATAGGCTACACTCGTGGGTGAAATGGGTATCTTGAATTTCCCATTCATATTCCCGGCGAATTCACCGCGACTATGCCCGAGCTGCAATATTCTCAGTTTGATACTGTCTATACCGAAAGCCCATCCATCTACTGTACATTCATTTTCAGATACGATGCGGTTGCGAACATTGAATTCTGCTGATAAACCCGTCCGGTCTATGAACATATTTTCTGCACCAAACGACAGCCTCGGCTGCCCGCTGGTCGGACGAAAAGTTGGAGGCACATATACGGTAAAATTCTTTAAGTAAAATCCCTTCCACATGTCCTTTTGAGGGGGTGGATTCTGATACCCTGAAGGCAAATTGAATCCGGGTGGATTGTCCTGGTTGCTAAAATCAAGACTGGCATTGGCAATCTCGAAACCCCATCCCGGGGCTCCGGGAGACTGAAATCTGTCCATTCTGAAATCCAGAATAAACTGTCTCAGATTCCTCACCTTGGCGTTGAAATAACCTTTTACAATTCCTGCCCCTGTTGAACCGTCGGTATTATCGGGAACTACTACATCCCTTCCAAAATGGATTTCACCTTTGATCTGTAAAACTTTGAAACCATCACAGTCCCATTGGGCATAAGTCCCCGAATCGCTGATGGCGTTATAATCGGAACCTGCGAAAACAGTTCTCTTGAAAATAAGATCGGTTTCACCCATTCGTATGGTTTTATCCAGAGGATTGTAGAGCATCCCCCTACCCGTGCCGGCCATTCCATTCGGATGAAAACACAAATCCGTGGCTCCCAGAGACAACCATCCGTCTGCTTCGGGAAAGTCTACTTTGAACAATACATTTAAGGTAGCTCTCTGATGGGTAAAATACACGCCAACTATACCGATAACGTACTTGGTGCCCTGATAATCATTGTCGAGACCAATGGGCAGTTTAACAGGATTGCTCGCAGTTAACTGACTCACCAGTCGCGACGTTTGTGAGTATAGGCCGTGTAAACCTAAGAGTTGGGATTCGGACATTCCTGTGAGCTGGGCGAATGTTCTACTTTGCTGAGACGATGTAATGGGAGACTGTGGTTCATAATCTGCGGTAGCTGTTCCGGATATTGCCTGATTATTCCGGTTTACTTTCACCCCGCTGAAGGAAACTACCAGTCCTGTGTTCATGAATGGCACAGAAATCACTCCTTTGCCTGAAGCCAGGCTGCCTGACCATGAAATCTGGGTGACTTTCATATCGAATTTACCCATTTTGATGATTTGGTTGACCTGTACGTTTGTATTTTCTTCGGTGTTTTGCAGAAGAGCAGGATCCACATCACAAGAGGCAACACAGGCAGATCGAACAGGAGGAATTGGTTCTTCCCTTTGGCGCGTAGTTGTATCGGTTCCAATGAAAAATCTGCGTACCTGAGAATATTGATAACCGGTTGTATCTGTCGTAGATTCCGGATTCAGCAGCCATTTCACACGCCAGAAATATTCGCCGGTATCCTGTAAAAACTTGCTGCTTCCCAGATCTCTGTAAAGGGCAGATCTTAGTTCAGATTCAGGACTCTCCAAAGACACTCCACGCCCTACTTCTCCTCTGTCTGTATGCACCAAGGTACTGAAATCCCTTTTGCGTGAAACTTCCAGAACCCATGCTTCCTGCACATATGAATTGTAAAAATTCATTCCACCGACTCTGGTAGAAGTAACGGGAAGATATTCAGGTCTGATAAGGGTTGGCGGGGTTGCTGATAACCATTCGAAACGAATTTGCCCTTCTGCCAGTCTGGCGTTGTTGGCGGGCAATCTCAGCTCAGAGGGAGCCATGCCAATGTTAAATCCTGCCCCAAATCCTGTTGTCAGCAGTTGCTGTTGGTTATTAACCTGAGTTCCCAATGTAATGCTCGATTCCCAATCGACTCTTTTGCCGCGGATTAAAGGGGAGGCAACTCCCAAACCCGGCTCAACCTCCGGGAACACGATGATCTGGGCAGCTTGTTCATTCGTGAGTGGTCCGACCCTGGTTTGTTGCGTTTGTCGGGGACCGAGGGGCGACCAATTCAGATTTCGGGTTTCCCCAAATGTATTGCCATTGTAACGCACCCGAGTAGCGGATGTAAACGATCTGTATAAATCAGAATATGGATCATAACGGGCAATGAGCGGAATTTGTCTAAAGGGGATCCAATCGTTGTTCAAAGGCCAAAGTGCCGACGAAGACACCCTGCCTTCCGGAGCATACACGAAAATACAGACTTCAGAAAAACCCAGATTCATTACTCCGGCGTTGCCCAAAGGATCTATTGCCTGAACCCGCCAGGCATAGGTGGTTCCCGGAATTAACGGAATATCCGCGGCTGAATAAAGGTAGTTATTTGTGCTCACCTCTCTATTGAGCATAAAATTGGTGGCATTATTGATGGCTGTATTCGGTTCCATACCTGCAGGTACGGGAACCATCTGAATATTGTATTTCCATAAAGTACCCGCAGTCTGCGAACCCATCGGCATGGTCCAGGTAAATGAAATAACTTGTGGATTGAGAGCGGCTACCGTAGTTCCGCAAGCAGGAGTCGATATTCTGGGTGGATTGGCAAAATAGATGGGAAAAGTTACACAGCCCAGATTGATGTTACTCAACAATATTCCATCCAGCCCATACGCTTGCAGACATAGACGGTAGGTTCCTTCAGGAATGTTGCCTCTAACTAGATCTTCGTTTCTTAATCCAACAACATTTGCATTTCCTCGTCTGTCGAAAAACGTCCCCAATTGATTAGAAGTAAAAGTATTGATCCCGGGAAAAACGGTTAATGCAATGGCCGGATTTGCTTGTCCACCCATTGGCGGAGGAGGAACGGTTATGCTTACTTCTTCCCCTCCTGAGATTCTTTGAATAGAACCAGCAAGATAAATGCGTTCGGATTGATTTAAAGATGAATTTGCCGTGACCAGCAATTTTCCGGTATTGCCGATATAGTCTTGCCATTTATGCGTATAAGGAGGTGCGACTTGAACGGTTAAATCTATCTGTGCCTGGACAGTTATGGCACAACTGAAGGAAAAAATGAGTGTAAATAATGATTTCTTCATTGTTTTAGAAACTAAACCTGTAATCTATTTGACCAATGGTTTCCTGATAATTTTGTTGTGTAATTGCCGTGTTTGTGCTGTTGAGCCAGGTGGCACGGGCAGATAAGCTGTGCTTCTTTTTAAGAGTTGTCATCAATCCCAATGACATATTGAGCACACCTCCATTGATTGTCCCACCGGAGGAATTTGTTTGATAAGACCCCATCAAACTGGTTTGTAACCTATTGTCTTTTAAATTGTAATTGCCGGCCAGTGAGCCTCCCATTAAAGTGTATTGAAACCCGTTCTGAACAAAATCACTTAAAGTAAGAGACGCAGTATATCCGAATCCTTTTTGCAGGGGAGAGGTTGTATAAGAAAGATTGGCAATTTTTGATTTATTTTCCTGAGCTGAACTGGTGAAAATATTCAGATCCGTTAACTGCTGATACATGGCCAAAAGAAGCAGGCTGGTTATGCGCGTTTTGGTTTTAAAGGTATATCGCTGATTCATGCTGTAACTTGCATTGGTTTGTGCAATTCGAATGGTGTCGTTTACCGGTCTTAATCCGGGTGATTGTGTTATTCCGAAATTCGAATAATTCAGGTCCAGGCCGTACCTGCCTTTTCCGGGAGTAAAGGATAGCGTAGAATTTGTAATCAGTCTTTCTGTTGTGGATTCACGACTTTTTAATAAGTTATCCCGCTCGATTCCCACACTTCCGTTTATGCGGACTTTGCTTTTGAACAAACCGAAACCCGGACTAAGTGTAATCTGTTGTAAATCAGACTGAATAAAGTACATACCCATGGTTTTGAAATCGGGATCCACTCTTTTATATTCCATCCGCAAGCTGAATCGGGCTCCCATATAACTCAGGGAGGTTCTTCCGGCAGTGAAGATCTGAGAAGAAAATCGGGCGGGATATAATTTTTGAATCCATCCTTCGGTATTTGCCTGCTCGCGCTGATCCCCCGTATAAGCACTAATGGCGGCATCTATATCCCAAAAGAGTTTATTGCCCAAAGGTATTTTCCCCACTATCCCAAAAGCCAGATTTTCTGCCGGCGTTACCCCTGTAGTGTCCGCCAATTCGGGATTCACACTGCCTTTTTTGTCCCATCCCTGAAAAAGTACAAAGTCAAAATACTTGTTTTCCTTTCCTACACCTATTCGAGCACAATATCCCCATCTTTCGTACTGGAATCTGCCCCCGACATTCAATCCGCTTGGATTTCGAATCAAATCAAGATTGGTTACTGCCCTATTTATCTGTCCACCCATCGCCCCCATTCTGAATTTACCCGGATTCATCTCAAAACCTGCGCCCAATACTGTAGTACCGGCCAGGGTGTAATTGCTGAAATAAATATTCCGATGACCCAAATGAGCAGTAAACCACTTCCCTTTCGGACTTAAACCTATCTGATTGTATGGCTGTACAAAACGTCGGTCCTGTTCACTGATGATTACCGTCATGGGAACCTGTTTGCCAAAAAGAGTGACAACCGGAGCGCCTGTAAGGGTATAGGTGAAGGGACGCATTCTCTGATTAAGTTGATTGGTATTATACATTTGTAGAGAAAGACCCAAATTCCCGTGAAATGCCCATTTTTTATTGAATTGAGTGGTATCCTTAGCCTTTGCCTGATCCAAACTGATCCAAACAAGAACAAGCATCCCTAAGCACCGAAGTAGCTTCTTAGGCGCTAAAATTTGTTTCCCTAATCTCATCTTCAATACCTATTTTCGATTTTCAAAGGTTCAATTCCTCTGATTTCCGAATTGTGTTGATTATATATTTGAGGCTGCCTACTTAATAAATGGTTCGTATTATTTCATATTCGGTAATCCTGCATTGTGTAACGCTACTTATGGCGATCTTCTCTGCTTTGCCGTGCTTTGGTCAAAGAACCATACAGGAAGTACACACGATCAGACCCAATCTTTTTGTTGAGCGGCTTCAAAAAGAATCGGGATTCCCATTGAATAAGGTTCTGAGAATATTTAAAGACTCCTATGGAAAAATCTGGTTCACGGGGACCACAGGACTTATCAATTACGATGGATTTGAATACACCCGATATACATCAGACCAAAGCGCAAAGAATGGGTTGAAATCCGGATGGGTTGAAAGCATTACCCAGGACGATTACGGCAGAATCTGGATAGGAACCGGATCCGGTTTATTCTACCTGAACCACCAAACCAATCAGTTTGTACATGTAGAACATGCCATTCCAGACGATGTGAAAGTCATAAAGGAAGAGGTGACCAGTTTGTATTTTGACAAACCGACACATACCCTCTTTTACGCCAGTCATTACGGATTGCATTCCTATAACCTGTCTACAGGACTAAAAAAATTCCTGAACTTTTATGGGAACCGGGACGACTATCACAAAATAGTATCCATAGGCAGAGGACCTGATCAAAAACTATATTTTACGGCTTTATATGACGGCTTCTATCGGTTAAACCCGGAAACAATGGAAGCGACAGTTATTCATTTTTCCAATCAAGCGGTTGAGTTATTTGGAATTAACTTTCTTGGATTTAAAACAGACGCAAACGGTACCATGTGGATTAATACATGGGGTGACGGAATGTTTCGGGTCGATGATCTATCAGAGAACCATGCCAAAGTCAGCATCTATAAATGGTATTACGGTTCAGGCGATCGTTATATGCACAACATCATTAATCAGTTCACTTTCTTTCGGAATTTCAAAGGAGAAGAGTTCATGGCAATGGCCAGCGAAGACAATGGTCTCATGATTTTAGATCCGAAGAAGGGTAAGATGGAAGCGTTTGAACGAAATCCCGGGGAATCACATACCCTGCCCGACAAAACATGCACCAGTATTTTATTTGATCAAAATACCCTTTGGGTGGGCACTTTTAATGGAGCCGCAAAGATTTCCCTATATAAACAACAATTTAACAAGATTGATCTCGGATTCGATGAAAGCAAGATCTTTAAAAAAAATCATAAGATAGTTGTATCCGATATATTGAAAGATCCGGAGGAAATAGAATCTTACTGGTTTACCACAACAGAAGGTGGCCTTGGAAATCTGCGTTTTCAGGAAAAAAAACTGATATGTTACTATCAGGCTAATCTTTTAAAAGAACCCAACAGCATGATCATGCAAACAATCGTTCCCATTCAGGATAATCTTTTTCTTATTGGGCACGACCGTGGTTTAATACTGTTTGATAAAAAAACCGGACAGTTCAAACCTTTCCCAGACCCTTTAAAAAAAACTCATGGAAGTGTCACAAGCATAGAGTATTTCAAGGAAGATACACTTATTCTGACCATTTTCGGGAGAGGTGTAAAACTACTGGATAAGAATACTTTTGGAGTCAGAGACTTCCTGTCGGATAAAATTCAGGAACAACGGATTCGTTATAGCTACCAAGTCGAGCCCGGTAAGGTTATATTATCTACAATGAGCGATGGCCTCTATGTTTATCATAGTGGAAAAGACAAGGTTGAACATTTTCGGAAAACGGAAAAGGGAAAGTACTTTTTTCCATATACCGGCCTGTATAATTTTACTTCGGACGCAACAGGCGCCATTTGGTGTGCATCGGCAGATGGACTGGCTCGGCAAGACCCTCAAACACTACAATTTACAGATTATAAAACAAAAGATGGATTTCCGGATGACTGGGTATTGAAAACCGAAAAAGGTAAGGACGAACAAATTTGGATTCTGACCCGAAATGGCTTAGGAAAAATTAACCCTATCAGCCATAATTGGCAGATTTTTCAATATAATCAAGGGTTTGATGACTTACAACTCCTCGACATGAATCAATCCGAAGATGGTAAAATATGGATTTCCGCCTATAATAAACTCTACTTTTTTGAACCGGCTTCATTCCGCTCCCCTGATCAAAAACCCGAAGTATACCTTCGTTCCTTACTCATCAATAACAAGACAGCAACCCTGGATCCCAACCAGAAATTAAACTTTAACAGTGAAGACCAGCTCATTGAATTTAAGTTTAGCACCATATACTTCAACGATCCTGAAATGGTAAAATTTCAGGTAACTCTCATCGGAAATCAAGACACCCTGCGCTATAATCAACGTAAATTATTGCTGTCATTTTTACCTCCGGGAGATTATACAATTCAGGTAAAGGCCTTCCATAAAAATGGATATTGGTCTAGCCCTGTTTTTCAGTTGAAATTTGAAATGTTAAGGCCCTGGTATCTAACTTCCTTGTTTTTGGCAGTCGTTTTATTCAGCGTCTTGATGATTTTTTGGTTGCTTTTTAAATTTAGATTGAAACAATTAAAAAAGAAAGCCAAAATACAGATGGAAAATAATTATAAGTTGAATGCCATGGAAATGAAAGTGTTAAGAGCACAAATCAATCCCCATTTCATCTTCAATTCCTTGAATTCTATTCAAAAATATGTGCTCTCAAATGATGTACTGAAAGCATCGGATTACCTCGGAAAATTTTCCCGATTGATCCGGGCAGTTCTTGAAAATTCCATCGAAAACAATTCAACCTTAGATCAAGAAAACAGCCTGCTGAAAAATTACCTCGATCTGGAAAGAATGAGAACCAATTTCAAATTTGATTATCAAATTATAATGGATCCTTCTTTAAACATGGATACCCTTATACCTTCGATGCTGGCACAACCATATCTTGAAAATGCCATTTGGCATGGAATCGGGTTGAAAGAAGAAAATGGAAATATTAAAATTGTATTTGAACAAAGTCCGGAAGGGGTGAAATGCATTATTGAAGACGATGGTGTGGGCAGAACAAAAGCCGCAGAGATGAAGTCAGTGTCCGATCACCGTTCCAGAGGACTGAGCATTACGGAACAGCGATTAAAAATAGCTTTTCCTAAAAAAGAAAATTTGATAACCACCGAAGACATCCTGAATCATGATGGGTCCGTTGGTGGTACGCGTGTTATAATATTGATTCCGACAAATGAAGATTAGGTGTATACTTGTAGACGACGAAGCTAATAATCTGGAAACCTTAGAGTTACTATTATCTTACATTCCAGAAATAGAAGTAATTGGAACTTTTACGCAACCCGAAAATGCGCTTCATGCTATCGTTGAAAACAAACCGGATATCTTGTTTCTCGATATCAATATGCCTCGTTTAAACGGATTCGATTTACTGAATGCCTTGCCCAACCCTGAATTGCTTTCTGTTATTTTCGTAACGGCTCACAGCGATCAGGCCATTCGCGCCTTTAAAGTCAATGCGACCGATTACCTTTTAAAACCTATTGTATTCAGCGAACTGAAAGATGCAGTACAAAAAGTAAAGCATCGTATAAATCTGGAATTAAATGATGAAATACCAAATTCAAATCCTCCTTCCAAAAGATTGTCCCTACCCACTTCCAAAGGGTTTGAATTGGTTAACATCGATGAAATTATCAGATGTCACGGAACGGGAAGCTATACCGATTTTTATCTCGTGGATCAACGTAAAATAGTTGTTTCCAAAAATATCGGTGAATATGAACCCGTTTTGAATGAGAAGGGATTTTTCAGAGTTCATGCCTCTCATATGATTAATCCATCCCATGCCATCCGATATTTAAAAGAAGACGGCGGTTATGTTGTGATGAAAGATGGTGCCCAGGTGCCCGTTAGCCGACGAAAGAAAAATGAAATACTTAAAATGTTGCTCAACAGCAACTGAAGCCAGGTATGAACCGCAACTTTACAAAATACTAATCTACATCAATCAAAGATTTCACTTATCCAAAACTAAATATTAAACCCTCATAATGACATTCCCCCTGCTTATTTTTGCACCTTAACCCATGAGTGAATTTTACCATCACCCCACGGCCGTGATAGACGAAAATTGTCGAATAGGCGCCGGAACCAAAATCTGGCATTTTTGCCATATTATGCCTGATTGCACCATAGGGCAGAACTGTAATCTCGGTCAGAATGTAGTGGTTTCACCGGGAGTGATACTTGGCGACAATGTGAAAGTTCAAAACAACGTGAGCATTTATACCGGTGTGGTTTGTGAAGACGATGTGTTCCTCGGGCCAAGTATGGTATTCACCAATGTAATAAATCCAAGAAGTGCCGTTAACCGCAGGGACCAATATGCGAAAACTCTGGTAAAAAAAGGGGCCAGCATCGGTGCCAATGCAACCATAGTTTGTGGAAATAATATCGGAAAGTTCGCCTTTGTCGGTGCCGGCGCTGTTGTTACGAAAGAAGTCCCGGATTATGCACTGGTGGTTGGAAACCCGTCCCGCCAAACCGGATGGATGAGTGAATACGGCCATAAACTCAAATTTGACGCCAATGGACTGGCAACATGTCCGGAAAGCCGCCAAGAATATCAACTTATTGGACATACAGTTAAACGCATTTCCTGATAGATGAAGAAAGGAAAAATTCTTGTTACAGGTGGACTCGGGTATATTGGTTCACATACGGTTGTTGAACTACAACAAGCTGGTTATCAGGTAGTAGTAGTCGACAATTTAAGCAATTCTGTTCCCGATGTGAAAGAATGGATTGAAGCAATTACGGGTAAAACTGTTTCATTCTACAACAAAGATGTGAATGATTTTGATGGCCTGAGCCATATTTTCAGAAAAAACAAATCGATACAAGCCGTCGTCCATTTCGCCGCGTATAAGGCCGTTGGGGAGTCCGTGGAAAAGCCCCTCGATTATTACTACAACAATGTGGGCGGAATGATGACCTTGCTGGATGTAATGGAGGAGTTCAACTGTCATCACATGGTTTTTTCATCCAGTTGTACTGTGTACGGTCAGCCGGAAATTTTGCCGGTCACCGAAAATACGCCCATATCCAAAGCATGGTCGCCTTATGGAAGCACCAAAATCATGTGCGAGCAAATTCTGGAAGACGTTACCAAAGCCAACCCCTTGCGTGCCATTTCGCTGCGTTATTTTAATCCGGTTGGTGCACACGACAGCGCCCTGATTGGAGAATTGCCCAAAGGGATACCCAATAATCTGGTTCCATTTATTACGCAGAGTGCTGCGGGTAAAAGAGGACCCATCACCGTTTTCGGAAACGATTATCCCACTGAAGATGGCACCTGCATCAGAGACTACATCCATGTAAGCGACCTGGCTAAAGCTCATGTAAAAGCGTTGGATTATTTGTTTGAACAACAAATTGACTATGATGTATTTAACATTGGAACAGGTCAGGGTTATTCCGTGCTTCAAATCATTGAAGCATTCAGGAATTCAACCCATGAACCCCTCGAGGTAATCATGGGACCGAGAAGAGCCGGTGATGTCACAGCCGTTTGGGCTGACACAACAAAATCAGCAAATACTCTGGATTGGAAACCGGAATATGGCCTGGAAGACATGATGCGCACCGCCTGGAATTGGCAAAAACAGTTACAAACCCTGTTCGACTGATTCAATTTTCATCCCAAATATATTTGCTTTAATCTATTCTCACTATTTATACTGTTTACATTTTTCATGTTTTAGATATCCATTTCGTCATTACAAATTATTATTCATGTAATTTTGAAATTATCTAGCGACAATTATGAAAAAAATCATTATTTTATCCATTATCACATTTTTATGTGTAGATTTATTCGCCCAGAATGGCGATAAATTTTTCGCAGAAAAGGATTATCTCCGAGCTTCACTGGCTTATGAAAGGGAAGCTGTATCAGACCCTTCCCTCTATTTTAAACTGGCCCAATCCTATTTTGCCATTCAAGAGTTTGACAAAGCCGGAATTGCCCTAAATCTGTATAAAGAAAAATATAGCAGCGCAGACAAAAGCCTGGTCGACAAGTGGTTGAGCCTCTTGAGCAGAGAAGATGAAAAAGTGAAGGTAGAAAATCTCGGCTCAAACATAAATACCAATAAAGATGACTTCATTCCCCGAATCATGCAGGATGGTAAGACACTCTATTTTTTGTCTGATTCAAGAAACGGAGGAAATGGCGGAGAAGATATCTGGTACAGTACCCTGGACGCTGACAAAAATTGGAGCACCCCTAAAAACCTGAGCCAATTGAACTCCAGTTCACATGAGGGAATGCTGGCGATTTCACCCGATGAAAAAGTCGCCATTGTTTTCGGAAATTATACAGGCTCATTCGGAGGAGGTGACCTATTCTACAGCGTAAAAACCACCGATGGATGGACTCCTCCATGTAATTTGGGTGGAACCATCAATTCCGGTAGATGGGAGTCACTGGCCTGCATTGGTCCGGATGGAAAAACGCTGATTTACAGCACTGATATGAACGACGGAAACAACAGCGACCTGTATGTTACTTTTCTTTCAGAAGACGGATGGAGCAAACCCAAAAACCTTGGGTCTGTGGTCAATACAAAAATGAACGACAAATACCCCTACCTCTCCGCCGATGGTAAAACCATCTATTTTTCATCCGACGGACATTTCGGTTTCGGCGGAACAGATGTGTTCATGAGCAGAAGGCTCGACGATACCTGGACCAACTGGAGTACGCCCATCAATTTAGGGAAGTACATCAATACCCTCGACAATGATCAGGATCTTTCCATACCTGCTTCCGGAAAACTCGCATATATTGTCCGGTCCAACTCTCCGGATGGTTATGGAGAATCAGACATTTATAAGTTTCTCATGCCATACAATATGCGTCCTGAACAATTGTTTAAACTCTATGGAAAAGTATATAACGAAAAGGACAGCGGAGTTCAGGTGAATATTAAATTCATTGATATGGCTACCAATAAGGAGATCACCAAATCTACCAGCAGTGCAATCGATGGAAGTTATACGGCTGCCTTACCGCTCAACAGAAAATATCTGGCCGTTATCGACATGAAAGGATATCTGTATTATTCTGAAGTTATTGACCTGACGAATCCCGACCTGTATCGCAAAAAATCAACCTTTCAGCAGAAAATTGTCGCTCAAAAAAGTCGTTTGGATGCCATCAAGATCGAATTGGATGCTATGAACCTCAGACTCGAATCTCTCAACCAACAAAATGGTACAGACATTCGCGCTGCTTTTGAAGCTTATGAAAAGCTGACCCGGGAATACCGTAATGCAGTGGACGAATTGGATGCACTTGTATATAAAGCTAAATTCGATTGGATGACAGAGGAGTCTGAAGACCTGAGTCTGGAAAAGGACTTCCATGTGAGAACTGCGGTTATCGGAGCTACTTTCGAATTGAAAAATATTTTCTTCGATTTGGGCAAGGCCACACTTCGCCCGGAGTCAAAAGTTGAATTGGACAAATTGTATGAAATCCTTCAATTCAGTGAGATAGAAATTGAACTCGGTGGCCATACCGACAGCATCGGTAGCGATGAAGACAACAATAAACTATCCCAGGATCGCGTAAATTCTGTGAAGACATACCTGGTTGAAAAAGGCATAAAAGAAAGCAGAATGGTCGCTGTGGGTTATGGCGAAAAACTACCGGTTGCGAGCAACAGTACGCCCGAAGGTAGACAGTTGAACCGCAGGGTGGAAGTAAAAATTCTTCGTCTCGAAGCCAAAAATGAAGGAAAAGATGTGGTTACGGAAGACGATAAAAAGAAAAAACCTGAGGAAATCGTAGCCACGGTTAAAAAAGGAGACATGCTTCCTATTTTGCAGGCAGCGGCACGAAAAGGAGGATTGCCTTCAGGCAGCGATTGCAACAATTTAACCTATAAACCTAATTTTAAACCTAATCCCAATCCTAATCCAAAGCCCGTAAATCCAAATTTCTGGGGAACCTGGTTTGATAAGTCTGCATTAAAAATTGATCAGAATATCTACAAACAATTCAATTTGGGATTGACGAATTTTGAATATAACTCAATGGGAGATAATATGGGTGGTGCGTTTATCACTTTAGTCAACAAAACCAAACTCAATGAAACACACCTTGAATTTTATTTCCCTGATAAAAACGACAATATCTCAGGTGGAGCGGGATTTACGTATTTGTGGATGATTGGCATGAAAGAAAAAATCGGGGTGCCTTTGAATTTTATGGTAGGACCGGAGATAAAAGCCTTCTACAAAAAAGACACCATGCTCGGCAATAAATTATACTGGCATACGAATGTTCCTTTAGGGGCGCGATTCATTTTCCCGATTAAAAAGCTGGTGATTGCACCGGAATATGTATACAATGTAGGGTTGGTTCGCAATGGAGATGTTATGGAAGGAACGACCAATCGGGGGCTAGGTATAACCGCGCGCTATCGTATGGTGCATTTCGGCTTGTACGGCCACAATGGTAAGGAAATCGATTATACTCAGGTCCGCCTGGGGCTATCCTTCTGATTTGAAGCGTATAGGAATCAAAATTAACGGCAAAGTTCAGGGTGTGTTTTTTCGGAAATACACCCTGGATTATTGTCAAAATCACGGGATTACAGGTTTTGTGAAAAATCTGGAAGACAAAAGCGTTTATATCGAGGCTCAGGGAAATTCGGATCAATTGCTGAATCTATTACATTGGTGCTCAACAGGTTCACCATTATCTAAAGTGACAAGTGTTCAACACAGCGAACTAGCCGTTGTTGAAGAACATGTATTTCGGATCATACGTGAGTAAAGCTCAGCTCTAAATCTGTAGGTATATCCGATACATATGCAAGCGACCGCTAAATTCGCATCGGATGTTAAACAAAGCGCCATTAGTAAACCAAACTTACCTGCTTGAAAAATTTCCGGGCAAAGGAGGATGGACGTATGCCAGGATTCCTGAAATTCTCCAGAGAAAAGATACGCCTTTTGGTTGGGTTAGAGTAAAAGGAAGTATTGACGGCGTCGAAATATCCGCTTATCATTTAATGCCTATGGGAAACGGACAATTGTTTTTACCTGTGAAGGCATCCATTCGAAAAAAAATTAAAAAAGAAGCCGGGGATTGGGTACATGTGACCCTGTTTGAGGATTTAGAACCCGTGCATATTCCGGAGGATATTCTACAGTGTCTGAAGGATGAATCCGGCGCATTAGCGGCATTCAATAAACTCAGTCCCGGAGAGCAAAAACAACAAATTGACCATATTCAAAGTGCCAAAAGTGAAGAGATAAAGGTGAAAAGAATCGTTTCGTTGCTGCGAAAACTGAGCGACGCTTAGCCTTAATTTCAATAGCACGAATGTCATATATAAAAAATTGATGGCAGGCTACCTGGACAGATGATTATTTCCCTCCTGCGTTCGGCGGTTCTTCCAGAAGAAACTCCGCAGTGGGTGCTACCCTGAGTCTTACGCTTTAACTCCCGACTTGCTCATCCAATTCCAGCCAGCGCATTTCCTTCTCATCTATTAACCGATGTATCACTCCCAGCCGCTCACTGATTACCCCAATTTCTTCATAGCCCGCACTGCCTCCGGATAGTCTTTGTTCCAACTCCAGTCGCTCATTCTCTAAAGTAGATATCTCCGACTGCAATTGATCGTATTCATGCTTTTCCTTGAAACTCAATTTGCCCTTTTGTTGTGTTTTGGGCTTCTCCATGACAGCCTCTTTTTCAGGTTTCACAGATGACACTTCATCCAAATTCTCCTCCGAATACCTGTATTCTGAATAGGTGCCATTATAGTCCTGAATCAACCCGTTTCCCTTAAAAATGAACAAGTGATCGGCCAGCATATCAATAAAATACCGATCGTGAGAAACAATAATCAGGCATCCCTGATATGAAAACAGAAAATCCTCTAACACATTCAGTGTCAATATATCCAGGTCGTTCGTGGGCTCATCCAAAATTAAAAAATTCGGATTTTTAATCAGTATCGTCAACAAATACAAACGCCTTTGTTCTCCCCCACTCAGCTTTCCGACCGGCGTATAATGCATATGTGGAGGAAATAAAAATCGGGTCAGAAACTGTGATGCGGTGATGTTCCGTCCTTCGGCTGTTTCAAAAACTTCAGCAATTTCCTTCAATACCTCAATCACTTTCTTCTCTGGACTAAAACTGATGTCTTCCTGTTTGTAATAGCCCACAACCATAGTGTCGCCCATCACAATCTTCCCCCCATCGGGCTCAATGTTACCGGTAATCAGCTGTAAAAAAGTAGTTTTACCAGTTCCATTCCTGCCAACTATTCCGATGCGTTCTCCCTTTTTAAACACATAGTCAAATCCGTTTAATAGAACCTGATCACCATATTGTTTGCGCACCTTTTTCAGTTCCAATATTTTTCCTCCTATGCGAACCGGTTTTACCGATATCTGCAATTCCTTTTCACCGCTCCTTGAATGCGCTTTATCTTCTAAATCATAGTATTGTGCAATCCTGGACTTTGATTTTGTGGTTCTCGCCTTAGGCATCCTCCGCATCCATTCGAGTTCTTTTCTTAACAATTGACCCGCCCTGGAAGCTTCCGTATCCAATGCTTTTTCACGTTCCTCTTTCTTTTCCAAAAAATAGGCATAGTTGCCCTGATGGTTATACAATCTACCCTGATGCATTTCCAATATCCGATTACATACCTGATCCAGAAAGTATCGGTCGTGCGTTACCATCAAAAGCGTTATTTGTTGTTGTGACAGATATTTCTCCAACCACTCGATCATATCAATATCTAGGTGGTTCGTAGGCTCGTCTAAAATCAACAAATCCGGATGATCGAGTAATACCAGGGCCAATGACAATCTTTTCTTCTGCCCACCACTCAATTCACCAATAAGTTTTTGTTGATCGTTTACTTTAAACTTATCGAGCATTTGAACCAGTCGTCTTTCATAGTCCCACGCCTGTCGGGCATCCATTTTTTGTGTGGCTTTTTCCATGGCCTTCTCTCCGGCTACGTCACCGGATTCAACCAGTTTTAAGGCATGATCATATTCGCGAATGGCCTCCAATACGGAAGAGTTCGATTCACGAATCATTTCTCCTATGCTCAGATTTTCTTTCAATTCAGGACTTTGCCGGAGATACCCAATATAAATGCCTTCCCTCAAGGCGACCGTCCCGGTTTCAGGAGGTTCTAATCCGGCCAGAATATTGAGCAAGCTTGTTTTTCCCGTGCCATTGTTGGCAATCAACGCTACTTTATCCCCTCGGCTCAAGCCAAAGGTCAAATCCTCAAATAAAACGCGATCTCCCAGACTTCTGCTCAGTCCTTGAGCGGACAGATAATTCATGATGCAAAGTTAAGAGAGCGGGACAGAATACCTATTTGGCCTCTAAAACAAGGCTTTCCATTTTTCCCTTGGTGAAATAGATGTGCATTTCAACCTCACCTTTAATAAATATGATTTCCTTATCGCGTATTTCAGCACCTTCGCCCAATTGTTTCTTACAAGCTTTCATATTCATCTCCGGAAGAATTCCTTCCGGTAAAATTCCACTAAAGGCCTGGTTACTTTCATCGCTGGCAACCACCAGGGTAATAATGGCAATCACACCTTTCTCAATCACCATGCTGATGCCCTGATTGTAATTGCCCCAATAAGTGCGCGGAGCATCCGGTTTAAGGTTATAATGGGCAATGAGAGCCCCACCTGCCGGACTGCCCAATTCCTTTCCTACAAATTGATACAAATCATTTCCATCGTATTCAAAACTGAGCTTTTGTTGGGCTTGAGAAATCATCACGCCTACACACAAAAACATAAATAAAAACACTGTTTTCACAGCGTAAAGATACGGAAAATCCAGGTCATTTGCCACAGCAATTCCCGAACTGTCATTTTTCCCCAATTTCCCATGTATTTTGCCTATTTTCGGGGCGCAAAAATTATCCGTGAAATTCAGAATTTTTCTATCCAGACTGCTCAATGTGCGCATTTCAGAAAGCCAGAGTGTGATGGGAATGCTGGGTCATGCTTTTTTCAGTGGTTTGGGCATTGCCCTATCGTTCACGGCCGTAAACGTTTTACTGTTAGAAGAACACGGAAGTGAACAATTGCCTGTTATATACGGGTTTAGCGCTATTTTACTGTTGTTAGGCGGTTTCATTTACAGCAAACTTGAACACAAAGTTGCTCCCGTAAAGTTATTCCCGGCATTATTGTTTTTTTCTGCCGCCTGGGCATTTGCTGCCCGCGGCCTCACACAAGGAGGTGAAAGTCCGATCCTGCTCGCCGCCGTTTATTGTTCCTATTTTTTAATCTATCAAATAAACAACCTCGAGTTTTGGGGCGCTGCCGCTTTACTTTATGATGTGCGTCAAAGCAAAAGACTCTTCGGGTTATTGGCAGCCGGTGAATCTATTGCAAAAATTATTGGTTATGCCATCACCCCGGTTTTTATCGCAGCTTTTTCGCTGGATGACCTGATGATACTGGCAGGTATAAGTTTCCTGATTTCAGCACTTATCCTGTATCGGATTACGAGAAGAGAACAGGAGAGCTTCAGAATTGAACACAGCCATACCAAGCACCATGAACCCCGTCAGACAAAAATTCTCGGTGCTTTTCAATTCCTGAGAAACCTCCGCTCCGATAGCTTTATGCGCAATGTGGCTCTATTTGCACTTTGCTCAACCCTGGTTTATTACGCCATACATTATGCTTTTTTGATTGAGGTTGAAGAACAATTTCACCAATTGGAAGATCTGGCCTTTTTCTTCGGCTTATTCTTCTCCATTGCCAAGGCGCTTAACCTCATCATCAAAAGTTTACTTTCCGGCAGAATGCTCAATTCAGTGGGTATCAGGCTGCTGATTATCATGCTCCCCCTGACGCTTACCCTGATCAATCTGATCGGAGTTTCAGGATTTTTTATTCTGAATGATCCCGTGAAATTTTTCCTTTGGATTTTTGGATTCAATATGCTGGCTGACGAGATCATGAGATCATCCCTGCACAAACCATCGTATCTCACCTTATTTCAACCCCTGCAAAAAAACCGCAGACTGGAAGGGCATACGATCGCCAAAGGAATCATGGAACCCCTTGGCATGGGCATAGCCGGTATTACTATTTTGACACTTGTTTCGCTGAATTTGTTCGTACCCAGTACATTCATTATGTATATTCTATTGTTTGTGGTAGCCTGGCTAATCACCAGCCTCATCGTTTCAAAAGAATATCGAAATCTGCTTGGGAGGGCACTTAAAAGTCGCTTGTTGAATCGTCAGAATATTTCGTTTTCCAAAGAGGAACTCACCCTGTTGAAAAATGAAAAACTGAACAGTTCTGATGATGTTGAAAGGCTGTATGCGCTCAAAATGCTCAAAGACCATCTGAACGAAGAAGAGCTTGAGCATATAGTGGATGGCTTGTTGATTTCAAATGACCCGCTTGTCCTCCTCGAAACGCTCACGGTAATTGAAAATTCCGGGATGCTGCAACATCGCGAAAGACTCAAGGATTTGTTGTTTCATCCAAATAAGGAAATTGGCAAAAAGGCGATTTACTGTTATTGCGCCACACTGGAAGAAGATTGTGTCGATGAATTGATGCCCTATTTCGAAACAGTCAATGATGAATGGAAAGAGGGAATTCTGGGAGGAATCCTGAAATATTCAGGCATATATGGAGCCACGGTTGCAGGTGATGCTCTGTTGCAATGGATTCATTCCGAAGACGCCGGTCACCGCAAAAGAGTGGCGAGACTTATCGGCGAAATTGGCAAGGAAGATTATTATCACCCGCTGCTTAGGTTACTCCACGACCCCGACCAGGAAGTGAGAAAAGAGGCCATTGTTGCTGCCGGAAAGGTCAATAACCGAAAGTTGATTGAACCAATACTTGAATGTGCCGGCGAGAAACACCTGTTCAATACCTGTTTGCGCACCCTTGAAAAAATGGGAGAAGAAGTGATTCCCGGACTGGAAAAAATGGTAAGCAAGAGTGAAAATCTGAGAGTGATTCGCAAAATGATCCGGATAGCTTCTAAAATACCCGGAAATTCTACGCACCTTTTCCTGTTAAAAATGCTTGGTCATCCCTCATTCACCCTGCGAAACGAAGCACTTTACAGCCTGCATGTGCTTCAGTATAAAGCCCTCAGCCAAACTGAAAAGGACCTGATAGAAGCCCAGTTGAAAAACGAAATTCAAGCCTATAAGGTTTTAATCGGATATGTGGTTGGCGACGATACAGATCCCGGACTTCCGGTTCATACATCTGTGCGAAATGAATTGCATATGATTCAGTTCAGGGCGCTGTATTTATTGGGTTTTATCTACGATCAGGCCATCATCAGTAAGGTAATTGACAGTTTAAAAACAGGTGGACATCATTATCAAAGCAATGCCTGCGAATTATTGGAGAATCTGCTCAAAAGGCGTCATGCCCAAAAGATTGTGCCCATGATAGAATTTGATACCCGAAATCCGAATCCGGAAAAGAACGAATTCAGGCAGCTCGAAGCATCTCTGTTCGAAAATATCTGGAATTTGCCTCCCGGCATTATCAGCGATTGGCTGGCAGCGCTTTCCCTGAGGTGGCAACGGGTGAATTTTACCCGACTCAAGGTGCAGTTCTCGGATGACCTCAGCGCCCAAACGCATAGTTTAGCCTTACAACAAGAACTAAAATTATATAAATCACATTCCATATGGAATTAATTATTGATAAAGTAATGGCCCTTAAATCGGTGAATATATTCTCCGATTTACCCGAGCATGTTTTGGCCGAAATTGCAGAAATCATTGAGATTGAAGAACATACTGAAGGTGATCTTATCATTAAAAAAGGTGAAATTGGAAATTCGATGTTCCTGATCAGAAAAGGAAAGGTCAAAGTTCACGATGGAGAGCGGACATTTGCCACACTTCATGAAAACGACATTGTAGGAGAATTGTCCTTATTGGCTCCGGTTCCAAGAACAGCGCATGTTACAGCTACAGAAAATCTCGTATTGTTCAAGATTGAACGGGAATACTTCATGGATTTACTTTATGAAGAACCAGAGCTCATGCACGGAATCATGAGGGTATTGGTTAATAGAATTATTGATTTGAATGATAAAATCAGGTCTTTGCAATCAAATTCCTGAGTTTTTGAAGGTGTTTTTCTTTTACAGCCTGACGGAATTTCTGAGCAAAAGGTGTGTGATAATGATGGCTTTCTAAGAACTTAACCTGTATTTTATTCCACTCCCCTCTGTCATGCAGTAAATTATGTGCAATCAACTCCTGAAACAGGGATTCGCTGATCGGGTCGAAGTCCTTTCTTCCCAAATAGTCCAGATCGCAATCACATAAAATCATTTCCATCTGATTTTGAGGATTTTGAGGCACTTTCGTGGCCATGATCAGTCCGGAAACTACCTGAATATCTTCCTTGGAATATCCGTACTGAGGTAAAAGAATATTGGCCATTTCCACTCCTTTTTCTTCATGATTTTTATAGGTAAACAGAAACCCATAATCGTGCATTAAGGCCCCTACTCTCAATAATTCAGCCTGCTTCCCTTTAATATTATTTCTGCGTATATAGCCATTACACACACCCAAAACGTCGAGGGTATGATGAATGCCATGATACTTAAGACCAGCTGAAAGACTTTCCCTCAGACTGCCAAGGATAAAGTTCCTCAGTTTGCGGTAACCCATGCGCTTTAAGCGAATATTACCTGCAATATACGTCATTATAAAGTTAGTGCGATTCCTTCGGCCGATTGTTTTGCACAGTAGGGTTAATTCTGTCCTGCTAAACGTTCAAACACCCAAATTGTAGCATACATTTAATAAAAAAACCCGGTCTGTATGAAACCGGGTTTTCAGTGGAGCTGCCGGGAGTCGAACCCGGGTCCGGACTGGAAAGGATGGCGCTTTCTACATGTTTATTGCTTCTTGGTTGTCGGGAAAGAGAAGGAGAAACAAATTCCTGGCTCTATCCTTAGCCTGCTGTTAAATGACCCGTTAGCAGAAATGGCGCGTCATTATCCGGACATTTTCGACCTCCCGAACTCTGTCGCCGCCCGGACAAGGCTGCAGCGGAAGGAAAGCTTGCTTAATCTCTAAGATTAGGCTGCCATAGCGAAAGAAGTTTCGCCTTTTATTGTTTGGGAAGAGATATTAAAGCGCGTTCATCCCAAAGCGCTACATGCTTACACCTCTCATTCTCAACCCGTCAAAACCAGTCAACCCCAAGAGGTATTTCAGAATTTACAAAGATAATACCAAAATTGAAGATAATTTCAAAAGATTGTATCCATTCATTCTCCGGTAACCCGCCAAATACCGATTTTTGCGGCATGCGTGTGCTACTTATCTTATGCTTCTTCTTTTCTGCATGCACGCCAAAATGGTCTAAAATTACCCTTTCATACGGCGGAGGTTTCTCCGGGTTTTATGAGAAAATGGAGATATTGCCCAATGGCGAAGTCCTGCTCCTGCAGGAACCGGATTCCTTTCGTTGGATTCAGAAGCTCAGCCAAAAACAAATACATGAACTCAGCCAACGTGTTCAACAATTAGAAAATATAGAGATTCAGGAACCTGACAACATGACGATAAGCCTGCGGATTCGTTCTGAAAATAAAGAACACCTCTTAAGCTGGAACGCAGATTCTAAGATCCCTGCTCCCCTTTCAGAACTTCTACAGTTGCTCCAAATGTGGATGCCTGAGCACTATTTTATACCGGAACCCTCGAGTTCAAAAAAATTAACCCCATGAAAATCACCCTTTTACGAGAAAGAAAAAATCATCCCGACACAAGGGTTGCCCTCACCCCGGAACAATGCGAACGGATTATGGCCAAATACCCGAATATTCAGATGGGATTTGAGCCTTCGCCGCATCGTTGTATTGAGGACCAGGCATACTTAAAACGAGGTATTCCGGAAATCCTTCCGGAACAGGCAGACATCCTGATTGGTATCAAAGAAGTACCGGCAGAACATTTGTTGGAAGGGAAAACGTATTTGTTTTTTTCGCATACTATCAAAGCTCAGCCTGCCAATCAAAAAATGTTTCAGACTGCCTTACACAAGGGTATACGTCTCATAGATTATGAATGCCTGATCTGGCCAAAAGGAGGAAGGATATTAGGATTCGGAGAATGGGCAGGCATCAATGGTGCCTGGCATGCTTTGAGAATGTGGGGTAAAAGAAACGACTTGTTTCATTGGCCCACCCCTTCGCAATGTGGAAGTTTTCAAGGTATGATAACAAGGCGGATTCCTGATTCTGAAGTAAAGCTAAAGATTGCACTGACGGGAGAAGGTAGGGTGGCTCAGGGAGCTTGTTCACTACTGGAAAGGATGGGTGTAGAAAAAGTAAGAACTGAAGACCTGTATACATCCCATAACCGACATGTATTTGCTCAATTCTCCTATGAGAATCTGTACGAATCCAAAACATCAGCGCCCTTTGACCGAAGTCATTTTTATCACAACCATGCTGACTATCGCAGTCTTATTTCGCCCTGGTTGTCAAAAATCAATGTCCTGATCAATGGCATTTATTGGGAAAAAGACATGGAACCTTTGTTCACCCCAGAACAGGTATGTAATCAAGCCATTGCGCTACAATGCATTGCCGATATTTCATGTGATGTACATGGTAGTATTCCCTTGACCATCCGTGAAACCAGCATAGAAGATCCGGTAATATGTATTGATCCATGTACTTTACAGGAAAAATCGCCTTATGGTGATGGGGGTATTGATCTGATGGCCGTTTCTAATTTGCCCTCTGAACTGCCATTGGATGCATCCAAAGACTTTGGAGAACAGTTGGAATCGCACATTATTCCCTTACTGGCCACCGACTTACAACATCCCATTTTACAGAGAGCTACGTTATGCGAACATGGCAATATCAATCCGCTTTATGATTATCTGAAAACATACGGAGGACAATAAAAAATCCCGCAAACTTTCGCCTGCGGGATGGCTTCTTATAGTTTTCTGAAGAATTATCTATTCAGAATCACCTTCTGAACTCTGATGTCGCTAT
>CAZTGZ010000015.1:0-59425 GCA_964613385.1 uncultured Chitinophagaceae bacterium
GGCAGTTATTTCTCCGAATTGATGTGAACGACTACCCTCACGCTGTGCGCCTGGAACACAAAATCAAATCCATGAAGAGCAGCAAGTACATTCAGAATCTGAAGATATACCCTGAACTTGTAGCTAAGATAACAGATGAAACCCGGGCGAGCAACTGACTCCCCCGAAAGCTTTCGGGGCAGGTTACCCAGCTATAAGGTTCGCTGCTGAAGGGTCTATTTCGACAAACTGATATTCATCAGAATTTTGCCGCTTCCCAATCAGATTTATTAACTTTGTGGCAATGGTGAAAAGGGTTTTGCACAATAAGGTGAATAAAGAAGAGCTCAAAGCTCAGATTATGCAATCGGATGTGAAGCGGGTAACCATCTCTTTTTACAAGTATTACCCCATCGAAAATCCTGCATTTTTCAGAGATTTTCTATATCTGAAATTCTCTGAAGTGGGTGTATTGGGAAGAATTTACGTGGCTTCCGAAGGCATCAATGCGCAGATCAGTGTTCCATATGCCAACTTCGCTGCCTTTGAACAGATTCTGGAAAGCATTGATTTTCTGAAAGGAATACGCCTCAACCTGGCCATCGAAGACAACGGAAAATCGTTTTATGTACTCAAAATAAAGCACCGGGAAAAGATAGTGGCCGATGGAATAAATGATCCCAATTTTAATCCTTCCAATATTGGCCAATACCTGAAAGCTGCAGAATTCAATGCGATGCTCGAACATCCCGAAGCCATCGTAATCGATATGCGCAACCATTACGAAAGTGAAGTAGGCCGATTCGAAAATGCCTGGTGCCCGGATGTGGATACTTTCAGGGAGCAAATACCACTGGTGGTTGAGAAACTGGAAAGCAATAAGGACAAACCGGTTTTAATGTATTGCACTGGCGGTATACGCTGTGAGAAGGCCAGTGCCTATATGAAATACAAGGGATTTGAAAAGGTTTACCATCTCGAAGGGGGCATTATCAACTACGCCAGGGAAGTGCGGCACAATGGATTAGAAAACAAATTCCATGGTAAAAACTTTGTATTCGATGAGCGTTTGGAAGAAGCCATCAGTGACGAAGTGATTGCCCATTGCCACCAATGCGGTTCTCCTTTCGATCATCATACCAATTGTAAAAATGTGGCCTGCAATCTGCTGTTTATCCAATGTCCGGCATGCGCGGAGAAAATGGAAGGCTGCTGCAGCGATGCTTGTCGGGATCAGATTCATCTGGATCCGGAAGTTCAGAAAAACCTTCGAAAAGGTAAAGATTCGGGTGTCAGGATATTCAGTAAGGGCCGGTTCAGTTATTCGATGAAATGAATCCATACCGCCACATAGCCGCTTCAATTATTTTGGTAAGCATGCTGTGGGTGCCTGTATATAATCTGACCATTCTAACGGATTTTTTGATTCGAAACCAGCAAATACGCAAAGAACAATGTGTGCAACGTTTTAACCCGGACAACCACTGTCAGGGCGCTTGTCAGTTCAGAATGAAGCAAACTCAGGAATCAACTCAGGAAATGCCAGCGTTGGTGTTGACGGAGAATTCCGATGTATTTCAATTCAATTTCAAAGGGTTCGCGATATATTTCAAAAGTGAGGTTCTTCCGGTTGCGGAAGAGATTCCGTCATTAAGGGAGGGCCATCTGAGCGAATCCCTGAGACCGCCGGCTAATTTTATTTAGTGTTATCAATACCTAAATAATTTTAAGTCAATATCATGAAAAATATAGTTGTATGGGCAGCAATGCTCATTTTGGTCTCCCATCCATTTCGGACGGTTGCTTGTGACGCCTGCGGATGCGCTGCAGGAAGTCAGATTATGTCCTCTGCCTTTCTGATGAACCGGGGATTTACCGGTCTGGTGTATGCTTCAGATCGGTATCACACCGTTATCCCGCCCATATTTTATGGAGAAACGGAGCGTCGATTTCAGGAACATTTTCAAAGGCTCGAATGGAGGGTGCGGATACCCGTTAAATCGCGCTTTTTTGTCAATGCGCAGGTGCCCTGGATGCAGTATACCAAGGAATCCGGGGGTGTAAGTACAAACAGACAAGGCATTTCAGATCCTTCGTTGATGCTTTATGTCAAGTTTCAATTGTTCAACGATACCGTTTGTCGAAAATGGACGCATCGGGTATTTGTTGGATCCGGAATAAAAGCACCCTGGGGAAAACGATGGAATGAAGTCGTAAATCCCTTGACGCAAGCCGGTACCGGATCCTGGGATGTGCCGATGAATCTGGTTTGGATAAGTGCCAGAGACAAATGGGCGCTGAGTGCTGACTTTCTTGGAAGGCTGAATTCCGCATCGAGTGACGGTTATCGCCTGGGAAATATGCTCACCCAACGGATTTCCGGAATGTACACCATAAACCGTAATAATTTTAAATGCATTCCAACACTGAGTGCCATTGGCGAATTCAGGGGATTGAGCAGTCGCGATGGTCAAAAAGTAGATTATACTTCGGGTAGGATGTATGCCGCCGGGGTTTCTGCCGATTTATTTTATCGGAATCTGGGTGCAACCTTGGGAACGGCCATCCCCATAAACCAAAAATTGTCCGACGGTCTTACCGAGACTAAAAACCGGTATTTTGTTTCGTTTCAATATTTAATTAATTAATCAATTACATCATGAAAATAACTGGGATTGGGGCTTTAATAGTCCTTTCATATTTAATTAGTTCCTGCGAGGAAGAACATGTTCACCACGATGTACAGGAAGAATCGGTAACCATCACGTTGATGAATCCGGTTTCCGGAGCAGAGTTTCAAAGGGATGATACCGTTTATATTAAAGGGAGCATCACATCTCCGGATGAACTTCATGGATACGAAGTTTTGCTGAAAGACGATTCATCCGGTGTTGCTTTTGTCACCAACGGTCACGTACATACCAAAATGGTAAATGTCGATACTTTCTGGGTAAACAAACTGGGTCGTACAGCCACGATGAATCTCGAGTTTGCCGCCATTATTGACCATGGAGGAACCCGTAAATCGGAATTCCGTTCATTTAAGGTGAAATAATAGATTTGTTCGGGGGGATTGACTTTCGTAAAATGATTTTTTGAAAACGGAACGTGATTGGTCCGACGTTTCTTTTATTGAACCGATATCAATCTTAGACCGTCGAATTTTGATGCGTATAGAGAGCGGAGAATCATTGGTATGGAATGAATAAGGGCTCTCATTTCAAAATGAAGCTTTCCAGCAATGCGCCATATGCTCATCCAGAATGCCGACGGCCTGCAGGTAGGCGTGAATACCCACCGGCCCGGTAAATGAGAAGCCCCGTTTTTTTAAATCGGCACTGATGGTTTTGCTGAGAGGGCTTTGGCTGGGATACAGTTTCATGTCTCCGGGCCTGTAAATCAAGGTTTTACCTTCCGTGAATGACCAGATATATTGGTCAAACGAACCTTCTTTTTCAACGATTCGCAGGAAGGCCTTTGCATTCTGTATAGAAGCTAAAATTTTCGCTTTGTTGCGGATGATTCCCGGATCGTTCATCAATTGATTTATTTTATCCTCTCCATATTCCGCCATCACAAGCGGATTGAATGCATCCATAACCTTTCTGAAATGTTCTCTTTTTCGGAGTATGGTGTACCAGCTCAATCCGGCTTGAAAGGTTTCCAGAATAAGGTGCTCGAACAAATGGCGATCGTCGTGTGAAGGAACACCCCACTCCTGATCGTGATAACTCATATATAATTCATCTTTCAAACACCAGGTACATCTGGGCTTTTCTTTCAATTCCATATCTTTACCGTATTGAACGGAAAATTACAAATTTGGGATCAAATTCCTGTCCACCTGAATAAAGTGGAGCTGTTCAGAATGTTATGTCAGCAGTTGGAAAAGGATCTGTCTATGCCCCTGGATTACCTGAAAGAGGTTCAACCGGATTACCAGGGCATCGATTTGCTCCAAAAGCGCCTGAAATCGTGGTTCCTGGATTCACCTTCACGCATTGATTCATGGTGTTATCGCGTGGATTTGTTCAAAAAGGATATCCTGCACTATCGCAGTTTAAGAGGCTCTGAGGCCATGGAATTTCTTGTAAACTCCGTGTTGAACCGTGAGTTTGCCAAAGTCGTGACGCGATTGGCTTCCCGAAATCAATCCTGATCCATGCTCATACCCAATTGATCAAACACAAAGGTCCAAACGTCCGCCTGTTCCTCAATGACCTTCGTGATTGGTTTCCCAGCGCCATGTCCTGCCTTGGTATCGATACGTATCAGGACAGGATTTTTTCCTGCATGACATTCCTGTAACGTCGCGGCAAACTTGAAACTGTGCGCCGGAACCACCCGGTCATCGTGATCTGCAGTAGTTATCAATGTGGATGGGTATTTAACGCCTTTTCTCAGGTTGTGTAAAGGAGAATATGCGTATAGATTTTTGAAATCCTTTTCGTTTTCAGAGCTTCCGTATTCAACAGCCCAACCCCAACCTACAGTAAACTTGTGATAGCGAAGCATGTCCATAACTCCCACGCCCGGTAAGGCCACCTTAAACAATTCAGGTCTCTGAGTCATACAGGCGCCCACCAACAAGCCTCCATTGGAACGGCCGCTAATGGCCAAACGGTCCGGAGACGTGTATTTATTGGCAATGAGATATTCAGCTGCGGCTATAAAATCGTCGAACACATTTTGTTTGTTTTGAAGCATTCCGGCTTTATGCCAGCTCTCACCGTACTCACCCCCTCCTCTCAGATTGGCCACGCAATAAACACCGCCGTTCTCCAGAAATACAATATTGGAGGGTGAAAACGAGGGCGTCAGACTGATGTTAAAACCGCCATAGGCATACAACAAAGTCGGATTATTTCCGGTTAACTCAATCCCTTTTTTGTGCATGATGAACATTGGAATTTTCGTTCCGTCTTTGGATGGATAAAATACTTGTTTAGTCACATAATCATCCATAGAAACCGAAAATTCTGATTTGCGATAAAGGCGAACCGTTCCATCTTTTACGTGATAACTGTAAACTGACGGGGCCTGCACAAAATTTGAAAAGCTGAAGTATAAGACTGTATCGTCTTGTTCGCCTCCAAACCCACTGATGCTTCCTAAGCCAGGTAAGCTGATCTCTTCTGAAGTTTTTCCATCGAGACTCACTTTCATCACCCTATGTGTAACATCTTTGAGATAGGTCACATAAAACTTATTCTGAACAAGACTGGCGCCTTGCAACAGTGCATCTTTCGAAGAAATCAGGGTTTTCCAGTTGGCGCTTTCAGGTTTGGCAGGATCAATGGCAACTACCCTGTAATTATCGGCACCGAGATCCGTTCTCACGTAAATTTGATTCCCGATATTTCCAATGATTCCGTGATTGTTTTTAAACCCGGGAATAAAAGACTTAAACTGTTCTCCCTGGCCTGCTTTGGGTTCTCCGATCAAATAGCCATTGCCACTTGTTCCTTCTGACAAGCCAATGAACATGTATTTTTCGTCTTCTGTAAGGATGGGATAAATATATCTTTTGGGATGCTCAGGGTCTTCGTAAACCAACACATCTTCTGCCTGCGTAGTTCCTAATTTGTGGTAGTAAATTTTAGGATTACTTGAAGCAGTAGAATATTCGGTGCCCTTGGCAGGTTCGGGGTAACGGCTGTAGTAAAACCCGTTTTTATACCAGGCTATATTGGTAAATTTAATCCATTTGAGATGGTCGGGCAATAATTTTCCGGTGGCTGCATCTTTGATATATAGTTCCTGCCAATCACTTCCGGAAGCAGAGACTAAATAGGCACATAAATTATGATCTGTGCTAAAAAAAAGACCTCCCAGCGATACCGTTCCATCAGAAGACAGGGTGTTTGGATCAATAAATACTTTCCATTCATCCTCCGGCTTCTGTTTAACATAAACCACGCTCTGGTTTTTCAGGCCATCATTATAGCTGTAATACATTCTAGGCCCTTCGGTAAATGGTGCACTGAATTTAGGATAATCCCAAATTTCACTCAGGCGATTGTAAATTCCGGCCCGGTAACTGATGTTGTATAAAAATGCTCGCGTCACGTCATTCTGATCGCTGACCCACTTCTCAACTTCAGCGGCAGTGTCAATTTCAAGCCAGCGGTAAGGATCGGCAACTTCGGTTCCGAAATAGTTTTCTTTAACGTCAGTTTTGCGGGTTTCGGGGTATTTGATTTGGGCATCCACCAGGTTAGAAATTAAGATGCAGGAGAGAATTAAGTTCCATTTCATACGACTGTATTTGATAGAACGAATTTCGCTTATTCCTCGTTTCCGGCAGATTTTTCCGTCTTATTAATCGCGAATTTCACCGAAAATATATGGGTATAATTCCCGGTTATTTGTTTGCCAATGGTACTCAGGGCGTAATCAATATGAATAGGTCCCGCCACAAGTCCCAGACCTGCATTTGGTTCCATCAGCCATTTAGATTGTCCGGCAGCTGAAGATCCGCGTTGAAAATTGCCTAAACCGGCCCGAAGGAAAACCATGTCTTTATAACCCAACTCCATACCTAAAGAAGGGTCTATACTAAATGGGTCACCACTGAGCAAGGTGTTTCTTTTGCCGTCGGTGGTTATCACCGCATTTGTTTCGAACAAAAGGGAGACTTTCTCGGCCATGCTTATTTTTTTTCCTACACCGGCAATTATGGCGGGCAAGGTGATTTCTAAACTGTTTTGAGGAATGGTGTTTCCTGTCTGACTTAATATCTCCTTTTCATAGTCACTAAAGCTGAATCGCCATGCGTTAAAGGTGCTGGTTAAATCTCTGGCCATCAGTCCGAACATCCATTCTTTCTCGCTATGGTACTGAAGTGAAGCATCTAGTCCAAAACCCCATGAATGCCCGAATGGACCGGCTTTTCGGTGAATGATTTTAGCATTGCCACCATATTTCCAATGGTTTCCACCTTTGCGGGCATAGCTTAATATAAAGGCATAATCAACCGCCGAGAATGAACTGATGCGAGAATAGTCGATTTGTCCATTTCTGATCAGATCAAAAGTGTTGGGAATATTATCGATGCCAAAACGAATCATGGATATGGCCATTGCACCCTGGTCCTTTATTTTAAATCCTATGGCACCATAGTCGTAATTGGCAATGCCTGACCAATACGCGGAGTGCATATAACCCAGTTGCAGGTTGTCTTCGAGATTATTTAAGCCGGCTGGATTAAAAAATGCAGAGGTTATGTCAGAAGTGGAAGCCACCACGGATTTGCTCATGCCCAATGCTCTCGCGCCAACACCTAATGTCAAAAAATCATTGCTGTATTTGGCTATGGTTTGAGATTGCACATTTAACCCAGTTGAAAGGGATAAAATGAAAAGCAAAAACCTGAATGAATTTCTATGAATTTTGAAATGCATTTTCTAAATAATCCATAAAGGTAAGGCATTCCTTTTCTTCAGTTCTAACGATATAAGCCAAAGCTTCCTGATAATGAGGCTCTAAAATGTGAATATCTACCCTGGCGGCGATTCTGCCCATCGCATATGCTATGCTTTCTTCCCGGGCATAGGTTTCTAAATATTTGTGGGTTATGAATCGCTCATATCCTTTTTCAAATTCAGATTTCATTTGTTCTTGAGTGCCAAATAATTTAGAGATGGTCGTTAGATCGCATGCTTCCAGTTGATCATAAAGAACCTTGGCCAGATTAGGATGCCGGATTAAGAGCATCCGATCCAACATTAATTCTGCAAAAACATGAGCAATAAACCAATCTCTTTTAAATGGGAGCCCGGTTTTGCGAAGTACCTGAATTAAGTGTGTAGTGATTTGAACAAATCCGGGAGAACTGTGAAAAAAAAGATCCCGACTTTCGTGTTGAAGTGCACCTTTTCGTATTTGTAAGAGCTCTAAATCCGGAAATTCAACCGGCCAGATAAATTTTTTCCCGTTTGAAATGAAGTTTCTAATCAGGTCGGGCATGAGCAATCCCAGATGGAAATAAGGATTATGATCCTGACGATCGAAATAGTAGTGCGCGAGAAAATTCACCTTTCAAAAATAGTCCACCAAATATGCATGCAAAGAATATATTTGCTCCACATTCGTTATTCATGCTATGAACAAAATTTTTACGTTAATCGGAGTACTGCTTTTTTCTATGAATTTGTCCGCGCAAACGGAAGAACCTTTTCCAATGGACCCGGACAAGCCTGAGGCCAAATGGGAGGGCGTAGTGTCTGTAAATGGGGTGAATACAGATGAATTGTATCAACGGGGATTGGCTTGGATGAATTCATTTTATACGAATCCGGCCGGGGTGATAAAATTGCAGGATCCAAAAGGAGAATTGGAGGGAAAGGCCAGGTTTAAACTGAATAATAAGGACAAAAAAGGCATAGTTACCCCAAGTGGAGGATTTGTGGAATACACCATACATTTAATGTTTAAGGATGGCCGATATCGCTACGAAATCACCCGTGTACACTGGGTTACTCAGTCATATTATGATGTGAGCAAATGGGCAGATTCAAAACAAGCCAATTACCAGGCTGATACTTTTAATTTTTACATTGAGCAGACCAATACCTATATGGAAAATCTGCTCGATTCTTTGGAGGAAGCCATGAAAAAAGCGCCTGCCAAAGAAAAATCGGATTGGTAGATCAGGCTCTCCAAAACGACTTACAAGTCTTACATCTGACAATAAGATGGCTGAACCATCGGGCTGGGATCCCCAGTTTTAGCAGGAACTTTTCAATTTTGTTCAGCAGGGCTGAAGAACTCACCGGCCGGTATTCGAAGCGGTGATGGTGGCAATTGGGACATGTAGCGCTGATCATAACAGTAAGTTTTATGTTAAGATAACACATGAGGTGCCGAAAGTAAATGCCGAAATAATAAATTTTACGCTACTCTGACGTCAATCTTAAAACCCGTAAATAATTTGGGTTTGCCATTTGGTACTGTCTTCTTCGTTGCGTGCCCAGTACTTATAACGTTCTATTACCGGACGTTTAAAATTCAGGTCTTCGGTTTCCAGATAAGCCCGGATGTATCGATGTGCACGACTGCGATCCTGAGATGCACCAAAGACCAAAGTCTCATAATATCCGGGATATTTATAAATATACATTCCTTCCCATCGAATGGTATCTATCGGGGCTTCATTGAGTCCTTCGTCTTTCTTAACCCTGCCCATCAACACGTCTGAAGGATTGAACGACCCATCAAGGGCGTATATAAAGGCACAGAGTTCATCGCTCAAAACGGTGCTTTCCACTTGTTTTATCCTATCCAGATCGGTCCATACCTTTAATTGCCATTCATCATAGGGCAACGCAATGCTGTCGGCTCTCATTCCTTTCAGGGTTAACCACCTCCATTTCAAGTCTTTGGCATCCGGTAAGGTTTCTACTTTCGCGCAATGTGCTGCCAATAACTGAAGTTGTTCACTCAATACCGGTTTAAATTTAGCAGGTAGAAAGAGTTGCCAGATTCTAAAGAAAAAAGGCACTTTCATCTCAAATTGTAAGGATATTTCTGAAGAGTCACCCTCACTTCTCACTTCATAAATTCCTTTTCCTTTTACCCCATATGGTTCTGAAAAAATCCATTCAAACTCTTGATTGCGGATTTCTGTTACTCCTAAAAATCCATCCGCAGACCATGCAAATGCCCTGGATTCGGGCGCTTGAGATGCGGGTTTCCATGCTACCTTTTTTTCAAATGCATTCCAGGCATTCTGGTGTACAGATGGTGGAAATTGATTCCATTCGAAGCGTATGATGTCCGGCTTTTGAGCAATTTTCTGTTTCTCGGTGAAGGTCCAGGTTCCGGGAATGCTCAGGTTGATTAAAAGGAAAATCCCGAACAGAAGAGAACCGAAAAATATGATTATGCGCAGAATGTTCAAAACAGATAGGAGCGTTAGTTGATCACCAAAGCAAAAATAATTCAAAATTGAACCTTCGAACTATTGGGCTGTTGTACTATTTTGCACATATGAAGGGCTTTTCATTCACATCGTACCGCGAAAATGCCGGCGCAACTCCATTTGAGCGATTGCTGAAGCTCTTCAGTGAGTTATTGCTGTATACCAGCGGAGATGTGGACGAGGCTATGGATTGGATGAGAGAATTGGATGAGGAGTACAAACTCAGCCGGCCTTCCTATTCGCTGGATGATTTTGAAAGAGATTTGCGAAAGAAGGGATATGTTGTTGAACGAGATCATACGGGCACATTGAAACCCGGCGCCGCCATGGAACAATTGGTCAGAAGTAGCGCCATGGAGGAAATTTTCGGCAAGTTGAGAAACGCAGGTAGAGGTTCACACCGATTAAAGGGAAACGGCGATGGAGATGAGTTGAGTGAGGGCATTCGCCCGTATCAGTTTGGGGACTTAGCCAGTGGGATATTATTGGATGAGAGCATAAAAAATGCAGTTCAAAGACCCGGGGCTCATGATCTGCAACTCAGACCCGATGATTTGATGGTGAGGGAGATGGATAAAAAGGTGGGAGTAGCAACCGTATTACTTATCGATATTTCTCACAGTATGATTTTGTACGGTGAAGACCGAATTACTCCAGCAAAAAAAGTAGCCCTGGCTTTAGGGGAGCTCATTACCCGTAAATACACCGGTGACTCATTGGATATTGTGGTATTCGGTGATGATGCAAGACCGGTTCAACTCAAGGATCTGATGTATTTGCAGGTTGGACCTTACCACACCAATACCGTTGCCGGATTGCAGTTGGCAAGAGATATTCTGCGCAAAAAACACCAACCAAATAAGCAAATTATCATGATCACGGATGGGAAACCGAGTTGCATAAAAATGGGAGGAGAATATTACAAAAACAGTTTGGGGCTGGATAGGATTATCGTGAATCGCACCTTAAATGAGGCTTCGGCATGCCGTAGAGCCGGAATTCATATCACAACATTTATGATCGCAAGAGATCACTACCTGCAACAATTTATCAGTGAATTCACGCGCTCTTGTCAGGGGAAGGCGTATTATGCCGGGCTTGAAGGTCTGGGAAAATTTGTATTTGAAGATTTTGAAAGAAACAGAAAGAAATGGATAGGGTAAAGGAAATAAAAACCTTGGGTGAACTGAAGAAAGGCGGTTATAAACCGTTGAGTATCAAAGAAGAAATCAGAAGCAATCTCCTGATTGCTCTTCAAAAGGGTCAGCCCGTTTTTGAAGGTATCATTGGTTATGAAGAAACGGTCATTCCCGATATTCAACGCGCCATTCTCAGCCGGCATAATATCAATCTCCTGGGACTTCGCGGACAGGCTAAAACGCGGATAGCCAGAGCCATGGTTGCATTGTTGGATGAGTACATTCCGGTAGTAAAGGGAAGTGAATTGAACGACGACCCTTTACATCCTGTTTCTTTTTTTGCGAAAAGTACGATTCTTGCGTTGGGAGACGAAACTCCTGTTGAATGGAAGCACCGCTCCGAGAGATATATAGAGAAGCTGGCTACACCTGATGTGAATGTGGCTGATTTAATTGGTGATATTGATCCAATGCGGGCGGTGAATGAGAAATTGTCCTATAACGATGAAAGGGTCATTCATTTCGGATTGATCCCCAGAGCAAACCGCTGCATTTTTGTACTTAACGAAATACCCGATCTTCAGGCCAGAATACAGGTGGCGCTTTTCAATATTTTACAGGAAGGAGATATTCAAATTCGTGGCTTTACCCTTCGCATTCCCTTAGACGTTCAATTTGTGTTTACGGCCAATCCGGAAGATTATACCCAAAGAGGTTCAATCGTTACGCCATTAAAAGATAGAATCGGCTCTCAAATCATGACACATTATCCTCAAAATACGAAAATTGCCATGGAGATAACCGCACAAGAGGCTTCCATTACCAAAACGCAAAGTGATAAAATCTCTTGTCATGTCCTGATCCGCGAATTGGTTGAACAGATTGGTTTTGAAGCCCGCGAGAATGAATATATTGATGCCAAGAGTGGTGTAAGTGCAAGAATGGGCATTTCAGCGCTTGAATTGGTTTACAGTGCTGCCGAATTGAGGGCCATTCGAAATGGAGATAAAAAAACGTCAATCCGCATTTCGGATGTTTATCATGCCATACCTGCCATTACCGGAAAGGTTGAAATGGTATATGAAGGAGAACAGGAAGGTGCATCCAATGTGGCACACATACTCATTGGTAGGGCCATTCGAACTCTGTATGCTACGTATTTTCCTGATCCTGAACACAGCAACAAAAAAGAACTCATGGAAACAGAGAGAATCATCTCTAGTTTTGAAAAAGGTCATCAGGTTCATTTGCCGGATGATTGCAGTGATCGGGAGTATGCCATGCGTTTGAACAGTGTGGATGGATTGGCTAATTTTACCTCAATCTATCACCCGGATCACGGCAAAATGGATACTTTTTTATGGATGGAATTCGTTTTACATGGACTTTCGGAATTTTCACGAATTGGGAAGGAGAGAATCACCAATGGCGTTAATTTCAATGATCTTTTGGGGAGCATGATGAATTTTAATGATTAAAGAAGTATTCCGAACTTTCTGGATATGGTTCGGTTTGATATCCTCCGGCGCGCTCGCCCAACCTCTGGATTATACACCCTTGTCAAATTGGTATGCGCATCCTGACCTGGCCGATGTAGCTGACAAATTACCGCAGAACTACACAGAAGCACAGGAAGATTCCCTTCAAAAGGGAGATGTGTTTTTTATTCATACAACCACATTGCTAAATTATCCCGGTTCCAATGACCGGCTTAAAACGCCCAGTACCAAAAGAATGGCCCGAACCCTGATCATGAGCCAATCGAGCGCATTTGGTTATTGTTATCGCATTTGGGCGCCTAAATATAGACAGGTATCTCTGCATCGGTTAAAACATCCCGGTAAAAAGACAGACAAGGCTCTGGACAAAGCTTACCTGGATATAGAAGCAGCCTTTCTCCATTTTATATCCGAAACCAGGGACAGGCCATTTGTGATTGCAGCGCATGGACAAGGTAGTTATATGGCCTGGCGCTTACTGAAGGAAATAGTCGATTCCAACCCTTCAATCCGGAAACGAATGGTGTATGCTTCACTGGCAGGATTTCCCATGACGCTGCACGAAATTGGGCAGTTGGACTCTATTAAATATTGCCATGATCCAAATGAAACCGGTTGCATGCTCAATTGGCAGACTATTGGAAAACACGGCTATAAGGAACCGGTGAGTAGAATGCGCAAAACCTGGGGATTTAAAAATGTAAGCGCTGACAGCACCATATGGTTGTGCATCAATCCAATTACCTGGAAATCAGACCATTTAGTTTCGAGTCCGGAATTGCATTTGGGAAGTGCAAAGACCATACACAACAACAAGGATTATAAAATTGTCATGACCGGACATATAGAAGCCGGGATTAGCGAAGGTTTTGTCCAAATCAATAAACCCAAAGCTACTTTGTTCAATTCAACCGGCAGAAATTATCACATGTATGATTATCAGCTCTTTTATCTGAATATTAAAGATAACAGCTGCGAACGGCTGTATCATTGGTTTAAAAGCGAATAACTATTCCTCCTTTTACAGCAAACGGAGCGGCATCCGGATGCTCGAGATACGAGAAACGGTGGATAAAATCTACCCGAAGTACTTTAAAAATGTTCTCGATCCCATAGCCAAATTCAACATAAGGTCTATCATCAAATCGGCCTATGCTGCTTATTTTGTTCCCTTCTTTATCTGCTGTGGGAATGAGCGAGTAATTGGCATCACTAATGCTGCCCAAAACAGCCTTGGCATTCACAAATTCGCGCAATTTGAAACGTTTGAGTAATGGCATGCGGTTGAAAAACAGTCCATTGAATTGATGCTCATAATGCACTGAAACATACTGATCGGCCACAAATTCATAGAAACTCATAAGATTATAGGCCCCTTTACTGCTGAAATAGCTCGGATTACCTCTTTGTATGTCTAACAGAGGATAGGGAATGGTACCGAAGGTTTTGCCGGCGCGAATGTTGTATTCAAATGTTCCCAGATTGCCCAATGAATTGAATTGCCAGATATGAACCCCAACTTTCTGATAATTAAAATCTCCGCCGAGCAATCCTTTGAATCCTTTGGTATAACTCAAAGTAACGACAGGCGCTTTATAATTTCCCAAGCCCATTCTTTCGTATTTGCGTATGATAAATAATTCTTTTCGGGACAGCCTGCCTTCAAGGGTCACGGAAACATTATCGAAATCGGATGCCATGTTTGAATTCGAACCGAGTTCCGGATTCTGGTAATGGCTGAAGTAAAAATCACCGTAACGCTCGAAGTTGTAGTACTTTTTTTGAAGGAAAAATCTTTGGACATATCCTTTCATAAATTCAGATTCCCCGTAAAAGTTGTATTCCATCGCCCGGTTCAATTGGGTTGATCCGAAGGTTGAAAAATTGTCGAACAATACAGCCGTACCGTAATTTTTGTCGGTGAGCCCGATTAGTTCCACATCATTCTTCATAAAGAGACCTAATTTGGTCCATTTCTTTCTCGATAGAACATATTCAGACCTAAATCCATATTTCCATTGATGATCACCGAACCCATAAGCACCATATCCACTCAGGTAAAGATTGGGAAACAAATCCGGGGTTGTTCTGAATCCAATTCTGGTTCTAAACCCTTCTAATTGATTATAGCCTGCGAGATACGAGTATGGACCCAACTCTATTTTTCCATTTCCGATGGTTTTATAACCTTCAACCAGAAGTTCTACAACATCCACATATGTTTTTATAACAGGCTGATTCTTAAGCGAATCCACCATGTTATAGATTTTCATATCGCTTTGATTCAATTGTTCATGTCTGGTAGTATCCCAATAATCTGAATTGCGATTATAAGCCAGGGGATCTATGCTAATTTTCTCTTCATAGAATTTGATCGGCCGGTTGGTATTGACCTTAAAGTTCTTATTTGAATTATAATACAGGCCAATCATTCCGACAGTATTGGGAGAGAGCTCACTGATGTCAATTAGAACCCTGGTTTTTCGGGGCAAATAAGTTCCGGGTTCTACCTCCTCCATTTCCTGCTGAATTTTCATTTTTTCCACGAAGTTTAAATTGGCTTCTTTCGTGATTTCTAAATTCAGTTGCTTCAGGGCAAACGAACTATCTGTAATCCATATGGTTCCGGTAAATACCAGGTCTCTTTTGTTCTTGGGATTTACCTGAATCACATAGCATTTCTCCCCATCGATATAGACGCTGTCGGTCAATGTAAAGACATAATATGCCCACGATAGGATAGATATAGGTGAGATAAAATCCTTATCTAATATGTACAGGTTATTTTCATTAAAATTATACTGTTGCCAGGTAGAACCCAATACCTGAGCAATATAGCTGTCCTCACCAACACCCACTCCTTTTACCTGGGTGGCATGAATCACTTCTTTGGTTCTTCTGGGTAATTTTTTAAAATAAAAATCCGTCATGGTTTCACTTACAAATACCGGAACCACGGGAATGGCACTATCAACACTCAGGCTTGAAATGGTATCAAACATGGATTCCATAGCCTGAAATACCTTGCGTTTCTTAAAATTATCAGAAATGTTGTCAACGGCAAGTTGAATTCGGTTATAGCTTTCGTATTCATACGATTCAAGCTTTTCTATGTTATAGTCTTTTTTGTTCTTCTGAGCTTCCCTGATGATACGTTCTGCGGGATTTACGCCGGGTTTAATCACAACTTCTTTCAATACACCATCACTGGTCAATGCGAAATTTATCGTTTGGCTTCCGCTCGTTACCGGTTTGGTAACACGTTGATAGCCCACGTAAGAGACGGTAATAGAGTCAACGGATATCGGTGAGGATAAGGTAAAGAACCCGTCAAAATCAGAGACGGTTCCGATTTGTGTACCAACGAATCGCACATTTACAAAAGGAAGGGCTTCACCGGTTTCGGCATCGCTTACTTTCCCCTTCACCACTGCAAATTGCGCCTGTGTGCTGTGATATCCAGCGATGCAAAGGAGCAATAAAATTTGGCGGAGCATATATTTTCCCACATCGTCAAAAATAATACCAAGTGTCCTAACCTTGTAAGAAATCCCTTACACTTTGAACAAATAAATCGGGCTGATCAGCATGAACCCAATGCCCGGCTCCCGGAATTGTGTCAATATCATAATGGGTGAACCATTCGGAAATTAAGTCTTCGTCTTTTTGACGAATATAAGGGGATTCAGAACCTCTTATAAAGCGCGTTGGATGACTTACGGGCCAATGAAATGGAATGGCTCCCCTGATTTCATCATAATGTTGATAGATAGCCGCTGTGTTCATGCGCAAACGGTAATTTCCCTCAGTTGTGCGGTATAGGCTTTTCATCAGAAACTGAATAATGACCTGATCCTGGATATGATTGCGAAGGATGTTCTCAGCTTCTTCGCGCTTTTCAATTCGATGTTGGTCGATTTCAAGAAGAGCTTTGAAATAGATTGCATGTCCCGGGGCATATTCGTCCGGGGAAATATCTGCCACCATCAATTTCTTGAGTAAGTGCGGATATTCATTCGCAAAGGTCATGGCCATTTTACCTCCCATACTATGCCCCAATAGGTTTATTTCGTTGAGTTTCAGGGTGTCAATTAATTCTGCAACATCCTGAACCATATCAGCATATGACATCTCAGATGCATGTGGAGAACGGCCGTGATTTCGAAGATCCACGGTTATCACGTGGAAATCAGATTGAAGCTTCCCGGCAATCAGATGCCAGTTGTCTGCCATACCGAAAAGACCATGGGCAATCAGCAGAGGCGTGCCTCCATTTCCATAAGACTTATGGTATAGTTTCATTTGCGGATGTGAGCCGCGTGGGTAAATCAGGCGCCGGCCTGAGCTCCCAACACGTTTTCAACCGGAGTATGTGTTAAATTGAAGGCTTCGGCAACCGGTTTATAAACAATTTTGCCGTGTACCACATTTAAGCCAAGTTTCAGCTCATTGTTAGACCGGCAAGCAGTTTCCCAACCTTGATTTGCCAATTGAATGGCATAAGGCAATGTGGCATTGGTTAACGCCAAAGTGGAAGTATAAGGTACTGCTCCCGGCATATTCGCTACACAGTAGTGTAAAACTTCATCCACCACATAGGTCGGATTTTCGTGTGTCGTCGGCTTACAGGTTTCAATGCATCCACCCTGATCAACGGCAACATCCACTACCACGGTACCCGGACGCATCAGTTTCAGCATTTCTCTGGTAATTAAATGTGGTGCCTTAGCTCCCGGAATTAAAACGGCACCTACAATCAGATCGTGGGTAGGTAACATTTCGCGAATATTATATTCATTGGACATGAGCGTGCGAACATTGGCCGGCATCACATCATCCAGGTAGCGCAAGCGGGGAAGGCTCAAATCCATGATGGTTACATCTGCACCCATACCTGCCGCCATTTTGGCTGAATTGGTGCCTACTACACCCCCACCGAGTATCAATACTTTAGCCGGTTTTACCCCGGGAACACCGCCCAAAAGGATACCGCGACCCCCTGAAGGTTTTTCCAAGTATTTGGCACCTTCCTGTATCGCCATTCTGCCTGCCACTTCACTCATCGGAACAAGTAAAGGCAAGGAACGATCAGCTTTTTCTACCGTTTCATAAGCCAGACAAACTGCTCCGCTTTCTACCATCGCATGCGTTAATGGTTCATACGAAGCAAAGTGGAAATAAGTGAACAACAGCTGGTCTTTTTTGATCAATTTATACTCTTGCTCAATAGGCTCTTTTACCTTGATGATCATTTCAGCAATTTGGTAGACCTCTTCGATCGTACCTAAGATCTGAGCACCTGCTTCTCTGTAATCCTCATCGCTAAATCCGCTTCCTATGCCGGCTGTATGCTGAACATATACGGTATGGCCGTGCTTTTTTAATTCCCTTGCGCCTGCCGGAGTAAGTGCTACCCGGTTCTCATTGTTTTTGATTTCTTTAGGTACGCCGATAATCATGATGTATTGCTTATGTGTTGTTAGATTTTAAAAAGTGCGCAAAGATAGTAATTCAGATTCTTGTCAGCAAATGGTATGCAGCGCATTAACGTATAACAATTTGTCGCAACGAGCCGTTATCATACCTTTGTAACCATGATCTTTATCCGAAATGCATCCGGACTTGTATTTACCATGTTGTTGCTGGGTCTGGTATGGTTCAGCGAAGGATGCCGGAGGGAAGAACTAAAGCCCGGAAATGGTAAATTGACTTTTACGGAAGATACCCTGGTATTTGATACTGTTTTTACCAAAGCGGGATCAGGTACCCCGAAATCGGTTACCCATCAGGTGATTGTTGCCAATTACAATGATGAAGATGTGGTTACTGACATCCGTTTGCAAGGGGCCGAAGGATATTTTAAAATAAATGTTGACGGGGTTGCCGGGAATAATTTTCAGGATGTTCGAATCCGTGCCGGAGACAGTATTTTTATTTTTGTTGAGTTGTTCATTGATCCAAATCAGGAGCCTGATTCAAGACCTTTGATCATCAGAGATTCGATTCTCTTTTTGAGCGGTTCTCATGTTCAACAGGTGCAGCTTGTGGGTTGGGGTCAGGATGCACAGTATTTTTTTAATGATACGCTCAGTTGTAATTCAGGTTGGTTCGACACCAAAAAACCATATGTTGTGTATGGATATATTTATGTTCCTGAAGGTTGTACTTTTACGATAGGAGCGGGTGTCAGGGTACATTTTGCGCCATATAGCTGGTTATTTGTAGAAGGAACATTGAAGATTGAAGGTACGCAAGGGAATCCGGTACTTATGGAAGGAGACAGGCTTCAACCTGCCTTCGAAGAAGTTGCTGGTCAATGGGGTGGAATTTGGTTATCCTTTCCATCCATGAACAATGAAATTAAGCATGCTGTTATTAAAAATGGAACGGTAGGCATCTATTGTGACTCCATTCCGGTCAATTCTTCACCAAATCTCAACATAAGCCATACCTGGGTCAGAAATATGCTGTATGACGGGGTTGCAGGAAGAATGAGTCATATTGAAGCGGAGAATTGTCTGTTTACCAATTGTGGCAGATTCGCTTTTTTAGGGCAGTGGGGAGGTGAATATAACCTCAGGCATTGCACCGTGGCCACAGTTGGAAATAGCTTTAGCAGGCAGGAACCGGGATTGGCATTTACCAACCGCCGTCGCGATGAGCTGGGCAGAATATTGGAGACATATTCCTTTAAAGGTGCTGTTCTGAACTCTATCGTCTGGGGTAATTTGAATCAGGAATTTGGATATGATCTGGATCCGGGCAGGATAATTTCATTGAGCGTGGATGGCAACCTACTCAAAACCAAAGATCAGAATCTAAAAGAACCGCCATTATCTAACTTGCTGAATGTAGATCCAAAATTTGTCAATGGACCTGAAAATGACTTTGAATTAGATTCGGCAAGTCCGGCGATTAATGCCGCACTTATTTTGAACCCACCGGTGCCCACGGATTACAAGAAGCGCACCCGGGTAGCTAAACCCGACATGGGGGCACTGGAAGCTCAATGATCTTCTAATCTGACAAACTTTCCATGAACAGAACCCGATGTAGTTCGGCATTTATACAGATAGATACCCGGCTGCAATTCAGCTGTGGATATCTGGATGGAATTTCCGGGATTTGTTTGGTTTAAAGCCAGTTCCAAAACTTTTTTACCTCCGATATCAAATACTTCTATGGACTCTAAGCTGAGTGTGTTTGAGTTGATATTTAAGGTGTTGAAAGCGGGATTTGGATATACCCGAACACCTGAACCGGGGGCATTCTGAAAAAGGATTTCGGCTTTTCCTAAGATCCTATGTTCCGGATCGAACTGAATTTCATCAATATCAAAACCCACGGATACCAGAAAAGATTCATCTGCTTGATCCGGACTCAACAGAAGCAGTGTGTCTCTGTTCTGGCCTTTGAATCGCAGGGGAATTTTTCCCGGAAAAAATCCAATTGACGGGTTATTGCTGATTTGTTGGACGTCTAGACGCGTTAAGGCATTAGAGGTTTGCCAGCTGATTTTATACGTCGGAAAGCCTTCCCCATAAAACCAGGCGGCAAAAAAGTGGTCCAAAGAGCCCTTATAGTGTTGCTCCAAAACATGCTTAAGCTGTAAGGTACTGACAAATCCATAATCCATCGGATTCCCGGAGATATACTGTTTAATTGCGGTGTCGAATGCAGAATCACCCATAATAAGGCGCAACATGCTGAGTAACATCGCTCCTTTGGCATACGACAATCTACCATTGAATATCCGATCAAATCGGGTAGTGTCATCCACGAACACACTGCCAGTATTTTCCTTTAATACTGAATTCTTTATATCAGAACGAATTTCATTGGCGGATTCCGGTTTCAGGGTTTCCCGACAACGAACTTCCGCAAAGGTTGCGAATCCCTCATTCAACCAGATATCCTGCCATGAATAGCAGGTGATTTTGTTGCCGAACCAATGGTGTGCCAACTCATGGGTCATCAGATCATATTGAAACCCACTCATAAAACTGATGGTCTGATTTTCCATGCCACCACCTCGTGCATACATCGCGTGTCCGTACTTTTCATGTTTAAACGGATAATCTCCGTAAAGCGAGTCGTACAGATGAAATACGGGAATAAGTTCAGGAGTTTGAGTAAGCGCTGTCGAAAGATATTCTGGGTATACAAAGTGGTCTACCGGCATTTTCAATCCGTCTTTGAATTGGATGGTGTCGGTATAAATGACATAATTTGTAATGGCAAAAGCCAGCAGATAGGTAGCTATGGGATACTGGTGTTTCCAGTGAAATGTTTTGAATCCTGCCCTCGATGAATCGATGCCCATAAGTTTGCCATTCGAAACAGCGGTATACGCTTTGGGACATTGAATGAGTATGTCGAAGGTGTCAGTTTTATCGCTCAGATTGTTCTGACACGGCCACCAATCCTGTGCACCATAGGGTTGTGAACTGGTAAATACAATGGGTGCCAATGTTGCATCACGGCCATGTTTTTCAACATAATAGGCCCGGTATCTGCTTTTTATCGGAAAACCCTGATAATATACAGTGAGACTGTCCCGATCCGAAGCAACCAAATCTAAGGACAATTGAATGTGGTGATTCTGATGAATAAAGGGAATGCGGTTTCTATGAAAAACGACAGAATCCACCTTCAGAGAGTCGTCGAGGTCAAATTGAATCTGATTGGGTCCCGGTTCGCTATAGGTAAAGAAAATGCTGAGTTCTCCTTTGAGATAACCGTTTTCGGGATTTACATCCAATGCTAAATGCTGTCGATACACGTCGTACTTGGCAGAATGCGTGTTTGTCGGAATTTGACCGGGAACAGGCCCATTGGCTGAAGATTGGGTGCACAAACACACAAAAAAGAAAAACAGCCCCGTGAATTTCATCGAATAAGCACAAAGATAGGTCATTAAAATTAAGTGTGCATGATCGGGAAAAGGATTGACAATTATCTGAAATTCATCTTTTTATGTATTCATTTAGAAGGTTGTGGCACCTGCGCTATCAGAATTGATAATCTATACATAATCATTAAATGCTTTAATTCGAAATCGAATGTCGCATGGTTCACAGAATCGCCCTCATATTATTGATTATTTGTAAAGCTTTGCAGTCAGTAAATGCACAGTCTACAGATAATTTTGATTTTTTCCCGGCAAATTGGCGAGGGGATACATCAAAGTTCATCCTTGAATCGGGTATGTTGCGTTCGAACAGTGATGTGACGAACGATACATTTTATATTTCCGGGAGTATAGTTCCGGCAGCGGAAATGGAATGGAATATTACGGTCAATTTGCGGTTCAATACTTCTTCCGCCAACTATACAGATCTTTATTTGATGAGCGATGAATCTGACCTAAAGAAATCCAGGAATGGCGTTTTCGTTCGCATTGGAGGAACCCGTGATGAATTGGTTTTATACTCGCTCCGCAACGGTCTGTTGGATACTTTGGTAAATGGCAGTGACAACATTAGTACCGGGAACAATAATTGGATACGGGTAAAAGTGCTGAAAAGTGCTGATAACATTTTCACCATGTATGCTGAGCTGAATCAATCAGGTTCGCTCCAATTGGAAGGGCAGTCGAACATTTCTTATGCTTCGGTTTATACAAATGCCGGATTGTTGATCAGACAAAGCACTTCCAGTTTTTATAAGAAACACTATTTTGATGACTGGTATGCCGGAATTAAACGAAAGGACAGTTTGGCACCGAGGTTAATTGCTGCACACTTCAACGGAACCCGCGCGCTTACATTGAGTTTTGATGAGCGGTTATCCGGGGATATTGCAGATAGCTGCTGTTCGGGTATCAACATCGGAATTGTACATGTCACTGTTTCTGAGCATGAGCTTAACCTTGAGTTGGACCGGGATCTTCAATGGCCGGATTCTGTCGGGCTCTTGTTGCGTGGAGTCAGAGACAGTGTTGGTAATACCCTGCCTGACTCGAGCTTGTATGTTCGATATATAGTGCCGATTGCCCCGCATTGCAAAATGCTGAGAATCACCGAAGTAATGTCAGACCCATCTCCGGTTGTTTTGCTTCCTGAGGCGGAATTCATTGAAATTACCAATTTATATCATCAACCGGTTCAGTTGAAGAATTTAACGATTTCAGATCCCGGGAGGACTGCAATATTGCCGGAGTATGTTCTGTTGCCGGGAGAATTTCTGGCGCTTTACGATACAGCATTTGCGGGTTTTTTCGATGGTTTTGGTTCGTCTATGGGTCTGGCTACATTCCCATCGCTCAACAACAGCGGGGACACCATTTGGTTGAAAAATACAAATGGGGAAATTTGCGATGAACTTCCTTATACTCTGAACTTACATACGGATAAGACCAAATTGGATGGCGGATATTCTCTCGAACTGAAAGATACATCCTGGCATTGCTCGGTTATGCAAAATTGGGCAACTTCTGAACATATTAACGGGGGAACACCCGGCAGAAGTAATTCCGTAATCCGGTCCATAGCTGACACCTTGACACCTGCCGTTACCGGGTATGAAATTATTGACGATAGCAAGGTGCAGATTCATCTCAGTGAGTCATTGGACACAGCTCGATTTGGTCATCTGATTAAAGTGGAAGTTTTGGGCTTTCCTTTGAAACAATACCATTATACAGACCATCCGGTTCCGTCATTAATGATAGAAAGTGAACAGATATTCAACACCGGAGTTCGTATGTCCATGATTGTTTCAGGTTTGGGGGATTGTTCAGGAAATGTGAGTGCACAGGACAGTATCATATTTTATCGGCCGGAGGAGCCTTTGTCCGGAGAAATCGTAATCAATGAAATGTTGTTTAATCCTGCGACCGGAGGAGCGGATTATATTGAAATATTTAATATGTCAAACAAATATCTGAGTTTGAAAAGGGTGAAAATTGCCAACCTGGATACAGGTGCGACCTTTAAAAATTCGGTTGTATTTCCGATACCGGTGCTTAATCCTGGGGCATATATTGTGGTTACAACAGATTCTTTGCAGGTAGTAAATGTTTTTCCTTCCGGGAATGCCCGGGCGATACGAAATGTAAAGAATTTACCTACCATGAATGATGACTCCGGGAATTTATGGTTGATTCACACAGATGGTTGGGTGATTGATTCGGTTCGATATTCGGAAAAGTTCCATCATGAATTGGTGGAAGACCCTGAATCCAAGAGCCTGGAACGGCTGTATCCAAACATGTCGGGTTTGCTTCCTTCGAATTGGGCCACAGCGTCTTCAACTTCCGGATACGGAACACCTGGACTACCGAACTCACAATCGGAAGTCTGGCGCGAATCCGAGAAAGAGGGCCCCGTGCACATGATATCTCAAATTGTGTCACCGGATGGCGATGGTTATCAGGATCAGCTGCTTTGGGAAGTGAGCGGGGAGTATTCCGGTTTATCGGTGAATGCATTTATTTACAATCATCAGGGCAAGTTTGTGAAAGAAATCTGTCGGAATTGGATAGCGGGCAATGAAAATTTACTGAGTTGGGAAGGTACGGATATGGCTGGAAATCCTGTGATTCCGGGAGTTTATGTTGTATATGTCGAAATTTGGGGAGGGGACGGCATTTCGTTGAAAGTACGACATCCGGTAACGGTTACTTTTAAATAAATTCTCCAAATTTGGTTTGAAATATGTGAGTTTATTCCTAAATTTGCAGTCCTTTTAAGAAATCAGGCCATGAAAAGAACCTATCAGCCTTCCAATCGCAAGAGAAAAAATAAGCACGGATTTCGTGAGCGTATGAGTACGCGCAATGGTAGAAAAGTTCTTGCTTCAAGAAGAGCAAAGGGCAGAAAAAGGCTAACCGTTTCTGACGAACCCGGTCATAAGGGTTGATTTCGCCTATGACTGAAAGGCGTTTTGTCTTACACAAGGAAGAAATTCTCAGACACAAATCGGCCATTCAGCGTTTATTTAAACCGGAAACTGCGGCTTTGCGGATTCAGGTGTTCCCATTTAAATTTATCATTATTCCTTCTTCCACGGATCAAGTACCGCCGATACGGGTCTTGTTTATTGTACCGGGAAGAGTTTTCAGACAGGCTGTAGACCGCAATCTGATAAGGCGAAGAATGAAAGAAGCATATCGGCTCAATAAGTTCGAATTGATAGAATCTATAGAAGGGTCCGGTTCAAAAGATATTGGTATTATCTATACTGCTCGGGAAATATGCGATTTTTGGCAAATAGATGCCTCCTTCAAAAAACTGGTGATCAAATTGAAATCACATGCTGAGTAGATTCATATCTTCCATCCTCATCATCCCCATTCGATTATACCAGATATTATTATCTCCATTACTGCCGAATGCCTGTCGTTACCAACCAACGTGCAGTCATTATGCTGTTGAGGCGCTGAAAAAACATGGACCCATTAAGGGCTTGTATTTGGCTGTTCGAAGAATTTTGCGGTGCCATCCCTGGGGCGGACATGGACATGATCCTGTCCCTTGAAAATTGGTCGAGCCGCAGGGATTGTTTGTGGGATAGATATATTAACTCCTTGAATGCTTCGTTACATTTGCAGTAGGCAAGAATATTTAGTATGAAAAAATTGATCCGGAAAAAAGCTGTTTGGATTGCATTGGCAGGTGTAATTGCCTTTTCATCTTTTAAGGCAACCACTGATTATTTCGAAATAACCAAGAATCTTGACATTTTCGCAACGGTTTATAAAGAGGTAAATACCAGTTATGTAGACGAGGTTAAACCCGGTGAATTGATGCGGGCTGCCATTGACGCCATGTTGAACACACTGGATCCCTACACCAATTTCTATTCTGAAGCTCAAAGTGAGGATTACCGATTTCAAATGACAGGTTCATATGGTGGAATAGGCGCTTCTATCAGACAAAGGGGTGATCAGATTATGATTGAGTCGCCTTATGAAGACTTTCCGGCACAAAAATCAGATGTGAGAGCCGGAGATATCATTTTGGAGGTAGACGGAAAATCTGTTAAGGGAAAAACCAGTAGTGAAATGACCAATTTGCTCAAAGGGGCAGCAGGTACCAAGGTTACGCTGAAACTGGAGCGTCCGGGAAAGGGAGTTTTCGAAAAGACTTTTGAACGAGCCAATATAAAGCTGAAAAATGTTCCGTATTTCGGAATGATCAATGCACAAACAGGCTACATTAAATTAACCGGATTCACCCCGAATGCCGGCAAGGAAGTTCATGATGCACTCACTGAATTGAAGAAGAATCCCGGTATGTCATCCGTTATTTTGGATTTGAGAGGGAATGGAGGCGGATTGTTACATGAAGCGGTCAATATTGTAAATGTATTTGTTAAAAAAGGTCAATTGGTGGTTACTACGAAGGGAAGAGATCAGGAAAATGACAATACTTACCGGACGCTGAATGCACCGGTTGATACCGAAATACCCCTGGTCGTGCTTATCGATGGGAATTCAGCATCGGCTTCGGAAATTGTGAGTGGTGCAATTCAGGATTTGGATCGCGGCGTGGTTATCGGGCAGAAATCATTCGGAAAAGGGTTGGTTCAGAGTTCCAGACAGTTGAGCTACAACACACAAATGAAAATTACAACCAGCAAGTATTATATCCCTTCGGGCAGATGTATACAAAAATTGGATTATGGCAATAAAGTAAATGGTCGTGCGGTTAGCATAGCCGATAGTCTGAAGCGAATGTTTTATACTTCTCATCGCCGCCCTGTGATTGATGGAGAGGGAATTTCTCCGGATATTAAAGTAGAGAGAAAATCATATAGCAAAATAAGTCAGAGCCTCTTAAACAAATATTTGATTTTCGATTTCGCTACTCAATACAGAAACAATCACGAGAGCATTGCGAATAGCAAGGAGTTCAAATTGACGGATGAAGATTTTAATGCGTTTTTGCATTTCCTAAAGGATAAAGACTATCATTATAATACAGAAACCGAAGATGCCATTGAGGCTTTAGTTAAAAAATCTAAGGATGAAAAGTATTATGAAGGACTTAAGGAGCAATTCGACAAGTTGTCTTTAGAACTCAAGGCGAATAAAGATGCTGATATCAGTCGTTACAAACATGAAATACTGGAATTGCTTGAAACAGAAATTACCAGGAGGTATTATTATGATACGGCTGAAGTAGAATCTACATTTGATGACGACACAGATATTAACGAAGCATTGAAATTGTTTGGAGATAAGAATACCTACTTCGGAATTTTGAAGATTGGTGGCTAATGGAGTTACCAGTTGTTATTGTTCTGATGTTGATAGCCGGTTTAGCCGGAGGTATTCTTTCAGGATTAATTGGAATAGGCGGCGGATTAATTTTTGTACCACTTTTTGATTTACTTTTCGGATTCCATCAAATTGATGGAGATACATTGGTAAAGCTGACCCTTGCCAATAGTTTTTTTGCGATATTTATTTCTGGAATTATCACTTCATACCGACAATTTAAAAATGGGAATTTCTACTTAAGGGAAATACTGCATACGGCGATTCCGGCTGTTATAACCGGAATGACTGTTACATATTTGATTTCTGCCTTCACGTGGTATTCGGAAAACATGTTTAAACTGATATTTCTGGCTATGCTTGTATTTACAGTACTTAGGACGATGTTGAGTAAACCGAAGAGAACGGAAGAAGTGCCGGAATTCAAATCATGGAAATTTGTTATAACAGGTTTTCTCACCGGGATTGCTTCGGGCTTGTCAGGATTGGGTGGTGGGGTGATTATGATTCCGCTATTTCAACAATTGGCCGGTATGAACATGAAAAAGGCGAGCAGTGTTTCTATAGGTGTTATCCCGGTATTGCTTTTGCCGATGTTGGGGGTGTATCTATGGCAGAGTCCACAGGTTCCATTAAATGAATTTTACCATTTAGGTTATTTGGTTCCTGGATATGTGCTTCCTTTGAGTTTGGGAATTTTGCTCGGTACGGGAATGGGGTTGAAGTGGTCAGCGAAACTCTCTGACAAAAATTTACAACGTATCTTTGTGGTCCTAATTTTTGTGATTATTGTTAAATATATTTTATCCTTTTTTTCATGAAATCAGTTAAATGGATTTTGCTCAGCGCTTTGGGAATAGGTTCTTTTATGTCCGAAGCACAAATTTCGGAGCGCAAATTGTTAAAGTATGAACCTCAACTCAGGTCAGATATCGAATATCTTGCTTCTGATGATCTGGAAGGCCGTTTAACAGGATCTGAAGGTGAATTAAAGAGTGCCGAGTTTATAGCTGCCAGAATGAAAAAGTTGGGGTTGAAACCGGGAGGAGAGCAAAACAGCTATTTTCAAAAGTTTGAAATAATCACACTGCGAATGACTCTTGACGCCAGTAGGTTGGAATTGGCCGGTGTGAATTACCCGTTGTTCAAAGAGTTCTTTCCCGTTTCTATGTCGTCAAATGAGGCAAGTATAAATTCGGAGGCGGTATATGTTGGTTTTGGCATTCAGTCTGAGAGTCCTTTGAGAAAGGACTATGAGGGACGGGATGTTAAAGGCAAAGTTGTATTGATTGATTTGGGCAGTCCTGATGGAATTCATCCTCATTCTGCGTATCTGAGTTGGCATGGAATGGAAAAAAGGGTGGAAGAAGCCAGACGTCAGGGTGCCATAGGCGTAATTTTTTTCAGGAAGGATGCCGGCGTTGAAAAACCTGATGGTCAATTATCTCTCAAAGTTCAGCCCTCTGATATTCCGGTAGTTTTTTGTGATAAAGATCTGAGTATTTTGCCTGTACCAACCCCTGTTCGTTTGGAGGTAAAGGTATTGGTAACGAAGGAAACCGGACATAATGTAATCGGATTTAAGGACAATAAGGCCAGGCATACTGTCGTAATAGGAGCACATCATGATCACCTCGGGAGGGGTCAAATGGGAAACTCTCTTTCTACGGAGCAAGGCCATATTCATAATGGCGCTGACGATAATGCCAGTGGTACTGCCGGATTGTTGTGGCTGGGCAAGCAGTTTTCAAAAAAGAGAAGATGGAATAAAAAGAACAATTACTTGTTTATCGCTTTTTCCGGGGAAGAATTGGGACTGATCGGATCTAAATATTTTATGGAACATCCAACGATGCCTATTGAACAAATGAATTACATGATTAACATGGATATGATCGGGAAATTGGATTCGGCTAAGAAGGCTATAGTTATTAATGGTGTGGGTACATCTCCGGCGTGGAAAGGCGCATTGGCAGAGGTTAGTCCTGATACGAACAGACTTCGGGAAATTGTTACGACAGATGGCGGAATAGGAGCCTCTGACCATACATCATTTTATTTGAAGAGGGTACCGGCCATTCATTATTTTACCGGACAGCATGTGCATTACCACAAACCTTCAGATGATAAGGAAATTCTTAATTATGGAGGAGAATTGTTCGTTCTGAATCACATAGTTGGCTTGGTTGCCGAATTGAACCACAGTGGAAAATTGGAATTTACAGAAACGAAATCGAGTGATTCAACAGGTCGGATGAAGTTTAATGTGACTCTGGGCATTATGCCGGATTATTTATATAGTGGTGAAGGCGTGAAAGTGGATGGAGTAAAGGATGGAATGCCGGGGATGAAGTCTGGGATTGAAAAAGGGGATATTATTGTGAGTTTGAACGGTGTGTTTATTACAGATATGAAGACCTATATGAAGGTTTTGAGTGAATTGAAGAAGGGCCAGATGGTTCCGGCCACGATTAAGAGGAATCAGGAAGAAGTTAAATTGAATATTCAGTTCTGATATGAAGCTGACAAAATACCTCAAATCGGATGAGACCCTATTTTCATTCGAGATTTTACCCCCGCTGAAGGGAAATAGCATCGAATCTATATATAAGTCTATTGATCCATTAATGGAGTTTAAGCCTGCTTTTATTGATGTAACTTATCATCGGGAGGAGTTTGTGATGAGACGACGTAAGGATGGGTCTTTTGATCGTGTTTCGGTCACAAAGCGTCCGGGTACTGTGGCCATTTGTGCCGCCATTCAGGGAAAATATCAGGTTGAGGCAGTTCCGCATTTAATATGTGGAGGATTTAGTAAACAGGACACGGAGAATGCGCTGATTGACCTTCATTTTTTGGGAATAGATAATGTTCTTGCATTAAGGGGAGATAATCTTAAAGGCGATCAACATTTCGAGCCTGAATTGGACGGGAATGCCAATAGTCTTGAATTGATTCATCAGATCAGGAATATGAATTCAGGGGTTTATCTGGATGAAGAAGTAACCAATGCAAAACCTACTAATTTTTGTGTTGGAGCTGCAGGATATCCGGAGAAACATACGGATGCTCCAAACATGCAGAGTGATTTAAACTTTTTAAAAAGAAAGGTTGAAGCCGGAGCGGAATTCATTACTACGCAGATGTTTTTCGATAACCACAAGTACTTTGATTATGTGGAGAAGTGCAGAAATATTGGAATTGAAGTGCCGATTATTCCAGGTATCAAGCCATTGACGAGTCGTAAGCAGATTCGTTTATTACCTCGTATTTTCAATATAGACATACCCATTGAATTGACCAGCGCTGTGGAAAAGGCTAAAACAGATGCGGAAATTGAGCAGATTGGCATAGAATGGTGTGTGAGACAGTGTAAGGAATTAAAGCAGCGTGGAGTGCCCGTATTGCATTTTTATACCATGGGGCATCCGAGGGTTACAGCACAAATTGCTTCCCAAATTTTCTAATGACCGGAAGACAAGGACTGGTAATTAAATCTACCGGCAGCTGGTATCGTGTAAAGCTGAAGAGTGGAGAATTATTGGATTGTCGATTGAAAGGTAAGTTCAGATTAAAGTCGATTGACAGCACCAATCCGGTAGCTGTTGGTGACGACGTGATGATAGAAGGATCCGGAGGCAAATGGGTTATATCTGAAATTTTGAACCGGAGGAATTACATTATACGTAAATCCAACAACTTAAGCAGGCAATCACAGATAATTGCGAGTAATCTGGATCTTGTACTATTGATGGTTACCATAAGCCAGCCCAGGACTTCATTGGGTTTTATCGACAGATATTTATTGATATGTGAGTTATACGGGGTGGATGTCCTGTTATTTTGGAACAAGACAGACCTTTACCAGGAGGAGGAAAATATATTATTAAAAGAGTTTAGTGATATATACAAAAACATAGGTTATGGGGTTGTTATGGGGAATATTCATGATGGACAAGTTGAGAAGGACTTGCTGTCAGCTATAAGCGGGAGGACTACATTATTGGCGGGGCATAGTGGCGTTGGAAAGTCGAGTTGGCTGAACAGGTTGATTCCGGATTTGGATCAAAAGACAGGGGAGGTGTCGAGTGCTCATCATAAGGGCAAGCATACTACAACATTTGCTGAGATGTTTTTCGGAGCGGGCGGGATGCAAATTATTGACACTCCCGGTATCAAGGATTTTGGTATGGTATCGTTGGAGCGAAGGGAGGTTCAGTTTGGTTTTCGCGAATTTCAAAAAATAAGGCATTTGTGCCGCTTTAATGACTGCGCTCATGTTGACGAACCAGATTGCGCAATTTTAAAGGCCTTAAATGACGCAAACATCACAGAATCAAGATATTACAACTATTTGTCAATTCTAGAGACAATTTAAGTGATTGAAATTTAGCAGATTGCTAAAAAATCGAGCTGAACGGAGAAAGGTTCTAAATATTGTTTTGACATTAAATGCTGTATCTGTGTGAACAGGGGGTTAACTGTTGTTTATAAACGTTTTAATCTTTTAGGCACGACATCGGCATAGTTTGTAACTGTTTGATAAACAAAATGTTGCGGAGAATGAGTTCATTATTTCGTACACTTATAAAGAGATGTCAAACAACTTTGAGTTTTTTTAATATCTGAACTTTTTTTTGAATTATTTATTCTATTTTTGCGAGCAGTTCAAATTATACAGAAATGACTAATAGTACATTTACCAACTTGAAAGTGAATTTCTCCTTATTAACCAGCCGGATATTTGCCCGGGTTACTTGGGTATTCCTAATGGTGTTTGCTTTCGGTGCCTTTAAAGCCAATGCGGCAATCACCGTAGCTTCTACGCCAGACGCTATTAACTATTATTGTTATAGCTCTCCACAGCTGGTTTTACCGGTAGTTTCTACCAGTAATTGTGCCGGTGGTGGTGGTCTTCAGTATCAATGGTATCGCGGAGGCTCCTCTTTTGGTGCTTCTTCAGCCATTATTACCGGGGGAGCACCTAACTTCTCTGGTTACTCGACATCTACTATGATAGTAGGATCGCCGAGTGCCTTAGCGTTAGCGGACACCTTCTGGGTAAGCATTACTGAAACATCCGGAGGTTGTAGCGCCGTAGAAATCAGAGGTCCATTCATTTACCAGAAGATTACATCTCTTCCGGTGGTGAGTTTAACTCCATCTACGCCTTACGAGGTTTGTGAACTGGATACAGCATCATTTACTGCTACCCATGTTTCGCCTACCCCTTATGGTTTGCTCACTTTCGATTGGTATAAGAAACCATTCAGTGGTTCATTTGGACTAGTACAACACGACACTACTTCGTTAACAACTACTAATTCCTATTATTATATACCTGCATTATCAAACGATCAGGATTCTGTTAGAGTGAGTGTTACAAATGCTTGTGGTACTTTAGATACTTTTGGAGTATTGGTAAATGTAAATCCAAAACCAATTGCCACAGTTAATACATCTAATATAGGAGTTTGTCAGGGCGACGCCTTTACAGTAACTTATACGGTAAGCAATGCTGCCTTGAGTGCAAACAGAGGAAGCACCGCTGTAAACTGGTCAGCCAGTATTACAGGTGACGCTGCCCTTGTGTCTTTATTGACTGCATCAGGAAGTGGAAACGGAGCTGTGAACTCCAACATTCCCGGAGGCAGTTTGTCACCAGGTACATATACCGCTACTATAAGTACAATTACAAATACATCATCAACTCCGAATTGTCCAAGAACTTTGATCAATCAAACGATCACTGTTATTGTATATCCGGAGCCAAATGCTTCTTTTACTCAGGACACAGTAAAACTTTGCTATCAGCAAGTGAGCAATCCTTCCTTGAATATGGTTGTGTCAAATGCAACTTATACAAATGGTGGAACCGTTGCTGTGAACTGGTCAGTTTATTACAGACAAGTCAGTGAGAACGTAACAAGTTCTTGTGCGAGCACAGCGAATGCGAATTTGACCAGATCGGCCGGAACGCATTTGAATGCTTTGTCTGGAACTGTTACCGGAACTGGAAATCAGAATTATGTTTATACTATACCAAGCTCACTTCAGCCTGGTGTATATAGATATTATATAGATTCGATTGTTAACACAAGCAATGGCTGTAGCACCACCATACCGGTGAATGACTCCATTGTAATTGTTGTTGATCCGAGTCCGACCATTACAGTGTCTCCGACGGCAACTTCAATTTGCCAAACGAACACAACGAACTTTAATGTGATTGCTGCAAATGCCCAGTATTGTAATAGTGGGTCTTTGACAAATGCGACCTGGAGTTTGACCTTTACAGATGCAACTAATAGTACTATCGGTGCATCTCCATTTGCCGGTGTAGGTAATGGAGCGAACGTATTTACAACCAGTGCTGCACTGGCTGCAGGTGTTTATACCTTTACCCCAGGTACAATTACCAATACAACTGCTGGTCAACAAGCTTGCTCACGTGTAATTTCAGGTAATACTTTCACATTAACTGTGAAACCTGCACCTGTAGTTGCATGGAGTACAACAGCCATCAGCGTTTGTCAGGGTAGTGCAGATACATTCACCATGGATGTGTCTAATTCAGTTTTAAGTTCCGTTGCACAAAATTGGAGCGTTTCGATTTCTGAAAGTTCAGGTAATGTGAACACAGCGAACTGTTCCGGATCTACAGCGGGAATTATTTCACCATTAACTCAAACCGGTACAGGAAACCTGAGCAGACAATTTATTATTCCTCCGACTTTACCTGCCGGTATTTATACATATACATTAAATAGTATTACCAATACAACAGGAAGTTGCCCGGGAACCATTTCCGGTGGAGCAACTATTACCATTACAGTTAATCCTAAACCACAAGTTACCATTAACCCTGATTCAAAAGAGGTTTGTGAAAACAATGGTGAATCGTTTAACCTTACAGTTACCAACGCCAAATACTGTTCAGCACTTGGTGTTCCTCCTGTAAATGGTACCTGGACTTTAAGCACAACGGATAACGTTGATGCAAATGAATATACTTCTATATATGGAGCTGTTGGATATGGAACAGGTAATTTCTCTACAGTTGTTTCTGTAGATACCGCTGCCCTTTTAACGCCTAACAACCATACTTTTATCGCTACGGCTACCATGACTACTCCAGCAGTTTGTGTTGGAAATTCAGATACTTTCACGGTAATCGTTGAACCAAGACCTTTCGTAACCTTCTCAACTGATACAGTTAATGTTTGCTTCGGAAGTACTTCTTCCTTTAGCGTTAACATTACCAATGCCTTGCAAAATGGTGTTGATCAAAGTTGGGCATTTACCTATACCAGAAATAGCGGTGCTTTGAGTGGTGTAAATTGTACCAGTGTTTCTACAGATTTAATTGGAGGTTCTCTTATCGGAGGCTTCTGGACCGTGACAGGTTCGACAGGAGACTCTGTTTTAACCGTTAACATCAATAGCATATTGCCAGTTGGTACCTATCGTTATACATTAACAGGAATTACCAATACCAGTGGACCTTGTACAGGATTTATTGGTGCAGATACTACCATCGTGGTGAACGTATTACCAGTTCCATCTTTTGCCTTATCGCCTGATACTGCTCAAGTATGTGAAGGGGACTCTGTTGATGTGAATTTCACTGTAAGCAATGCTTTGTATTGTACATCACCTACCACTTCTGCTCCGATTGACTGGGCACTTTACTACACTGACAACAGTAACAGTAATGCCCCGACCCCAATTATTACAGGTAGTGGTAACTCGACATTCAGTTATAAATCTAACTCATTAGGTACTTTACCGGTGGGATATTATCAGTTTAGAGGAGACTCTATTAAAGCCACCAATATTGTACCACAGTGTGCAAATACAACGCCAGATTCTGTAATTGTTGTTGTTAATCCGGAACCATCTATCACGTTCGATCAGGATACAGTTACCTTGAGTGTAGGTTACCTGGATTCATTCTCATTTACAGTATCTAATGCCATGTTGGCTGGTAATCCTCAGAACTGGACTGTGAACTATCAGGAAATTTCTGCATTCCACAGTGCAAGTTGTATCGTATCCAGCGGAGCTAATCAGAATATGATTGGTGGAACTGGTACGAACCCAAGCTTGAATTATTCAGGTTCTGGTAATGGAACTACAACTTTCTATGTTCCAACTACTACACCTGCCGGGGTTTATACTTATGTGTTTAACAGTATAACCAATACATCTGCAAATCCTGATTGTTCAGGTTCATTCGGATTGTTGGATACGGTTGTGATTCGAGTATTACCTCAACCATACATTACTTTCTCAGATTTGAGTGATACGATTTGTGAAGGCAATACAGATTCATTCTTATTACAGACTCATGCTACCTATTGCGTTTATCCAAATGCTATCGGAGATATGGATCTGGTTTTTGAAATAAATGATAGTATTAATAATCTTACTTATTCTCCGGCTTTAACTCTTCAAACCAATACTCCATTCTCTGAGTGGTCAACTGGTTTGACTCTGATTAGCGGAAATCAAACTTTCCAGGTAGATGTTAACGTACCAAGTACATTAACTACCGGAGTATACACATTTGAAACGCCTTATATCTTTACCTATGGTCCTGGTGCTCCATGGCCATTAGCAAATGACAGCATCATGACTTTGTCATATACTTTAACGGTAATGCCAAATCCGGATGTGAAATTTGTTCAATCTTATTATGCATTGTGCGAAGGAGAGACAGATTCAGTTTATGTTCAGGTTACCAATGCAGTTCTTCCAGTAGCTGATTCTGTGAATTGGCAGGTATGGACCACAGAGGTCAGCGGTAACATATTAACTTCTTGTGCTCAGTCTACCATTGCTAACAGAACCGTAGTTCCAACAACCTTTACTGGTAAAGGAGATGGATTCATTGGTTTTGTTATTCCGGATACTTTGAGCCCTGGGGTTTATACTTATACCTTAGACAGTATTAAAAATTTAGACTATACACCAAATTGCGGTGGTACGGTTTCAGCATTCTCAACGGTAACGGTTTATATATTCCCGAAACCAGAAGTTAGTGTGAATCCTGATACTTCCAGAGTTTGTGAAGGTGACAATACTCCATTTACCCTGGACGTAATCAACGCACAGTATTGTACTGCTGTTGGTTCTGCTTCTACGAACGCACCTTGGGTATTGCATTATACAGATGCTACCCAAAGTAATATTTTCCCTGATCCATTAACAGGTTCCGGTACATCTTCATATACTTTCACAGCTAATAATGGTGGAAGTTTGGGTGCTGGTTACTATAACTTTACAGTAGATTCAGTACAGATCAACATTGTAGTTCCGGTTGTGAACTCTTGTATAGATTATAATGTAAAAGATACTTTCACATTAGTAGTTAATCCTGAACCAGTAGTTGCATTCCAACAGTCATTGATTGAAATGTGTGAAGGTGATACCAACACATTCTTCTTTGAAGTTACCAATGCTACTTTAGGTGGTTCTGATGTAAATTGGACAGTGAGCAGCGTTAACGCTCAAAGCACCGTTGCTATGAGTTGTGCTACTTCAGCGATTCCTTCACCATTATTACCTGTAACTTATAATGGTTCCGGAAATGATACAATAGCTATAGGAATTCCTACCACATTAGCTCCTGGTGTTTACCGTTATGTATTGCTTGGGGTTGTTAATACTTCTGCCTTGCCTTCATCATGTACAGGTACTACCGGTTCATTGGATACATTTATTGTTAAAGTTTATCCAAAGCCAAATGCAGATTTTGTTGAAACTGCACTTACTTTATGTGAGAATGAAAGAGATAGTATTACCCTGAATGTTACCAGTGCTCAGTTCTGTCCATCTATTGGTGGAGTAATGACTGACTTTAACTGGTCTTTGGCATTTACAGATAATGTGAATTCAAGCATGGGTGCTTCTCCATTGTTGGGATTAGGAAACTTTACCAGCAAGTATGCGGTGAATGATTTATTTGCCCTTTCCAGTGGAGGAAGTTCTAATGGAGTTTACAAAATCAACTTAAATTCTATAACAAATACAACGCATAGCTGTAACAAGACATTGGCAGACAGTGTTGTAGTTACCATTGAGAATTTGCCTGAGTTGACTATTACTTCTTGGCCATCTGATGTTTGTAAAGGCGATGTTGCTACCATTGGATTCAGAGTAGATAGCGTATTGACTGGTCAGAACTGGTCATTTAACTACCAATTGAATGGTGGTGGAAACGTAGCCGTTTCTGGTACTGATACAGGTAATTTTACATTTACAACAGTTGCATTGAATACTGTAGGTATCAATACCATTTCTTATGATTCAATTCAGAATACTACCACAGGATGCTGGGGTAATGAGCCTGTAAATACAACGATCAATGTTCTGGAATTGCCTGATGTTGATTCATTTGTATATGCAAGTTCTCCTTATATCTGTTCTGGTGATTCTAATTTATATACAGTTCAAGTTAAACATAGTGGTGGTAAGACCTGGAAAATCACTTATGAATTAAGAGGTGATACTATGGACAACTGGACAGGTACAGGTAACGGTATTTTCAACTTCTATACTCCTGCTCAGTGGCATGTAGATACTTTGGGTGTTGATGATACAGCTTACTTGGTTATCCAGAAAATTGAGTGGGTTAGCCCTACTACGCCTCCTTTGTGCGTGAATAATGCAGTTACAACGGATTCGGCAATGATTATCGTTCGTCCGATGCCACATCTGCAGTTATTGTCTGATACCAGCGTTTGTATTAATACACCTGCTACCATTACTTATAGAGTAAATGGTGTTGCTGCTGGTCAGAATTATACATTTGATTGGACATTAACCAATCCTACTAACGGACCAAATACTATAAACGGAAGCGGTCCTTCTACCAGCATTGGTACTTTTGTTACTCCAAACTTATTCCCTGCCGGAACCAGCACTGTTAGTGTATTGTTATTACAAAACACCACAACTGGTTGTGATAGCACAGTAAATGTGAATCATAATATTACGGTTGATCCTCCGTCAGAAGCGGGTACACTTTCTCAGAGCTATGATATTTGCGAGAATGATCCGGGACCATTTGGTTTGAAATTGACGGGTTATGTTGGAAATATTCAACATTGGGATAGTTCTAATACTTTAAGCTATATCTGGCATAATATAGGTCACGTAATGGAGGACTCTATTACAGTGGTGTTCCCTCAACAGACTTCTACTTATAGAGTTATCGTGAAGAGTGGTGCTTGTCCTGCAGATTCAAGTAATGATGTTATCATTTTTGTAAATCCATTGCCAGGAGCAACCATTGTAAGTGCGAACGATTCCATTTGCGAAGGAAGCAATATCAATTTGGTTGTAAATGTAACCGGAGTTCCTAACTCTCAGGATTGGTCAATCGTTTATAGCAATACAAATCCTTCTACCATGACTCCAGATACCTTACAGGGAACTGGTTCTGGTAACTTCAGCTTTACTTTGAGTGGTGCAGGTAGCGGATTTTCTGCTCCAAGCAGTACCATTAAACTGGAAAGAATCATTAATCACTTTAAAGGTTGTGATTCTACCTTAACTGACAGCATTGTAGTTGTGGTTAAGTCTGCTCCTGTTGGTGGAACGGTTACTCCGGACACCACTACACTGTGTACCAATTCGAACGGAAGTGTTACTTGGGTTCCAGGTAATGGTTCAGTAGCATACTGGCAGTCATCTTCTACAGGCTTACCTGGAAGCTGGACTACCATTCCAAGTTCTACTGCCAATTCTTATAACTTCACGAACATAACGGCTACCACTTACTACAGAGCAGTTATTGTGAACAGCCCATGTGCTGGTGCTGATACATCTGCAGTTGCAGTAGTTAACGTGATCACTGCACCTAATGTTGGAGCCGGATTTGTGAATTTACCTTCTAACAATAAATTCTGTGCAAGTACCACCAATACCACAAGCTTCACTTATGAAGTAACAGGTACTTATGGTAATTCTTGGAAATTGTATATCCTGGAGGATGATAGCGTACATATTGTAACTGGTACAGGTGATAAAACTGTTGCCGGAGCAAATGCTTTAACTTTCACTACCTCAACCGGAAAAATGATCGAGTCATTTGATGTGACTCTGATGTATATGTATGTTTACTTAGGTTCTGATAGCTGTATTAAGAATTTGTCTAACAATGCAACTGCAACGGTTCGTGTTATAGACATGCCTGTAGCAACTTTGAACTCTGTAACTTCACCGATATGTAATGGAACTAATGTTTCATTTACCTTCACTGTGAGCAATATTTTAAGTACTGAAAGTTGGAAATTGGCTTATACAGTTAATGGAGCTGCGGATACTACAACAGGAACTGGTCCTGGTACATTTAGCAGAACTTCAATCCATACTGGAACCAATACGTCAACAACAGTTTCGAATGTAACTCATACAATCGCGCTGGCATCTATTGAGAATACAACTACAGTTAATTCTTCAAGCTCAACATGTATTAATCCATTGTCGAGCAGCTTGACTTATGTAGTTTATTCACCAACAATTGCAGGTACAGTTAGTCATGGTATGGCAATCGATACAGTTTGTATCGGTGCAAATGGCGTGGTTACAGCAACTGCTTCTTCTAATAGTAGTGCAATCACACATTGGGAGTCCAGAACTTGGGATGGTGCAGCTTGGTCTTCATGGACAAGTATTGCGAATACCACAAGTACACAGGGTTATTTCACAATAACCAACATGACTCAATTCAGAGCTGTTTATCAGAATGGTCCTTGTGCTTCTGCCACTTCAAATTCGGCTACGATAGTTCCGAAGGCATTGCCAACTGTTGCTATAAGCTTGCCAGCAGGTTCCGATACGATTTGTTCAGGTGCAACTTCAACATTCAATGTAACTGTTGCTAATGTAAATTACGGACAGAATTTCTCATTGACTTATGTTGAAGGTACTTCTCTGAAAACTGCACCTCTTACTCAAAATCTTTCAGGAGTGCATACAATCACAACTGGAACTTTGACAAATAATACCACCATTTCATTGCAAGGCATTACGGTAACAAGTGGAACTCCACAGTGTGTTAACGGAAGCTTGAATGGATCCGTTTCAATTATTGTTCAGCCTAACCCAATGGCCACTATTGCATCTGCACCTAGCAGATTGTGCCAGGGCTCAACTGTTACTTTCAGCGTAACCGTTACCGGTGTTAATACTGGCGATAACTGGACCATGAATTATTCTTTGGATGGTACACCTCAAACTGCAGCAACAGGAACAGGTTCAGGTACATTTACCTTTACAACAGGTTCTACAGTTACTGCACATAGCGATATACTGTTGTTGACTAACATTACAAATAATTCTACTCAGGATCTTTGTATGACTAGTTTAACAGATAGCAGAACAATTACGGTTGATACCATTACTGTGGCTGGAACCATTGGATATGACACTACAGTGTGCCGTGGTGGAAGCGGTTTTGTAATGGAAACTGTGGCTAGTCCAAGCGGAGCATCAATTGTAAAATGGCAGAGCAAGGTTGTTGGCGGTAGCAGTTGGACTGATATCAATAACACAAGTACAACCATTAATTTCTATAATTTGAATGATACAACTGAGTTTAGAGCAGTATATCAAAATGGATTGTGCGCAACTGCGATTTCAAATAGCATAATTGCTACGCCAAGAGCGTTGCCTACAGCAGTAATTACCAGTACAAATGATACGATTTGTTCAGGAGCGGCTACCTCATTTACCGTATTGATTGGTAATGTGGCAGCTGGTCAATCATGGACATTGAATACTGTCATTGGTTCAGCTGTATATGTATATAATGGAACAGGTGGAGGTTCACATACCTTGACTATTGGAGCGGGTTGGTTAACCAGTACAACTGATATTAGCCTGCAGTCTATTAGTACTTCTAGCTTTGTTGTAACTACTCCATCATATGTTACTTTACCTGCCTGTTTCAATGGCAGCCTGAATAGTACTCAAACTATAACAGTTCAAAACAATCCTATTGCAACCCTATCTAACTACCCATTGGCATTGTGTCATGGATCAACAGTTACATTTACAACTGTAGTTAGCAACATTGCAACCACTGATACTTTTGAGCTTATCTATTCATTGGATGCAGTATTGGATACAGTGTATGGTGTAGGTCCTGGAAGTCACCAGTACACCACAGCTTATACAGTTACTTCAACTTCTGATTTGTTAAAATTGGAAAGCATCAAGAATTTGTCAACTCAAGATGAGTGTATGACAGTATTGAGTGATAGCAGAACGATAAGTGTAGATCCTATTACAGTAGCTGGTGTAATCGGACATGATACAACAGTTTGCAAAGGTGGAAGCGGTTTCATGATTCAGACTGCCCCCGGTGTTGGTTCAATCGTGAAATGGCAAAGTAGAGTATTGGGAGCGAGTGGATGGACTGATATCAACAATCCAAGCATCTCGATCAACTTCTATAATTTGAATGACACTACCGAGTTCAGAGCAATTTATAAGAGTGGATTATGTTCAGAGGAACCTTCTCTCGCTAGAACAGCAATGCCAAGAGAATTGCCATATGTAGTTATTACTTCTACAGATGACACAATCTGTGCAGGTAAGTCTACTACGTTTACCGTGAATGTAACCAATGTAAATGCAGGTCAGAGTTTCTCAATGATTTATGTTGTAGGTTCAACTACCAGAACATATTTAGGAACTGGCGGTGGATCTCATACAATAACTATCCCTGCAGGATTGTTTACTTCAACAACCGATATTACTCTCCAGTCAATCAGCACTTCTGTTGATCTGTCAACCAGTCCAAGAACACCGGCTTGCAGCAACACGAACCTGAACAGTACTCAAACGATTACCGTACAAATGAACCCAACAGCTACCCTGACCACAGTACCAAGCAGACTGTGCCACGGATCAACTGTAACGTTCACCTTGAATGTGAGCAGTGTGAATACAGGCGACTCATGGACTATCTGGTATAATTTGGATGGAACTGCCCAGACACCTGCAACAGGAACTGGCCCAGGAAACTTCACATTCACCACTGGTTCAGTAGTTAGCGCTCCATCAGATATACTGAGACTGGATTCAATCAGAAATAACAGCACTCAGGATATGTGTATCACTACCCTGAGCGATAGCAGAACAATTACTGTAGATTCTACCACCGTAGCCGGAGTTATCGGACACGATACCACAGTATGTAAAGGTGGAAGCGGCTTAATGGTACAAACAGCTCCTGGAGTTGGTTCTATCATCAAGTGGCAGAGCAGAGTTAAAGGAAACACAGCATGGACTGATATTAACAATACCAGCACAACGCTTAACTTCTATAACTTAAATGACACTACAGAATTCAGAGCAATCTATCAGAATGGCTTGTGTTTAGAAGCTCCTTCTAACATCAAAACGGCTACTCCAAGAGAATTGCCATATGCTGTAATTACATCTTCAGACGATACAATCTGTGCCGGTAAGTCAACTACTTTCACTGTGAATGTGACCAATGTAAACGCTGGTCAGTCATTCACCTTGACTTATGTAGTTGGTTCTACTGTACGTACCCTGACTGCAACAGGTCCTGGATCACATACAGTTACAATTCCAGCCGGATTGTTCACAAATACAACCGATATTACACTCCAGTCAAATGAACCCAACAGCTACCCTGACCACAGTACCTAGCAGACTGTGTCATGGATCAACTGTAACGTTCACTTTGAATGTGAGCAGCGTAAATACTACAGACTCATGGACTATCTGGTATAATTTGGATGGAACTGCCCAGACACCATTAACTGGTACTGGTGGTGGTAACTTCACATTTACTACTGGTTCTACTGTTACAGCTCCTTCTGATGTATTGAGACTCGATTCAATTAGAAACAACAGCACTCAGGATAAGTGTATTACTACCTTGAGCGATAGCAGAACTATTTCCGTTGATTCAACTACCATTGCCGGTACCATCGGTATTGATACGATCGTATGTAAAGGTGGAAGCGGATTCGTATTTGAATCAGCACCTGGAGTTGGCTCAATTGTTAAATGGCAGAGCAGAGTAAAAGGTAACACTGCATGGACAGATATTAACAATACTGCTAATACCATTTACTTCTTTAACTTGAATGATACAACAGAATACAGAGCCATTTATAAGAGCGGTTTATGCTCTGAAGCTGGTTCTAATGTGATAACTGCATCTCCAAGACCATTGCCTTTGGCTACCATTGCAACTCAACCTGCAACAGATACCATCTGCGCCGGTCAAACTGCAACGCTTACGGTTACTGTAATGAATGTAGTATCAGGTCAGAATTTCTCTATCACTTATTTGGAAGGAACTGTGAGCAAAACGTTTACAGGAACAGGTTCAGGTACATTTAACCTGACTACCGGAGCCCTTTCAACGACTAGCGATGTTGTATTGCAGTCTATTACAACTACAAGCGGCGTTATTTGTGCAAGTTCATTGACTAATGTTGCTAAGGCAACTGTTACCGTGATTGACTTGCCATTCGCAACGGTTACTTCCGGACCTGATTCAATTTGTCAAGGATCTTCTATTACTTTCACCGTAAATGTTTCAAACGTTAAGGCTGGAAATACCTGGAGATTGATTTATGACCTTGAATCTGATGCTGATACCATCACTGGTACCGGCCCAGGTAACTTCACACATACCGATAATGACCCGAATACTGCTACATCTGCGATCATAACTTTGAAAGAGATTATGAATACAGGAACTCCACACGGATGTTTAACTACCAATACTGATGATTGGGAGATCTATATCTTCAAGCCTACAGTGGCCGGTAAGATTGAAGCTGCTGATACAATTTGTAAAGGTGGAAACACATCTGTGAAGGAAGTAACAGGTACAATTAAAGAAGGTAATATAATCAGATGGGAAAGCCGCACTGCAAGTCAGAGCACTTTCACTCAGATTAGCAACACTTCATTGAAACTGGATATTATCAACCTTCAGGAAACCAGCTACTATAGAGCAATCTATAAGAATGGAAGATGTGATACTGCTATTTCTAATGTAATTGAGATTGTAGTTCGCGAATTGCCAGTAGCAACCATCAGTGGTTCAGCAACTATTTGCGCTGGTGATTCTACCGACCTGACTATCAACGTAACAAATGTTGCTTCTGGTCAGAAATGGGTAGTTACTTACCTCGAAGGTGTGACAACCAAAACTGTTGAAGGATTGGGCTCAGGAAGCTTTACGCTAAAAGTTGGTAACTTCATCACAAATACTGATGTTACCTTACAGCAGATTAAGACTGTAACCATGACTCCTCAGTGTACCAACAACAATTTGACTAATAATGCTACAGCAACTGTATTCGTGAATCAGCGTCCATACGCTACCATCGATACAGTAAGCACCAGAATTTGTCAGAATTCTAAAGGTAGTGTTGTTGTGTCTGTATCTAATGTAAGATCAAATGATTCCTGGACCTTGACTTATACAGTTGGAACTTCTAGTGGATTGACTTTCACCGGAGTTGGACCTGGAACATTTACCATTACTACACCGACCTTGTCTAACCCAGGTTATGTACCTGTTATCCTGACAAGAATTTTGAATAACACCACAACTTGCGATTCAATATTGACAACTCAATTTGATTCAATTCTGGTAGATGCAACAACTGATCCTGGATTTATCTCTGGTGATACAACAGTGTGCAATGGAAGCAATATGGGTGTAATCACTCAGAATACCGGAAATGGTAGCATCGTAAGATGGGAGTATAGTGAAAATAACGGGGCAACCTGGACTACAATCACCGGTACTTCTTCAACCTATACATTCACTAACCTGACTAAGACTACCTTGTTCAGAACAGTTAGAAGAAATGGAACTTGCTCAGAAGCTACTCAAGCTACACCTGTAAAAGTGACCATTCGCGAATTGCCGGTTGCAACTATCAGTGGATCTCAGACTATATGCGCAGGTCAAACTGCAACTCTGGTTGTATCTGCAACTAATACCTATAGCGAAGGATGGAACGTGGTTTACCTCGAAGGTACTATGATAGATACCTTAAAGGTGAGTGCACCACTTACCAGCCAGTCATTGGTAACCAAAGTGTTGAATACCACTACTGACATTACCCTGAAGAAGATTTATCTGACCAGCGGTTTGCCTCAGTGTGTGAACGACAATTTGACAAATAATGCAACAGCAACAGTTAATGTTAATCAGTTACCAGTTGCGACTATCGTAACTACACCAGATAGTTTGTGTACAGGTAGTACTGCAACTGTTAAGATTAGCGTGAACAATGTTAGAACAGGTGAAACTTGGAAAGTTTACTGGAGTATCAATGGAGGAGCTGCAGATTCAGCTACCGGAATTGGTGCTGGTTCATTCAACATCACAACTGCTGCTCTTACTGCTAACCCATCTGTGGTTAAACTGACCAGAATTGATAATACTACTACAGGCTGCTTCAGCATCTTGAACGACAGTAGATCTATCATTATTAGCCCAACTACTTTGGGTGGTACCTTGTCAGCTGACGCTACAGTATGTAAGGATAATAACAGTGGTACCCTGATTTTGGGTGCTGATGCAAGAGGTGTTGTAGTTCGCTGGGAATACTCTGAAAATGGAGGAGCAACCTGGTCTAATATTAGCAGCACCGCTTCTACCCATACTTATACCAACCTGAGCAAAACCACTCAATATAGAGTGTTAGTTCAGAGCGGAGCTTGTGCACCTGCTTATTCTTCAGTGGTAACTATAACCGTGAATGAATTGCCAGTTGCTACAATCACCGGTGGATCTAAGTCAATCTGTGAAGGTTCTAGCACTTGGGTATTGTATAGTGTAGCTAATGTAAGCAGTACTCAAACCTGGGAAATCACTTACCTGGAAGGTTCAGTAACCAAAACTTTAACTGGTACAGGACCTAAGTCAAGTGATACATTGTTTACTTCAGTACTTGTACAGACTACGGATATTACATTACAGTCTATCAGAATTACTTCTGGTGCTCCATTATGTTCTAACAACAGTCTTGTTAACAATGCTACTGCAACTATCACAGTAATTGAGAACCCATTGGTTACAATTACAAGCTATCCTTCTAATGTATGTAAAGGAGACAATCCTGCCATCACTGTAACTGTAAGCCGTGTGAGATCTACTCAGTCTTGGGTACTCTTGTATCGTGTGAACAATGGTTCTAACCAAACAACTACAGGTGTTGGATCAGGTTCATTTACATTCAACATTGGAATTTTGAATAATGAAGGTCCTAACGGAGTGAGATTTGTATCTATTACAAATACAGGATCTACTCCAAACTGTACAAGCCCATTGACAGATTCAATTACTATAATGGTTGACTCTACTTCATTGGGTGGTACATTGACAGGACCTAGCAGAGTATGTAAAGGAAATGGTGGTACATTGTCATTGAGCGGTTTCAGAGGAAACATTGAGAAATGGCAGTATTCAACAGATGGTACCAACTATTTCGATATTGCTAATACAGCAAATACTTATAGCTTCTCTAACCTTACTGTAAGAACTTGGTTCAGAGTAATAGTTAAGAATGGAGCTTGTCCTAGTGCGTTCTCAAATGCGTTTATCGTAGATATTCAGGAATTGCCTACAGTATCTATTGCTAATCCAACTCAGACAATTTGTTCAGGATCAGGAGCTACGCTTAACCTGAGCATTGGTAACCTTTCTTCAACAGATACTTGGACCATTAACTACAAAGAAAATGGAACATCTAAGACTGTATCAGGAACCGGAACCAGCCTGGCTTGGAACGTAGGTCCATTTACAACTACAACTACAATTGAGTTGACCGGAATTACACAGACTAATGGTTTAGGATGTAGCAATACACTGAATGAGAAAGCGGTGATTACTGTTCTTCAGAATCCTATCGCTACCATCAGCAACTATCCTGATTCATTGTGTATCGGTACTCTGGTAACATTCAGAGTAGATGTGAGCAATGTACGTACAACTGATCCATGGACATTGAACTTTGAAGTGAATGGTGTAGGTGGTATCAGAACCGGTACCGGCCCAGGTTCATTCAATGTGTCTACAGGTATCGGAGCTACTCCAACTACAACAACCGTTAAACTGACAAATATTGCGATTACTGCAACTCCATTCTGTACCAGAGTGTTGACTGACTCAGTAAGAATAACTGTAACTCCTGCTTCTGTGGGTGGTACAATTACTCCGTCAGCTTCAACAGGTTGTTATGGATCTGCATCCGGAACATTGACATTAAATGGTAATGTAGGTGCAATTCAAGCTTGGGAATATAGTACAGATGGCGGTGCTACCTGGACTACAACCGGTAACAAGTTGACAACCCTGAACTATACCAACCTGACAACTACTACTATTTATAGAGTATTTGTGAAGAGTGGCCCATGCTCAGGAGCATATTCAACTACTGCTACCATTACGGTTATACCATTGCCACAAGCCATAGTATTTGGAGCTCCAAGAGTATGTCCAAATCAAGGTGCAAGATTTGATGTGACTGTATCAAGCGTAGGAACTACTGATAACTGGACTGTTCGCTATACCGTAAACGGTGGTGCTACTCAGTCAGTAACAGGAACCGGACCTGGCACGAAGTCAATCATAACTGCAGGATTCACTTATCCAAATAGCATTGTTGTTAAAATAGTGAATGCTGAGAATACTACCTATGGTTGTGTGAATAACGCAATTGTAAGTCAGGCTGAAGGTAAAGTTACTCCTAATCCAACGCCTTCATTCACCGCTGTGAATGCATGTGCTGACACTTTGGTTGTATTTACCAATACTTCAACCATTGCTGAAGGTAACATCGGAGGCTTTAAGTGGTACTTTGGTGATGGAGACTCATCATCTGCAACCAACCCAACTCATGCTTATAAGAACCCAGGTTCTTATAATGTAAGATTGGTTGCTACTTCTGACAACTCTTGTACAAGTGAAATCAGCAGAAGTATCACAGTATTTGCTAACCCAATTGCTAACTTCAGTACAACTAACGCTTGCTTGAACGTGAATGCTTCATTCACAGATGCTTCTACAGTATCTACAGGTAGCATCACTTCTTGGAGATGGGATTTCGGTGACGGAAACACTTCTACCTTGCAGAACCCTACTTACAGATATAGTGGAGCAGGTACTTACCTGGTAACTTTGACTGTAACAACCAATAATGGATGTCAGTCTAGTGTTACTAAGTCAATAACCGTGTACACTTTACCTGAAGCCAATTTCGTAGCACAACCTGTTTGTCAGAATGCTGCTATGAAGTTTGTTAATGCTTCTGCCATAGGTGCAGGAACTATGACTTACGAGTGGGATTTCGCTGGTCAGGGTACTTCTACTCAGAAAGATCCTAGCTTCACATTCACAGGATTCGGTTCATTCAATATCAGATTGATTGCAACCAGCAACTTTGGATGTAAGGATACCATCGTAAGAGATGTGACTGTTAATCCAAACCCGGTTGCTTCATTTACCGTAGCACCAAGATGTATCGGTGATACTTCTAACTTCGTGAATACTTCTTCCGTAGCTAGTGGTTCTATCAACGAATACTACTGGAATTTTGGTGATACTACTTTCAGCGGATTGAGTAATCCTTCTCACCAGTATGCTTATCCAAAAACATTCAACGTGAGTCTGAGAGTGGTGACCGATAAAGGTTGTGAAAACACCGGAACTGGAAATGCAGATGTACTTGCTCTGCCAGATGTTCAATTGACAGCTGGTGGCCCAACAAGCTTCTGCTTCGGTGACAGTGTTACATTATCTGCTAACCCAAGCGCCAGAACTTACAACTGGACATGGACCGGTGGTTCTTCAACCCTCGGTAGCATCGTGGCCAAAACAAATGGATGGCATAAGGTTAGAATTACCAGTGCACCGATAGGATGTGCGAACGAAGACAGCATCTTCATTACTGTTTGGTCATTGCCAAATGCTAATGCATGGCCAGCTGACAAAGTAACTCAGAACAGAGACACTATCAACAGAGGTGAATCTATCCAGTTACATGCGAGCGGTGGTGAAGTTTACAGCTGGACTCCTATAGACTTCCTTTCAAACGCAGGTATCGCTGATCCAATGGCTGAAAGAATGGATAAGACTACTGAATATGTGGTTCTTGTTACAGATAGCAATGGATGTAAGAATACCGATACCGTTACCATCGTAGTAATCGACAACTTCAAGTTGGTAGTTTACAACGTGGTGACTCCAAACGGTGATGGTTACAACGATCGTTGGTTCATCGAGAATATCTGGGCATACCCAGAAGCTGAAGTGGTTATCGTTAACCGTTACGGTATGGAAGTGTTCAGAAAAACAGGTTATGATAACTTAACCGGATGGGATGGAACATATGAAGGTAAAGAGTTGCCAGATGGTGCATACTATTACGTCATCACAAGTCCTAAATTCCCAGACACCGTGTACAAAGGGGCTATTAACCTGATTAGAAATAAAAATTAATATTTAACGTTAAGACCAATAAATGAGCATTAAAATGAAAAAAATTGCATCACTCATTGCGGTTGTAGTTATTGGAATCACGGGTACCTTCGCACAGCAGGTACCCTTGATGAGCCACTATTACTATAACAAGTTTCTGTACAACCCCGCCTTAGCTGGTGCACAGAGTTACGGTCAGGCATACCTGATTAATCGTAACCAATGGAACAGCATACCTGGCGCGCCTACGACCAAAGCCATTACCATGGATGGTCCAATGCGCAAAAAGAACATAGGTATTGGTTTGGGTTTGTTCAGAGATGAAGCAGGTCAGTTTAATATTACCGGTGGACAGATTGCGTATCGCTATGGAATTAATTTTTCAGAAGATCAGATTCTGTCTTTTGGTATGGCACTGGGATTTTTGGACAATAGAATCGATTTTAATAAGATCGTTGCTAAAGATGTATTAGATCCTGTTATTTTGAATTCATATCAGAATGCAACTGGATTTGATGCGAATATTGGTGTCAACTATGCCTGGAAAAAACTGAATGTTGGTTTCTCTGTTCCTCAGGTTATTGGAAATGAATTGTCTTACAAAGCTCTGTCCAATCCTACTGCGGGAGACGTTATTTACGGTTTAACCAGACATTTTATCATCAACGCCAATTACGATTGGAATATTAAAGATCAAGGTAAGTGGTATTTGGAACCAACAGTTCTTGTGAGAGCGACTCCGGGAGCTCCTTTACAGGTGGATGTAAATGCCATGTTCAGCTATATGCATAAGTATTGGATTGGCGCTATGTACAGAAGTCTGTATGCAGCAACTTTCTCAGGAGGTTTGAAAATAGCTGATCAGTTTGTTGTTGGGTACGCTTATGATATGGCGGTTAATACTCAAAAGCAATATCTGAAAGGTGCCCATGAGGTAATATTGGGTTACCAATTTGGAGGTAAGCAATCTGATGATCCTGAAATCAAGAAGAAGTTTAAGGAGATTGATGAAAAAGTGAAAAAGAACGCTGACGATATCGATTCTGTTGGTAAAGAAGTGAAGAAGAACAAAGATGACATTAAGAAGAATACCGACGATATCGAGGATTCAGAAGATGAAATCGAAGGCATCAAGCAACGTTTGAACAAGTTCGAAGATTTCATGAAGACTATTGAAGAAGGTGGTGGCTTGTCTAAAGTAAACAAAGGTGATGTGTATTCATTTACTAACGTTTATTTTGAAACCAATAAGTGGGATGTTTCTCCTGCAGCTGCAACTGAATTGGATAATCTTACAGAAGTGTTGAAGAAGAATCCATCGCTTCAAATCGAAGTAGCTGGTCACACCGATGAAAGAGGTTCTGATTCATACAATGCATGGTTATCTAATAAGCGCGCAACTGCTGTGAAGGATTATCTGTTGAAGAAAGGTGTTCCTTCTTCTCAGTTAACCGTGAAAGGTTACGGTGAGGGAGAAAAGTCTTCTGATGTACTTTCAGAAAACAGAAGAGTTGAATTTAAAGTATTGAATAAGTAATTGAACTTTCAATAATGAAAAGCCATCGGAAACGATGGCTTTTTTTTTGAACTTTTACCTCAAATGATTGTTTGGTTCATATGAACAGAATTTTTAAAATTATTGGTGCGTATTTGTGCAGTCTGCTCAACCTGGGTTGTTCTTCGGCTCAGGATAGGCCTTCCGTGCCTCCAGTTTACAATTTCTATGACTTAAGCATAAATTCCCTTGTTGGTGGTCAGAAAATTGAATTTAGCGCATTTAAAGGCAAAAAAATCCTTATCGTGAATGTGGCCTCTGCTTGTGGTTATACAAAGCAATATGAAGATTTACAGAATCTATATGAGAAATATTCCGATTCTTTGATCATAATCGGATTCCCCTGTAATCAGTTTGGATTTCAGGAATCAGGCTCGGCAACAGAAATTCAGGAATTTTGCAAGGTAAATTTTGGAGTTACATTCTTGTTAACAGAAAAAATAGACGTGAAAGGCAAAAATCAACATCCGGTTTTCCAATGGTTAACCAACAAGGAGCTCAATAAAGTCGGTAATTATGAGGTTAGTTGGAATTTTAATAAATTTCTGATATCCGAAAATGGAGCCTTGTTGGATTATTTCCCTTCAAAGGTTAATCCTTTGAGTGATGAAATACTCAATTACCTGAAGTAACTATTTAATGCGTGTCCATTCGGAAGTTCTTCCAATCCAGGACATTCCCATCATATAGCCTCTCAGGTAAAGTACGTCAATATTGTTGTTTTCAAAGTAAACATAACTGTCGTAGGTTTTGCCACTTTTTGGGTCGTATATGGTTCCTCCTTCCCACTTCTTATCTTTTGCGTTATAGGCGAGGTTCATAACCAGTACCATGCCCAAACGCTCACGATCTCTGAGTTTTGGGTTTGGATTATTGATGTCTTTTTTAGGTTTTCCACTGGCATCATTGGGTTCTTTCATCCACTCAATCTTGCCCGCATATTTTCCATTTACGGCTTTAAATATTCTGATGTGAGCGTCTTTGTCCGCGGTAAGCCAAGTTCCAACTACATCACCTTCAGCAATATGCATGTGAGTAGGTTTAAAAGAACTGCTTATGAGAAATAGAGTGCAAAGGAGGAGAATTGCTTTCATTTCGTTTTATTTTTATGCCAATATAACGAAATAATTCTCATACTGTGTTGGCAAAAGCGATTTTTGTTACATGCTTGTGAAAGTATTCGGAGGAGCGGTACAAGGAATAAAAGCGACTCAAATTACCGTTGAGGTGAACCTGGGCCAGGGTGCGAGATACCTGATGGTTGGGTTGCCGGACAATGCGGTCAAGGAAAGTCAATTGCGAATCACCACGGCTTTTCGGAATAACAATTTGACTGTTCCCAGGGTTGGCATCATCGTGAATATGGCCCCGGCCGATATTAAAAAAGAGGGTTCGGCTTATGATTTGACCATCGCAACAGGGATTTTGGCTGCCAGTGGACAAATTCCTTCAGATCGTCTTTCAGAATATTTAATCATGGGAGAACTTTCATTAGACGGTAGCATCTTACCTATAAAAGGCGCGTTGCCCATTGCTATTCAGGCTCTAAAAGATGGATTTAAACACATGATTTTACCTGAGGCTAATTCAAGAGAAGCAGCCATCGTTAAAGACATCGAAGTATACGGTATTGGGCATATTTCAGAATTGGTTGCTCTGTTCAATGGTTCATCTGAATTTAGTCCTGTTCATGTGGATCCCAGATTGGAATTTGCGAGTGCTCAGGATTTGATGGATATTGATTTTTCCGATGTAAAAGGACAGGAGAATATTAAAAGGGCCATGGAAATTGCAGCTGCCGGTGGCCATAATATTATTCTGATTGGTCCACCGGGAGCCGGAAAAACGATGTTGGCCAAACGCTTACCTACCATTCTGCCTCCACTTTCATTATATGAAGCCCTGGAGACCACAAAGATTCATTCAGTTGCAGGAAAACTCGGTGAAAATGCCTCCCTTTTGGCACACCGTCCGTTTCGGTCACCGCATCATACCATAAGTGATGTCGCTTTGGTGGGAGGAGGAAATAATCCTCAGCCCGGTGAAATTTCTCTGGCACACAACGGAGTTCTCTTTCTTGATGAATTACCGGAGTTCAAGAGAACAGTTCTGGAAGTATTGCGTCAGCCACTTGAAGAAAGACATGTTACCATTTCTCGGGCAAAATTTGCGGTAGACTATCCTTCCAGTTTTATGCTCGTTGCCAGTATGAATCCTTGTCCTTGCGGTTATTACAATCATCCGGACAAGGAATGTATGTGTGGTCCGGGCATTGTGCAAAAGTATATCAGCCGAATTTCAGGCCCCTTGCTCGACAGAATTGATATTCATATTGAAGTTACTCCCGTTGCCTTTGATGAACTTTCTTCTTCCAAACCCGGTGATAGAAGTGAGACCATCAGACAGAGGGTTATTAAAAGCAGGGAGTTTCAATTGGATCGGTATCAGTCTTACAAGGATGTACATAACAATGCTCAAATGACCAATCAGCTCATTCGAACGTATTGTGAAATACCGCATGCCGGACAACTCTTGCTGAAAAATGCCATGGCAAAGCTTAATCTTTCGGCACGGGCTTATGACAGAATTTTAAAAGTTTCAAGAACCATAGCAGATTTAGAGCTTTCAGATCAAATTCGGATTGAACATCTGGCTGAAGCCATTCAATATCGCAGTCTCGATCGGGATCAATGGAATTAATGTTCCATTTTCATGGCAAAATGTGGAATATCTGCTTCAATAAACCTCGATCCGTATATTTTAAATCCGTTTTTTTCATACACGGGAATGGCCTGCTCCTGTGCATGTAAATAAAGCATCCTAGATTTAGGAATATCCTGAAGCATGGTCTGTATTAGGGCAGAAGCGATACCATTTCCCCTGGCATCCCGTCGCACCGCAAATCTTTCTAATTTAATTCCTTTTTCTGTTGGCCTCCATCTTGCGGTCCCGACTGCCCGCCCGGACCAAAAAGCAAGATAATGAGTGGATTCTTCTTCAAATTCGTATTCTAATTCCCGATCCACGGCCTGTTCTTCTACAAAAACTTCGTATCGGATTAAATGTGCTTCCTTTAATTCATCTTCGCTCTCAATTCTCTTTACTGTAATAGGCTGATTAATGTCCATAACTTATTCATTAAAGTCAAAAAATACTACTTTTGCCGCTCAAAACTATTCTAAAATGAGCATTGACAAAATTGTGAGCCTATTAGGGAATGAAGCCCAATATTTTCTCGACCATAAAAGTCAGACTATTTCCAAAGACATGTTGCATTTACCAGGTGCCGGTCATTTAGATAAAATATGGAGCAGTTCTAATAGAAATCCACAGGTTTTAAGAAGTTTAAATCAAATTCATCACACAGGCCGTCTGGCAGGTACGGGATATGTTTCCATTTTGCCGGTAGATCAGGGAATAGAACATTCAGCGGGAGCATCATTTGCACCAAATCCGGTGTATTTTGATCCGGAAAATATTGTAAAGCTCGCTATTGAAGGTGGGTGCAATGCCGTGGCAAGTACTTTTGGAGTATTGGCCAATGTGTCAAGAAAATATGCGCATAAAATTCCTTTTGTGGTAAAAATCAATCACAACGAATTTTTAACATATCCCAATAAGTTTGATCAGATCATGTTCGGAACTGTGGAAGAAGCCTGGAATCTCGGTGCAGTTGCCGTAGGGGCAACCATTTATTTCGGATCTGAGGAATCAGGCCGTCAAATAATTGAAGTGGCTGAGGCTTTTGAAAGAGCGCATGAATTGGGAATGGCTACCATTCTTTGGTGCTATACCCGCAATAATTCTTTCAAGAAAGATGGAACCGATTATCACGTATCGGCAGACTTAACAGGTCAGGCTAACCATTTAGGAGTGACCATTCAAGCTGATATCATTAAACAGAAACTTCCGGAAAACAACGGTGGATATAATGCATTGCAGTTTGGAAAAACCCATAAGGATGTTTACAATAAACTGAGTTCTGACCACCCAATCGATTTAACTAGATATCAGGTGGCCAATTGCTATATGGGTCGTGTAGGTCTCATCAATTCCGGAGGACCATCAGGTGAAAATGATTTGGCACAAGCTGTTAAAACTGCCGTAATTAACAAAAGGGCAGGGGGGTGTGGTCTTATATCCGGAAGGAAAGCATTTCAAAAGCCTATGAATGAGGGTGTTGAAATTCTGAATGCCATTCAGGATGTTTATCTGTGTGAAGATGTTACTTTTGCCTAAAACAGACTCCCATGAGTTGGTTTAAAAGGGTTAAAGAAGGAATTATTACCAAAACCAAGGATAAGAAGGAAACTCCTGACGGTCTTTGGCATAAGTGCTCGGAATGTAAAAAACCTTCCCTTACCAAAGATTTGGAAGCAAATGCCTGGGTTTGTCCGCATTGTGGCTACCATGAAAAAATCAGCTCCCGTGATTATTTCAGTTTGTTTTTTGATGACAATAAATATCAGGAACTCTATCCGGATATGATTGCAGCAGATCCTTTGAATTTCTCAGATACCAAACCTTATCCGGAAAGAATTAAAGAAGCTGTTGAAAAAACCGGCCTTGCCGATGCGGTTAGAGTTGGGACTGGTAAAATGGAAGGAATGAAAATCACCATTGCCTGTATGGACTTTCAATTTATTGGAGGTAGTATGGGATCCGTGGTTGGAGAAAAAATAGCCCGTGCCATAGATTATTCCCGTCATGAGAATATTCCGCTGATCATCATCAGCAAATCAGGGGGGGCAAGAATGATGGAAGCAGCATTTTCCCTGATGCAAATGGCCAAAACTTCAGCCAAACTTGCATTGTTAGACAAAGAAGGTATTCCATTTATTTCCTATATCACCAACCCTACCACGGGCGGTGTTACAGCCTCCTTTGCCATGTTGGGAGATTTTAATGTAGCTGAGCCCGACGCGCTCATAGGATTTGCAGGTCCGAGAGTCATTAAGGAGACCATTGGAAAAGATTTACCTGAAGGTTTTCAGAGATCGGAGTTTTTAATGGAACACGGATTTGTCGATTTTATCGTGAAACGCACCGAGGCCAAGGAAAAAATGAGTCAATTGCTTTCCATGATATGGGATAAAAAATCGGCTAAAACTAAAAAAGAAACTATAACACAATCATAAATATGAACTTTCCAGCTGAACTTAAGTACACAAAAGAACACGAATGGGTGAGAGTCGAAGGAGATATCGTCACTGCAGGTATTACAGATTTTGCTCAAAGTGAATTGGGCGATATCGTTTTCGTTGAAATTGATACTGCCGGTGAAACGATGAATGCCGGTGATACTTTTGGGACAGTAGAAGCTGTAAAAACCGTGAGCGATTTGTACATGCCGGTGAGTGGTGAGATTCTGGAAGTGAACCCTGCTCTTCAGTCAAATCCGGAATACATCAATACAGATCCTTACCAAAATGGATGGATGATACGCATCAGAATGTCAGATCCTTCTGAAATTGATGCACTCATGGATGCCAACTCATACCAGTCGATTACCGGACATTGACCAACCGTCATCTTTTTTTCAAATATCATTATATGGCCATATTTTGGGGATTGGTTATTCTCCTTCTGAGTGGTCTGCCTGGAAATCACTTTCCTGATTTGTCGTTTTGGAGTTTATTCACTTTCGACAAGTTCTCGCATTTGATGTTTTATGCGGTGTTTACGGTGCTGCTCACGATTGGTGAAGTGAAGCACCGGCGATTCAGTGCCAATAGGTCCAAGTCACTTTGGATTGGCTTTTTGGTTGCATTTACCTATGGAATTTTGGTTGAATTATTACAGGCGATGGTCTTTCATGAAAGATTTGCCGATGTAGGCGACGTAATTGCCAATACTATAGGCTGTATTTTGGGCGTTATTTATTTTAAAATGAATTTCCAGGAATGCCTGAAACCGGTTCGTTGGTGATTCGTTTACCTTTTACAATGAGTTGATATTAAAGAAATATTTTAAACGTATTTTTGAAGCAAATCACACAGTTATGGAACTTAAAAAGAATCCTAAAGCAGACATCTCAAAATGGAGATTTTCCTTTTTTGAGATTGGAATGATTTTATCTCTCGCATTGGTATTGTACGCATTTAGCTATACCCAATACGAGAAAGAAGCAACTAACCTCGGCAGCATGGTGTACGAAGAAGAGATGGAAGTAATGGAAAACACAGTACAGAAGCAACAGCCACCTCCGCCTCCTGCGCCCCCTGAATTAAAAATTGTGGAGGATGATGTGAAAATTGACGAAGAGCAACCTGAGATTGAAACCAACGAAACCGATCAGGAAGAGAAAATTGAGAAAGTAGAACTTCCTACTGAAGAACCGGAAAATACAAATGAAGTTTTTGAATTTCATGAGGTATCTGAAATGGCCGGTTTTAAAGGAGGCGAAGAAGCTATGTACAAATACATCGCAGAAAATTTGGCGTATCCTCCAATGGCTTTCGAAAATGAAATCCAGGGAAAAGTTATCGTACAATTTGTGGTAATGCCTGACGGCTCACTAAAGGATATCGAGGTTCTCGGTTCTAAAAAACTGGGTTGGGGATGTGAAGAAGCTGCCATGGCCATTGTAAAGAAAATGAGCGGAATGTGGACTCCGGCTAAGCAAAGAGATAAAAAAGTACCCGTGCGTTTCAGATTGCCAATTAAATTTGAAATTAGCGGATAACTGATCATAAGTAATGCATTCAGAAGGTCATCTCAAAAGGATGGCCTTTTTTATTTAAAACGGAAGATCCCAATCAACGTCATGGAGGCAATGCAGCCAGCCTCCTTCTGCCTTTAATGGGGATGTAAAATTGTTCCGGTATAATGAGCCTGTGCCCAAACCCTGTTCAAATCCACCTGCCTTAGGGGCAGCAAACAATGCAATCGAATACAAGCCAATGTTTGATTCAAGCGCGGAAGTAATCCAATATCCGATATTGTTTTTTTCGGCCAGTGATATCCAGTGTTCACATTGTCCAAAACCGCCATGAAGCGAGGGTTTTAAAACGAGGTATGATGGCTTGATCTCTCGAATCAATTCGTCGGATTCCAAATCTATAGAAATGCCAATGAGCGATTCGTCCAATGCAATCGGAAGGAGTTTTTTTCGTGCGAGTCTCGCCAACTCATCCCGGAATATAGGTTTCAGAGGCTGTTCAATGGAATGAATCTCAAATCTTCGCAGTTCTTTCAACTGCTCTTCTACTTCAGAAGGATGAAAGGCCCCGTTGGCGTCAAGTCTTATGCGGATGGAAATGTTCCTGACTTCAGTCCTGAATTTTTCAAGCATTCTACATTCCTCATCAAAATCCAGGGCTCCGACTTTAAATTTAATACATCGATAGCCATTCCTGACCAAATTCAGGGATTCTGCCAGCATTCCTTCAGCGTCCTGCATCCAAACCAAACCATTTATGGGTATGGGAAACTGATGATGCTCAGGAAAACCGGATGACCGGGCTTTTAATTGCCAATTTAAATGATTCCAGGCTGTTTCCAGGCCGAAAACCATCGAAGGGCAGGTATGTGTCCATTCAGGTATAATTTGTTGGCTATGGGCAAATTCTGTCCCTATTTGAATCAATTTCTTTTCATAGTCCGGAATATCATCCACACTCAACATACTGAGAGCTCCAGCCTCCCCATATCCTACATACCCATTTAACTCCAACCTGATAATGAAGATATGTCTTTGCTCAAAAACATTTCGAGAAGTTTGAGCAGGCTTTATAAATTCTAAAGTATACGGATGGTAGGAGAATTCTAAAACCATGCGGTAATAAATGTGATGATGCTTAGCCCCAGACTGCTCAGACTTAGCAGCTTCAATTGTTGATTATAGGCGTTTCTATTACCGGATTCAATCCGACTCATTTGATTCAAATGCCATATAACAGGAAGACAAAATAAAAGGGCACTGAACCCACTCAAGGGTGAAAATCTGAAGTTGAACAAGGCAATAGCTGAAATGGCTCCAATCAGGAGTATGTAATGATAGCGAAGTGCATTTTTTAATCCTAAAATATTGGCCAGCGTTCTTTTATTGGATTCCAGGTCGTGATCAATATCCCGAATATTATTCACATTTAAAACTCCGGTTGAGAGCAAGCCCGCTCCTATCGCGGGATAGATGATTCCAAAACTGATTTCACCGCTTTGAACATAATAGGTTCCCCCAACGGCAACTATTCCAAAAAAGATGAGCACACTCAAATCTCCTAACGCCAGATATCCATAAGGCTTTTTGCCGATGGTATAAAATAATGCGGCCAAAATGCTTGCACATCCCATAACAAACATAGGCCAAAACTCAATATCGCTTAATGAGCTTGCCCGAATAAGAAGTCCGATGCCGGATGCCAAACACAAAGCAATGGTCAACCACAGATAGGCGCGCATTTCACCGATTTTCATATTTCCTGATGCCAAAGCCCGGTCGGTTCGGATTTCTTTGTCAATTCCGTTTGTAAAATCGCCGTAGTCATTGGCCAGATTACTGAGTATCTGCAATAAAAAGGCTGTGAGTAGGGTCCATAGGTACAATTCTCCGACAAAAACCTGCTGTTGAACGGCCAATGATGCACCCAGGGTTATACAAGCAG
>CAZTGZ010000015.1:59435-62732 GCA_964613385.1 uncultured Chitinophagaceae bacterium
TGGGCCTGATGGCCTGAATTAGGGCTTTAAACATATTATAAGTTACCTGTTCTGCCGCCGTCTACCACCATATTTGTTCCGGTAATGTATGATGCCTGATCAGAGGCCAGGAATACGGCTGCAAAGGCAGGTTCATTAGGGGCTGCAAATCTTCCGGCCGGAATCTCTGCCAACATGGCAGATTCTGCTTCCGAAATACTGATTTGTAATTTTTTGCTTTTTTGTTCGATGATGTCTTTTAACCTTTCTGTTTTCGTGGCTCCCGGTAGAATATTGTTTACAGTTATTCCCCATGAAGCAGTTTCATTGGCCAGGGTTTTAGACCAATTCGCAACTGCACCTCTAATGGTATTTGATACACCTAAACCTTTTAAAGGTACTTTGACAGAAGTACTGATTACATTGATAATCCGGCCAAATGATCGCCCTTTCATTCCGGGAATGAGCGCTTGTGCCAGCACGTGATTGGCTAATAAATGCTGGCGAAAGGCCGACTCAAATGCGGATATTTCTGCAGAAAATATGGGTCCGGATGCAGGACCACCTGAATTGTTCACGAGAATATCAATAGGATAATTTTCTGCCAATTCAGAAACGATTGCGCCTATTTGATCTGTATGTTGAAAGTCAACAACCCGGTACAGATGTTTATTGGCACCACCTTCTAACTGTGCCATGACTCCCTTGATTTTTGCTTCATTTCTGGCCAAAAGAATAATCCTTGCGCCGGCTTTAGACATCTCAATGGCGATGGCCTTTCCAATTCCATCAGAACCTCCGCCTATCAGGGCTGTACGATTGCTTAAATCAATTTTCATATTAATTCTGGTTGTCAGAAAGGTGAAATGCTTTTTTTCTTATGGTTATTCCGGGTTTGGAACCTCATCCGATAACTCCCAGCGATTTTCCAACTTTGGTAAATGCTGCAATGGCTTTATCCAAATGTTCTCTCGAATGACCGGCAGAAATCTGAACCCTGATTCGCGCTTGTCCCTTAGGAACCACAGGGAAATAGAAACCAATGACATAAATTCCTTCTTCCAGTAGGGCCGCAGCCATTTTTTGAGAAAGAACCGCATCATATAACATAATTGGGACAATTGGATGTGTACCCGGCTTAATGTCAAATCCCGCCTTGGTTATTTCCGCTCTGAAATATGCAGTATTTGCATGTAATCTGTCGCGAAGCTCAGTCGTTTCACTCAGCATGTCTATCACAGCGATGGAAGCCCCTGTGATGGAGGGCGCCAATGTATTACTGAATAAGTAAGGCCTGGACCTCTGTCTCAGCATTTCAATAATTTCCTTTCGCCCCGAAGTGAATCCTCCCGATGCTCCACCCAACGCTTTGCCGAGTGTGCCGGTAATAATATCAATTCTGCCCATTACACCGCAATGTTCGTGAGTTCCTCTTCCGGTGGCACCCATAAATCCGCTGGCATGGCATTCGTCAATCATAATTAAGGCGCGATAGCGGTCTGCCAAATCGCAAATGGCACTTAGATTGGCTATGGTTCCGTCCATAGAGAATACTCCATCGGTTACAATAATTCGGTTTCGATGATGGCTGCAGGCTTGAAGTTTTGCCTCTAAGTCCGCCATGTCATTGTGCTTGTAACGTTGCCTTTCCGCTTTACACAAACGCACTCCGTCTATTATGGAAGCATGATTCAGTTCATCGCTGATAATGGCGTCTTCTTCATTAAACAAGGGTTCGAAAACACCACCATTTGCATCAAAAGCAGCGGCATATAAGATGGTGTCCTCAGTTCCGAGGAATCCGGAAATTTTAGCCTCCAGTGTTTTGTGTATGTCCTGGGTTCCGCAAATAAACCTAACACTCGACATACCATATCCATGCGTATCAATGCTTTTTTTAGCTGCTTCTGTTACCGTAGGGTGAGAAGACAGACCCAAATAATTGTTTGCACAGAAATTAATGACTTCACTTCCGTTTTGTAATTTAATATCAGCTCCCTGTGGAGAGGCGATAATCCTTTCGGATTTAAAAAGGCCGGCTTCTTTAATCTGTTGAAGCTCACGTTCCAAAATAGGTTTGAGTGTTTCGTACATATTTGAATTAAAAGGTCAAAATTAGTCGAAAAAATGCACTGTTTGGCGTAAGGTTGCGTTCAGTTAAATCATTACCGCGGCAGTTTTGTTAATTAACCTGTCAAAAGGGCGCAAAATCCTTTGGCATAAACATTGACTCCCAAAATGTACTTTTGAACCATAAATTAAGCTATGCCAGATTCCAAACAGGAAAAAAAGACCCGGATCGTTTTTAAAAAAGATCAGGAAGGATCAGATTCAAATCGCAACAACTCCAAGGGGGGTGATGATCCGAATATGAGAAAAAAGAGTGAGGGGAGGGGATTTAACTTTTATTGGATTTACATCATTGTTGCTGCCATTTTCCTCGGTATGATGTTTTTCCCTGCCGAACAGGGTAAGAACATCAGTATGAAGGAATTACTCGAAATGGTCAGAAATGGCGATGTTAAGAGAGTAGTTGTCATCAATCGGGAAAGAGCACAGATTTTTCTAACTGACGATGCCCAAAAGAAGACCGAACATCAGAAACATATCAAGGAAAGAGGCCTGCTCGCAGCTTCTGATGCACCCGTTTACAGCTTAAGTGATATTGGAGACTTCGATCGTTTTGATCAGAAAATCTCAGAGGCTCAGCTCGATGTTGCCATAGATGACCGCGTAGTTGTTGATACTGTGCGGGAGAAGAACTATGACGGCATCCTGAATTGGATATTCTTGATAGCGCTATTCGCGGGATTCTGGTTTTTGATTTTAAGAAGAATGGGCGGAGGACAAGGAGGAGCCGGACAAATATTCAATATTGGTAAATCCAAGGCGCAACTATTTGAGAAAGACACAAAAGTAACTGTAACTTTCAAGGATGTAGCAGGCCTGGATGAAGCGAAAGTGGAAGTAATGGAGATTGTTGATTTCCTGAAGAATCCCAAAAAATATTCAGATTTAGGAGGAAAAATTCCTAAAGGAGCCTTATTGGTAGGCCCTCCGGGAACAGGTAAAACGCTGTTGGCCAAAGCAGTTGCCGGTGAGGCTGAAGTGCCGTTTTTCTCGTTGTCGGGTTCAGATTTTGTGGAGATGTTTGTTGGTGTTGGTGCTTCCCGGGTGAGAGATTTATTCAGACAGGCAAAAGAGAAAGCGCCATGCATTATTTTCATAGATGAAATTGATGCGGTAGGTAGGGCCAGAGGCAGGTCTATGATGCAAGGTGCCAATGATGAAAGAGAAAGCACGCTGAATCAATTATTA
>CAZTGZ010000016.1:0-11159 GCA_964613385.1 uncultured Chitinophagaceae bacterium
AGATACAGGATTTACAATTGACCGGAAATGTGTTGAGAATTACCCGTAACAGCGGGGCTACGAGCATAGATTTGGGTCGATTTCTAGATAATAGGGACACTCAACAACTCAGCATTGTGGCTGATACCATATTCTTGGAGAGAAGCGGCTATGTTGTTCTTCCGACAGATCAGGTGGATGATGCCGATAACAATCCGACCAATGAATTGCAATACCTTTCCATGAGCGGAGATACCATATTTCTCTCCTTGGGTGGATATGTGGTTTTGCCTTCAGGCGGTAGTGGAGGCTGGCAATTGAACGGAAATAGTGGAACCACATCTTCTAACTTTTTGGGAACTATCGATGGTCAACCCTTAAGATTTAAAATAAATAATGTACACTCAGGAATAATTGACAGCTCAAATGTTTCTGTAAGTTTTGGTTACAAAGCCGGGCTAAACAATGCTTTTAGTAATACAGCCATTGGAAGTTACTCTCAATCGAATTCGAGTCAAACTGGTTGGCAGAACACATCTTTGGGGACCTATTCCTTGAGAAATAATACGACAGGAGATAATAATACCGCCTTAGGTCAAGCTTCTTTAGAACAAAACACAACGGGAAACTATAATGTTTCAGCCGGATTTGCCTCTTCTATTAGTAACACTTCAGGGAATCTAAATACTGCGATTGGCTCATTTTCTTTGGCAGCTAATACGAGTGGGAGTAGTAATGTTGCCATAGGATACAGAGCTCTAAACTTCAGTACAACAAGAAATTATCTGGTAGCAATTGGCGACAGTTCCTTACAATTGAATGGGCAGGGTGCAACCGGTTTGGGGGAAGCAATTGAAAATACAGCAGTAGGCTCTAAGACTTTAGCATTGAATACCAAGGGATCCGGCAATACCGCCATCGGATATAATTCGTTATTGAATAATTCCATTGGCTATTATAACACCGCAATTGGAAGCTATGCGTTACTGAGCAATACGTCGGGAGGGTCAAATGTGGCTGTGGGTACTTCTGCGCTAAGCAGAAATACCACCGGATTCAGAAATGTGGCAATTGGTTATTTAACACTTGATGCCAACATATCCGGATCAAATAATATTGCCTTAGGGTTCCAGAGTATGTATAACAATACCACAGGCTCCTACAATTACGCTTTCGGATCTCTTAGTTTAAATTTTAACACTATCGGCGACCATAATATTGGAATTGGATATGCCACATTATCAAAAAATAGCATTGGATTTAATAATATAGCAATAGGTTCTCAGGCACTTCATGATGCAGGGAACATTAGTTATCTTTTGGCAATCGGTGATAGCGCACTATATAAAAATCAGATTGGAACGTATAATTTGGCAATTGGTTCGAAAACCTTATTTGCGAATTACGACGGCAGCGAAAACACCGCAATAGGCTATAATTCGTTATTCAGTAATACCAGTGGAAGTCAAAATACAGCAATAGGAAGTTTCACCTTAACAAACAATATTTCCGGTGTTTCGAATGTGGCTATTGGAAGTTCCGCATTAAAATCCAATACAACTGGTTACAGGAACATAGCAATAGGTTATTTAGCAATGGATGCCAATTCTTCTGGGTCCGGTAATATCGGTATAGGATTCCAAAGCTTGTATTACAATGCGAATGGATCGAATAATAGTGCCTTTGGACCATTGAGTTTAAACTTTAATGTAAGCGGTGATAATAATGTTGGGGTTGGATATGCTTCGCTCTCTAAAAATACCATAGGTCATAGCAATATTGCCATCGGAGCGAAATCTTTATATACGGTTGATAGTCTGGACTATTTGCTGGCCATTGGCGATAGCGCATTGTATTCCAATAAATATGGTGCTCTGAATATTGCACTTGGCTCAAAGGCTTTATTTTCAAATTACGACGGAACATTAAACACTGCCGTAGGTTACCAATCTATGTATTCAAATACTAGTGGTGAGGCAAATACCTCTTTGGGGTATAATACATTGACTGCCAATACCACAGGTGGATTTAATACAACGTCAGGAATTCACAGTTTAAGTTCCAATACTGCGGGCTCTCTGAATTCCGCCTTTGGAGCCTGGGCTTTACAGGGAAATCAAACGGGCAAGAATAATGTGGCCATTGGAGCGGGTGCTATGAATAATAATATTTCAGGTAGCAATAATGTGGCTCTTGGATTGGATGCAATGTACTCCGGGTTTAGCATGAGTAAAAACGTAGCCATTGGGGACAGTGCATTATTCTCAAATTTTGCAGGCAGTAATAATACCGCATTGGGTAGCAAAACGCTTTATCTGAATCAATATGGCTCCAATAATACTGCCGGTGGCTTTGAAGCCTTGATGTATAACGTAACCGGCAATCACAGTACAGCATTCGGTGCTTCAGCGTTGTTAAACAATAATGGCAGCAATAACAGCGCATTTGGAGCCGGGGCTTTGTACAACAACCAACAAGGTCAACAGAATATTGCAATAGGTACAGGTGCCTTATACGACAATATGTCGGGATCTGAAAATATTGGTATTGGCGCATGGTCACTGTTTTCCAATTCTATGGCCAATAGCAATATTGCCATCGGACGAGCCGCATTATTCGTCAACACAAATGAAGGTTTCCAAATTGCTATTGGCGATAGCGCTTTATATTACAATACGGATGGATCATCCAACCTCGCCGTGGGGTATAAGTCCATGAAAAACAATACTGAAGGTGACCAAAACCTCGCCATTGGCAATTATAGCTTACATTCCAATACCGAAGGTTCCAGAAATGTGGCTCTGGGATTTCAGACTATGGAAGGGAATATTACCGGAAACAACAACACTGCAGTTGGGTATCAGGCCATGATAGATAACACGAGCGGTTTTTCGAATACCGTTTTAGGAAATAGCGCACTTCGTTCAAATTCGACCGGGAATAGGAACATCGCCATCGGGGTCTCTTCATTACATTATAACACAAGTGGTGACCAAAATGTGGCTGTTGGAACGCAGTCATTATATAAGAACACAACGGGCGACTATAACGTGGCATTAGGCTATTCTGCCATGAATGAAAATACAAAAGGCTGCCGAAATGTGGCCATCGGATTTGCTGCACTTTTCAGCGGTTACGACAGTGTTTGGTATAACGTAGCGATCGGAGACAGCGCCTTGTATCAGGCCATCACTTCATCCAATGTGGCCATTGGTGCCAAATCCAGTCTGAATGGTGCTTTTGGTGAAAAAAACACCGCGGTTGGAACGGCCAGTTTGTATTCCAATACCAATGGAACCGGAAACACCATTATGGGATATCGCGCAGCCTATAACACCCACGGTTATTACAATACAGTGTTAGGAGCGGAGGCCTTTGAAACGGATTTCAATGGATATTTCAATACCACCGTAGGATATCGCAGTTTAAGAGACAACAGCAATGGATCATACAACGTGGCCTTGGGTATTTATGCCTTAGAACACAATGAAGGAGGATCAAATAATGTTGGTCTGGGTAGCTTTGCATTACATAACAGCGAATCAACAGATGGTTCTACTGCAATTGGCCATTTAGCAATGGAAAATGCCAATTATGGAATTTCCAGTGGAATTTCATTCAATACGGCTGTGGGTTATTATGCCATGCAAGGAAGTTCAACTTTGGCCAATAACAAGGGAAGATTCAATACAGCATTAGGAGCCAGTGCGCTGCATGCTATGGATTCCGGTATGCACAACACTGCGCTTGGCTATGCTTCCATGTATTTTACCGGTGGTGGATCTTTTAACACTTCCGTGGGTTCCGAAACCTGGAATACCTCGAACTATGACAATACAACCGCCATTGGTTATGCAACTCCTGTATATGGAAGCAATGAAATCACCCTGGGCAATACGTCCATCACAGGAATTCGCGCTCAGGTTGGATCCATTACCACCTATAGTGATGCCCGTATCAAACACAACATACGTGAAGATGTTCCGGGTTTGGAATTCATCACTGGTTTAAGACCTGTGAGTTACCAGATAGACTTGCATCAACAGGAAGAAATGTTGGGCGTGAAAATGACCGGAGACTGGAAAGATCGTTATGCTCTGGAAGATATGCGCTTCAATGGATTATTGGCACAGGAAGTTGACTCTGTAATGATGTCCACTGGCGCTCAGTTCACCGGTTTAGACAGACCGGGTGCAAAGAGTCCTTTGTATCAGATGCGTTATGGAGACCTGGTTATTCCATTGGTACAAAGTGTGAAAGAACTGAATGAAGAAAACAAAGCGTTAAAGCTGAGACTGGAAGCGCTTGAACTCAGACTCATCGAATTAGAAAAGCAGAAATGAGATATCTAATCATTTTTTTGGCAGGATGGTCTATCCCGGGTTATGCTCAAACCCTTGACAGACAGGTAATTGGAAGCTATGGCGGCCAGAGTAATACGGTTGAGGGAAACCTATTATTACAAAATGTAGGGGAACCGGTAACGGCCACCGGAATAACGGGTACGTTTATGCTCAATCAGGGATTTGAACAACCGGATAGCATCAAATCCGGATCTGTTGGATACATCCAATATGAAATATTCAATCAGATAACTGTATACCCGAATCCGGGTCGATCGGTTATGAATGTTCGGATTCGGTCTACACAAAGAACCGATGTACTCATCACCCTTTATGATTTAAACGGTAAAAAACTGATGGAAAAGACGGTGTACATTAATCATTCTGAGCCGGTTGAATCTGAATTTGAAACAGAATCTTTGGCTAAAGGTACTTATTTTGTGCGCTTTTTTAACGACAAACAAGTGATGTTGCATTCGACCCAATGGGTGAAATATTGATTACTGCCTTTCGTATATAATGGTAATATTCCCGCAATTGGTTTCGCTGCTCAATTCTCCTAAAGGAATATATTTCAATTCTTTGATGGCATTGACGGAAAGATTGTAGAGATAGGAATCATTGGTGGTACTGCCTTTTCCCAATTTTGTTGAAATAATTCTACCGCTTTTATTCAAACAAATGGCCACAACCACTTTTCCATATTGTTCGGAATTATTGACAATATTGGGCTGTCCCTGTACGGTAAACCCTTTCAAATTATAGCTAATTCCTTTCCCTAAGGTCCCTTTTCCAATACCATCAGGATCCCCGTCTTCTGTTCCTTCGGGCTTACCTTCTTTGCCTTCTTTTTCTTCGTCACCTTCACCGGGTTTTTGTCCGGTCTTTTTCTTCATTTTTTCAAGCTGTGCCTTCAATCGTGGGTCTATGCTCGGTTTTTGTTCCGTTGTCTCAGTGTTTTTTGTGTTGGTGGTCGTATTATTTGTTTTTTTAACAGGTTTTTCAACGGCGTCAACTTCCGGTGCTTCACTTTCTGAGGTAACCATGGATTCTTCCGAAGATGACGGTGGGGGAGCTGCACTGGACGAACTTTGAGGTGCTCCTCCATCTCCTCCCATATCAGGTTCACCAAAACTAACGGTTACCCCACCATTATCACTGTCTAAAGGTGGAACACTTCCGAAACCTGTAATCAACATTATCAGGAACAGAATAACATGAAACAATACCGTTCCCAATATGCCCTTTCTGTCGTTTTCGTTGCTGAGTACAGACATGTCTTTATTATTTAACTGGTTCTAATGCCAAAACCGGCTTACCGCCTAACTGGTTGACCAAATAAACCAATTCCATTACTTTTTCGTAATTCACGGTTTTATCGCCATATATAGAAACGGTTGCACCTGGATTTTGCATTAATACAGCATTCATCTCATCTGGTAAACGATCAAAACTCACAATTCTTTCATCTATGGCGTATTGCAGGTCTTTATCCACCATGAGGCGGATATTTTGCTTGATCACATTGTCTTTGGCACCTTTGGGTAAAAGAATTTTTAAGATAGGTTCTTTTACCACCGTGGAAGTCAATATAAAGAAAATAAGCAATAGAAATACAATATCCGTCATGGATGACATGCTGAATTCAGCTTTTACCTTACTTCTGGACCGTAATTCCATATCGGTTGCTTAAGATGGTTCGTGTAAAATATCCAGGAATTCCACGGTATTCGCTTCCATTTTGAAAATCACCTTTTCAATCATGGATGTCAATTGATTATAGGCCACATAGGCAAAAATTCCAACGACCAATCCTGCTACTGTTGTAACCATGGCCTCGTATATACCTCCACTGAGCATACCTGCATCAATGGTTTCAGCCTGTTGCGACAGTCCGTGAAAGGTGTTGATCATACCGGTAACAGTTCCCAGGAAACCCAACATCGGTGCGGCTCCCGAAATGGTGGCCAATGTGTTCATTCCACGCTCCAGTTTATATACTTCCAATCTTCCTGTATTCTGAACCGCCACATGTATGTCTTTTAAAGGCTTGCCTATTCTAGACAATCCCTTTTCGAGCATGCGCGCAACAGGAGTATCTGTAGTCTCACACAAACTGGATGCACCCTTCAAATTCCCATCCAAAACCATGTCTTTGATGCGTTTCATGAAAAGGGGATCCTGTTTCCCTGCCTTTCTTATCGTAATATACCTTTCGATGAGCAGATAAATACCGATAATGTTGAGCAAAATAATCGGAATCATCACGATTCCACCCTTCATAATCAGGTCTAAGATGCTCAAAGAACTATCATTAGCTACGCTTAAGCCTGCCGTGTCGGCACTAACTTGTAATAATATTAAATTCATTTGTGAATGGATACTAATTGTGCATTTGAATAAGAACGGCGAATCAACTGAAAATATTCCTTCGCATTTTTTTCTATCGTGAATTTTTCAAAGCTTAAAATCCAGCTTTTTCCATTAGGTACTATTTCCAGTGTGATGCCTTTCGCTTGAAAATTAGCTTTTTTTCGCTCTATTTCGGCCAAAGACCCTGAGCTTCCCAGTGAAATATGGTAAACCGGGGCTGCCTGCATAGATTTCCACTTTACCAGCCAATCCGGATCTGTAGTTTTGGATTCTGATTTATTCTGATCAACTTGTGGTTGCTCTTCAATGGTTGTGATTTTCTGTTTTACCGGAGTTTCAAACGGTTTTTTCTCAGTCACTGTTGCTTTTTCAGGCCTAACTTCCTTCGCCTGTTCTTTGATAACCGGAGGATGATTTACTTCTTTTTCAGGAGCGCTGTCGAAATGAACATATCCCGCTTTTTGATCCTTTGAATGGGTCCATTCAGGAAATTCTGTCTGGCTGAAGAACTGATAGGCCAATCCTAAAAACATGACAACTGCCGCTGAACTCACCCAGGGCCAGATTCTCTTGAGGAAAGTCTGTTTAGATACTTTCGGCTCTGCTTGTAACTCAATTACTTTTTCCTCCGCAGTGGTTATAACCGGTTCCTGAATGAACTGCGTCGTTTGTTTGATGGGACGGAGTTTAACAGGACTCAAACCAAAGGATCCGGGCAGCATATTCAAGCCTTCATACGGTACAAAAACCAATTTAGATTCCCTGGTCAGATAAAAAGTCCCAAGGTTTTTAAACTCAAAGCTTTTGAACTCATGCAGTCTTTGAAGCACATTGGCCGCAAACTCATCTATCAGACTCTCTGCTTCTAAATAAGTGATGTTTTTATACCGGCTTAATTTGGAAATCAATAAACCGTCATTATCTGAAAGACTCTGATTGAAGGCGATTCGTTTACGGGCAGGGTAAACAGTGTGGCTGTCTTCCTTGTATTTTGCCTGAGAATAGTTGGCCACAAAACCGCCTAAGCCGGGTATAATTACACAGTTGTGGCGGTAAAGTAAGTCACTGACCAGGTCAACGATTTCCATGTTCGCAATAATAAACTTTAAACACTTAAAGTTTTCACCAAGTTATGCTCAAAGCTTATAGATTACTCCGGCAAGCGCATTCAGACCGTATACCGGATAACTGTACCATTGTTGATATCTGCCATTGCTGATATTGGCCACTTGTGCAAAGAAGTTAAGATGTGGCCGGAATTTATAATCTACGAACAAATTCAAATCAACATAAGGGGCAAGTTTTTTGGCCTTTACGATTGGAGTTCTTAACTGTTGGTACCTGTCTCCGGCAGCATAGGTCTGAAACCTGAAGGACCATTTTTCCTTAACCGAATAGGAAATTCCGGTAGAAGCCTCAAAGGAAGGTAATTGCCAGGCATAATCCTGAACTTTCATGTTGTAATTCATCAATGCGCCATGCACCCAGATCTTGAGATGGTCATTTACATTAAACTGTAATTTGCCGAAAAATCTGAACAATGAACCGTCGTCATAAATAACAGAAAAAGTTGGAATCTGGCCTGAGTCCAATAAATACAGCGGCAATTTGTTTAGCCCGGACTGAGAAATTCCCAATTGAAAATCCATGAAGTTTTTTAAGGCTCCCGTTAAGGAAGCATGCACCCGATAAGGCTCATAAGTGTTGTCTAGCACCGGACGTCCGTTTAAGAAAGGATTGGTATTAGACAGAGACTTGAGCGTATTGGCCTTCAATCCACCATCCAGTCCCATTTCGAACCTCAACTTGTCTTTTACAATGTCGTGTTTCGCCTTTAAATATCCATTTGGATATGCACGGCCTCCTTGAGTATCTAACAAATAGGTGAATCTGAATCCCACGTTGAAGTCTATCTTTTTGAAACTGAAATCATACACCGGAAACAGCTCGATAAATGTCCGGCTGAATTTTCCGGTATCCTGGTTGACTTGCATATAATCAACGGATGTCTTAAACTTCAACCTGCCTTCCTTAATATTCACCGCAATTAAGTTGCTGCCTTTCAGGTCAAATTCATCACCCTGAAGATTAGAAAAATAATAAAAATCCAGGTCCGTTGCATGACCAAACTTTTGTCTAGATGGCACATTGTCGAAATGTACATTGCCATATATGTCATTAATAATTTGGTTTACATGACCCTTTTCGAATTTCAGGGTGTCCGGATAACCATAGAAATGAAAAACATTCCGGTCAAAATCCAATTTGCCACTTAACCTCTTGTTATTGCTTTCTTTTTTTCCATAAATGCCAAGACCATTATGACTGAAATCGGCGTGCTCAGGCTTTCCCTGGGCGCTTAAATGCTTGATTCTGGCACCGTAGGAATATTTCTCGCTCCTTCCACTATTCAAATAGATTTCAGCCAAAGGGGATGTATAATTCCCGAAGCCCAGTTTTATCATACTGTAGGGAATGGGCTCGGGTTGGTCGCTTTTCAGATTTACCGCATCGCTCTGTCTGTAAACCGATGCCACTTTATATCTGAATTGAGGAATATCGTAGGTAAACACTGGTGGTTCCGGTCTTTCATCATCGGATTCCGGATATATGTCCACCTTTCTGGCGTCGTTTAGTTTTGGCCGGTATTTCGTTTCAACCGTGTATTTCTGCAGTTCACTGGAATCCGTTTGGGCAAATACAGCGGATGAAACCAAAATCAGAACATAAAGAAAAACAAAACCTTTCATTCTCTCGGTCATATGGCATCAAATTTATAGCATAACAGAACACCTGAGGGCAGAATCTTTCCACAGAGAACGATACAAATGGGAACACTATTTTATGAATTTCCATATACAGGCCGAAAATCCTGTAACTCCCATTTGTATCTGTCGATTATTTATCAACACAGCACGAAGGTGTGCGCAGGGGGGAGTTATGCTAGTGTATTTTTGAAGGGTTGAAAAATCGCCCTGAAAGATGAATAAAGCAGAACAAGCAGAAAAATTCAAAGCCCTTAAAATGACCATAGACAAATTGGAAAAGTCTTATGGTAAGGGTATTGTAATGAAAATGGATGACGATTCAGTCTCCAAAGTTGAAGTTATAAGCACAGGTTCCCTGGGATTGGATATGGCACTTGGAGTTGGAGGATTTCCGAGGGGAAGAATCATAGAAATTTACGGACCAGAATCATCGGGGAAAACCACTCTGGCGATGCATTGTATCGCTGAAGCCCAAAAAAAAGGTGGCATGGCTGCATTCATTGATGCAGAGCACGCCTTCGATAAATTTTATGCCGAAAAAATCGGAATCAATACCGCAGATCTGTTAATCTCTCAGCCTGATGATGGAGAGCAGGCGCTCGAAATTGCCGATAACTTAATCCGTTCCGGAGCCATTGATGTTATTGTAATCGATTCTGTTGCCGCTTTGGTGCCCCGTGCAGAGATTGAAGGAGATATGGGTGATTCCAAAATGGGCTTACAGGCAAGATTGATGTCACAGGCTCTGAGAAAACTTACCGGAACAATCAATAAAACCGGATGCATCTGCATATTTATCAATCAGTTACGTGAAAAAATAGGCGTGATGTTCGGGAATCCGGAGACCACAACAGGTGGAAATGCCTTAAAATTCTATGCTTCCATACGATTGGATATTCGCAGGATTGGTCAAATTAAAGATAGTCTGGAGATTACCGGGAACAGGGTGAAAGTAAAAGTAGCCAAGAATAAAGTAGCTCCGCCTTTCAGGGTAGTGGAATTTGATATCATGTACGGTGAGGGCGTATCTAAAGTAGGTGAGATTGTTGATCTTGGTGTTGAACATGGCATAGTACAAAAAAGCGGTGCCTGGTTCAGCTACAATGGAACTAAACTGGGGCAGGGGAGAGATGCGGTAAAGCAATTATTGCTCGACAATCCCGAACTATCAGACGAAATTGAATTGAAAATCAAGGAAAAAGCGTTGGATGGACCGGTAAAAGCCGCATCCAAAGAAGAAAATGATTAATCCTTCGTAAAGTCGCTTCTCATTTCAGGGTTAAAATGACGGTATGGAGCTGTCAGGTAAACCATGAGTTTGCGACTTAATCTAAATATGAAAGGCGAGGCAAATAAGGTTATACCGATAATCGTTCCGCTGCTGGTCCACAATCCGGGTTCGTCATAAATCGTGAAGATAATGATTCCTAAAGTAACGCAAAGTGCAACTACCAAAGCATAGCTGAAGTACATAGCTCCCCAGAAGAAACCGGGCTCGTGTTCGAATTTTACGTTACAAACAGGGCAATGTGTGTGCATTTCCCGGAAATGACCTAAGTTGAAAGGACCGGTTTTAAACATCTTCCCCTCTCTGCATTGAGGACATTTGCCTTCCACAAAAGAGCTCCAGGCACTCGGAAATTCCTGATTCATTTCTTTTTGCGTTGATACCACCAGGCGCCTCCGGCAACAGCAA
>CAZTGZ010000016.1:11185-23079 GCA_964613385.1 uncultured Chitinophagaceae bacterium
CCTTTATTCAATCCTTTGCCTTTTGTGTTTCCTTCTTCTTTCATGGCACTTTCAACCGCACTTCTGCACATTGGACATTGTGCATTCGCACTCATAGTTGAAATGAAAAGGAACAAAACCAACGCGAATAAATTTCTTTTCATTACTGCAAATTTACAGGGTATTCGGCATAAAGAAAAAATTCTGAGTATGATGCTTATCATCTTCAAAATGAACGAGCTTACGATTGCTCAAAATCATGACTTCGTACCCCAACGCTTTCATCATGTGAAAACACAGATCCCTGTTTTCATTTTTCCAAAGCTCACAATAAACTATTGGCATGTTCTTTTGTAATAGATCCTTTGCGCCTTCAAAAACCTGAAATTCGTAATTCTCCACATCTATTTTGATCCCCTGAATTTTTTCTTCCTTCAAAATTCTCAGGTCGTCCAATCTGTTCTGTTCAACATGAAAAATAATACCTTCTTCACCCGAAGTATTTTGAGTAACGTGGCTTAATCCTTGTTTCTTTGCTTTTCCAATTACAGGCATTACCATCGTGAGCATTTGCTTTTCATTGCCAAGAGCATAATCTTGAAGAAAAATATTTTTAAGTCTGAAAAACTTCTTAATCCTCAAAATGGTTCGGATATTTTCAGGTACCGGCTCAAATGCAAATACCTTTCCGCTTTTTACTTTTCTGGCGAGATGGTATGTCATAAAGCCAATATTGGCACCGATATCTAAAACCGCATCTTTCTCATTGAGGAGGGAGAGAAAGTGAAAGAAATCGTTTTCCCTTCTGTCTCTGCGCAAGGTACATACCTTAAACCAGGAAAACAGGAATAGGTAATTCCCGAAGCCGAGCACACGCTGAAGTATGGAAATGATGGTATTCTTCAAGGATGAATCGACAACGAAATTAAGGGAATAATATCAGAAAGTGTAATAGGGAGATATCATTAAGTATACGATAACTCCGGTAACCGTCACATATAACCACACAGGGAAAGCAATTCTCGTCAATTTTCGGTGCTTCTCAACCTGCATGCCCAATCCGTAATAAAAGGATAGCAGAATTAACGGCAACACGATGGCCGCCAGAATAATATGACTGATCAGAATGATATAATAGATGGTTTTAATCCAGCCTTCACCTCCAAAATGTGTCTCATCTACATAAAAATGAAAAAGAATGTAAGAAACCAGGAACAACGATGAAAGCAAAAAGGTGGTCAAATTGATCATTTTATGAATTTGAACCTTCTTTCTGCGAATAAAATACAAGGAAGTCACAAGCAGGATGCTACAGGTCCCATTGATCAGAGCGTTTAGCGTAGGTAAGGCATAAATAAAATTCGGTATGGTTTCAGGGGGAGTGATGAGTTTGCGGTTCAAAATAATAACCGTTGCAAATACCAAAATGGATACGGCCATTACCCATCTGAAAATCAATTTCTCATTGTTCATAAAAGACGTCTATCAATGTTTCTTCTCTTTTAATAAAACCTTTATACCGTCCATTAGTTTTTTTATTTGCTCAAAATCTCTTCCTTCATAGTAACCCCGAACTTGTTTTTTTTCGTCGATCAATACGAGCAATTCGCTGTGTATGAAATCAGCTGGTTTACTTCCTTTGGTTGCCGTTACTTTATAGCTGTTTTCAGCTAAGCTGTATATCTCTGATTTTCTGCCTGTAACGAAATACCATTTTCCGGATTTTGCATGTAATTTATCGGAATACGCTTTTAGAACCGGCACTGTGTCGTGTTCAGGATGAACGGTATGGCTGATGAATCTGACTTCAGGATGATCCTTAAATTTGTCATAGACCATGCTCATGTTCTGATTCATTTCCGGGCATACGTCCGGACAGGTTGCGAAGAAAAAGTTGGCCACATATATTTTGTCTTCGAAGTCCTTTTCTGTCACCACCTGACCATCCTGGTCAATAAAGGAAAAGGGTGGAATCGTGTAAGGAACCGTATCTCCGCTCATTTCTACGTCTCCGTAAACAGGGAGAGAACTATGTGTATGTTGACCCTGTTTCCAGATAATTACCCAGATGACGGGTATCAAAATCAGCAGGATCAGATATATCCTGGAAAGTTTAGAGCGCATGAACTAGACTGTACCCCAGAAATTTCCTTCATACAGCATCCAAACGATGAAGAAAATGATGAAAATGATGGGCAACAGAATGGTTAGCATAAGGTTGAGCCTTTCATGTTTGAGGTGCATAAAAGTTCCAACAATGTAAAATGCTTTTATGATACCGAAAGCGATGAAAAGTACGTTTCGGATCATGTTTGGTGGAAACGCAAAATACATAAAGATATCCAGCACTGTGATACCGGATAATATCCAGAATTTCACCCAAATATCCTTGGTTCCATGTGTTTCAGGATGTGGAACGTAGGTGATAGGATCGTAGTTTCCGTCGTCGTGGTGTGTGTTATGTGAGGTCATAAAATGCGGATTAAAAGATTAGATAAGATAAAAGAATGTGAATACAAATACCCAAACCAGGTCTACAAAGTGCCAGTATAAACCAACTTTTTCAACCATTTCGTAATGTCCTCTTTTTTCATAGGTACCTTTCAAAACGTTCAGATATATAATAACATTCAACACAACCCCACTAAATACGTGAAAACCGTGGAATCCTGTTACGATAAAGAAAAGGTTGGCAAAATGCGGAGGTCCGAAAGGGTTTCCATTTAATGTAGCTCCTTCTGTGATGAATTGTGTCCATTCCCATGCCTGACAGCCCAGGAAGGCCAGTCCACCTAAAATGGTATAGAACATGTATTTCCCGACTTCAGATTTAGCCCCGCGGTGCCCGGCTTCTACAGCCAATACCATGGTAACGCTGCTAAAAATGAGTATAAATGTCATCAAAGACACGAAAAACAAGGGTAAATGCAAACCATGCAAGAAAGGGAAATGGTTGAAAACCAAATCCGGTGAGGGCCAATGATCAACTGAAAATTGTCCGGCTTCCTGCATTTGTTCTACGAAGTTTTCCTCCAGATGACTCATCACTTTAATCTCATTGGCCTGTGGAGATGGATAGCTAAATCTCAAAGCACCGTAACCGATCAGTAATGACGAAAATGTAAATGCATCTGACAAAAGGAAAATCCACATCATCAGCTTGCCGTAGCTCACTTTGAAAGGAGAACTTCCTCCGCTCCATGAATTTGATTTGTTGGTTGAAATGGCGTGTCCGGACATATAATTATACTTGTCTTGTTAATTGGAAAAATAAATATAAATACACCCACAAAATCCCTACAAAATGCCAATAGGTCTGACACATTTGAAGGGTGAGCAGGTTTTTTTTATGAACTTGAAATTTGAAACTTTTGTACAAAACCACCATCAGAAAGATAATTCCTCCTAATAAGTGTAGCAAGTGTGTTCCGCTGATTACATATAAAAAAGAAGCGGATACCTTAGTGCCATCGTCGGGATTGATAAAAAACAATCGGTTATCGACCATTTCTTTCCAACCTAAATACTGCAATACACTAAACAGCAGCCCGAGTAAAATGGTGGCCACAATGCCTGATTTGAGCTGAGTCAATTCGTCATTTTTAGCAGCCCGATATGCCAGATACATAGTTATACTGCTCAAAATCACTACCATGGTGCTATATCCGAACATCGGTGACAATTCGAATGGATACCAATTCCCCTCCGCCTGACGCACGATATATGCACTGGTAAAGGCAGCAAACAACATCGACATGCCTATAATCAGCAACCACAGGCTGAATTTCTTAGGTTCCAGCTTGCGTGTTTCTTTTTCTATCGATGTGTGACTCATTTCCATGTTAAACTTTGTCAATCAAATAGGCGAGCAAAACCAATGTATTGTATGCAATGGTCATAAACATGAGCTTCTTTGCTTCGGAAACATTGCAGCTTTGATATAGGAGGTAGGCCTGTCTTAGTAACACGAGTCCGGCCAACACGGCAAAAATGCCGGAGATAATACCGGAAATCCCGAGAACATAAGGTACCATGGCCAAAGGAACCAAAACCGAAGTGTAAAAAAGTGTATAAAACGCACTTTTCTTGCCAATTCCATTCTTAGCAGGCAAAAGGGTATATCCAGCTCGGCGGTAATCTTCATCTAAAATCCAGGCTATGGACCAGAAGTGTGGGAATTGCCATATAAATTGAAGGGTGAATACAAAAATGGCACCCAAATCAATTTGATTTGTTACTGCGACCCAGCCCAACATAGGAGGAATGGCTCCCGGAACTGCGCCAACAACGACGGCAAAAGGAGTGATTCTCTTAAGGGGGGTATATAAAAATCCGTACGATATTAAAGCAATAAAGCCCAGCCATCCACTCAAAGGGTTTAAAAACGTAGCCAGAATATAAACTCCGGTAATTCCGGATATCAGGCAAAAGATTACAGCTTCCGACACACTCATTCGCCCTGTGGCAACTGGTCTGTTCGATGTGCGAATCATAAGTTTGTCGAAATTCTTTTCAATCACCTGGTTGATACCATTTGCGGATGCCACAACGAGAAATCCGCCGGTAATCACCGCCCATAATACAGAAATTGACGCGGAACTTTCAGGAGCAAGTAAAAATCCCAACACTGCGCTGATGACCACCGAAAGTGTTAATCTGGTTTTCATCAGCTGGTGATAATCTACCACCTTGCTTTTCCAGTTGGATGCGATATGTAAGGATACTGTTTTCAAATGTGCTGTGTTCTAAAGCTTCTGATCAAAGCCTCGAGGCTCATGACAAATAATAATGAACCAAGGGTAATATGACCAACCTGGGCGAAAGTGGGCAAATGCATGACAATGTTCATGGCACCTGTACTAATTTGTAACAAGGCAATAACCCACAAAACCCACAATAATTGATAGAGTCGATTGTGCTCCTTCTGCAATTTTCCTTTCAGCAGAAAATAACTTAATACCACTAAAATAATTCCGGGGAAATATCGGTGAAAATCAAATCCATTTCCCAAATTTAAAAATGCATCCAGACTGATCATTTCATCCGGGAAACGAGTTTCAACAAGCGTTCTTACGTTGATGCCCGAGAATATTTGTATGAAGGAGGCCAGAAACACAAAAACGAACAAGTACCTGTACGATGCGAGCATTTTGGTTTGAATTGAATACCCTTTGCCGTGATGCCAGGCCAACATTAAAAATACAATGGCCGCAAATGCGAAAATAAAATGAACCGATACCAGACCGGGAAACAGGTTGCTATCAACAACTATGGATCCCAGCCAACCGTTAAAAACGATCATTACCAGGGCGAGCATAGACCAAAGTACAAAATATTTGGATCCGGGCATTTTTAAACTAAAAAACAGTGTTAATAGCATAAAAAATCCCGTCAATACACCAAATAATCTATTGATATATTCGGTATATGCCGTGGCAGTATTAAAATCATGAGCCACCAGCAATGCCGGAGACTGTTTGATTTTTTCTGCTTCTTTATGCATTCCGTTTCGTTCCAAAAGTTTGATAAATCTCTCTATTTTCGATTTTCGTTTTTCCAGAAAGGTCTCCTTATAGTCAGCCGGCAATTGGTCCGCATTCATGGGTGGTATGATCTTTCCGAAGCAGAGTGGCCAATCGGGGCATCCCATTCCGGAACCCGTGGATCGAACCAAACCACCGAGAAAAAATAACAATGTCACACATACGATCGTGTACAGGCAAAATCTATAAAATCTTTCTTCGTTTTTTGTCATTATGCCCTGCTCAGTCCCAGCCATTTTCTTAAAAGGGCTGAAAACATTACAGTATGATTATCATCAATAACTTTTTCTTCTTTTACTACCGGTGATGGCGCATGAGCGGTTTCTTCCAAACTGCCTTCATCCGGTACATTTTGAGGTATGAAATCGGTATCATACCCGGGTTTGCTGTAATCATAAGGCCAACGATATACAGTAGGAATTTCTCCTGGCCAGTTACCGTGTATGTGTTCAACCGGAGCAGTCCACTCCAATGTATTGGCACCCCATGGATTCTGTTCTGCTTTTTCTCCATTTATCATGCTGGAGAAGAAGTTATACAGGAATACAATCTGAGCCAAACCTCCAATAATGGCACCTACAGTAATCAACACATTCACATCCATCCATACACCAAATTCAGGCAATAACGTGAATTGGTAATATCTTCTCGGAACACCGGCCAGACCCATAAAATGCATCGGGAAGAATACCACATATGCAGATATAAAAGTTAACCAGAAGTGTATATAACCCAATGGCTTATTCAGCATGCGTCCAAACATTCTTGGATACCAGTGGTAAATACCTGCCATCATTCCAAAAATTGCCGCACTACCCATCACCAAATGGAAATGCGCAACCACGAAATAGGTGTCGTGTAATTGAATGTCAAGCGTGGCATTTCCCAGGAAAATACCCGTTAAACCTCCGGTAATGAACAAGGAAACCAATCCGATCGCAAACATCATCCCATTGGTAAATCGTATGCTACCTTTCCACAAAGTAGCCAGATAGTTGAACGTTTTTACTGCAGACGGGACGGCAATGATCAGTGTCATGATGAGAAAGACCGTTCCGAGAAAAGGATTCATACCGGTAATGAACATATGGTGCCCCCATACTAAAAATGACAAGAAGGAAATACCAATCAATGATATAACCATGGCCGTGTACCCGAAGATAGGTTTGCGTGCATTTACGGAAATCACTTCAGATGTGATACCCAAAGCCGGCATAATAATAATGTATACCTCAGGGTGACCTAAGAACCAAAATAAGTGTTGGAATAAAATTGGGCTACCACCGGTATTTTCCAATGCTCCAACTCCGTTCAACCAGATGTCAGACAGATAGAAACTGGTGCCGGCCATACGGTCGAACATCAGGAATAATCCTGCGCCCAACAATACCGGGAAACTCAACAAACCAAGAACGGCAGTGAGGAAAAACGCCCAAATGGTCAAAGGCAATCTATTCATACTCATACCTTTGGTTCTCATATTCAGAACGGTAGAGATATAATTGATACCACCTAACAAAGCAGAAACAATGAACAAAATAATCGCAATGAGCCACAAGGTCATTCCCGCCCCGGAACCGGGCATCGCCTTGGGTAAGGCGCTCAGTGGAGGATAAATGGTCCATCCACCGGAAGCAGGTCCTGTTTCAACAGCAAATGATGCGAGTAATACCACACTGGATAGGAAAAAGAACCAATAACTCAACATATTCATAAATGGAGAAGCCATATCCCGGGCACCCACTTGTAATGGAATTAATAAATTGGAGAATGTTCCGCTCAATCCTGCGGTAAGCACATAAAACACCATAATGGTACCGTGAATGGTTACCATAGCCATATAAAATCCGGAGTCAAGTTTTCCGTCCGGAGCCCATTTGCCTAACAAAGCTTCCAGAATAGGAAAGGAGGTGTCAGGCCATGCCAATTGTAACCTGAATAAGATGGACAATAACATACCAATAACCCCCATAATAATTCCTGTGATGAGGAATTGTTTGGAGATCATTTTATGATCCATACTGAAGACATACTTCGAAATAAAGGTTTCTTTATGATGTCCGTGATCGTGCGCGTCGTGTGCGTGAGTACTCATGATCTTATTTTATTTGGTTACTAATAATGGGGTTTTAATAATAGATGCTGTTGCGGTAGAATCAGCGGACTCAACTGCCGGTTTGTCTTCAGTTTCAGCCTTTTTTACAAATGTTGCAGCCTTTGTAGCCAACCACTTTTTATAATCAGCTTCTGATTCAATAACTACTTTAATCTTCATGTTGAAGTGCGCATTCCCGCAAATCTTATTACATACTACATGGTAGTCAAATTCATTGTCACCCAGCGTTTTTCTCATCTCTTCCGTAGTGGTCGTAGGTCTGAAAGTAAACTGGGTTGGCAATCCCGGAACCACATTCATCTGGGCTCTGAAATAGGGTAAATAAGCGCTATGAATTACATCCCTGGATCTCAGTTTCAAGGTTACCATTTGGTTAACCGGCAAGTGAATTTCATCTGTTACCACATCATCCGCAGACGCAGAAGTGAAGAATGTCTTCTTCTCCAATGCGGCTTTGATTCGAATAATCTGAGTCTGTTTTCTTCTGATTTCTTTACGCAATTCAGATTCCATGGTGCCATTCTCATATTCACATATTTTATTCAAATGGCTGCGGCGTTCGTCTCCTTCAAGTCCGCCCAAGGTGCTCTTTAATTTGCCGAGTTCCTTTGGTAAACCTGCTATTTGAGCTTCTACCCCTTTAATCGCTTCTTCCAGTTCAGCAATCAGGGCTTCTGCTTCATGATTCACGGCTACACCAAGCGGATTGGTACCCGAAATAAGATTGTAATTGGCATTTCCCAATACACCGTCGTTTCCGGGATATCTGGCAGACCATCCAAACTGATAGGCAAAAAGTTCAACTTCAGGAGTGCCTTTTTCCGGATCTTTGGTAATGTTTTGCCATGCCGTTAACCCACCAATAACCAAAACGGTTAAGACTATCGCAGGTATCACGGTCCATATCATCTCTAATTTGTCATTTTCGGGATAATACAAAGCCTTAACATCCTTTTTCTTGCGGTATTTGAATGCGAAATAGAACAATAGAATCTGCGTAATGACAAAAACAAACATGGTAATGGCGAACGTAATATTCATCATTTGGTCAAGCTTCACGCCGTGCTCTGATGCAGAAGCAGGAAGAAAATATTTGCCATGTACCATGAATTCATAACCGCAAAAGAACATGCCGACTACCAGGAAAATCATCATCAGATTCGCATTCACATTATTCCAGCGAATCACTTCCCGACCGGTCAATTTGCTGACTAATTCAATGATTTTGATGATCATGACAACAATCAACCCAACAATTACCAGCATCAGTACCAATCCCCAATTCACCCTTTTTATAAGTTTAGGGTCAGTTACCGTGGGCTCTTTTGCTCCTTCTTCAACCGGTGCAGCATCGAGGTCGCCATTTTCGGTGTACATAATGATGGCATTGATCTGATCATCACTCAAATCTTCAAATGCATTCATCACAGTACCATTGTACTCTTCATAAATGGCTATCGCATCGGCATCTCCGCTTTTGCGAAGCTTTTCGTTGTTTTTTATCCATGCCAACAACCACTCATGACTGCGTCTTTTGCCAACATCAGCCAGGGCAGGCCCAACTACTTTGGAGTTCAACGCGTGACATGAAGCACATTTGCCCTTAAATAATTCGGCTCCGGTTTTAATGGTTTCTTCCGAAACAGGCAAGCCGGTAACACTTTGGGTAATTTTTAATTCAGCATGTGCAGGTAACAAATAACTCAGCGTGCATATGAATATCCATGCGCTCCTGAGCATAAAAGGTCTGATTTTCAACAACATCAGTATTCTTTGTTTTACAGGTTAAATAGGTTGATTATGCCTTTATAAGGCATTTTTTTACCGTCGGCAAAATTAATTTTATTTTGATACTTTGGAAGCAGGCTATAAACAAGTAATTCACAGCCTTTGTATTTAGAAAGGATTTAAATTGTCAAAAAACCATCATCAACAGAAAAGGAGCCCGTCAGACTCCTTTCCCAAACCAAAAACTAAAACTGAAATATTACATTCTCAACAAATGATTGCGAAAGAGCAATACGTCACTTCAAAGATGAAATGATTTTTGGTTTAAAATGTCACGAATGGGTAAATATTGGGTCAAGTTAATCACATTGACCGATACAATGTTACGAGCGATTCTGTGCTCTTCTCTGCCGTAAATAGTGCTAGTCTCTCGTTTATATTTTGTTGAAAGGCACCCTCAGCAAATTCCGATAGGTGTTCCCAGGTATAATCTATCGCGTTACGCATAGAATCGGTGTTTCCGGCTTCAAAATAGACGCCTGCACTGCCGGCAATTTCCTGCATGCTTGTGCCGATACTTGTGATAACAGGTAATCTGAAATGCAAGGCATCCAACACAGGCATGCCAAAGCCTTCTGCCTCTGAGGGATATATAAATGCAGACGCCTCACTCCATAGTTGCTTCAAAACGCTATCACGCACATCAAACAACAATTCGATGTCTGAAATAGGAATATGCTGTGTCTTGCGTTCCATCAGGCGCCTTGTTTCACCACTTTTTCCTGCAATCACCAATCGAAATCCGGTATTCGCATTCACAAAAGCGTCTATCAGTCTTTCCAGATTTTTTCTTTTCGTAAAACTGCTCACACAAAGTAATACCGGCTTGCCTTGATGCCCGCTGCGTGAAATAGAATGGTTCAATGCCGGTCTGAAACTGGCGATGGGCGGGATAATATGTATTTTTTTAGAATCAATCTGAAAATGTGCCTGTAATTCTCTGGCAGTTGCATCGGATATGGTGATGACAGCATCCGCAGATTGACAGGCTTTTTTGGTTTTCCATTGATAAATTTTCCTATCCAAAGGAGCGTAATAGTTCGGAAACTTTAAAAATAACAAGTCATGGATGGTAACCACCCTGGATATTTTTTTATTATGCAGATTTTGAGGTAATTCAGCACTCAATCCATGAAAAATATTGACTCCGGAAATCGCAATATCCTTAGCCATGCCAAATTGACGATATAAAAAACGGGATCGTTCCGGTACATGAACATGTATCCCATTGTCCACGGTTAAGTCGCTCAATTTGGGTGTAAACAGATGAATTTGAAATTCAGGATGTAGGCGATGCAAATGCCCGATTAGGTTTCTGCTATAGTCACCTAATCCGGTTCGGTTGAAAAAGTATCTTTTTGCATCAAATCCGATTTTCATACCTAAATGGAAAGAGAATAGTCTCTTAATGCGTCATTTAAGGAAGTTTTCTTATCTGTGGATGCTTTTCTGGTTCCAATAATGAGTGCGCACGAAACACCATAATGTCCGGCCGGAAAGGATTTCTGTATAGACCCCGGAATCACAACAGACCTCGGTGGAACGAATCCCCTGTATTCTTTGGGGTCATCGCCGGATACATCAATGATTCGCGTGCTTTGTGTAAGGGTAACACCGGCACCTATTACGGCTTCAGAACCAACGCGAACACCTTCAACAATTATAGATCGGGATCCGATAAAGGCATCGTCTTCAATAATTACCGGAGCGGCCTGTACCGGCTCCAATACACCGCCAATGCCTACACCGCCGCTGAGATGAACATTTTTTCCAATCTGAGCGCAACTGCCCACGGTAGCCCAGGTGTCAACCATGGTTCCGCTATCCACAAAGGCGCCGATATTCACATAAGAAGGCATTAAAATAACACCCGGTGAAATATAAGAACCATAGCGAGCCACAGCATGCGGAACCACCCGAATTCCCAATTTGGCATATCCTCTTTTTAATTTCATTTTGTCATGAAATTCCATAGGTCCTGCCTCAAACGTCTCCATTTTACAAATCGGAAAGTACAATATCACGGCCTTCTTTACCCATTCGTTTACCTGCCAGCCCGATTCAGCAGGCTCAGCAACTCTTAATTCCCCTTTGTCAATGGATTCAATTACGGATTCAATGCAGTCCCGAACTTCTACTTTTTCTAATAAGGTCCGGTCTTCCCATGCATGTAAAATTAGTTCTGATCTGCTGTCCATGGTCGCAAAGATGTCTCTAAAATCAAAAAAAAGCATACGTTCAACGGATAGTTGATGATTTTTTTGTTCCAACACTCTATTATTGGCCTTTTAATCGAATATGAAAAAACTTAGCAACTCCATTTTTATTGTATTGACCTTCATTTCCCTGCAGGTATTTGCGCAGGAGAAAATGCTGACCATCACAGACGCTGTGCGCGGTGGTTTTACAAATTTAGCTCCGAAGGGAGTTGACCAGTTTCAATGGTTACCCGGTGGAAAATCTTTTTC
>CAZTGZ010000016.1:23122-53185 GCA_964613385.1 uncultured Chitinophagaceae bacterium
TGAATGCATTGACAGGAGAGAAGTCAAATCTTAATGCCTTTCCGGCCATAGGGTGGCTCGATGACCTAAGTTTCAAATTTCTCTATAACAAAGGAGTGTATAGTTATCATATCGGAGATAAAAAATGTGCACCATTAGGGGTGTTGGATTTTGAAAAAATGCAGTTTCCCGAAAAAAATCCGGTGAAACATACCTATGGTTTTGTAAAAGAAGACAACTTAGTCGAACAAAAAGACGAAGAGGAAATTCAGATTACCCGGGATGGAGGCAAAGGAATCGTTTATGGTCAGGCGGTGCACAGAAATGAATTCGGAATAAACAAGGGTCTTTTTTGGAATAACGACGGCACCATGCTGGCTTTTTACCGAATGGATGAGTCCATGGTAACGGAATATCCATTGTATAGCCTGAAGCAAAGACCGGCGGGAACTGAGTTAATCAGATATCCCATTGCAGGAGCCGCAAGTCATCATGTAAAAGTGGGTGTATATGATATGAATTCGGGTAAAACCATCTATTTAAATTCCGGCACTCCCGAAGAGCAATATCTTACGAATATTACCTGGAGTCCGGATGGCAAAGTTGTTTACGTGGCGGTTGTGAACCGGGCTCAAAATCATATGTGGCTTAAATCGTTTAATCCGGTAGATGGTAACTATGTGAGTACATTATTTGAAGAAGTGGACAGCCGTTATGTTGAACCTGAACACGGACCAATTTTCATTAATGGGAAATCGGATAAATTTATTTGGTTTAGCGAAAGAGATGGCTACAACCATGTATACTTATACCAATCAGATGGGAAACTCATTCGTCAGCTTACTCAGGGCAATTGGGTTGTGACCGATGTTTTGGGAACAGATAAGAGCGGAGACAAATTGTTTATTATGGCCACGGCTTCCTCTGCCCTCGATCGTCAATTGTATTGTGTGAATATGAAGAACGGGAAAATGAAGAGAATAACCCAGGAAGCAGGAATTCATACCATCAAGGCCAATGCTGCATTTTCTATTTTTTACGATGATTATAATGGTCCATCAACCCCAAGAAAAGTAACCCTTATGGACGAAGCAGGAGCTGTTCAACAAGTACTGGCGGAAGCTGAAAACCCGCTGAAGGAGTATAAATTGGGAAGCACTACGACCGGAGTCCTCAAAGGAAACGGAGGGCATGATCTTCATTACAGATTGTATTTACCTCCCAATATGGACCCAAATAAGCGCTATCCGGTAATTGTATATTTATATAATGGACCACATTTGCAATTGGTAACGAATAATTGGAATGGGGGAGGAAATTTATGGTACCACTACATGGCCCAGAAAGGATATGCTGTATTCTTATTGGATGGAAGAGGTTCTTTAAACCGAGGTCGAGATTTTGAAAATTCCGTTCACCGCCAATTGGGAACCCTGGAAATGGAAGATCAATTAACCGGAGTGAAATGGCTAAAGAACCAATCATGGGCTGATTCAACCCGATTTGGAATACATGGTTGGAGTTTTGGCGGATTTATGACGACAACCATGATGAGCAGAGCTCCCGGTGTATTTAAGGTAGGTGTTGCTGGTGGACCCGTTATTGACTGGGGCCTGTATGAAGTTATGTATACCGAAAGATATATGGACACGCCATTGGAAAACCCGGAAGGCTATAAAAATGCTAACTTACTTCAGCACATCGACAAGTTACAAGGCAAATTACTGATGATTCACGGAGCTCAGGATGATGTTGTACTTTGGCAACACAGCTTGTTGTACATAGAAGAGGCCATTAAAAAAGGAAAGCAAATCGACTACTTCGTATATCCGCATCATCCGCATAATGTTGGTGGAAAGGATCGCATTCATTTAATGGAAAAAATCAGCCAGTATTTTTTCGATTACCTATAAAAAAAAAGGAGCCACCTTTTGGGTGACTCCGGGTCGAGTGTATGAAGCGGGAATTTACCCTCTATAACATTTCAAGAATGCCTTCCACTGCGCTTCCGTTAAAATACCCTTGATGGTACTCAGGAATTTCTCGAAGCATGCTTTCAGGCTTTGGGCATATGACTCTTTGATCTTTTTGAGTGCTTCTTCGAAACGTATACGGAGATTCTTCATACCTTTTTCAAACTCTTCTTTGCTGATTTCTTTGTTGCGATATTTTTTGATCATTTCAAGACGAGCGGCTTCTACCTTTTTCTGAAGAGCTTCATAGGCTGCTCTGTGTCTTTTTATCGCATCGGCTTTGCAATCGTGATAGGCAGTGAATGCTTTGCGCAAAGCCGCGATCTGACGTTCAGACAAATCCTGTGCTTTTAAACAACGAATCAGTTTGGCCTGAGAATGATTCGGGCTGCTTTCAGATTCCTCAAAAGAGCTGCTTTCCAACAAATACTCTTCAGGTAAACCTGCATTTGGTGATTCCAATGGCTCAGATTCTGTACCTCCAACCACAACATCAGATAGAAATACCTGATCAACTTCAGACGCAACCATGGAAACGTCGCCGGTCTCACCTGTGATTTCTTCAGTTTGTTCCTTGATGGGTTCAATCATTTCTTTCCTACAGCTTGCAAATGCAACTACGGCTAAAAGCAAACTTAAATAGCTGAGTTTAAATACTTTAACTTTCATGTCTTTAAATTTTAATGGTTAATGAATTGTTTTAATCTTTGGTATTAAAGACCTCGCTTTGGTTGCTTAAAAAAAATAAAATAATTTGCAATATGCTGAAAATCAGCATCAAAAAAATGTAAGAAATTTGAATGGACGTATTATTTGGATTCGATTCTTATCTCGAGATCCAGGATTTTTTCTTCCAAAACGGTAATTTGTTCCGAAATGCTCAATTTATCTGCGCTCAAAACGTGATATTGCTTTAATATGTCCTGGAAATCAGGATGTTTCTGATTGTCCGCATCTGCCATGAACCGTTCTTTTATTTCCATGTCTGAAGCCAAATCAACCAGTCGTTTCTCCGCCGATTCTAACTCCAATTCCAAAGCTCTTTTCTCCTTTTTGAGTGCTTTGTTATCATCAGCTGCGGTTTCAACTGTAATATTTTTAATAGTCTCGGGCTTCGTAGGTATGGGTGTGTTGAGCGTTCTTTTATGGAACCATTCGTCAAATTCCGCATAAGTACCCGGATATTCTTTGAGTTGGTTGTCCTCTATCCACCAAATTTTATTGGCGATTTCTGAAAGGAAATATCGGTCGTGTGAAACCACTACAAATGTGCCCTCGTATTGTTCCAATGCATCGATTAGTATTTCAACGGATTGCATGTCCAGGCGGTTGGTAGGCTCATCGAGCAATAGAAAATTGGCCTCACTAACCAAAGTTTTGGCAAGGGCCACCCTGGCTTTTTCACCACCGGAAAGAACCTTGATTTTCTTAAATACATCTTCCCCGTGAAACAGGAAGCAACCCAAAACAGTTCTCAATTCAACTTCTGTTCTCCAAGGGGCAAAGTGACGAAGTTCATCTAAAATATTCGAAGAAATGTCCAAGGATTCGAGCTGATGCTGGGCATAAAATGAAGCGTTAACATTGTACACCGTTTCGCTTTGCCCGGAATAAGGCTCCATTCCGGCTATCATGCGAAGTATGGTTGATTTCCCCTTACCATTGGCTCCAATAAGTGCAATTTTATCTCCTCGTTGAACATCAATTCTGGTGTTTTCCAATATTACCTGACTTCCGTATGCTTTAGAGACATGATTTAAGGAGGAAACTACTTTTCCGCTGACCTGCTTCACTTTAAATCTCAGGCTCATTGCTTTTTCATCGCCTTCAACCTGCTCGATTAAATCAAGTTTTTCGAGCATTTTTACCCTACTCTGCACGGCAGTGGCTTTGCTGGCTTTTGCGCGAAACCGATTAATGAATTTTTGTTGCTCTTTGATATACTGCTGTTGGTTTTCAAAGCTTCTTTGTTGCAGTTCATCGCGCATTAACTTCTGTTCCAGGAAATCGTCGTAGTTTCCGGTCCAGTGATAGAGTTTTTGATGGGTGATCTCCACGATTTTATTCACCATCCGATTCATAAAATATCGATCGTGTGAAACTACAATGACCGTCCCCTGATAGTTCTGAAGATAATTCTCCAACCATTCAATCGATGGCAAATCCAGGTGGTTGGTGGGCTCATCCAGCATCAGCAACATGGGTTCCTGAAGCAACATTCTGGCAAGTATTACCCGCATTCTCCAGCCTCCGCTAAATTCGTTCAGAGGGCGTTCGAGATCTGAAGTTTTGAATCCGAGACCTTCAAGAACTTCTTCGGCTTTACTCCGGATGCGGTATCCATCCATTTGTTCAAAGGCCTCTTGTTTGTCGCCAAGCGCATACAGGATTTCTTCGGAATAATCGCTTTCCAGCTTATGGAGAAGGTGGTCAATTTCGTGTTGCAGTTTTAAAGCTTCTTCAAATGCTTGCATGGCCACCTCTATGATTTTTTCAGAACTATTGAAACTCAACATGTCCTGATTTAAGAACCCAATGCTTAAATTCTTAATACCCGCCATATCTCCTTCACGCAAATCATATTCTCCATGAATAATGCGCAAAAGCGTTGATTTTCCTGTTCCGTTTTTACCAACAAGACCGATGCGTTCACCGGGTTTTATGTGCCAATTTGCATTCTTATACAAGTACCTTCCGGCAAATTCAAATGAGAAGTTGTTGAGTGTCAGCATGTTAATCCAGGGTGTGCCCCATCTTCTCCTTCTTAGTGTTTAAATATTTCGCATTGTGGCGATTGGGCTTGATTTTTAAGGGAAGTTCTTCGGTTATTTCCAAACCGTAACCGATTAAACCCGAACGTTTTTTAGGATTGTTGCTGATCAGTTTCATTTTAGAAACACCGAGGTCTCTTAAAATTTGTGCTCCAATTCCATAATCCCTCTGATCCATTTGAAAGCCCAATTGCAGGTTTGCTTCAACGGTATCCAAACCATTCTCCTGTAGTTTATAAGCCTTTAGTTTATTTAACAACCCTATACCGCGACCTTCCTGATTCATATATACAATTACACCTTTTCCCATCTCTTCAATCATGCGCATTGCCTCATGCAGTTGTTCACCGCAATCACAGCGACAAGATCCGAATATATCGCCGGTCATGCACGATGAATGCACCCGCACAGGAATGGCTTCATTTTCATCCCATCTGCCTTTAATCAAAGCAAGATGTTCCTGATCATTATGAATATGTTTGTAGGCGACCAATTCAAAATCTCCCCAAACTGTAGGCATCTGAACTGAAATTTCTCTTTTGATTAATCGCTCACTTTCCAGTCTGAATTTGATCAGGTCAGCTATCGAAACTATTTTAAGGTCAAATTTTTCCGCGACTTTGAATAAGTCCGGCAATCTTGCCATGGACCCGTCTTCGTTCATAATTTCAACGATGCAACCTGCGGGTTCAAAACCGGCCAATCTGGCAAGATCTATTGCTGCTTCCGTGTGTCCGGCGCGTCTGAGTACTCCTTCTGCCTTGGCCTTCAGTGGGAAAATATGACCCGGCTTGCCCAATTCCTCCGGTTTTGTTTCCGGATTTATCAATGCCTGAACGGTTTTAGATCTGTCATGAGCGGAAATGCCCGTGGTACAACCATGACCCAATAAATCAACCGATACCGTGAACGGGGTTGCATGTGTGGCGGTGTTTTTTCCAACCATCAGTTCCAATCCAAGTTCTTCGCAGCGCGCTTCAACCAACGGTACACAAATCAATCCACGACCCTCCCTGGCCATGAAATTGATCATCTCAGGATTCACATTGCGCGCAGCTGTCAGAAAGTCTCCCTCGTTCTCACGGTCTTCATCATCCACAACGATAACAACCTTGCCGGCTTTTATATCCTCAATTGCCTCTTCTATGGTATTGAGTTTTTCGTACATAACTCCAATTTTTTGCAAATTTAACCCTGCAATAGCAAAAAGGTTTGTGATTTTCTACTTTTGTCACCTGTGAAAATTGCATTTATCGCCAATAGAATTCCCTTTCCTCCATTCAGGGGCGATAAGTTGAAAATATACAATCTGGCCAGAAGGCTTTCTCAGCGGCACGAATTGTATCTGATTACATTCGTTCAAAAAAAAGAAGAGTACAAATACCGGGCTGAGCTATCAGAAATTTTTAAAGAAGTACACTTGGTCTATCAGCCATTCTATAAGTCTCTTTGGCAGTGCATATTAGCTATTTTTACAGGACAAAGCTTTCAGTTGGCATATTTCAGAAATCGAAAAATGAATGCTGCCATCCGCAAGTTTTACCGGGATAACCGCGTAGATGTCACGCATATACAACACTTGCGTATGTCGCAGTATCATCATGAAGTACAAGGTCCTTCATTGCTCGATCTTCCGGATGCCTATTCGCTATATTGGCAACGCAGGATCTCCATTACACGCAAATGGTACAATCAGATTTTCGATAAAATTGAAAGCAAAAGAGTGATTCGGGAAGAGGAAGTGATCAAAAATTTTCGCCTGTCCCTGGTTTGTAGTCCTGAAGACAGAGATTTCCTGATATCCAGGCATGGTGTAAATCAGATCAAATTACTTCCAAATGGTGTAGACCTCGATCAATTTGTGTTTGATGGACACGATTACCATCAAAAATCTCTGTTATTCACCGGTAATATGGACTATGCACCAAATGTGGATGCGGTCGTTTATTTTGTGAATCATCAATGGAAAATTCTCAAACGCGAATTTCCGGACATAAAACTGGTGATAGCCGGTCAACGACCTGTTCGTGAGGTACTTATGTTGGAAACAAAAGACATTCAGGTTACCGGATTTGTACCTGACATATCCAAAATGTACGCACAATCAGGAATTGTAATTGCCCCGTTGCGTTTTGGTGCAGGTACCCAGAATAAGGTATTGGAGGCCATGGCCATGGGGGTACCTGTGGTTTGCACCAATATCGGGTTCGCAGGGCTGGGAATCGAAAGCGGTGAAGGTTGCCTTTTGTCTCTGGATGATCACGAGTTTGTGGAACATTTGAGGAAATTGTTGCTAAGTAAAGAACTCAGAGAAAGCGTAGGTCAGAAAGGGTTACATGTTGTGAGATCGAGGTTCAGTTGGGATATAATTACCGTGCAACTCGAAAATTATTTTCAAGAAATTCAATCATGATGAGAGTTTTAGTCATTTTCCTGTTCATATTTTCTGCGCCAAGTCTGCATGCCCGCAATGTTCAGGTGGAAACCTCTCATTTTCCGGTTGTGCAGGATATGGAAAACTTTGTATTTCTTGAATTGAGTCAGGCAGATACCGTAGTGTTTATAAATGGTAGTCCGGTTAAAATAACTCAGAAATCAGGAAAATCAGGATTTGCCTATGTACCCGGACAAAATCGAATTGTAAAGGTAGAGACAGAAAGCCGAACCTTACGGATTGAACTTCCGAATAAGCCCATTCCGGCCCCCTGGTCTGTTGTTCCGCCTCTGATAGCGATTTTATTGGCGCTGTTGTTCAGAGAAGTTCTCAGTTCCCTGGTCTTAGGAATTTATTCGGGTACCGCCATCATCGGATTCTATACGCATGGGATCAAGGGGCTTTTTACCGGCTGGCTCGACATAGTGGATCATTTTCTGCCTACATCGGTAGTCCCGGATCCGGTTGATAATGTCATCAGCCGATCGCATATATCTGTTATCGTGTTTTCCTTTCTGATTGGTGGACTGGTTTCCGTAATCTCTCAAAATGGAGGTATGATGGCTGTGGTTCGAAAAATGAGCAAATGGGCCAATAATGCCAGAAACGGTCAATTGGTAACCTGGTTTTTAGGCATTATCATATTTTTTGATGATTATGCGAATACGCTGATCGTTGGTAATACCATGAGACCGGTAACTGATCGGCTCAAAATATCCCGCGAAAAGCTTTCTTATTTGGTTGATTCCACGGCAGCTCCGGTTGCGGCATTGGCATTTATTACCACTTGGATAGGTGCCGAACTGGACTATATTCAATCGGGTATCAGCAAGATTCCGGAAATTAAAATGGGTGCCTATAGTGTTTTCCTGAACAGTCTCCAATATGCCTTTTATCCGATTCTGACCATTATTTTCATGCTATTGATTATTTTAATGCGTAAGGACTTTGGACCGATGTTCAAGGCTGAATATGCCGCCCGTCGTTCTTCACCTCCGACACCCAGGGAGGAGCCAGGGGATATTGACCATGTTTCTTTACAAAAAGAAAATATGTGGTTGGCTCTGATTCCGGTAGCCATCATCGTATTAGGAACCATACTGGGGTTAATGATCACCGGTTATAGTCCCGAAATCTGGAAACAGACGGATCAGAGCTTTTTTGGCAAATTGTCGCAAATTGTAGGTGCGAGTGACTCCTATAAGGCACTTCTATGGAGTAGTTTTACCGGTTTGGGAGTCTCTGTTTTGTTGAGTTTGGGCAATAAAATAGCCCCACTGCATAAAATTATGGATTGGGTGCTTGAAGGATTCAAAAATATGTTGGGAGCCATATTAATTCTCGTGCTTGCATGGTCATTGGCATTGGTAACCGATTCATTGAACACCTCCGGATTTTTGTCAGGATGGATCAGTGGAAAAGTAGAGCCCATGTGGTTCCCTGCATTGGTTTTTCTTTTAAGTTCTTTGGTTTCTTTTTCAACGGGAAGTTCCTGGAGCACCATGGCCATATTATATCCCATTTTATTGCCGGGAAGCTGGGAAGTTTGCCAAAGTAGTGGCCTCGATTACGAGAGCTCCATACAGATATTCTTCAATACCGTAGCCTGTGTGTTATCTGGTTCCGTGCTGGGAGATCATTGTTCCCCGATTTCAGACACGACCATCCTCAGCTCATTAGCCAGCGATTGCAAACATGTAGATCATGTGCGAACACAATTGCCATATGCGTTAGTGGTAGGTGGGGTTTCTGTATTGTTAGGTACTCTGGCATCTACATTAGGCTTGCCATTTTTTGTGTCCTTTTCTATGGCTGTTTTGACCTTGTATCTGATAATTTCATATTTCGGTAAAAACCCTGAATTACCGGCGAAAGAAGCGGCAAATTGACTATTTTTGTAGTCAGCCGTTATGTCGAGACAGTACCAAAAGAGAATGCGAAGCCGCATCAAGTGGTTTTCGTATATTGCTCTTCCAATTTTAGGAGTCGGAAGCATCACGCTATTTCTACAGCTTTTCTTTTTCAGAGGTTCAAGCAGTTATTTTCGGTTCGATTTTAATTCCGGTATCTTATGGAAGTGGCAGGAGGAGAGTGGAGATGGTTCGAGAAACGTGAAGGTGGTACAGAATTTTTTTCCGGAGAATTTAATTCCGGAGAATTTTTCTTCATTGGAAAAGTTTGAGAAAATATTTCAAAAAGAATCTTTCGATATTCCGACCATCACGGCTGTTCCGGATTGGCGCCAAAGCAATATGGAGCAGGATGAACTTGCCATATTGCCGGAAAACCTGAATCTGGCACCGGTGGATGTTGAATCTTCCTTTTCAAGTATGTTGCCAGGTGAAGCCATTAAACGACTGGAAAGTTCTACCATTTTTAATCCGAATACGGAATGTAAATCGTCTAATGTTTCCTTCGGTTTTAGTTTTGCGCCCTCTTTTAATTTCAGAACGCTTAATTATACCAATGCAGAATTGACGGCGGTTCGATATGCATCCGACAACAGTAGATTGGCCGGCCAGAGCGAAAAGGCCAGAAAGGAAAACGACAGGTTAACGGTAAATCAGTTTTTAGGCTTTGACCTCTATGTTAAAATCTTAAAGAATTTAACCCTGCAAACCGGATATTACTTTGGAAGTTATGGCGAACAGCTGATGGTGATGGAGATTTCAGAAGAGGATCCGAATTATGCCATCGCTAAAACACAGAAGAATCCGGCATTTGATTCGGAACCCTTGTATTGCCCGGTTGAAGAAAATCTGGAAAATAGCGAGAAGCTGATTCCTTATTCAAACAAATTTACCCTGTGGGAAATACCTATGATCTTTTCGTATCATTCGCCCGGTATTGCCAAAAATCTGGAAATTCAGGCAGGTGTGGTATATGGTCATCTTCATTTTGCAGATGCCCTGGTATATGATTTTCAATCTGATTATTACTATGCCGTACATGACGATGATTTCAAATTATTCAATCGTCATTTTTTTACTACTGCGGCCGGACTGACTTTTAATCAAACGATGAATAAAAACACTCAGATTTTCATCAACCCACAATTCCGTTACGCACTCACTTCTACCTTTACCAAAGATTATCCTGTTAAGCAAAACCAGATTTCCGCTCTTTTGAGAATGGGCGTTAAAGTACATCTCTAAAAATGAACATTTAGTCGTTTTTGATTGGCCGATTCCTGGAATCTTTCTTATCCTTGTAAATTCTACACACCAAATTATTTATGAAAAAGTCTCTTTTCTTTTTTTTGGCATTCGTGCTGCTTTTTTCAAGTACTCAGGCACAAAGCCAAACCTCCTACACAGCGCAGGTTAAAAAATCTCCAGATGGTAAATATTCATACAAAGAGTTTGCGAATGATCCCCTGAAGAGCCGCTGGTATACATTGAGCAACGGTCTTACAGTTATTCTATCTGTAAACCATAAAGAACCCAAGGTGCAGACCTTGATTGCGACCCGTGCAGGCAGTAAACACGACCCTTCAGACAATACGGGTTTGGCGCATTATTTGGAGCATATGCTTTTCAAGGGAACCGACAAATATGGCACAACCGATTTTGCAAAGGAAAAAGTGTATTTAGATCAAATTGACGCTTTATATGATCTATATAATCAGACAACAGATGCAGAGAAAAGAAAGGCCATTTATCGTCAAATAGATTCGGTGAGCGGATTGGCAGCCAAATTTGCTATTGCCAATGAATACGACAAAATGATGCAGGTTATTGGAGCTACCGGAACCAATGCATTTACCAGTTTCGAGCAAACCGTATATGTAAATCAAATTCCGGCCAATCAAATTTCCAAATGGCTCAAAATTGAAGGAGAAAGATTCAGAAATCCCGTTTTAAGATTGTTCCATACCGAATTGGAAGCCGTTTATGAAGAAAAGAACATTTCTCTTGACAACGACAACCGCAAAGCGAGTGAGGCGATGTTGGCAGCCTTGTTTAAAAAACATAACTACGGTCAACAAACAACCATAGGAACGGTAGAACATTTGAAAAACCCGAGTTTGAACAAAATCAGGGCTTATTACCAAAAGAATTATGTTCCTAACAATATGGCGGTCATTATGGCTGGCGACTTTGATCCGGATCAGGTAATTGCCGAAATCGATGCTGCATTCTCTTATATGAAGCCGGGCAATGTGAATCCATATACGTTTGAAGGAGAGTATCCTTCTGCGGAACCCCGGATTATTGAAATTCTCGGTTCTGATGCAGAATTCATGCAAATGGCTTTTCGAATGCCGGGAGCAAAAACCAGAGAAGCATTGTTGTTGGAACTGACAGATTTGATCCTGAGCAATAGTAAGGCAGGTCTGATTGATTTAAATGTGAATCAGGCACAAAAGACATTAAGCGCCGGTTGTGGACCCTGGCTTTTGCAGGATTACAGCATTCATTTTTTTAATGGAAAGCCCAAACAGGGACAGACATTAGAAGAAGTTAAAAGCATACTTCTGGCTGAAATTGAAAAGGTGAAAAAGGGAGAGTTTGATATGGACCTGATCAAGAGCATATTGCTGAATAAGCAGGTAGACGATATCCGAAATTTTGAAGATAATGGAGGCAGAGCCTATTTCCTTTTGGACGCTTTTACAAGACAACTGAATTATGCAGATGAAATTGGAAAAGTGGATCTCATGAGCAAAATAACCAAAGAGGAAATCATGGCATTCGCAAATACATGGTATGGTAACGATTATGTGGTTGTTTTTAAGCGTGTGGGTAAATCACCTGAGGTTGAAAAAGTGGTTAAACCTGAAATTACTGAAGTTGAAGTGAACAGAGATTTGACTTCTCCATTTGTTGAAAACATCATCAAAGAAGAAAGCAAAAGACTGAATCCTCTATTCCTTGATTTTCAAAAAGACATAGTTCGAGGCACGACAAAGGCCGGACAGCCGGTTTACATGGTTCCAAATAACGACAACCAATTGTTCACCTTGTACTATGTTCTGGATATTGGAAATCTGCATGATCAGAAATTCTCCATGGCCGTGAATTATCTGAATTATCTCGGAACATCTAAAATGAGCTCTGAGGAGGTAAAAAAGGCCTTTTATCGCATTGCCTGTGATTTTGGTGTCAGTTCAGGGGAAAAACAGAGCTATATTTATTTAACAGGACTGCAAAAACACTTTGAGGAAGCACTCAGTTTGTTTGAAAAGCTTTTGGCTGATGTGAAACCTGACGATGAACAATTGAAACAAATGGTTGAAAGAAGCTTGAAAGGTCGAGCAGATGCGAAATTGAATAAACGCAATATCCTTTGGGGACCACTTAGGAATTATGCAGTTTACGGCAAGGACAATCCGAGCAGAAATGTATTGTCAGAAGCAGAATTAAAGAGTATCAAGTCGACAGATTTGACCCAATACATCAAGAATTTTACTTCTTACCCGCATAAGATATACTATCACGGTCCATCTAATTCCACCAATTTAATAGCCCTGCTCGATAAATATCACAAGCCGGCTTCCAAATTGAAATCGCCGGATTTTAAAGAATACACAAAAGTTAATCAGTCAAAACCTATCATCTATTTTGTGAATTATGATATGGTGCAGGCTGAAGTAGTCTGGCATTTCAATTCATCTGTAGTCAATCCACAGGAAGCGGGCAAATTGAGATTGTTCAATGAGTATTTCGGAGGTGGAATGAGTTCTATTGTATTTCAGACCATCAGAGAGTCTAAGGCATTGGCTTACAGCACCTTCAGTAGTTATAGTCAGGCTGCCGAAAAAGGAAAAACCAATACAGTTTTAGCTTATGTGGGCACTCAAGCCGACAAAATACATGAAGCCATACAAGGCATGCAGGAATTATTGACAACCCTGCCTCAGAGCCAGGTCGCTTTTGATAATGCCAAGGAAGCGGTAAAAAGTGGTATTGAAACCGAACGAATCCAAAACACGGCCATCCTGTTTTCCATGGATGCAGCAGAAAAATTAGGTGTTAAAACAGATTTGCGCAAGGATATCTATGAATCTGCTGATAAAATAACATTGAACGATTTAGCCGAATTTCACCGTGAGCGCTTTGCCGGAAAACCTTATACCCTGGCTATTTTAGGTTCTAAGGATAAAATTGACCTCAAATCTCTGGAGAAATATGGTGAGGTTATTGAACTCAGTCTGGAGGAAATCTTTGGCTATTAAAAATGGACCTGAAAGGTAAAGTTGCCATTGTTACCGGAGTTAGCAAGGGAATTGGACGTGCTTTGGTAAACGATTTGGTTGATCGGGGTTGTTTGGTGATAGGATTGGGGAGAAACAACACCAAAGAAGAAGATGAAAAATACAGATTTTTTTCATGTGACGTTAGGGATTACAATCAGGTGAAGTCCGCGCTGGATCAGGCGTCACAGGTTTTCGGAAAGGACTGGTCTTTACTTTATAATAATGCCGGTCTCGGCTATTTTGGCTACTTAGAAGACCACACCCCGGAACAATGGTATGAAATGTACGATACCAATGTACACGGCATATTTCATATGTGCAGGGAAGTGATTCCTGAGATGAAACGCATGGGTCATGGTCATATATTCAATATTGCATCTGTGGCTGGGCTCGAAGGATATCCTCAGGTTTCAGGTTATTGTGGAACCAAATTCGCAGTAAGGGGAATAAGTGATGCACTGTACAAAGAATTGAGAGATTTTAAAATCAAGGTCACCTGCGTTTATCCCGGTTCGGTGAAAACAGATTTCTTCAGGAATAGTCCGGGTATTAAACCACATGATTACATGTTGAAACCGGAAGATGTTTCTACCATGCTGATTCAGGCTGCCATGATGCCTGAGAATTTTCATCAGGTGAATCTGGAGGTCAGACCATTGCAACCTAAAGGCCCTGTAGCTGTTTCCACAAAGCAGTGAAATAAGGGACAAAGACAATCACCCCCGTTAGTAAGGCGACCATAGCTCCGATCAGTACAGAGGTTGCGGCTAAATCTTTGGCTTTCCCAATTAACATGTCATGTTCAGGATGAATTTTATCCAGAAGAAATTCAATAGAGGTATTGAGTGCCTCCGCCATCCAAACCAGCCCAATGCTTATTACAATGGAAACCCATTCCCAAGCCTTGATATCGAAATATACACCAGCTATAATAGTCATTAGTGTTGCAGCCATATGAAATTTGAAATTCCATTGAGTTCTGGCCATCCAAATGAAACCCTTGAAGGCAAAAACGAATGACCTTAATCTATTCCTCGGCATTTTCTCTTACCCGGATCTTATACCAATCGATTTTTCTCGAGGCGATCATCATTACAGACAGGAATAAGAATAAGCCAAGACTTCCGAATAGTAACGCATAGTCTTCGAGCTGAATGATGGTATAAATAAAACCATACAAAATCGTCAAGATACCTGACATGATAAAAGTGAGCTTTTTACTGGATAAAACAGCCTGGGTATAAATGGTAATCAATCCAATAATGGAAGCGGCTGCAATCAAATAACTCCAATCAAAGCCTAGATGTTCTGATAAGGAAATTAAAAGCGTGAAAAATACAACCAGGGCCAGTCCAATCATAATGTATTGTATGGGATGTATAGAACGCTGATGGATGATTTCAGTAAAAAAGAAAAGCAAAAAGGTTAGCGTAATAAACATGATGGCATATTTTACCGAACGCATGGATTTTTGATAATGGTCCACAGGCTGTAGCAACTCCATCCCGAATGCAAACGGTTGATACGAATGATCTGATTCGCGAAATACCTGAGGGAAATTCCTGTTCAGATGCAATACCTTCCAGTGCGCGGTAAAACCTGCTTGTTTGGTTAAAATCTCCCTGTCTTCAGGACTGAAAGCTCCTTGAAAACTGGGATCGGCCCAATTGGATTTTATGTTAACTTCGGTGAGTTTGCCCAAAGGAAAAAAATCAAGTCTTTTACTTCCATTTAATTCAATCTGGCAGGTAAAAGGGATGTTTTGAATGCCTGATGGATTTTGCAATGGCAACAAAAATGAAACACCTGATTCAGCCAGGGTTCGTGTTTTCAGACCTGGCTCAAAGTAATGAGTTACATGGTTGATTTTCATCGCAATTTTGTCTTTAACGCCTTTCAAATCACTGATTTCCATCCAACACACAGCCTCATTCCATAATAAATCTGCCGGATTCATTTGATCCAGACTTGCTGGATCTATGGAAAAGTTTCCTTTTACATCGATTTTGCTTTTGTAAACGGCGATATCGTAAATGCTTCTGTGCAATTTCTTTGCATCCAAATCCCCTTGAACATGCAAATTCTCAGGGAGTATGTGCAGATACATCTTAACGGTTCTGTATCCGTTCCCGTTTTCAATTCGTCCCCAATATGGAACAGAAATCACAGGACCTGCAATTTTCTGTTGATTGCCCCATGAATATGCGACTTCATTACTTACCGTGTTTTGATATTCCTCCCGCTCTTGAATCAGACGGGTAATCATTCCCGCAGGGATTAAGAACAATAAAATTAAAATTCCGATAGACACAATTTTGAGAAGTGCCGCATATCGTTCGGTAAAAGACAATCTAATAGGTTGCATAAACGTTCAATGATAGTTGATTTTTGAATACAATTCCCAAACGAAAGAATCTTTTATCATGTATGTATATGGCGCACCATTCGATGAATCAAAGCTTATGTCGATAAAAAAAGCAGTTATTCACAATTCGGGCAATGAATCGCTATACGTATTTTCGCAGCTCATGAAATGGATTTCTCTGTCGCTGTTTGTGTGTGTTTTTTCGGGTGTTGCAGCTCAGGAAAAACCGGGTGTCACAGTCGAAATAGCCAATACCGTAACCTATAGTGGCTACAGCTTCAGTGGAGAGTTGCATCTGCTCTACGGCAAACACAATGTTTACGGAGGATTGCGCTACAATTGGAGCAATTCAGTCATTCCGGGTAAACCTGTTTTGGGTCTGGCTTCCGGATACAGATATATTCTCATGGACAAAGGAAATGTTTATGCATGTGCCATGGGGATGTATGAAAACCTGGATTTCAGAAAAATTGCGGCTACGGGTTCATTTGTTCATGAAATATACGGAGCCCTCGGTGCCGGATGGAGGTTTAAAAATGAAAAATTAGGCGTCCTCACGGGTATTGGGTTGGGGGGATATATTGAGTCCAACAAAACACTAAATTACACCGAAAGAAATGCAGGAGGATGGATAAGAGTTTCTGGTATTTGGCGATTATTTTAGTTGCGCAGTGCAGTTCGCCCTCCGATATACCGCTCCCTGAATCAGGTCAATCCCTGATATTCGGACATGGAGGCTCGGGGTTTGGAATTGTTAACACGCCTTATGCAGCCAATTCAATGGAAAGCATCAAAAGTGCAATCCTCTTTCATGGAGCGGATGGCATAGAGTTGGATATTCAAATCACTAAAGATCAACAGATTATTGTATTTCATGATGCGGATTTAAGCGCTCAAACCACATGTTCAGGTTGCATACAATCCACCACATTTGACCAAATAAAGGATTGTTATTACCGAAGAGGGCTACTTCCCACCGAAGATGAATCACCGGTGCTTCTGCGAGAAGTATTCGCATTCTTTCAGCAAACAGATAGTTTTCCAAGGTTTAGCCTCAATGTGCAACTGAGATATGGCTGCCTCGAATATGATATATGGGATTCAATGGATCGCGCTTTTGCAAACCAATTGGCCGGTTTGGTCAGGGCGCTGCCGGAGAAATCCAGGATTATGATAGAAAGTGAGCATTTGCATTTTCTTGACAAGGTGAAAACTGCGGATCCAACCATCAAACGAATGTGGATTGCGAAAGCATCAGAAGAACATATTCAAATGGCCAAATTGGGCGAGGTAGATGGGTTTATCTGTGATTATCAGGAAACAACAGAAAATCAGATTCGACTATTAAAAGCTCATGGTTTCGAAATCGCATTATTCAACGCCAATATTAGGAGTGATATAAAATCTGCGCTGAAATGGTTTCCGGATTATTTACAAACAGACCAAATTATCTTGTCCCGACAAATGCGCGCAAAATTGCATTGAGTCGTTCATACATGCGGGTTAATCGAAGGTATGAAGGTTCTGTATTTTTAGGCCATAAATTTGCTGAGCATGATCAGGCTTAGAGGAATCGAAAAATTCTATCAAATGGGAAATTCCCGTTTGCAGGTTTTGAACGGAGTAAATCTGGATATTGAAAAAGGTGAATTGGTCTCTATTATGGGGAGTTCCGGTTCCGGAAAATCAACTTTGTTGAACATCATTGGTATACTCGACAACTATGATCAGGGTTCTTATCACCTCGACGGAGCTTTGATTAAAGACTTGAGCGAAAAAGAAGCGGCAGTCTATCGTGGGAAATCCATTGGATTTATTTTTCAGTCATTTAATCTGGTTTCCTTTAAAACAGCTTTGGAAAATGTCGCCCTTCCATTGTACTACCAGGGCGTTGCCCGGTCAAAAAGAAATGCCATGGCCATGGAGTACTTGAGCAAAGTTGGGTTGGCAGATCGGGCAGGACATTTGCCTTCTGAACTCAGTGGTGGACAAAAACAAAGGGTGGCCATTGCCCGTGCTTTGATTACCCGACCTAAAATAATTCTTGCAGATGAACCAACCGGAGCACTCGACTCTTCTACCTCTCTTGAAGTGATGGAAATTCTGACAGAATTGAACAAAGAGGGAAATACCGTGATTATTGTGACGCATGAACCGGAAATAGCTGCCAAAACCCATAGAACCATCACCATTAAGGACGGAGTGATCATTTAATGGAAAGGTTGTACGAAATCTGGATTAGCATTAAAAGCAACAAGCTGAGAACGGCTTTAACCGGTTTTAGTGTTGCCTGGGGAATCTTTATGCTGGTTTTGTTGCTGGGAATCGGCAATGGACTTAAAAATGGCTATAGCAGAGAGTTTGAAGACGATGCAGTCAATTCTGTTTGGGTTTCTCAGGGACAAACTTCCATTCCGTATAAAGGGCTCCAACCCGGAAGAAGTATACAGTTCACGAACAGGGATTATCAATTCGTAAAAGACAATATTTCTCAAACAGAACATATTTCATCCAGATGGAATAAATGGGCCGGATTCGTCCTTACTTATGAAAATGAAAGCGGAACTTATGGGGTAAGAGGTGTGCATCCCGATCATCAGTTCGTTGAAAAGACAGAATTGGTAAGGGGCAGATACATCAATGAGACGGATGTATTGGAAAAAAGGAAAGTGGTAGCGATCGGGGAATTGATCGTACAGGAACTCTTTAAAGGTGCGGACCCGCTCGGCAAGTGGGTAGAGTTGAATGGAATTCCTTTTCAGGTGGTTGGAGAATATAGGGATGAGGGGGCAGAAAATGAGAACAAAATCGTCTATTTACCCGTTAGCACGGCGCAAAATGTGTTTAATGGGGGCGAAAATATTGATCAGATTCTTATCACCTTGAAAGATGCGGATCTCGAAGGAAGCCGTAAGGTGGCTTCAGAATTGACCAAAGGATTGGCGGAAAGACATCATTTCGACGAAGCTGACCCGAGAGCCATTTTTGTCCGAAATAATTACGAAAATTTTCAGCGTTTTATAGGAGTATTACAAGGTATGCAGGCATTTGTTTGGATTATAGGCATTATGACCATCATAGCCGGAATCGTAGGCGTGAGCAATATTATGATGATTTCCGTCAAAGAGCGGACCAAGGAAATTGGAATACGCAAGGCTCTGGGTGCCACACCTCTCAGTATTGTATCGATGATAGTGCAGGAGGCCGTTATCATAACATCGGTAGCCGGATATCTCGGGTTGGCTGCTGGCATATTTTTGCTGGAAGCCATTGGTAAGGCCATTCCAAAAGAAGGCGCTGTTTTTGCAAATCCTGAAATACATTTTCCGGTGGCGGTTTCTGCAACGGTTCTGCTTATTATATCCGGTTCTTTGGCCGGATGGCTGCCCGCCAGAAAAGCTTCAAAATTAAAGCCGGTAGAAGCGCTCAATGAAGAATAAATGTCGAAATTCGAGGCCTAATTCTGAGCCATGGCCTTCTTGAAAAAATCCCTCGCCCTGTTAATGAGCTATTTTTTTCGCGGACTGATTGTCGTCATTCCCATCATTGTTACGGTATATCTTTTTTATTATACCATAACCTATCTCGACGGTTTAATAGGCGTGAAGATACCCGGACTTGGATTCATCCTCAGTTTGACCGGCATCACCCTGATCGGATTTTTTGGTACCGGGTTGATTACCAAGCCCATATTCGACATCTTCGACAATGTTCTCGACAACACTCCGGGTGTGAAATTTATTTATTCTTCGGTTAAAGATATGCTGGAAGCTTTTGTCGGTGATAAAAAGAAGTTCACGGAACCTGTGCTGGTTGAAATGAGCAATTCCGGTATCATGAAATTGGGTTTTATTACCAAAGCAGACCTATCCGATTTGGGATCTGAAAATGATTTGACAGATTACGTGGGTGTATACTTTCCCCACTCTTACAATTTCTCAGGAAATCTGTTCATCGTTCCCAAAAGCAAGTTGATTAAGCTCAATGGCAAAACCGGCGACTTAATGAAGATGGTGGTTTCGGGAGGGGTTACGGAAATCAGCGCGCCTAAAGCTTAATTGGCGCTTTGAAGGCCGTAAATTTCTCCGTATGATTTTAATTGCTCTCTGAGTTTTCTTTTGGCGACGAAAATCCGGGTTTTTACCGTACCAATCGGAATATTCAATTGTTCAGCTATCTCGTGATATTTAAATCCCAACATATTCAGTTCAAAGGTGGTCTTTAAATCATCACTCAATGTTTGAATGGCGTTTTCAAGATCTCTACCCAAAAATTTAACTTCACCCTGATTCTCTGTGCTGTGATTGGTAGAATCGATATAATAGGTGTTGTCTGTAGCATCAATAAATGTATTTCGCTTCACAATTCTGCGATAATTATTGATGAAGCTGTTCTTCATAATGGTGTACAACCAACCCTTTAAATTGGTACCCTCAGAAAACTTTTCACGATAGACCAATGCTTTTAACATCGTTTCCTGCACCAGGTCATTGGCATCCTCTTCATTTCGGGTGAGCTGTAATGCAAAATGACGCAAAGGTTTTTCTTCAGAAGTAACTTTATGATTGAATTCGATTATGGTCATGGTGCTTTCGATTTGATGAAGCAAATTTAATGGATTCATCTTACTTATTTGTACGTTTTGTTCAACAAATGATGTAAAACAATAAACAAAAATTCATAAACACCAGATAGTCAACGATATAGCGTTTTATATGAATTAGTTATGCAGGTATAGACAAATTTAATAATGTTTGTAAACAGCACAATATGAGGCATATATGGAAATGTCGATGAAATGAAAATAAGAAATTCTGACTTCAAAATGATATTTCTCATGTGTTATTTTGTTTAAAGATGTGACACCGAGGTGAAACAAAAATGTTTTTGATAGAATCAAACACTTGTCCGTATGGATTGTTCAAATGATTAAGTTTGTATTTCTACCCGTTTAAATGAGAATTAAAGTTTTTCGAAAAGCCACTTTCAATGCAGCCCACCGGTTAAATAACCCCAATTGGAGTGATGAAAAAAACCGCATTGTCTTCGGTGAATGTAATCATCCGAATTACCACGGTCACAATTATACATTGATCGTAAGACTGGAAGGCGAGGTGGACCCTGAAACCGGATATCTCATGGATCTGAAGGAGTTAAAAAAGATCATTTCCGAAGAAATCACAACACAGTTTGATCACCGCAATTTGAATCTGGATATTCCCGAATTCGAAATGCTGAACCCCACGGCAGAGAATATTGCCTATGTCATATGGACCAAGCTAAGGAAAAGAATTATTCCGGAGATAGACCTTGGTGTTATTTTATATGAAACCGAACGAAATTTTGTAGAATATGAAGGAAAATGATTCTGATTTTTTTGAGCATCACAGTTCGTCTGTTGACACTCCGGTACGAAAGGATGCTTTTGTTTTGAGCGATGAGGAGAAAATTGCAAAAATTGAAGAACATGTCGCTTCGATTCTTCATATTTTAGGGATGGATTTGGCCGATGACAGTTTAAAAAAGACGCCTCACCGGGTGGCCAAAATGTTCGTGAAAGAAACTTTTTCGGGATTGCATCCTGAAAACAAACCTGAAATCACCCTCTTTGAAAACAAGTATAAATACAACCAGATGTTGGTTGAAAAAAACATACAGGTTTATTCCATGTGCGAACATCATTTGGTGCCAATTATTGGCAAATGTCACGTTGCATATATCTCAAATGGAGAGGTGATTGGGCTGTCAAAAATCAATCGAATTGTTAAATATTTCTGTAAGCGTCCACAGGTGCAGGAAAGATTAACACAACAAATTTTGGAAGAATTAAAGACTGCATTAAAAACAAATGATGTGGCCGTTGTCATAGATGCCATGCATATGTGCGTAGCCAGCCGAGGTGTTGAAGATGTGAACAGCAGCACCATAACGGCAGCCATCAGTGGTCAGTTTCAGGACGAAGCCACCCGCGCCGAATTTTTGAAATACATCAGTCTCAATAACAGTTAACGTCGCCTAAATCGTCTCATTTAGTTTAATTTGCAATCATGAAATTGCATCTATTTGTTTGTTGGGCTTTTTTGCCGTTTTTATTGAACGCACAGTCCCTTGAACGATATCAGGCCCAAAGTAATCCGCAATATTGGAAACATCGAATGCCGGAACCAGGATACTGGCAGCAGGATGTTCATTACAGCATAAGGGCGAGATTAGACGACCAAACAGATATTGTCAGCGGTAGCGAAATTCTCACGTATCAAAATAATTCTCCGGATACTTTGTATGAAGTATTTTTTCACCTTTACCAGAATGCATTTCAACCGGGTTCCTATATGTCTGAACTCATGCATCGCGGGAATATTGAGGTTTCTTATGGTCAATATGAAGCTCAGAAATTAGGAACAGAAATAATGGAAGTTCGCCAGGATGACCAGATTGTTAAAGCAGAATTTGACAATACCATCATGAAGCTGGTACTGCTCAAACCGATAAACCCGGGTCAGCGAACCGAATTTTTCATTGCTTTTAAAACGTATTTCGATCGGGGAAGTCTGAGGCGGAGAATGAAGCTTTTCGACCATGACGGTGTTAAACACTATGATGGAGTGCATTGGTATCCAAGGGTTTGTGTATATGACCGAAAATTTGGCTGGACAACAGATCAGCATTTGGGCAAGGAATTCTATGGCGAATATGGGGTGTATGACGTGGAGCTTCAATTCCCTTCTCCGTATATATTGGAGGCAACCGGAGTGCTCATGAATGAAAAAGAAGTACTCCCGGACGAACTCCGTAAAAAACTGGATATTTCGAATTTCAAGACCTTTAATGGTGTGTTATCTAAACCGATTCCTTCTGATGGTACTTACAAAGCCTGGCGATACCATGCCGAAAATGTACACGATTTTGCATTTACAGCAGATCCTACTTACAGGATTGCTGAAGTCGTTTGGAATGGAATTCGTTGCATTGCGCTGGCTCAGGAACCCAATGCACCGGGTTGGCAAAATACGGCTCAATTTGTGGCCGACGTTATTAAAACCTATAGTCTCGACTTTGGCATGTACGCCTATCCAAAAATGGTAGCCGCCGATGCCAGAGACGGCATGGAATATCCGATGATTACCCTTAATTCCGGCAACTGGCCCGGGCATAAATATGTAATTGCACATGAAGTGGGACATAATTGGTTTTACGGGATGGTCGGCAATAACGAAACATATTCAGCCGGTATGGATGAAGGCTTTACCCAATTTCTCACATCCTGGTCTCTGAAAAAAACTTCCGGAAATACCTCCTTGCCCAATAATCTGGATCAGGGAGTTGTTTATGACGGTTATTTAAATCACGCTGTTCGCGAAAATACCGCCAGATTGAATATCCATTCAGATCATTTTGGTTCTGCCGAAAGACATGGGGGCGGATATGGACAAGTGTACTACAAAACGGCTTCTATGCTGTATAATCTGCAGTATGTATTGGGAGATGCATTATTTGAAGATGCCATGAAGCACTACTTCAATCAATGGAAATTTGCCCATCCATACTGGGAAGATTTTAGAAACAGCATCATCCAATATACCGGTGTCGATCTCAATTGGTTTTTTGATCAATGGTTAACCACAACGAAAACCATCGACTACAGTATAGAAAATATCAAGCGAATCGGGAAAACAAATGCGGGATATGTATATGAAATCACCCTCAGAAGAAAGGGTGAAATGCAAATGCCCATTGATTTAACGGTCATCGACAAAAACGGATCAACCTATAATTATCATATTCCCAATCTTTGGTATGTTAAAGAAGGCGCCCATCTTGTAAGTCCAGCCTGGAGAGGATGGGATTTATTGTATCCCACTTACACCTTAAAGGTTGAATTGAATGCACCTTTGAAAGATGCACAGATAGACCCAACAGGGCGCATGTCTGATATTTACAGATTAGATAATAAGCTGAAAAACAAACAGATATGGAAGCCCGATTTTTATAAACACAGATCCGGAGGAATCGAAAAATATCTGATGATGTACGGATTGAACAACTGGTACAACAGCCTGGACGGAATTAAAATCGGTATTTCATTACAGGGAGATTATTATAAGTACCGCCACTTATTTCAGGCGAATCTCTGGTATAATTCAGGCATCGCAGCCGAAACGAATGGAAATAGGGAAATGATGAGTTATCGCGTTTCCTATTCGGATAAATTGGGATATCGCTCGAGTTTCACCTTGAGCAGCAGCAGAGTTGACGGTGTTGAGACGCAATCAGCAGGCTTTTTGAAATACATCGGAACGAAAACACTGACAGTAAATTTTAAAAGTCTCCGCATTCGTGAAGAAGCCTATTTGTTTCCAATTCCGGATCTGGCGGAAGAATCGGGCAAATGGAATAATTCGGTGAATGCAGAAATGAAATTCCCATATAAAAGGAAAAAAGGAGAGGGAAATATCCAAATTGAGGGTCGTTTATCAGCCTTTAGTGCAGATTTTAATTATTCCTGGATTGGAGGGGAATGGAATCAAAACCGTCGCCTGGGGAGAACGGTCTTTAAATCAAGATTGTTCGGTCGAATCTATGGCGGAAATGGAATTCCGGTAATGTCGGGATTGTATTTAGGCGGTGCATCTCCTGAACAGGCTTTTGAAAGCAAGTTCACCCGTTCTGTTGGGGTTATTCCGGCTGATTGGGGAAAATTCGAAAGAAATTCGGGTCCATTGCATATTCCGGGTGGTTTAAACCTAAGAGGCTATTCTATGTATTTGGCATCAAACACCATGTCTGAAGACACAGGTTATACCTATAGAGGAAATGCCGGTACTTCAATCAATGCGGAATGGGATTTTACCGGACTTATTCCGCTTAAAATGCCCAAATTAGCCAGTGTTTGCCGTTTGAATTTATATGTATTCGGGGATGCCGGAATCTTATGGAATGCGGAGTTAAACAGTGGGTTGAGAAGCGATGCCGGGCTAGGTACGCTCTGGACCTTCCAATTGCCGGGCAGACCGAGAATTCAACCGCTGGAAATAAGAGCAGATTTTCCGGTATTTATGAACAGGGTTCCGGATGCGGAAGAATATTTGGCATTCAGATGGTTGTTGGGAATCAGGAAATCCTTCTGATATGATAGAGTTAAAAGGTGTCTACAAGACTTTTGGCTCTTTATTGGTTCTTGATAACATCAATCTTAAAATAGAACCGAATAAGGTTACAGCCATAACAGGTCCCTCCGGGGCAGGTAAAAGCACCATGTTGCAAATTATGGGAACCCTGGATCTGCCTGATCCGGGGAAAGGGGAGGTTTACTTTAACCAGGAACGCATCGACACCTTAAGCCATCAAAAATTGTCGGCATTCAGGAATCAGCATTTGGGTTTTGTCTTTCAGTTTCATCATTTGCTTCCCGAATTTACGGCGTTGGAGAACGTGATGATACCGGCTATGGCAGGTAAAAAGAACCTTTCCAGTTCGAAAGAAAGGGCAAAATTTTTGTTGGATACGATGGGATTGACAAATAGAAGTAAACACAAACCTTCGGAACTGAGTGGTGGAGAACAACAAAGAGTGGCTGTTGCCAGGGCGCTGATGAATGAACCGGCCTTGATATTGGCCGACGAACCCAGTGGAAACCTGGATTCAACCAATGCGCAAAGTTTACATGATCTATTTTTTGAATTACAGGAAAATACCGGGCAAACTTTTGTGATTGTAACACACAATGAGCAACTGGCTCAGAGAGCTCATATCAGCATTCAGATGAAAGACGGGCGCATCCTATAAAAAAAGGCCGGCTACATTGCTGCAACCGACCTTTACCAATAACCAACTATATTGAATTTACCCAATTATATGAACGTAGAATTTTCAAAAAGGTTTTACAAGAGCACAAAAAATATTCACCATATTGTCATTTTTAAGAATTATTGGCTAAAAGCGCGTCAAATCGGGAGAAAATTAAGCTAAAGCGTATTTTTGCCCTTTGTACTTATGCCAGAACTAAAAGATATTATTTCTATTGCCGGACAGCCCGGCCTGTATCAAATCATCGGGAAAAGACCCAATGGACTGATTGTTGAATCTATAGATGCTCAAAAGCGCAGATTTCCTACCAGCTTAAGCCAGAAAGTGTCTGTTTTAGAAGATATTTCGGTTTATACCCATGACGGTGACGTGAAACTGATGAACATTTTTACTTCCATTCAGGATTTAGAAAACAACGGTGCGGCTCTGGTCAGTAAAAAGGATGCACCGGATAAGGTGAGAGAATTTTTCAAACAGGTTTTACCGGATTACGATGCAGAGCGCGTGTATGTATCGGATATGGCAAAAATTATTCACTGGTATTCCATATTAAAAGGGGTGCTCAGTTTTGAAATTAAACCGGAGTCAGATGCCGCAGCGGCTGAAGAAACCAATACTGAATCCGAATCAGTTCCGGAAAAAAAAGTGACGAAATCCAAGCCAGCCGCCAAATCAAAAAAAGCGGATAAAAGTGAATAAATTGATTGCTTCGGCATCCGAAGTTATTCCTTTACTTGAAAAATTAGAATCTCAAACAGTAGATTCAACTGAAGCCATAGAGCAATGGGTTTTAGAGCGCAGCAATCTTGAAAGCTGGCTAAGTGAAGATTTCGCATGGCGATACATTCGAATGACCTGCGACACAAAAAATGAAACCCGTACTTCAGAATATCTGGCGTTTGTTCAGGAAATTCAACCTGTTCTTGCTCCCTGGACAGACCGACTCAATAAGAAATTAGCTTCCATTCAGGGATTTGCTTCAGATGATCATATTGCTCTTAAAAGATATATCTCAAAAGTTAACCAGGAAATAGCGTTGTATAGGGAAGAAAATATCCCTTTACATACTGAAAATCAAGAATTAGCGCAACAATATTCCGCCATACAGGGACAATTGTCAGTAGAAATAAATGGTGTGCAAATGACATTGTCGGCAGCCAATAATTTGTTAAAAGACACACGCCGAAGTTTTAGAAAGGAAGTTTATGAAGAAATTCAGACTTGCAGATTCTCCGCTTCTCAAAAAGTAAGTGAAATATTTGATAAGATGCGAAAATTGCGTCATCAAATAGCACTGAATGCTGGTTGTGACAATTTCCGCGATTATATGTTCAAAGCGCTGAACCGAACAGATTATAATTCCGCGGATTGCTATCAATTTCACGAAGCCGTTCGCCAACATGTGGTTCCATTGGCAAAATCAATACATCAAAAGAGAAAACAATGGTTGATGGTTGATAAACTGAAGCCCTATGATTTGGATGTTGATGTACTGGGAAGACCCGGTTTGAAACCATTTGCCGAAATCAGGGAATTACTTGATAAAACGTTTAATTGCTTGTCTGAGGTGCACGGGTTATTCGGCGAAACCCTGCGAAAACTTGAATCTTTGGGCCATTTAGATTTAGATAGCCGGGATGGGAAAGCTCCCGGAGGGTATAATTATCCTTTGCATCAAACGGGTGTACCTTTTATTTTTATGAATGCTTCCGGGAGTTTAAGGGATGTTGAAACGTTGATTCATGAAACCGGTCACGCTGTGCACAGCATACTCATGCACCAAATTCCGGTTTCGGCTTACAGAGAGGTTCCTTCCGAAGTGGCAGAATTGGCCTCTATGAGTATGGAATTACTCAGTCGCAAATACTGGAATTATTATTTTGAGGATTCGGAGGATTTAAATCGGGCTCTTCGCAGTCAAATTGAAGACATCATCATAACTCTTCCCTGGATAGCCATCATAGATCGTTTTCAACATGAAATATACACCCATCCTGAATGGAACATGCAGGAAGTCACCCAGTGTTGGATGGAGATTAACCATCAGTTCGGAACAGCAGAAGTAGATTATTCAGAATACCAACATTTCGCAGAAATTAGCTGGCAACGGCAGTTGCATTTATTTGAAGTGCCATTTTATTATATTGAATATGGCATGGCTCAATTGGGCGCCATCGCAGTGTGGAGAAGGCAAATGGAGGAACCTGAAACGGCCATACGCGATTATTGTAATGCCCTTTCATTGGGAAATACCCAATCTATACGGGAAGTATATCAGACAGCGGGAATTTCATTTGATTTCAGCGATCGGTATATCGGCGAATTGGCAGCTTTCCTTTCTTCTCAACTTCATTGAAATCAGTATTTTATCTGGTTGATCCGAAGAGAATTCAATGCGTCGCTATAAGTGTTATGAATGTGTTTGTGGTAAAGTCGAAGACTCTCGTCATAAAACAAAGGGATAATTGCCACGGAGTCCATGATTAGTTGATTCATCTCTTCGATTTTCTTCATTCTATCAACCGTATTATCGGTTAAAAGTGCTTGCTGATACAGCAAATCATATGAATCTGAGCTGAATTGAGAATAATTTGGGCCCGCCGGAGCTCTGTTTGCAGACGTAAAACAGCTCATATAGTTCTCAGGGTCAGGGTAATCCGCTATCCAGCTTCCTCTGAAAAAACCGAGTTTTCCGTTGGCCTTTTCGGTTTTTAAAATCGAAGCAGGGAGTACTTCAACCCGAATAGAAATGCCTGTATTGGATAACTGCTTTTGTACGAACAAACAAATATCTAAATATTCCTTGGTCGTGTGTAAGGTCAAATTTTGTCCCTTTCTGTATGTACTTAATTTTAATTCGCGGCGCGCTTTTTCTATATTGAATTCCTGGTAAACTCTTGCCGCATTAAAACCGGGTAATCCCGGCGGAATAAAACCATTATCTGCCGGTATTCCAATGGAGTTGCGCATGAAAGTGACCAGCATTTTTCTGTCAATAGAATGGGCAACGGCTTTTCTGAAATGTATATCTCTGAATACGGGGTCGGTTTCTGACTTAGGATCCAGATTAAAAGATAAAAACTCCGTATTCAGAAAAGGGTGTTTGATCAGTTTGAACACGTGTTGATATTTGAGCTGCAATTGACCGTTACTGTTTAAAATTTCATCTTTAAAACTGCTTTCAAGTCCATTGAACATTTCCAATTTTCTTTGCTTAAACAACAGGAATTCCGTATGACGGCTCGATAAAAAGGAAATAGAAACAGCATCCGGGTTTGGCGCTTTGTCAAAGTACCCGGTATTTTTTAAAAAATTCAGTTTCACGCCGTCTTCCCAACCGGCAAATCTGAAGGGACCTGTTCCCACCGGATGCGTGCCAAAATCCTTTCCATACAACGAAGTTGCTTCATACGGAACCACGAAACAATAGGGCATACTGAGCAGGCTAAGAATGGGAGCAAAGGCTTTGGAAAGTCTGACAACCAATGTTGTATCATTCGGTGCTTCAAATGGCAGATCAGCCAGCCTGTCCGTAAATATCCATGCTCCGGGACTGGCTGTTTCAGGATCGATGATACGCTTCAGGCTATGAACAAAATCCTTGGCAACTACTTGGCGTCCCTTTCCATCTTTAAAACAGGGGTTGTCGTGAAAATAAACGTCATTTCGCAAGTAAAAAGTTAGTTTTCTACCACTGTCCGAAAAATCCCACGAACGTGCGATAGATCCCTGTATCTGAAGGGCTGAATCCGTTTGAACCAAACCATTGTATAATAATCCAACCGCCCAGATATTGTCCAGGTTTCTGGCAAAGGCCGGATCAAGGGAAGTAATGCCATTCGCAGCATTATACCTGAAAATTTTATGTTCAGACTGCTGTTTTGGATTACAGGATATCAACACCCATACAATGTGAATAAGTACAACAATCCTGTTCATTTATAGTAATCTGAATCCAATAGTTTTGAAGATGAATTTAGCAATACACTCATGGCAAAAGTAACATATCTGGGACATTCCTGTTTTGTTATTGAAACAGGTGGAAAACTGTTGCTGACGGATCCTTTCATTCGTCCAAACATTTTGGCTAAAAATATTGATTTTCAGCAAATTAAAGCAGATTTTATTCTGGTGTCGCATGGACATGAGGATCATACAGCTGATTTGGTAGAATTGGCGCGTCAGACCGGAGCTAAGGTCATTTGTAATTTTGAAATTCATGTCTGGTTGAACAAACAGGGAATCGAAAATACACACCCTATGAACATTGGGGGCAATTGGCCTTTCGATTTCGGAAATGTGCAATGGGTTCAAGCTGTACATAGCAGTATGCTTCCCGATGGGAGTTATGGGGGCGCAGCCGCTGGGTTTGTCATTCGAAATGAACAGGAAACGCTTTATTTTGCAGGAGATACTGCCCTCACCCTGGATATGAAATTATTGAAGGATCGCTATGATATTGATCTGGCATTCTTACCCATTGGTGATAATTTTACCATGGATATGGATGACGCTGTAATTGCATCAGAATTTGT
>CAZTGZ010000016.1:53195-59646 GCA_964613385.1 uncultured Chitinophagaceae bacterium
GATTGTGGGTATGCATTACGATACCTTCGGATATATAAAAATAGACCATAATTTAGCCATAGAAGCCTTTGCCGCGAAGGGTAAAGAGCTTTTTTTGCTGAATATCGGACAAACCCTTGAACTCAATACATGACAAAAATAATAAGCATCGCAAATCAAAAAGGTGGAGTGGGGAAAACCACTACTTCAATAAACCTGGCTTACAGTTTGGCCATACTGGAATTTAAAGTACTTCTGGTTGACGCTGATCCACAGGCAAATTCAACTTCCGGAATGGGTTTTGATCCCAAAATCGTGAAAATTGGACTTTACGAAACCCTCGTTCAAGACATCGATCCGGCCGGCGTGATCATTCCTACAGAGAACAGCTTTCTCGATTTAATGCCCAGCAATATTGATCTGGTGGGTGCCGAAATTGAAATGATTGACCTGCCCAACAGAGAAAAACTCATGTTGCGGGTGCTGAATAAGTTGAAGGATAAATACGACTTCATCATCATTGATTGTTCTCCTTCGCTGGGTTTAATTACGACAAATGCCCTGGCTGCATCCAATTCTGTAATCATACCGGTGCAATGCGAATATTTTGCACTTGAAGGACTCGGTAAATTGTTGAATACCATTAAAATCATCCAGAAAAGCATCAATCCCGGGTTGGAGATAGAAGGACTTTTGCTTACGATGTACGATAGTCGTCTCCGACTTTCAAACCAGGTTGTGGATGAAGTTAAAACCCATTTCCAACAATTGGTTTTTGATACCATCATCCAAAGAAATACCAAATTGAGCGAAGCCCCAAGTTTTGGAGTTCCTGTGCTGGAACATGATGCCAATTCAAAAGGAAGCATCAATTACCTGAACCTGGCAAGGGAAATCCTGCAGAAAAATGGATTGACTAAAATTTCTAACGAAGAAAAAATTATTTATTAATGGCTAAGAGAAATGCATTGGGAAAGGGGTTGAGCGCATTGTTGGAAAATGCAGATACGGATATTACCTCATTTGAGCCGAAGGTGCTCAACTCGATCGCGAATATTCCCATCAATCAGATAAGTGCAAATCCTTTCCAGCCGAGAACAGAATTTGAACAGGAAGCTTTGGAGGAATTGGCAGAATCTATTCGCATTCATGGCGTAATTCAACCGATTACGGTCAGAAAATCCGGATATGAAAAGTACGAAATTATTTCCGGAGAGCGCAGAACCAAGGCAAGTATATTAGCCGGTTTAAAGGAAATTCCTGCTTTTATCAGATTGGCTAATGATCAGGAAATGCTTGAAATGGCGCTGATCGAAAACATTCAGCGAGAAGAGCTGAATGCCATCGATATCAGCTTTTCATACAAGAGACTGATGGAAGAATGCGGACTGAAGATGGAAGAGCTGGGTGACAGAGTCGGGAAAAAGAGATCAACGGTAAACAATTACCTGCGTTTGCTAAAATTACCTGACGATATTCAATCCGGACTAAAGGAAGGCAAAATTCAGATGGGTCATGCCCGGGCATTGGTGGCCTTGGAAGACGAAAAGAAACAATTGGAATTATACAATAGGGCAGTCGCAGAGGGCTGGTCTGTTCGTATGGTTGAGCAATGGGCCAGAGACGCTTCACCCAATTCCGGAGATGGTCAAAAAAAATCTACTCCAGAATCAAAGGGAACGCATACGGAAGTTCTGAGTTCATACAGGCAACATGCCAGTCAATTATTCGGAACCAGAGTAGATTTATCCTCTAACAAAAAAGGAGGAGGTAAACTGATCATCCATTTTAGCGACGAAGCCGAGTTGAAAAGAATACTCGAAAGGGAATAACTTCGTTGATGTATATTTGAAAAATGAGAGGAATCATTTTCCTTGCGCTGCTCGGCTTTTTGAATGTATATTCATTTACCGCTAAAGCTCATATATGCAATCAGGAGGAAAATCCCCTCGACAGCAATCGACTTGCCGGACCTCGAAAAGCTGCCGTGATGAGTGCAATTATTCCCGGTCTTGGGCAACTCCACAATGAGAAATATTGGAAAGTAGGCGTAATCTATGGTGGAATAGGATTGCTATCCTGGTATTATATCAGGAACAGAGATAGTTTAAACAGCTATCAACGGGCATATTCGTCAAGAATAGATACGAGTTCCCTGACCATAGATACTAAATACAGTTACCTTTCAGATGCTGCCGTTTTATCGAACAGGAATTTTCATCGAAGACAAAGGGATATCGCAATTTTGGGATTTGCAGGATTGTATGTTTTACAAATCATAGATGCCAATGTTGATGCGCATTTAAAGGAATTTGAAGTGAATAAGGATTTGTCGCTCAAGGTAAAACCCGAGTTCTCCGGTCTGCTCAGTCAAAATCCGTCCGTTAATCTGAGATTGACCTTCCGCTTTTGATATGAACAGGGTTTATCCATGGCTTCTGAAAGGGAAATCCGAATTAAAAAGAGAGTTTTGGCTTTACGTTTCGCTGTGTCTTTGCTTACTTTCCTTTGCTTTTTATAATGAATTTCCTCTGTTAACCGGTGATTCAGCCGTATATATTGAATCCGCTTTTAGCTTGAAAGCCATGGCAGAGAGACCGGTATTTTACGGGATTTTTCTTCGTACAACTACCCTTGGACTCTCACTTTGGGGTGCCATCATCGCCCAGAACTTATTGCTCAGCTGGCTCTTTATCAAGTTAATCAGGGCTTTTGTTCCGGGCTTGAATCGGGTAGGTGTCTTTTTTATTGTCTTAATTTTAGTCATGACAACGGGCGTTGCCTGGGAATCGAATAAAATTATGCCGGATATTTTCGCTTCTATCCAAATATTAGCCATGCTTTTGTTTCTGATTGAATCGAAAAAAAATACCCGATGGCTGCTATCGGTACTTATTATATGGAGTGCCGCCATGCACAACAGTCATTTTATCATCGGATTACTCATCGTAAGTATTTTATGGCTCATAACTTTTATAAAGCGCGATGCCGTTGTTAAAATCAGGCTTGTTTGGTTAACTGTGATCCTGATTATTGCACCGATACTTGTGGTTTTCTCAAATCTATGGTCTGGTAATGGTGCGGTTTTAGGGAAGGCCACCCCTGTATTTCTGGTTGGAAAACTTTGCGAAAATGGCATGCTGAAAGTCATTCTGGATGAGAATTGCGAAAAAGAAAACTGGAAGTTGTGTGCATACAGAAACGAACTTCCCCATACTGCCTGGCAATTTGTCTGGGATCCGGAATCTCCGGTGATGAAAGAAGGTGGGTGGAAGCCTATGGAAAGTGAGTTGAATGACATATTGCAGAAATCAGTTTCACGGGCTGATTATGTCGGGTGGCTGGTGTTAAAGATTGTCCAAACCACCGGAATTCAACTGGCGCAGGTTTCCTCTGGTGATGCACTTTTTCGATATGAGGAAACAGATAACATTGTTTCCGCTATCCATAAATATTTTCCATCAGAATTGAATCCATCATTATGGACGCGTCAAAGAATTTTAGAGTTGGATTTTAAACAATATAACCAATGGTATCTTCGGTCTTTTGGCTTATTGTTCATGCTTTTTATCCTGAATTGGAAACAAATACTCAATCAGAAGAACTTCATTCATTGGAGTATTTTCATCCTATCAGGAATCTTGGTCAATGCTATGGTCACTGCGAATTTGGCAAATATCTCTTCCCGACTTCAGGCAAGAGTGTTTTATTTGATTCCATTGATTATGATCATCGCTTTGACGAAAGTTTACTTATCGAAATATCGTTATGCCGATTTTTTTAACGATGTGGAAAAAGAAGATAAATAATTCAAATATTACCCGCTCTAAATAAGGGTAAATTCTATTTTTGCGCGAAATAATGAACATGAAAAATATATCCGTCATTGGTTCCGGTACTATGGGTAACGGCATAGCTCACGTATTCGCTCAGCATGGCTTTCAGGTTTCGCTCATTGACATCAATGAAATAGCACTGGAAAAGGCACTGGGTACCATTGAGAAAAACTTGGAAAGACAAGTTTCCAAGCAGCTATTAAGCGCTGAGGACAAGGCAAATACCTTGATGCGAATCCAAACATACACAGATCTAAAAACCGGTTTGTCTGAGGCTGATTTAGTGGTTGAGGCTGCAACTGAAAACATTGATCTGAAATTAAATATATTCAAACAAATGGATGACTTTGCCCCGGCAGATTGCATCCTCGCGAGCAATACATCTTCCATATCCATCACGCGTCTGGCCTCTGTAACTTCCAGGCCTGAAAAAGTAATTGGTATGCATTTTATGAATCCGGTACCTGTGATGAAGTTGGTAGAAGTTATTAACGGTTACAGCACATCTGCAACCGTTACAGCTGATATTTTGGCCATGACAGCGGCTTTAGGCAAAACACCCGCTTTGTCCAATGACTACCCCGGATTTATTGCCAATCGTATTTTGATGCCAATGATTAATGAAGCCATTTATACCTTATTCGAAGGCGTAGGTGGGGTGGAAGAAATCGACACAGTCATGAAATTAGGTATGGCCCACCCGATGGGACCGCTTCAATTGGCTGATTTTATAGGATTAGATGTTTGTTTGGCCATTTTGGAAGTTTTACATAAAGGATTCGGAAATCCAAAATATGCACCTTGTCCTTTGTTGGTCAATATGGTAACGGCGCGTAAATTGGGTGTAAAATCCGGTGAAGGTTTCTATAGCTGGAATCACGGAACCAAAGATTTAATCGTGTCGCCATCTTTCCAGAAAGCTGCAGACTCACTCGTTTGAGCGCAAGGAAAGCGAAGAAGACACATCCAACATTTTGAGATAGAGGGGTAACCATCCTTTCCATCTTCCAGTGTCACTCAGCGATTCATTGTGCCATAAACTAATGAAAGTGCAGCCATAGGCGGCTAAATCTCTCATCCAAGCTTCTAATTCAACTTCCGCTTCTGTAACACTTTTGCGTTCATAATGCATGGGTGTAACATCCATCATACAGAAAGGAAAGAGGATTAAATCTGTTTTTGAGTTAGCTGCCAAATCAAACCAATGGAAAGAACCTGCGATTCCTGCCCTAAAGCCTCTATATGATGTATATCCCAGGGTATAATCTTCACGTATTCCCAGATCCAGCAATAATCGGTAGGTATCCGGAAGTGTCATTCGCAGAAAATGTTGCCGATTTGTTTGTATGGGTCTACCGAGGATATGGCTCAATTCCAAAACTTCCTGTTTCACAACGTCCGGTTTCCCAAGGGATTGATAGGAGGGGTGTATGCCCACTTGACCATGTAAGTCTAAGCTTCTGATTAATTGCCTGAATTCCAGGTTTTGAGCAGAGATGTTCTTATCGTGTTTTCCGTTTTTACCAATTTGAAGAAAATACCTGACTTCCGTATTTTTTTGTTGATGAATCTCAAACTGCCAATTAAAATTGTCGAAAGGGTCGGCTTTGGTATGTGTCCAAACCTGCCATTTTTCCCTGATTTGACTAAAATCGAATTTGACCAAGTCGTGCAACAACCCTCCGAGTTGTCTGAAAATTCCTTTGTTGCGAAACTTCCATGCCATGTCAACATCTACCGTAGATATATACCGAAATTGAGGTCGGGAAGGTGAAATATTTGAATCCCTTTCCCTTAGCCAATCACAAAACAATGAAACCCAAATGTTAATCAGGGGTTTCTGGATCCAATTGTTTTGAACCAGTATGGATGCGTCCGGAGGAAATCGGTGGTGATCATCAGGTGTGTAAGGCAAGTACTCCTCATACCGGCTCACCAAATAAAATACCGCAGAAAATAGGTCAAATGGAATTTTAGAATCTGACATAGTGAAAAAGGTGGGTTCACCTTGCCAATCACCAAGAGCATGGATTAATGGCTGTGGTGAAATATTTTCTTCCCACAGAAATCCTGAGTCGGGTATATCGGCCGCCTGACCGTAAACAATATTCAACGCCCCATCTATTTCCCGGTCCGAAATTCCATAGGATAACTGAAGCATATCCTTAAAAATGAGATCAAGGGTATAAGAAAGTCTGGCGGAATTGCGTTGGGTGATTACGTTTATCACGGCTTTATTCTTCAATAATGCTATGCTTATATTACTTTTGCAAACTCAAATAAAAAAATCTGAATGAAAAAGGCACTGATCACCGGAATTACTGGTCAGGATGGAGCATATCTCGCGGAATATTTACTGAATAAAGGATATGAAGTTCATGGTATAAAGCGGAGAAGTTCCCTCTTTAATACGGATAGAATTGATCATTTATATCAGGATCCACACGACACCAACATACGTTTGAATCTGCATTACGGAGATCTCACCGATAGTACCAACCTGATACGCATCGTACAGGAAGTGCAACCGGATGAAATCTACAATCTTGCCGCCCAGAGCCATGTCCGCGTCAGTTTCGACATTCCCGAGTACACCGCGGGCATCACGGGGGTCGGAGCCGCGCGCATCCTCGAGG
>CAZTGZ010000017.1:0-41627 GCA_964613385.1 uncultured Chitinophagaceae bacterium
CGGGCGATCGCGAATTGGAAAATCCGCTGGCAGCCGTACAAATGGGATTGATTTATGTGAATCCTGAAGGACCTAATGGAAATCCTGACCCTATTGCCGCTGCGAGAGATATTCGTGAAACTTTCGGAAGAATGGCGATGAATGACGAAGAAACCGTTGCGTTAATAGCCGGAGGTCATACTTTTGGAAAAGCGCATGGTGCGGCAGACCCTTCCAAATATGTATCGAGAGAACCTGCAGCTGCCGAAATTGAAGAAATGGCGACAGGCTGGAAAAACAGTTTTGGAAAAGGAAATGCAGAAGATACGATTACCAGTGGACTCGAAGGAGCATGGACGACAACACCGACTCAATGGAGCAATAACTTTTTCGAGAATTTGTTCGAATACGAATGGGAATTGACCAAAAGTCCGGCCGGGGCGCAACAATGGACGCCAAAGAATGCAGACCAGAACAGTCTTTCGCCGGACGCCCACGTGCAAGGAAAGAAAAATGCTCCATTTATGTTAACGACGGATTTGTCTTTGAGATTTGATCCGGCTTACGAGAAGATTTCCAGACATTTTTACGAGAACCCGGATGCTTTTGCCGATGCATTTGCCCGCGCATGGTTTAAGTTAACGCATCGCGATATGGGACCGGTTTCGAGATATTTGGGTCCTGAAGTTCCATCTGAAGTTCTGGTTTGGCAAGATCCGGTTCCTGCGTTGAATCACGATCTAGTTTCAGATGCGGACATTTCTGAGTTAAAACATAAAATTTTAAATACCGGCCTAACCATACCGCAATTGGTTCGGGTTGCCTGGGCTTCCGCCTCAACATTCAGAGGTTCTGATAAAAGAGGAGGTGCAAATGGCGCAAGAATCCGTTTGGAACCCCAGAGAAACTGGGAGGTTAACAATCCAACTGAATTGAATCATGTGTTGCAAACACTTGAATCTGTAGCGGCACAGTTTAATGGTGCTCAGAGCGGAAACAAAAGAATTTCTTTAGCGGATTTAATTGTGTTGGCCGGAAATACTGCCGTAGAAAAGGCTGCTGCTGATGCCGGTTACACAATTAATCTGCCGTTTTCAGCGGGAAGAACAGATGCCACTGCAGAAATGACCGACGTGGAATCTTTCGCTGTACTGGAGCCAAAAGCGGATGGATTCAGGAACTATGTGCAAAGCGGATGCAATGTTTCTGCCGAGGAAATGTTGATCGACAAGGCACAGCTATTGAATCTGACGGCTCCGGAAATGACGGTATTGGTGGGAGGATTGAGAGCATTGAATGCGAACTATGATCAAAGCAGCCATGGGGTGTTCACCGGTCGTCCCGGGGTACTGAGCAATGATTATTTCGTGAATCTCCTGGATATGAATGTGAGTTGGCATCCGGAAAACGAAGAGCGCCGCGCATTTAAAGGTCGCGATCGCAAAACCGGTACAGTTAAATGGACGGCTACGAGAGTGGATTTGATATTTGGATCAAATACGGAGTTACGCGCGATTGCCGAAGTATATGCACTTCAGGATGCAGGTCAAAAATTCGTGAATGATTTTGCTTCTGCCTGGACCAAAGTGATGAATTCGGATCGATTCGATTTGAAATAGACTTCCGGAAAGAACCGTGCTATGACTTCATTCTTTTAGCTTGAAAGTAGCGCTGCATGAGCTCACGGCACGGTTCTTCCCATATTCCTGTAATGATCTCGGTATTGGGATGCAATACGCGGTTTTTATGAATGCTAAAACCGTATTTTGGTTCAGCCGCCCCAAAAACCACCGTTTTTGGTCGGGTCCAAAAAAGGGCTCCTGCACACATGGTGCAAGGCTCTATGGTCACATATACAGCGCATTCGTATAAGTATTTGTATCCTATTTGACCACAAGCAGCGGTAATGGCTATCATTTCGGCATGGGCAGTCGGATCGTTTAACCTCTCAGACTGATTATGCCCTCTCCCGATGATTTTATTGTTCAATACTACGACACAACCTATGGGTATTTCATCTTCTGAATAAGCCATTTCAGCCTCTTTCAGTGCTTGCTTCATAAAATATTCATGCCCGGATAAAGGGTTTTCGATAATTTTGTCTCCATTCATCCTTACAAACATGGCAAAAATTGACAAGAAACTGGAGCAAATCCGATTGCAGCACGAAATAATGGAGTTAATGCGCCAGGATAATGGGGTAAGCTGTCATTTTGACTATCATTTAAACCCGGTTTCAGATTTGGAAACGGTTAAGCTCAATCTATTAACATATAATCCCCGCCATCATGAATATATGCTGTTTCATTCAGAAAATGGGTCAAGTTCCATACATTGCCTGGAACAAATGCTCAGCTATTTGAAAACAGTTCAGAAAAAGACACAGATATATTCTTTTAGTATTTATTGGAGGCGAAAGGGAGAAGAAAAAGAATATGTTTCTTATTTCAGGGCTCCCAACGAACAGGCGGCAGAACTCAAATTCTTACATGAAAAAAACCCATTGGATTTTACCTATCGAATTGAAAAAAACCCGATTAGTTAATTGTCAGATATACTGAACTTTAGAGAGGCTGTGATTCACAATTTTCTTTGCTAAGGCTGTGGCAACACCGGCATGCTTTGCCACCTTTCGCAATCTCGAAAACAAAAAGGCCAGTATAAATAGTATGCCTGAAACCATGATAAAAATTCGAATCATCAATTTACGGATAATGAGCAGCCCCGAATCGTCGAGGTTTGCGGTTTGAATGTCGAATACCCCTTCAGTGAGAACAGATACAAACTGAGGTTTTGTAGTCAGGGTAAAAAAAAGCAGGCTCATAAATGCCAATCCGAAAAAAATACACAGCCATTGAAGGCCTAAGAGAAACAGTTGATTTACTTCAGAATTGAATTTCCCCGGCAACTGAGCTACTTCAGTTCGGTAATTATCAAGATCCAATCTCAATGACCCGATGATTTGTTCTGTTTTATTCGACTGTGTATCGGGCATAACTTTCGTTGTTAATCGTCGTCCGATTCTTCTTCTTCGGAACCTGAGTCATCCTCATCTTCTTCCCCGAAATAATCGGATTCAAAATCTTCCCGCAGATGTCCGTCTTCATCATAATCCTCATCCTCTTCAATAATCTGCCTGGCTTCACTTGCGGTCATACGAATGAGATAATATATATCCTCGGTTTCAAAAGGCAGAGCCGAAATCTTAACACCTTCCTTGTTATAGTACGAAACCAAATGGTCTTCAAAACCATCCGGATATGCCAGCTTTACCCTGGCAATGATATCGTCAGGAATGGCATCATAGTCTTTAACAATTCGCTTCTTATCTGACATATGGCATTAGCTGGTTATCCGGGTCGAAATTATGGTTTTTTTTATTTGATAAGTCAAGCATGAAAACCAAGATTTCTACAAATACGCCAGATTCATGGAATTTATTACACTAAAATGTACATATTTCACCTATCCCGGTCGTCTATGCTTCCTTATATTTTTGAGCAGCCTTCTTATGAATATCCGAAATTTCAATGGCTAAAGACTTGGGAGTCAATACCCGAATTTGTGCTCCCAATCCCAAAATAAATTGTTTTAACTCATAATTGACAATCACAAATAATGAAACAATGGCTGTTTCGTTTTCTTCCTTTTCAACTTTAAAACTGTGATGAACCGGTTGTGACATCAGATAGGGAAGTTCGGATTTGGCCACTTCCAATTTTATCAGTTCTGGTTTTACCGACGGTGCCGACATTCCTATTACATGTTTGAAATATGCCGATACTTCGAAATCGGGAGATTGATATTGAGTGGAGAAATCCGGTTTTAACGAAGTGACCCTGTCTAAAGCGAAAATGGAGAAGGACTCATACTTCTGGTGCCAGCCGATTAAATACCAACGATTTCTGTATTCCCGCAAAAAACAAGGGTGCACCAAATGTTCTTTTGCCTTTTCCTGATGGTATTTTTGATATGAGACTTGTAAAACATATTTTTCACGGATGGCCTCTATGCATGGCTCCAGAAATTCGATGCCTGCAGTACTTCCCGATTCGGACTCCATAAAGGCATCTAAGTTGTCCTGAGGATTCATCATTCCGATTTTCACCTTTCCCAACAATTTATCGATGGCTTCCGATACCTGGCCAAATATACCGCTTCCCTTGTATTGACCGAGTAGACTCAAAGCATTATTCAATGCCTGAACCTCCCTTTCATGCAATGGCACCTTGTCTATACTATAGCCTTCCGTTTCGTAGAAATACCCTTTGCGCAATCGGTTATAGGATATTGGAGCAAAAAAACCCAAACCGGAATCATTGCGCATATCTTCCAGATCTTTCTGTATGGTTCGTTTGGATATAGGTCGAATCCCCGTAGCCTCTTCGCACTTATGTATCAGTTCGTCTAAGGAGATATACCTCCCCCCCATAAGGCAGCGATTAATGGCTCGATATCTTACAAATGCATCTTTATTACTGGGCATGATAATTTTTTTTTACTGCGCAAATACACTGCGTAATGCACCCGTTGTTTTGTGTAAAAATAAATCAGTTATGAACCCGATGATCAAACAAAACCTCATTGAAATTCACACCGAAAACGGTCGCAAGAGTATTGCCAAAGTTATGAATACTCAGGGACACTACATTTACACCATCCACACTTCTGAACTTTGCTTTTCATTGTTCGACATTGAAAAGAGCACATTTCACAGTTGGAACCATGCCTGGGATTATTTTAAAAAGACAACGGAAAGATGGTATTGCTCTGTTCCGGCATACGTGAATCAGGACATTCGAAACATCATTAAATCCGAATTGAAACAATGCATTTATGATTTTACGATCGCTGAATACAATGAATGGAAAAGCGAACAACTTCCGGCATGGGAATCATGTCTCAAACAAGAAATCAAGCTCATTTCAAGGGAAGAATGGTTGAGAAGAGCCGGATAATTCTATTCTCGTAGATTTGTGCACGGATGTTGGAGTTTACAGCACATATCGAAAAATTTGAAAACTCGATTTGGGGGACGTATATTCCTGTACCCGGAGAGATTGCCCAATCGCTCATTCCTATAACCAGAAGAGTTGTTTGCACGTTGAATCAAACAGAAAATGTGCACGCAGCGCTCATGAGTTCGAGCGATCTGCATTATATATTGATGAGTCAAAACCTCTGTCGCCGATTAAAAGTAGGGGTTGGAAGCCTTGTTCGGGTAAAATTGGCAGCCGACGAAAGCGAATACGGGATGGAAATGCCTGAGGAGCTTCCGGTCGCTTTGTCTCAAGAGCCCAATGCCTGGGATTATTTTCATGCCCTGACTCCGGGCAAACAACGGAACCTTATCTATATAGTGAATCAGGTAAAAAACCCCGACAGTAGAATTAGAAAGTCGCTTGCCATAGCGGCACATTTATCCGAAAGCAATGGAGTTCTTGATTTTAAAAAATTGAATGTTAAAATCAAGGAATTCAATCAGCGATATAGTTAATCATATGATCTGTATCATTTTGATGCGTTTGGGGTAAAGTTCTTTCTATCGGTAATTGTATTTTCGCGCGGATTTTAAAAAAGGATAAAATGTCTAAAAAGCGAATTACAATTTCTTACGGTGATGGTATTGGTCCGGAAATAATGACTTCAGTAATGCGCATTTTTGAAGCTGCTGACGTTCCATTGGAATACGACACCATCGAAGTGGGGGAGAAAGTGTATTTAAAAGGGATTGCAACGGGTATTACACCGGAGAGCTGGGATAAACTCCGGCAGAATAAGGTGTTTCTGAAAGCACCGGTTACCACTCCTCAAGGCGGGGGTTTCAAAAGCCTCAATGTGACCATTCGCACGACATTGGGACTCTTTGCCAATGTCCGGCCAAGTGTTACCTATACTCCGTATGTTCAAAGTTTTTTCAGTGGTATGGACCTGGTCATTATCCGGGAAAACGAAGAAGACCTCTATACCGGCATTGAGCATCAGCAATCTTCGGAAGTTGTTCAATGTCTGAAGCTGATCAGCCGCCCGGGTTGCGAAAAAATAGTCCGCTATGCCTTTGAATATGCGAGGGCGAATAACCGGAAAAAGGTAACCTGCATGACTAAGGACAATATTATGAAACAGAGCGATGGCTTGTTTCATAAGGTTTTTAATGAAATTGCCCTGGAATATCCGGAAATAGAAAACGACCACTATATTATCGACATTGGGTCTGCGAGAATTGCCGACAGACCCGGGTTATTCGACGTAATTGTTACCCTGAACCTTTATGGTGATATTATATCTGACATCGCTTCTGAAGTTGCGGGTTCCGTTGGACTGAGCGGAAGTGCCAACATAGGAGACAATTTTGCGATGTTTGAAGCGATTCATGGCTCTGCACCTGATATTGCAGGCAAGAATATGGCCAACCCGAGTGGATTGCTGAATGGGGCGTGTATGATGCTGATACATCTGGGTTTACCTCAATACGCCGCCCGAATTCAGAATGCCCTTTTGAAAACCATAGAAGAAGGGATACATACCGGCGACATTTATAACAGACAAGCAAGTGTGCAAAAAGTTGGAACGGACGCCTTTACAGATGCCATCATCGCGAGGTTAGGTCAGAAACCACAGCATTTAAAACCCGTTGAATTAAATGAAGCTCCTGTTGAATTTAAGATTGAAGTGAAACCCCAAACCCCGGCCATGAAAACATTGGTTGGAATGGATGTGTTTCTCGATTGGCGCGGAGAAAACAGAAATCCGGGAAAATTGGCAGAGATGTTAATGGATGCCGGTTCGAATCATTTGAAACTCCAGCTGATTACCAATCGCGGGGTGCAGGTTTACCCGGGCGAAACTCCGGATACATATTTTACGGACCATTGGAGATGCAGGTTTGTGGGCCTGAATTATCCGGATGCAATATCCATGAATGCCTGCATTGAGTTACTCGGAAATCTTGAGAAAAGAGGATTTCCTTTCATCAAAGTGGAGAATCTGTATTATTTTGATGGAGTTCGCGGATTTTCAGCCAATCAGGGCAGTTGATGCCAAAGAAAGTTACTGAGCACTATGAAAGGGCGGGCTTACGACTTTCCGGATAAAAAAAATTCTTGAATATATGTTCGTGATATAAACGAACGCTTGATTTTAATGGCGGCTTCTTGACATATACTCTTCTTCCTGTTTGAGCATGTACAAAATGTCGTTCATCAGATTAAATTTTCCGGCTCTTTTCCAATCGCCCCATATCCATTCGCCGGGCAATGCATGTGTCGATTCATACTGACCATGTCGGAAATACAATACCTCCTCTTCAATTTTGTAATCGGCATTTAAATCCAAATCTGTGGCCTTTAAAAACTTGCGCAGCAAAAGCTGTTCTTTTTGCTCCAAAGCCTCCAGGCGTTCCTGATCAATTAAAATTTGAATATTATAAACTCTCGCCGTTGCAAATACGGTGATGCTGGAATGGGTTTCCTCGAATCTGAAATCCGAAAGAAGGTAATAATAATGAAAAGCTCTAAGTCTCTCCTTTAAGTACATTTCAACCGATTGGTTTACCCTGTTTTGAGCCATGTAGGCAAAGAGTTCGGATTTGTTCTTTCTAAAACTGAACACTTCCTCCGGTCCGGGTTGTTTTTCGTACTTAAGTAAGTTTTGTAATTTCCATTGAATACTTCTTTTTTCTTCCAGTTCTTCAGGAGATAAAAACCCAAAAACTTTGGTTAGCTCCATCTAATACAGGTTATTAATTGCTTTCATGAGCAATATAGTCTAAAAAATGTCATTTTGTAAGCAGATGACAATATTTTTACATTTCTCGCTTTTTTCTTTCAGATATTAACATCTTATCCATGTCAAGTCAGCGCTGTTTCATTTTTATGCGTATCATGAATGGAAACAACTTTTCCTTACAAAATATTATCTTTATAAAGATTTTCTTTGCTCATTCATGAGGCATTTATTTCTCTTGTCCACTTTTGTTGCGGTATTTGCCTGGCAGGCAACGGCTACTCATATAGTAGGGGGTGAAATATTTTATTCTCGACAAGGGAAAGACACCTTTCATATAACCCTGCGTCTCCTGATTGATTGTGTGAATGGCAATCCATCGGCAATTTCTGCAGACAGCATCGCGTATATTGGTTTTTTTAATGCTACTACTTTCGACTTTATCGATGTTGACACCATTTACAGAAATTCACCGAAAAGGGTAGAGGAACTGCACTATAACTGCGTTACCTTCACCTCAAATGCCTGCGTGGATGAATATTTGTACCGTTTTACCAAGGTGCTGCATCCGGGCGACAGCGGGATTATCATATCCTACCAAAGGTGTTGCCGGAACCATACCATCTCCAACATCATCGAGCCGGGTACGGTGGGCTCTACCTATTGGACCCGCATTCCACCCGACACCCTGGCCTCAGTGAACAGCAGCCCTGCTTTTCGAAAGCTCCCGCCAAATTTCCTATGCACCAATGCTCCGCTCATTTTTGACCATTCGGCCACCGATTCCGATGGAGATTCGCTTGTTTATTCATTGATTCTACCTAATAATGGCGCCAATTCTTTCAGTCCGCAGCCAAAAGTACAATCCAAACCGCCATACCCCGATATCGTTCTGCTTCCAGGCTATAGTGTTTCGAATTTCATGAACAATCAAATTCCTATGAAAATTGATCCTAAAACAGGCGAGTTGAGGATTTTTCCGGATAAAACCGGGCAATTTGTGGTTGGTATTCGGGTGGATGAATACAGAGATGGCAAGAAAATTGGAGAGATACACCGCGATTATCAATTCAATGTTCAGGAATGTGTTTTTGATGTTCAGGCCTATTTCACCAACCCGGCGCGCAGTTGCCTGGATAGTGTATCGTTTGTGAACCAAAGTAGTACCAATGCAACCTATCACTGGGACTTTGGTGACACGCTGAGCATGAAAGACACCGCCAATACCTATCATGTTTCCTATCAATTTCGCGAACCCGGAAACTATTTGATTACGCTCATTGTGAATAAAACAGAATGTGCAGACACATTTTACAATTATGTAGAAGTCGTATCCGCAGATACTTTTAATTGTGAATTTGTTGCCGACAAATATCAGGCCTGCGATAGCATGACGGTCAAGATTATCAACAATGGTCATAACAGTGAAGAAAGGCATTGGAAACTGAATGGTGCTCCTTTATTCATCCTAGGAGATACTTTTCAGATAAATCTGAATAACCCAGGGTCTTTTCTGCTCGAATTGTTCATGACTGATTCCAGCAAATGCAATATTTCGGATGATTATTCGGATGAATTTTTTATTTATTCCACCCCCAGTGCATCCTTCACGCTGGATACAACCTTTTGTTCACCTTATCTGCAGATTTCAGACGAAAGTCCGTCCGATGCACAATGGTGGATTTGGAACGACTCTGTATTTCAGGATGCGCATACACCGTTTACCCTGAAAATGCAACAACCCGGGTTGCAGACCATCTGGCTCATACAATCCAATGGAATTTGTAAAGACAGCGTTAAAAAGGAGGTTTTTGGTGTGTTTGCCAAACCAGCCAGCGACCTGATTCAGGTGAGTCCGTTAAGTGGGTGTGAACCCTTGATTGTAGGCATTAGTGCAACTTTGAACGCTGATACCCGATATATATTCGAAAGTGGAGACGGACTTGTTCTGAAAAACAAAATGCCTGAGACCTATATATATGGTGCAGGTAATTATCGGCTAAGCGTGTTGCTCACAGACAGCACATCATGTCGCCCGGTGGATACATTTATCCGGGAAATCAAGGTCAGAGCCATTCCCAAAGCAAACTTTAACGTTCAGGGTGAACCTTGCTCAGGCGAACTGACATTTATAGGAAATGAAACTCCCTTAGACACAGCTTCGGTTTGGATGGTAAACAAAGTGATGATCCAACCCGGGAATGATAAATGGATTGTAACGGAGAAAGGAACCTATCGATTCGAAAGGATAAGGCAAACAGACAGTATTTGTTTTGACACTTTTGGTTTTGAGCAAAGCATTCATTGGAATGAACGCAGCGATTTGGGACTATACAATGTTTTTACCCCCGGGGAGGATGACAATATAAACTCAGATTTTGGGCCAACCGGATTGGATAGTGCTTGTTTTCGGGTTGAAATGTTTATTTACAACCGTTGGGGCGAATTGGTGTTTCAAAGTGACAGATATCGTTGGGATGGACGTCTTTCAAACACCTGGGCAAGGCATCCGGCCGGTGTATATTTTGTGATGTACCGCATTCATGACAACTTGGGAAAAACGGAAGATGAATGGATATCAGGAACCGTGACTCTGATACGTTAAGGTCATTCTGCCTTTATTTTGGATTCTATTAAACTGGTGGAATGACCGGGTAAAAAGTCCAGGATCACTACTTCACCTCCGTTTTCAGTTACTTCTGAATATCCAACAACCGAAGAGGCCTCATAATCACCGCCTTTTACAAGTACATCGGGGTTTAGCAGACATATTAATTCAAGAGGTGTGTCTTCTTCAAATACAACAACCAGATCATTGCATTCCAGGGCAGCCAAAATCTCCGCTCGGCTTTGTTCCTGCTGTATGGGTCGATGAGATCCTTTTAACCGGCTTACCGACGCATCACTGTTTAGTCCAATGACAAGTTTATCTCCCAGGGCAGCAGCTTTAAACAGGTAATCGACATGACCGGGATGCAGCAGATCGAAACAACCATTGGTAAAAACAATGCGCAGGCCCGCAGATTTCCATTTCTGAATGAGTTGCGCCGCAGTGTTCCAATCGACGATTTTATTCCGATAATTCAGTGATTTCATGTTGTTGGGATTTTTTCCTGATGCTTCCACCAATGATTAATGAAATGCCTCCAACCACAAAGATCATAAGCATTTGCGCACTATGACCCATTAATGCATACATGGTTCCATCGCTTTCTGTAACGCCGTAGAGAAGCAATGCAGCCGGGACAATGGTGTGATGTGTTCCAACTCCACCCGGTACCGGAATGATAATGGCAAGGGTGCCGGCCAGCAACACAGTTAAAGCAGCTTCAGCTCCAAGATGAGAAGTACCCGGTAAACTGTAAAAAACCAGCCAGGCGGTGGCATAATACATGAACCAGATAAAAATAGAGTGACATATAAAATACAAAGGATGCCTGAGCCTGGCAATACTTTTTAGACCATCCAACAGGCCATCCAGAAACCCGTATGCCTTCGACAATAGTTGGTGTTTTTCCCATTTAGACCTCATTTTGAGGATGAAGAACAAAAAAGAAAGACCTATTACCAAAAGAGCGATCAGGATCCATAAAAAGTTGAAATTTAGGCTGTAGCCGCTAATTAAATTTTCCAATAGTTCATATTGAGTAAACAGGATCACAAAAGTGATCAAAGCAGTCATCAGTACATCAACCACACGTTCAACAACCACTGTTCCAACCAATTTTTCGAAAGGTATACCGCTGCTTCTCTGTATCATGGCACACCTGCTGGCTTCTCCGAGTCGTGGCACAATGAAATTCATCAGATATCCCGACATAACCGCCATAAAGCTGTGAGTTGTTGGAAGATTATATCCAAGAGGTTCTACCAGATATCGCCAGCGAATAGCCCTGCTCAAATGACTTAAAATTCCGCAGACAATGGCAGCAAGTATCCATTCGTATCGCGCTCGCTTGAGCACATCTAATACTTCATTCATGTCCATGTTTCTGAATGCCAGAAACAACAGACCTATACCAAGCAGAATAAAGATAGAAGTCTTAATCCACTTGAATAGTGCAGAATTCATTATTGGGGAATTTTGTTATGATGATCGGGATAAGCGGCCCAGGGTTTGAATTGTTTGGCTTTTTCGAAATCCATCAACGCAAATGACATGACGATGAGGGTATCTCCAACTTGTGCTTTACGGGCAGCCGCACCATTTAAACAGCACATACCACTTCCGCGTTCGCCTACGATGATATAGGTCTCCAGTCTTTCTCCGTTGTTGTTGTTCACCACCAATACCTTTTCACCGTCTATCAGATTTGCCGCATCCAGTAAATCCTGATCTAGAGTGATGCTTCCAACATAGTTTAACTCTGTTTGAGTTACCCTTACATTGTGAATTTTGGATTTCAATATTGTAATCTCCATGCAGTTTGCAAAATTACACACATTCCGGAGTTCAGGAAGGATATCGGCACTAAGTAGTTAAATAGGAGTAAATTGTGAGGTTGGGAACCGGATTATTGCTGTAAAAGTTTCAACTCCTTGCAATATCCGCTCTGATTGGATATTCTGATGATATACATCCCACGCTCCAACATTGGCGCATTTTCCATGAATGACTGCGCATTGGTCGTTGAAACTAAGGTTCCATGTATGTTGAATATTTGGATTTCACATGAATGGAGCGCTGGAGGAACGATGAGATGCATTTTCGTCCCGGCAGGATTTGGATTTACCAGTTTTACTTTTTCGCTTTCAGCATTAACATAAATCACAGCGCTGAAATCTTCTGTTCCGTCAAAATCAGTTTGGCGCAATCTGTAATAACCGGTGCTTTCTAATCTTGATACAGCATATTTATAGGTATGAATCTCAGTTGAGTTACCATGGCCTTCTATTCTGTCCAGGGCAATGAAGTCATTTCCGTCCGGAGCATATTCCAGAGTAAAATGGCTGTTGTTTATTTCTGAAGCGGTAGCCCATTCGAACATCAGTGTATTTTCTATCCAGTTATGACGGAAATACATTAATTCAACGGGCAGCGCAGATGGATCGAGTTCTTTGATAGACACGATGAAATCCTGGTATTCGACGGGAACATTCGGACCATTAATCACCAATCTGACAGAGTCATTACCAAGACTTTCAGGGGTTGCAGTGGCGCAATCGCTGGCATACCTGGAAACATAACTTCCACTGGTACCTTTGGAAGCACCCCCTTTGGATGGGAATCCAATATAATGGGTTCCATCATCGGAAATAACATAAGAGGCCATATACCACATGGAAGATGGGGCATTCTTACCCACTAATTGGATTTCGTAAGAATAATTGAGGTTATAATTATACCATTTGTAATCACATTTCCCACTGGTAGAAATAGAGTGCAATACCAATTCGATATGGATTTCGTAGTTGGTATTGTTTTTTTCATTTCCGGCCTTAATCACGATGGCCTGTGAAGGAATATTCCAAAACAAAATGGAGAGTAGTGCAAGTAGTAAGTAGTAGTTTTTCATTTTCTTGTATCTTAAGTCGGATCGCAAAAGACAAAGCACGTGCCAACCCGGCACCACAAACGCAAGACACACAAAATGAGCACATTACAAACAATATAGTAAAAATGCAAAATCGGACAAATTCCCAAAAAGGGAAACGAAAATAGCAAATGGGAATTTTTCCGACTTGCTTAAGACGGTGTTATGGATGAAAGAAAAACTCAGAAATCTGTGTTACACAATTTTAGCCAAATGCAGATTAAACGAATCGGAATATTGGGAATTAATCAGCCAGTTTACCTTTAAAGAAAATCGTTTTTCGCTCACCTGAATTATAAGCGAACAGGCAGCTCACGATATATATTCCATTTTTTTTCTCCTGTTTGTCCGGACTCAAATAGATATCATAATTAGCTGCTCCTCCTGAAATTTGGGTTTTTATAAAGCTCCCTTTATTTTTGATAATCTTTTCCCGGGTGATGGAAGTATCATTTCCGGTGGAGTCGATAGAAATACTGGTAAATACAAGTTCATCGCCGAATACTTCCATCGTTATATTTACAGGTTTGGGGAGACTGTTTTGGGTGAGATAAATACGGTCGAGACGATAAATCTGTGCGGAGCTCCACATACTCAAAAATACCAGACTACTCAGAAGGGCTATTTTTCTCATACAGTTATTATTCCTCTAAATTCATCAGATAAGCTTCTACATCCGGAGGTACCAGATATTTAATGGACTTCTTCATTCTCATATACCCGCGAATAATGGTGGATGAGATATTGAGCAGCGGGCCTTTGAAAACGCGAACCCGTTGATTCTTAGCAAAATCTCCCCCGGTATTTGTTTCCCTGTTGTACACATAAATCTCATAAGTCAACAGAATTTCTTCATGCCCTTTCCATTTGTCGAAATGGGCCAAATTATCAGACCCCATCAGCAGAATAAATTCATGCTCAGGATGTTTTTTCCCTAAGTGAAGCAGTGTATTGTAGGAATAAGATGGCTTGGGCATATCAAACTCCACATCGCAGGCTATAAATTTGGGTTGGTCTGCAATGGCCATTTTTACCATTTCGAGCCTTTGTTTTTCATCAATTAAATCTGACCCCGACTTTAAGGGATTTTGAGGAGAAACAACAAACCAAATTTCCTCTATATCCGTCTGATTTAACATGAATTGAGCCATAATCAAATGGCCTTGATGAATGGGATTAAAGGATCCAAAAAACAACCCGATGCGCATATTATTGTTTATTTTCTAAGAAACTGATTACCAGTTCTTCCGAACGTGCAAAGGTAGTATGCAGTTCTTTATTCACCAAAGTGACATCAAAACGGGATTCAAATTGCATTTCGTAAGCAGCTTTGTCAAGGCGTTTTTTCAAACTTTCAGCAGTTTCAGTTTTTCTGCCTCTCAAGCGTTCCTCTAATATTTCCAATGATGGTGGAGCCACAAAAACAGCCAGAGCATTCGGTCCGAAATAATTTTTCAAATTCAATCCACCTTTTACATCCACATCAAAAACTACGGCTTTTCCACCTTTCCAGATCCGATCAATTTCGACTTTCAGCGTTCCATAGTACACACCTTCATATACTTCTTCAAATTCGAGAAATTCCCCATTTTCAATTTTGCCTGCAAAGGATTCGTTTGACAAGAAGTAATAGTCCTTGCCGTTCTGCTCACCCGGTCTGGGAGGCCGAGTAGTCGCAGAAATTGAAAATTCAAGTGAATCCAGGGTACTTAGCAGATGATGAACAATGGTGGTCTTTCCTGCTCCTGATGGTGCCGAGAATATGATCACTTTACCCATTTTTCAAATGATATTGAGCACCTGTTCTTTGATTTTTTCCAGGTTTTCTTTCATCACAATAACAATTTTTTGCATGCCGGCATGATTGGCTTTACTTCCAAGAGTATTGATCTCCCGTCCCATTTCCTGTGCAATAAACCCGAGTTTTTTTCCTCCGGCCGGTGAGCCCAGGGTATCCAGAAAAAGGTCACAATGCAGTTCTAAACGGCTTTTTTCTTCCTGAAGGTCCCATTTTTCGAGGTAATAAATCAACTCCTGTTCAAATCGATTCTTATCATATTCAATACCGGCAGCAGATTCCTCCAGATTTCGGATGAGGCGGTTTTTCAGGTTTTGCTTTCTTTCTTCCTCAAAGCCGGTGATCAAAGGAATGGCTATTTTAATGGCTTCACATTGTTGTTGAAGCACTTTAGCCGTTTGATTTCCTTCTTTTAAGCGGTATTTATCCAGCATTTCAAATGCCAAATCACAAACTTCCGTAATGTCTTTCCAGGTCTGATCTGACAATTGTTTTTCGTCGGGGCGGGTGACATCCGGCATGGACAGCGCGCTCCGAAACAAATCTTTTTTATCGGCACCCAACTGGTCGGCGAGGGCAGCAAATTTTTGATAATACTGAATAAACAAATCTTCCCTCAAATTCAGATCTTCGGATTTGCCCGGGTTGGTTTCAAGTTGAATACCCAGCATAATGGTGCCCCTTTCCAATTTATACATGAATCGGTTTCTCAGATCGAGTTCCTTGTCAGAGATCAATTTTGGAATGCGCACATTGAGTTCCAGATTTTTGCCATTCAGGGATTTAAACTCAGCCCTGATATGGTAATCATCGGTGTTTTTTTCGGCAAAACCGTAGCCGGTCATGGAACGAATCATGAGACAAACCTACTAAAAAAACAGGGGCTTCTTTATTTAATTCTGAAAATACACTACATTTGCGGAAACATTTGAAAAGGGAAGGGGACTTAAATCCCCTTTTTTGTTGCCATGCAATTGGAAAATACACTTAGAAAGCTGGCGGAAGAGACGTTGGAGGGAACTGGACTTTTTTTGGTAGATGTAGCGGGAAGTCAAACCGGGCGAAGGTTTCGGGTGATTGTGGATGGAGACCAGGGTGTGAGTATCGGGCAATGCGTATCTGTTAGCCGACAAATATCTGCTCAACTCGACACCATGGACTTACCGGATAGTGCTTTCACATTTGAGGTGTCTAGTCCGGGTGCCGATGCGCCTTTAAAACTGCAGAGGCAATACCCGCAACATATAGGCAGAACCATGAATGTATGGACGTTGGGTGGTCAAATGTATGAAGGGGTGCTTCAAAGCACAGATGATGAAGGGATAGTTTTAAGTCCGGAACCGGTGAAGGGATGGACAACAAAAAAGAAAATCGTTCCGGAACTGCCAGATAAGTTGGCATGGGCCGAAATAAAGGAGTCAAAAATTGTTTTGAAATTTAAGTAATTGAAATATGGGATTGCTGGGATTAGCGGATTCGTTTTCAGAGTTTAAAGAGTTTAAGAACATTGATCGCGCCACCATGATGCGCGTATTGGAAGACGTATTCAGAAGTATGCTCAAGAAGCGCTTCACAACGGATGACAATTTCGATATCATCATCAACACGGAATTGGGTGATTTGGAAATTTATCGCAAGCGTTTGATTGTTGATGAAGGTGAAGTTGAAGATGAGAATCTGGAAATTACCATTTCAGATGCCCGAAAGATTGAAGAGGATTTCGAAATTGGCGAAGAAGCCATTGAGGAAGTGAAACTGGAAGATTTCGGAAGAAGGGCCATATTGGCAGCACGTCAGACCTTGTTGTCCAGAATTCTCGAGCTCGAAAAAGACGAAATCTACAGGAAATACAAAGATCGTGTAGGTGAAATTATTGCTGGTGAAGTGTATCAGATTTGGAAGCGTGAGCTGATGATTTTGGATGACGAAGGCAATGAGTTGATTTTACCCAAAGGGGAAATGATACCCAGAGATTTCTACAAAAAAGGAGATTCAATTCGCGCGGTTGTTTTGAGGGTAGAAATGCAGAACAATACTCCGAGAATTATCCTGTCCAGAACATCTCCTGTATTCTTAGAGCGTTTGTTTGAACTGGAAGTTCCTGAGATATTGGATGGATTGATCACCATTAAAAATGTAGTTCGCGAGCCGGGAGAAAGGGCCAAAGTGGCAGTTGAAAGCTATGATGACAGAATTGATCCGGTTGGAGCTTGTGTGGGGATGAAAGGTTCACGTATACATGGAATTGTAAGGGAATTGCGGAATGAGAATATTGATGTGATCAATTTCACTACCAACTTGTCGCTGTATATTCAAAGGGCGCTGAGTCCGGCGAAGATTTCGAATATTGTTTTACATCCGGAAACGCGCAGAGCAGACGTTTATTTACCTTCTGATCAGGTTTCACTGGCCATTGGTAAAGGTGGGCACAATATTAAGTTGGCGAGCAAACTGGCTCAATATGAAATAGATGTATATCGCGAAAATCAACACGAAGACGACACAGATATCGATTTGGATGAATTTTCAGATGAAATTGATGAATGGATACTCGACGAGTTGAAGGGAATAGGTTTGGATACAGCCAAGAGTGTTTTGGATGTATCGAATGAAGAACTTGTTCGCAGAACAGAATTGGAGGAAGAGACTGTGGCGGAGATAAAGAAAATACTTGCTTCTGAATTTGAATGAGAAGCTTTTATAAATTTGCGTAGTGGCCAGCGAAAGGGACATACTGATGCATCTGATATGAAATGACGGATTCATAGTATATCGTATCGGTTCAGTTGGCACTACCATTGAAAAATTGAAAAAAAGTAAATGGCGGGAAACAACACATATAGAATTACCAAAGTTGCTACTGAACTGAACGTAGGCTGGAAGATTTTAATCGATCATCTTGTCGCCAAAGGATTTGCCGTAGAAGATAAAATTACGGCCAAAATCGATCAGGGGATGTACGATGTTCTTCAGAAAAACTTTCAGTCTGATAAGCGTGCGAAGGAAGAGTCGCAGTCTTTGGATATCAATATCCGCAAAAAGGAAGAAGTCAGAATAGTTGATCGTCCTGCCCCTCCGGCAAAGAAGAAAAAAGAAGACGATGAGGAAGTCGTTCTCATCAAAGATTCAGGATTTCACAAAAAGGCAGAACCAGAGGTTATTGAAACACCTGTGGAAGTGCCTGAGGTTGTCAGCGTTGAGAAACCCGATTTGCCGGGAATCAAGGTTGTCGGAAAAATTGAACTCGACAAGAAGCCAAAAGAAAAAGAGCCTGAAATAGTGGTTGAGCCGGTCATTGAGCCGGTGGTTGAACCCGTGGTCGAGCCGGTGATTGAGCCGGAACCGGAACCTGTGAATGAGCCGGTTGTGGAAGTTGCGCCCGAAACTGCTGATGAAGAAGTTTCAGACGATGCACAAACCAGAGAGACCAAATATGAAAAATTAAAAGGTCTGTCCATTATGGGTAAAATTGAATTACCCAAGGAGAAGAAACCGGTTGCTTCATCAGACGCCAAAGGTTCAGACCTGAGTGCCCGCAAGAAGAGAAAGCGCAAAACCATAGGAGAAGGTAAAGAAGGAGGAGGCACCAATACGAGTACCACCCCTGGAACCACCAGTTCCGGAATTACCGTCATCAAACGCGCGGATCGCCCACAACAATCCAGAAGACCTGAATTCAACAAAGGCCCCAAAAAAGAAGAAAAAGAGATTACTGAAAAAGAAATTCAGGATAAAATCAAGGCTACTTTGGCCAAATTAGGCGGTCAAAAGAGCCAGGGGGGGAATACCCGTCAAAAATTACGCCGCCAGAAAAGAGACGATCACAGATTGATCAAAGAGGAGGAGGATATCCAGAAAGAACTGGATAGTAAGATTCTGAAAGTGACGGAATTCGTTACCGCGAATGAATTGGCTTCGTTAATGAGTGTTCCGGTTACTTCGGTAATTACGGCCTGTATGTCGCTTGGTATGATGGTGAGCATCAATCAAAGACTTGACGCCGAAACCATCACGGTAGTTGCCGATGAGTTTGGTTACGAGGTTCAATTTGTTGATGCGGAAACCACCGTTGAAATTGTAGAAGAACAGGATGATCCGAAAAACCTCAAAGAAAGACCACCGATTGTAACGGTAATGGGTCACGTTGACCATGGTAAAACCTCTTTGCTCGATTATATTCGAAAGGCTAATGTAATTGCCGGAGAAGCAGGGGGAATTACCCAGCACGTTGCTGCTTATGAGGTTACACTCGGAAATGGTCGGAACATCACATTTGTGGATACTCCGGGACACGAAGCTTTTACCGCGATGCGTGCCAGGGGAGCAAAAGTTACGGATGTGGCCATTATCGTAATTGCGGCGGACGACAGTGTGATGCCTCAAACGCGTGAAGCCATCAGCCACGCTCAGGCAGCAGGTGTACCTATTGTTTTTGCCTTTAATAAAATTGATAAGGAAGGCGCCAATGCCGACAAAGTTCGCGAGGAATTGGCTGCTATGAACATTTTGGTTGAAGAATGGGGAGGTAAATATCAGGCTCAGGAAATTTCAGCTAAAAAAGGAATGGGCATAGATTCTTTATTGGACAAGGTATTGCTCGAAGCAGAATTATTGGATTTAAAGGCCAACCCGGATAAGAGAGCCAAGGGAACGGTGATGGAAGCGGAGGTGGCTTTAGGCCGTGGAACTACGGTTTCGTTGCTGGTTCAGGAAGGCACGCTAAAAGTTGGAGATGCGCTGGTAGCAGGTCAGCATTTTTGTCGGGTTAGGGCCATGTTCAACGAAAGAGATCAGCAGGTTCAGAAAGCAGGACCATCCAGTCCCGTAAAGGTATTGGGATTCACCAGTATGCCCGCAGCAGGTGACGTGTACTATGTGATGAAAGATGAGGCGGAAGCAAAAGAAATTGCCAATAAACGAGCACAGCTTCAACGTGAGCAGGGAATTCGGGCAACCAAGCACATCACACTCGACGAAATCGGTCGTCGTTTGGCGATAGGTAATTTCAAGGAACTGAATGTCATCATCAAAGGTGATGTGGACGGTTCGGTAGAAGCCCTTGCCGATGCTTTGTTGAAATTATCTACAGAGCAGGTACAGGTTAATGTGATCCACAAATCCGTTGGACCAATCTCTGAATCGGATGTAATGCTGGCGTCCGCGTCCGACGCGATTATCATAGGATTCCAGGTAAGACCTGCACAGGGAGCCAGAAAACTGGCGGAATCGGAAGAGATTGATATTCGCTTGTACTCCGTAATCTATCATGCCATTGAAGAAATTAAATCGGCAATGGAAGGAATGCTGGCACCGGAGTATGAAGAGAAAATCAGCGGTACGGCAGAAATACGTGAAGTATTCAAGATAACCAAAGTCGGCAATGTGGCCGGATGTATGGTAACCGAAGGCAAAATGCTTCGCGACTGTAAAGTACGCGTCATACGCGACGGAGTGGTCGTATACACAGGTGAACTCGCCGCATTGAAGCGTTTCAAAGATGATGTGAAAGAAGTAGCTAAAGGTTATGAGTGCGGAATCCAGATCAAGAATTACAATGATATTCGCTTAGGCGATTTTATTGAAGGCTTTCACGAGATTGAAATTAAGAAGAAGCTTTCTTAATTTTCACTTGTTTCGTTAAGCAGTTCCTGCACGCTGTTTTCACTTACGGCATGATAGCCGGCCCGGGCTTTTTCAAATATTTGCCTTGCCAGTTGCCTGCCATCTTCTGTCTGGCACAACCTTTCGTATAATGGCATCAGAAACTTTCGCCTGCCAACCCGAATGAGGAAGTTTTCCATAGACTTTTGTGCGGGTAAATAGTTCGAAACAATGGTGTGTTTATACCAGTCACATTGAATTTCAGCATTCCCGCTTTGCGTAAAACCAAAGATATCGTCCAACTCTATTAGTTTCGATTTGGAGAGGGAATCAGGAAGGTTTCTCAGAAAATACAGGTAATGATGTGTTGTCCAGTCTTTGTGCGAAATGGAATTCGCAGGCATTCCTTTTACAAAGGATTCTGCCATGTCTTTCACAATTTCCAACTCAGAGGATGTCGGATTTGGCGCGTTGTCAGGAAGTCCGGTTTCATAAACCCACACTTTGGGCTCAATCTTTTTTTCTGATCCCGGAACATGATTTAGAAGTTCTTTTTGCAGATACTTCAGGAAAATTTCACTGTTCATGGGTTGAAAGGAAAATGTTTTAAAATATGAATTGAGAAAGTCGTCGAATGCCGGTCTTCCGCATACATTTTCAATGGTTTGAAGGAAAAAACGACCTTTTTCATAGGCAATATCGGTTAGACCGTCATCCGGATTTCTCCCTTTCAAATTCAAATACAAACGAGAATCATCATAGATAGAATCACTTTTTAGGTCTTCCAAAGTGCTTTTCAAATCACTCATTCCGAGCACCGTCAGCATATCAGTGTATTTTTTTCCATACACCTTTTCCATAATTCGTTGTTCGAAATAAACGGTGAACCCTTCATTGAGCCAAAAGTCATTCCAGCTGGCATTGGTAACCAGGTTTCCACTCCAGCTATGTGCGAGTTCATGGGCTATGAGGCTCACAAGAGAGCGGTCTCCGGCCAATATCGTAGGTGTGGCAAAAGTGAGGCATGGGTTTTCCATTCCTCCGAAAGGAAATGAAGGTGGTAGAAAAAGTACGTCATATCTCCCCCATGGGTATGCTCCGTATAACGCTTCAGCACTGTCAATCATGGCTTGCATGGGTTCCAGTTCCCATGCCGCATCCTCTATGAGTCCGGGCTCTGCGTATACCCCACAATCCGGACCCAGAGATTTGAACTGAAGATTTCCGGCAGCAATGGCAAGCATATACGATGAAATGGGAAGTTTCTGTTCAAAATGATAAGCACCATTGGAATGGAAGCCGGTATCATTTGTGGCACTCATCAAGGCTCTTAGATCTTCACGAACTTGAATATCAGCTGAATATGTAAACTTTACACCCGGATTATCCTGAATTGGTACCCAGGTGCGGGCAAGTATGGCCTGACTCTGTGAAAACAAAAAAGGTAATTTCTTGTCATGGGTTTGCTCCGGACTCAGCCATTGCAAGGCTTCTGAACTGTCGGTGGTGCTGTAACTGATTTTTACTTTCTCACTTTTTTGATGTAAAACCACGGTCAAATCACTCCCGAATACCGGATGCGCCTTACTGATGGAGTAAGAAAGCGCTTTGCCGGATTCGTCCTGAATGCGATAGATATTGAGGTTGCGTATATCCAGATGCAGGGTATCTGTCTTGGTTTTGCGATCCAGGCTGAGGGTGGCATCTCCTTTTAGCAATTGGGAGTCGAAATCTATCTTCAAATTCAGATGTAGGTGTTTAAGGGCAATTTCATCCGGGTTAGACCAGGAATGCTCCTGTGTGAGCGGAATGGCATATATATTGTTTTCATTCTTCGGCTTTGTGCAGGCATTGACCAGCATCAAGGCTGTAAAACTTAATATTAATCGATAAAAATGCATAGTCATCCAAATTCAAAGCCTCAAATATACTTAGGGCTGTGGACAAACGTTCTGAGTAAATTAATGTGTGAAAATCGAATGACAGAGAAAAGTTTATATTTGCCTTTTCGTATAAAAAAAGAGCATTTGAAAGCAAATTATATAAAGCCAATTCAAAAGGGCCTGTTTGCCCTTTTGCTGATATTTTCAGTCATTATACCCGCATGGGCTCAGACGGAAACAGAGACAGAAGAGGAATATAACTCAGAAGACACCACATCTGCCACCACAGAAGAACCCGGATATTTCGATATGGGTTCAGGGGGAAGTAAGGATTCTGATGATGGATCGACTACTTCTTTAAGGCCCAAATTTCAACGACGGGCATATGATAGATTTGTGCCACCTTTTGACACCATCACAGGTTTAATTACCTATTTGAGCGTGGTTGAAATTTTGGATCAGGATGGGGTTGAAATTTTTTCAGACAGCATTTATAAAAGAGCACAACGCTGGTTAGAAGCTGAGTTTGGCAAGAAGGCAGCGAAAGATTTCACCAAGAGCAGTGGTCCGAACAAGGAAGGAGAAGGATACAAGATGGTGGTTGAAGGTAGGTTTCCGCTCTATGTTCAGATGAATGATTTTAATAAAATACCTTCAGGTGAAGTGGAATTTGTTATGGAAATCAGGGTGAAGGAAGGACGCTACAGGTATAAAATCAACAATCTCGTGCATATTGAGGCACCGCTCATGGGTACCAAAGATGAGCGTCGTACCTATTTTGAATTTTATAAGAGCCAGAAGGAGAACGTGAAACAGGGCGATCAGATTTTAATTGCCGCTGATAAGCACATTCATACTATGATCACGAAGTTGTATGAAACCTGCAAGGAACCAATCTTTGTGGATGAAGATGACTGGTGATATATAATCTGGTCGATAATTGCCCTTAGATTTCATTTCGTTTTGAGATAGCGGCTATATTGCCGTATGTTTCATCATGTTATTCATAAAAGTATTTCCGGAATTGTTCTGGTTGTAGTCTTACAAGGATGTCTCCGCGCGCAGCAACCAACTGCCATTATTCCAACTTCCTATGAGCAGAGAATAAAAACAACTACCGAAAGCGAAAAATTCAAATATTACCCTGTTGATCATCCTGGTCCTCAGGTGATGGGCGGAAGGGTTACAGACATTGAGGTAGACCCCACCAATTCGGCACATTTTTATGTAGCGTTTGCCAGCGGAGGCGTTTGGGAAACAAGAAATCATGGAGCCTCCTTTGTGTCAGTTTCAGATTTGTTGCCTACGTTAACCGTTGGAGACCTTGCGGTTCATTGGAAAAGTGGAATCATCTATATCGGAACGGGAGAAGTTAATTCAAGCAGAAGCTCATATGCCGGAATGGGTGTTTATCGCAGCGAAAATGGAGGCAAAACCTGGGAGTATCGGGGGTTGCCGGAAAGCCATCATATAGGCAGAATACTGGTAGATTCTGAAAACCCGAATAAAGTAACTGTGGCAGTATTGGGCAAACTATATGTCTCTTCTGCGGATAGAGGCATTTATCAGACTGTAGACGGAGGAAAATCCTGGAATCATACATTAAAAATCAACAATGAAACCGGATGTGTAGATTTAGTGACAGATCCGAATCGCCGGGAAATAATGTATGCTTCGGCTTGGGAAAGAAGTCGCAAAGCCTGGAATTTTGAAGAAAGTGGAAAAGGCAGCGGTATTTATAAAAGTGTGGATGGCGGACAATCCTGGATTAAAGTAAGCCATTCCGAAAGCGGATTTCCGGATGGCAATTTCGTCGGAAGAATAGGATTGTCATTGGGTAAGGATAGGATTTATGCCGTATTGGACAATCAGTTACCCTTGGAAAAGGAGCTGACGCCTGGTTTAAAGAGAAAGGACTTCTTAACCATGGAGGTAAGTACATTTCTGGGTTTGAGCGATTCTGTGCTATCGGAATTTTTGGAAATCAGCAATTTTCCGGTGGAGTATTCCCCCAAACGCCTGAAAACCATGGTAAAGGCTGACAGCATAAAGGTAGTTGACATCTATCGGTTTTTGTCCGATGCAAACAGCGACCTGTTTGAGGCCTCTGCTCGCGGAGTTGAACTGTATGTGAGTTTTGATGAAGGTAAAACCTGGAAAAAAACACATGAGACATCTCTGAACAAAGTGGCATACTCCTATGGGTATTATTTCGGGCTTGTTTCATGTAATTTTCAGCAACCTGAGCGGGTATATATAGCCGGTGTGCCCATGTTACGTTCAGAGGACGGAGGCAGGAGTTTTGAATTTGCAGGAGGGGACGAAGTGCATGTAGATCATCATGTATTATGGATAAATCCCAACGATCCTGACCACATCGTGAATGGCAACGACGGGGGTGTAAACATCAGTTATGATGGAGGCAGAAATTGGCTGAGATGCCATCATCCTCCTGTGGGTCAATTTTATTCGGTGTATGCCGATGAAGAAAAGCCATACCGGATTTATGGCGGTTTACAGGACAACGGAGTTTGGCGTTCAGTGAGCGGATCTGAGCAGGGAGATGGATGGCTGCAAACGGGTCAGAATGCCTGGAATATGATCATGGGTGGTGATGGCATGCAAGTGGCTCGTTCAGCCAGGGAACAGGCCGTGTATACCGGGTATCAATTTGGTTTTTATTATCGGATTGATGAAAAAACCGGGAATAGGACGTCGATTAAGCCCCAACACAAATTGGGTGAATCCCCGTTAAGATTCAATTGGCAAACGCCCATTTGTTTGTCGGTCCACAATTCGGAGATCATTTATTATGGATCAAACAAGGTGCACCGGAGTTTAAATGGAGGGCGTGATTGGGCAGATATTTCCGGCGATCTGACCAGGGGCGGAAAGCGCGGCGATGTGAGTTTTGGCACCATCACCAGTCTCAAGGAAAGCGAACGTCAATTTGGATGGTTGTTGGTGGGTACAGATGACGGACGGATTTGGCTCAGCACCAATGGGGGAAATCAATGGCAGGAAATTGGTAAAGAAATCGGCAGGGAATTTTGGATTAGTCGGGTGTTGTTTAGCCGTCACCGGGACAGCACCATTTATGTAACCGTGAATGGATATCGAAACGACTATTTCGAACCGATGTTGTATCGGAGCAGAGATTTAGGAAAAACATGGGAAAAACTCAAAGGGTTACCCACGTCTCCCGTAAATGCAATTTGCGAAGATCGTTTCGATGAACAAATAATATATGTTGGAACAGACAATGGCTTCTTTCTAAGCACTGACGGGGGATCCTCATTTCTGAATGGGCCAGGAGAAATACCGATGGTGGCGGTTCACGACATTTTTCAACAAAAAGAAGGCGATGTGTTGTTAGGCACACATGGCAGGTCAATTATTCGGATGAAAAGCAATTGGATACACGAAGTGAAAAAAGGAGCCTGGACTTTCAGTGTAATAACCCCTGCAATTACAAAAGTGAGCAAACAGAGGGGCAAACAGCAATTTGATTTTACCTACGAATCTCAGGAAATAGAGATTGGAGTCTATAATCCTATGGCTTCAGATTCGGCAATTATAGAGGTCCTTGACAGCAGTAGGGTGGTATTCTATCGAGGTAAGGTTTGGTTAGCCAAAGGATTTTCATCGGTAAAATGGGATCAGGCTATCAATCAAACAGTAGGAATTGGGGAAATTCCGGAATCAGATGACAAGCGCAAATATCTTCCGACTGGCAAGTACAAAGTGCGGTTGGTTATGGGCGAGGCAAAAGCTGAACGGGTTTGGGTTTTAAAGTGAGTTTGGAATCATAGAAAAGACTTCAAATCGTTAAAGAGATACAGAAAAATAATCCTAACATATCCTTTATGTGGAACAAATGCATTGTAATTATTATCCTAATATGTACCGGTTGTTGCAACACCTTAAAAGCTCAGATTAAACCGCTTTGTGAAGAAGCACTGGCCAATCCAAGCTCCGGATATAAATATTTACTCGCCATTCCATCCTCAGAAATAGACAAACTCAAAGGAATTAAGCTAAATCAATTTGAAGCGGGCTATTGGATGCAATTCTGTATCGACTCTGTACCATATGCTCAGTCTTTTAAAAATTTACCGGAAGCGAAAAACCTGTTCGAATTAAAGGTTGAGAGAACAAGTTTTATCATCGAACGACTCATGCAAAACGGATGGACTGTTAAGTTGCTTGTAAACAAGGATTTGCATGGATTTAAAGTGTACGATAATGCATTGAAAGAACGCAAAGATTGTGAGGTATATCTGGGCAAAAAGAAACTCCGGTATGATGATAAACTCGGGATGTACGTATTTAAAAAAACGAAAAAGGGCTCCTTATTAACGATTGAAAATCAAGGGTTTGTTCAGGAATTCCGACTATTCGAATCCAGACCCAGGCCTTTGGGACGAATCAATTTTAGGGGTTGGTTTAATAGGAAACCGGGAAAACCGGAATTTAGCGGATATCTGGCTTTTAATCAACCGCGTTTCAGGCCCGGTGACACCATTCGGGTAAAAGCATTTGTAGTGGATAAAAAGGGTAAGGCCATGAATAAACCTCTGACGATTCAATTGAGATGTTATTCAGCGTCAAGAGGAACCTTTTATGTGCCTTATCGAGCGAACGCCAATCCAGCTGCTCCTGGAAACTTTCTTTGGGAAATTCCGGTCACGGACACCTTTGAAATTGACCGACAATATTATGTTGAACTGCAGCATCATGTTGATTCGAAGCAGGGTTGGTATAATATCGGCGTTTCAAGTCAGTTGTATATCGAAGATTATGAACTCGACCAGACCAAATATTCTCTGGAAGCCCTCATACCAAACCACGTCTACCAATACGGAGAATCCATTTCTTTGCTTGCAACCGCAACGGATGCCAACGGACTTCCGGTACTGGATGGTACCATAGAACTAACGGTGATGGCTTATCCCAACAAATTATACATTGAACAGTTGTTTATTCCGGATACGTTGTGGTCCTATCGGGGAGCGCTGGATCCAACAGGCCAGACAATAATTACTATTCCCGATTCTCTTATTCCGGAAGGGGCAGGATATTTGTCTGCCCATGCTGCTTTTATCAATAGCAATAACGAATTGCATGAGAATTTTACTCAAATCTCCTTCGATCGATTCTCCGGAAAATGGGAGCTAAAAGCAAGTACAGACGAAATCACGGTCTATTTTACCAGATTCGGGAAAATGGCCAAAGGTAACCTTACCGCAGAGGCCTATACGACGGATCATCGACTCATCAGCCGCACCATATCTCAGGATACCCTTAAAATCCCATATCATCCGCTGGCATCATCCTACGAATTCAGTCATCCGGAGGCACTTCAAACATACATGTATAACCCAACAGCGACTTCCGGGGTTTATTTGTACGGAAACCGAAGAAACGACAGCGTTTTTCTTTCTATTCAAAACCCGCGTAATCTTGAGTGGGTACTTACCCTTCACAAGGACAAAAAAATCATCGAAAAGAAATTGATTAAAGACAGTGTTTGGAATTTCATTTTAACGCCGGCCGGAAAGGAAGATTATTATGCAGAAATTACCGGAATTTGGCGTGGAGTGTCTGAAAACCAAGAAGTTAGTCTTTTATATTTCGAAAAAGCACTGAATGTAACCATTGAATCGCCATCAGAAGTGAGCCCGGGTGAAAAAACAGAGTTTGCAATAAAAGTAAGCGATGTATCCGGGAAACCGGTTGAAGGGGTGAATCTCACCTCGGCAGGCGTAAACACACAATTTGCTCAGGATCGCAGGTATCCGGAAGTTCCATATTTTTCTAATCCTGCCGTCAACCCCCCGCCAACAAAACAACTGCGCATTGAAAGGGTTTCCTATACCCGAAAACTGAACCTCAGGAGGCAGGATCTCGATCGTTTCGGATTGACTGATCATCCTTATTACGATTTGCATTTTCCAGATATGGCCAGGGTTTATCTAACAACAAAAACAAAAAACCTGCCGAATCAAATTTCACTATCGGTACATGAAAAGGACCAAAGACTTAAAATTCTATATGTTGAGCTATATGGAAACATAAAACAAAATGGGCTGATCACAGATAGCGAACAAAGTTTCAGAACGTATTCCGGCTATCAGAATCTGGTGATACGAACCCATAGAAAAAGAATTGAACTCGACAGTATTTATGTGACTGAAGGGCAACCCTGTTTGCTGTCTGTAAATCTGGATATTGAGGATGATCAACGCAGAATCATTCGCACCAAAAGAAAATTTAACCGGAAAGAAAGAAATAGCCTTTCAGGGGGGGTGTTGAGAATTAAAATTACAGATTATTATGATTCAGATTGGTTCCTATTTACCTCTGAAGATATTATTCCGATTGAAGGATGGGATGGATGGGTTCAGAAACTGGGGCCATTTGAAGAAGGAAGGGAGTTAAAGCTTTATCATCCCGCGACGGATAAACTTATTTCATTCTCTTTTAATCCTGATGTGGATTACAGCATTATGCAGGATCAATTGATACAATTCAACAGTCCTTATGAGTGGACCCGCAAAATGAAGAAAACAAAAAACTGGAACAGAAGTACCGGGGATGATTATTGCGTGCTGCTTGAAAATGAAACCGAATTATCCTCGCCTTCATCAACAGATGCTGTTTTTATTTCAGAAATGCCTTTTTCAGGAGCTGCCAAAGTTGCATTTCTCAATAACGAGACGGATCAGTTCAATAAGATGATTCTCCGACCAAAAGAGGGGGGACTCATCTGGCCGTATTCAGGATATTACAATTTTCAGCTCGAACCGGGCAACTACAGCGTTTTAATGGTGAACGATTCATTCCGCTATTTTGAAAGTCCAGCATTAACGCTTAAAACAGGAGGTGTTTTGTATTATCAGATTCCGAGAACCCCTGAGAAAATGGTCCTGGATGACGATAAGAAACTCATGGATGTAATCGGAAGAACCCGTTTTCCTGAATACTTCAGAACACACATGCGTAAATCGCTGCTGGTTCGTTTTAAAGATTTTGAAACAGACAAGCCCCTGGTTGGTGTGCAGGTTCAGCTTTTACATGCCGATTCACAAACCCGATATTTTCTGAATACCGATGAATGGGGATATATTTATAAAACGGATCTCAAGCCGGGGAATTATTCTGTATTAATTACCAGTTCAGGCTACGCCCGGATATTTCAATACGGATGGGAGATTGGAGAAAATGGGTGTGCTTTTTATGATGAAAGACTCAAGACAAATCCGCTCGCCGTTGAAAGGCAGTATTTCTATCGCTACTTTTCCTTGGATTATGCTAACGCAAATATATCAGGATCTATAGCCGCTTTTGCAGTCGGGCGTAAATCCTGGGCCCCCTCTTTCGGATCGAGGGATGACGCCGAAGAATCGGAATTTAGAGGGTTTAGATCCGAGACGAACAAAGTAATGCCACCAACTCCCGGCAGATCTGAAATCTGGCAATTACCCGACAGTACCTTACCGGAGGCAAACGCTGATTTGCCCGAGCTGCGCAGCCGATTTAAAGATTACGCTTATTGGCAGCCCATACTGTATACCAATGCCAATGGAGAAGTGCGTTTTCCGGTACATTTTCCCGATGATATTACCCGTTGGGAAAACTATGCCGCTGCCATGAATGAGAATTTTCAAACCGGCTTAGGACTCAGTTATACCCGTGCTTATAAAAAGGTAGCCGCTTCCATTGCGGTTCCCCGATTTGCCATTGAAGGTGATGAAATAAACGCAATAGGGAAAGCACTGAACTATACGGGAAAAGAAGTTGCTGCATCCTTTCATTTCGGGACGACTACCATCAGACATCGCGCTGATACCGTATTTACATCGGCTTTTACCCTTAAAATTCCTTTGAAAATTCCGGCCTGGCATGCAGACAGCACGAATAAACTTATTGCAGATTTCAGGCTGCAGCTGATCAATGGGTACAGAGACGGCGAACAAAGGGAGATTCCCGTTTTTCCCAAAGGGATGGAAAAAGCGACAGGTTTCTTCCGGGTTTTAGAAAGAGATACCATGATGACTCTGGAAGTTCCGGAAAACGGAGAACTTGTGATTCACGCCGAAAACTCATCGGCTGACTTTTTATTGCAATCGCTGCAAAAAATGGAATCCTATCCATATGCGTGCAATGAGCAAATTGCTTCTCAATTGAAAGCACTGTTGGCGAGAAAGAAAATCTCAACCCTGATGAACCTTGAATTTGAACATGACAAAACCATCCGCAAGCGCATACAACAACTCGAAAAAGCCCAGAATCCTGACGGAAGCTGGGGTTGGTGGTCAAAAGGGCACATAGATTATTACATGACATGCTATATCACCGGAGTACTGAAAAAAGCAGAAGCCATGGGTTATAAAACAGATGCCGCCACATCGTCGCTTGTTTTAATCAAAAGATTTCTTCCACACGTTGAGATCAATCAGGCCATCATGGCACTTGAACTTTTGGCTACATTCAATGAACCATGGAATTATAAGGATATGGTTGAATCGCTCGAACGAAAGGAATTGAATGGTTCACAGCGCATTGCTCTGCAGCACATACGCTCGATGACCGGGCTCAAAACTGACCGCACCTGGCTCATTAGCATGAGAACGGAGAGTTACCTCGGGAATATTGGCTATAATGGTGAATTAAACTCAGCCTGGAGGAGCAGCTTACTGAACACCCTAAAAGTGTATGAAATCAATAAGCGCACGGGATATCAAAGCGAAAATAAATATATCATCCGCTTCTTTCTTGAACAGAAGAACGGCACTTATGGATGGAATAATACCATTGAAACTGCATCCATTCTGGAGGGAATTCTTGAAGATGTTTTGAAGGAAAAGACGCAAGGACAAGCTGCCAGATTGAAGATTACGCATCCCAATGGAGACGAGGTAGTACAGTTTCCCTACACGTTTAAACAATCGAATAAAGGTCCGTTGTATGTGCGTTATACCGGAACTGAACCTGTTTATTTCACGGCGTATACCCGAAATTGGATTTCAGAACCACTGGCAGAATCGCGGCATTTCAAAGTAGAAAGTCAACTTGTGCAGGATGGAAGTACCTCACAGAATCTTAAAACCGGAAAAACAGCGGAACTGCAGGTAACCGTGACGGCTACAAAAAATGGAGAGTATCTCATGCTTCGCGTTCCGATTCCTTCCGGTTGTTCATATGGGCCTAAAATGGGCGGAGGTATGGGCGAAATTCATAGAGAATATGCAAAAAATGAAGTGCAGATTTTCATAGAGAACATTACACCCGGCACATTTACGTATTCCATTCCTCTGGAGGTGCGGTATACAGGGAACCAAACGTTGAATCCGGCACAGATTGAATTGATGTATTTTCCTACTTTTCAGGGAAATACCATCATCAAAAAAATTCACATTGATTAATTTATAGTCAGTAAAGGTTATCAAAAGTTGAAACATAAAAGCAATCCATAGCTCAATGGTAAACGCGAACAATAAAATGGTCTGACATTATAGGAGTTCATTCCCCACACCCATCAATATTGATTAAATTTGAGGCCTTTGCCCATGAAGCTTTCGGTTATCATTGTCAACTACAATGTGCGGTTTTTTCTCGAACAATGTCTCGATAGTGTCTTGCGCGCGATGTCGGGAGTTGAAGGTGAGATTATTGTAGTCGATAACAATTCAGTGGACGGTTCCGTGGAGATGGTAAAATCAAAATACCCAACCGTAAAACTGGTAGCAAATACTGTGAATAGTGGTTTCAGTAAAGCGAACAATCAGGCCATTCATTTAAGCTCAGGATCGTATGTACTTTTACTCAACCCGGATACGGTGGTAGAAGAGGACACCTTTAGTAAATGTGTAAATTTTATGGACCAACATCCTGAAGCAGGCGCTTTGGGCGTGCGTATGATTGACGGGAAGGGTGTGTTTTTGCCTGAAAGTAAGAGAGGCCTTCCCACACCCGAGGTTGCGCTTTACAAGATGTTTGGGTTGAATAAAATTTTCAGTCAGAATAAGAAATTTGGCAAGTACCATCTCGGATTTCTGCCCGAACATGAAGTTGCTGAAATCGAAGTATTGTCGGGCGCATTTATGTTCATCAGAAAAGAGGCATTGTTGAAAACAGGACTCCTGGACGAAGACTTCTTTATGTATGGGGAGGATATAGATCTCAGTTACCGGATTCTGCAGGCCGGATATAAAAACTTCTATTTCCCGGAAACTACCATCATCCATTACAAAGGAGAAAGCACAAAAAAACAAAGCGTAAATTATGTGTTTGTTTTTTATAGGGCGATGATTTTGTTTGCCCAAAAGCATTATAGTTCGGGTAAATCGGGGATGCTTATTTTGTTCATTCAGATGGCCATTTACTTGCGGGCTTCGTTGGCTGTTTTTCAACGGCTGATGCGCAGAAGCTGGGTTATGATGGCAGATGTTATCTGGATAGTGGGGGGAATGTTTTTGCTCAAATCGTATTGGGAAGATCACATCAAGCACATAACCAGATATCCGGACGAGCTCATGACCATACATGTGCCATATTATACACTCCTATGGGTTATGAGTGTTTATTTAAGCGGGGGCTATTCAAAACCATATTCATTTGGGAGAGTTTTCAGAGGAATTATGGCCGGCACGATACTAATCCTTGCCGTATACGGACTGTTTCCAAATGAACTCAGATTTTCGAGGGCATTAATTATTTTAGGTTCCATCATTGCCCTGAGCGGCATGATGTTGTTCCGGTTGCTGCATCATTTCTTGAAAACCGGAAAGGTGAGTCTCGACGATGAAGGCGAGCCGGCGACCATTATTATTGGCAATGCGACGGAGCGCAAGCGGGTTCGTGAAATTCTGGAAAGATCATCATTTGCGCCCAGTATTATCGGATATGTTGCTTCCGACAATCAACACAAGGAGACCGGCGATCTGGGCACTTTGCAACAGTTGGATGAAATAGCCAAGATATACAAAGTGCAACAAATCATTTTTTGCGGAACCGACATCAGTTCCAAGGAAATAATCAAATGGATGAATGCCATTGGTCAGATGGACATGGTTTACAAAATTGTACCCAGAGATGCCAATTTTATCATTGGAAGCAATTCGAAAGACAGCAGTGGAGAGCTATTCTCGGAGGAAGTAGAATTGAATTTAGGCCAAGCGCATACGAAAAGAAAAAAGAGAATATTCGATTTGACAGCGTCAATGATCATTTTGTTTTTAAGCCCGCTGTTAATCTGGATACAGAAATCGCCTAAGAAGTTTGTCAGGGATATTGCCTCTGTCTTATCGGGCAGTAAAACATGGATTGGCTATGCCACGGAAAATGATGCATCTTTGCCTCCGATAAAACCCGGAATCTTAAACACGGCATGCGATTTGTCCATACATGAAGTATCGACAGAAATTTTGAAGAAAATTGATTACCTCTATGCAAAAAATTATCGGATAGAAAAGGATTTGCAATTGTTACTTTCACATTTTAAATCCCTTTAATTTTCTGTAGATTCGGAAAATATTACACAGAACTGACGATTATATGTTTACAAAGGCGGGGAGTGCAGTATGAAACTTAAGGAAACAGTTATCGTATGAAAAACTATAAGCATTTTTTGCAGGTTGCTACTATTTTTATATATGCGTTGATTTCAATGTCATATTCAACCGCTCAGGCTCAGCAGACCAAGCACGGATTGATCATTGCCATAGGAAGTTATCCGGCAGAAACAGACTGGAAGCCCATTAGTTCAGTAAATGATATTCAGCTAATTCGTCAGGCGTTGTTAAGGCAGGGTTTCTCCCATATTGACAGCTTAAAAAATGAGCAAGCCACAAAATCGGGAATTCTTCAATCCATTGAGACTTTGATCAATCAGGTTAAACCCGGAGATATTGTTGTACTTCATATATCAAGCCATGGACAACAGATTGATGACAACAATGGAGATGAGTTGGACGGATATGATGAGGCCATAGTGGCATATGGTGCGCCTATGTATAGCGACGATGGATACTCCGGGGAGCAACATTTGAGGGATGAAGAATTGGGAGAAATTTTGGATCGGCTGAGAGAAAAGCTGGGCAAAAATGGAGACTTAATGGTTTTTCTGGATGCTTGCCATAGTGGAACCGGAACCCGGGGTGAAGAAATTGCCCGAGGTGGAGCGGCTCCCATACATGTGAACAATTCGATTCGCAATATTCGGGAAGGAGAGGATCATAATGCCTTGTTTGAGAGTCCGGTAAACACCAGAGGAAATGGTGGTCCGTTGGCACCTATGGTGGTTTTTTCAGGTGCAAGTGCCGATGAGCGCAATTTCGAATACAAAGGCTACGGTTCCTTGAGCGTTGCCATCAGTAAGTGTTTCGACCGTTTGAGCAAAACCACTTCTTACCGGGCATTTTGGGCTGAAGTATTGAAAGAGATGAGCGTAATCGCACCCAATCAAACACCGGCCGCGGAAGGTGAAATGGATAGGGAGTTGTTTGGCGGAAGAGTATTGCAAACCCCGCAATTTTATTTAATAGAAACCTTGAATAATCAATATATGACCCTGCAGGGTGGCAAATTGAATGGACTATTCAAGGGCACTGAATTGGCCATCTTTCCGGCAGGCACGCTCGATATTAAAGGCAAAACACCATTGACCACTGCCGTGATAAATTATGCGGAATTCAATTTTGCCGGTGCAGGTATGCAAAAGGCACTGGACGGAAATCCGGGAAGTTATTGGGCATTTGTAACCCGTCAAACATTGGGGGATATAAAAATGAAACTTCGCTTGAAGATTGAACCGGTATCTCTGCAAAATCGCATAAAACTGTCTTTGGACTCATTGGGATTGGTTGATTGGGCCGGCAAGGATGCCGAATTTGAACTTACAGGCAACGAAAACGGGTTGGCATTGACCAGAGTATCCGATGCAAGTGTGGTACTGGAAGGGATGAGCTCTACCGACGACCTAACGTTGTTACATCAAAAAATAACTAGATTTTTACAAGGAAAATTCATTAAAGACTTAAAGTTGTACGACCCGTCTATTCAGGTCGAATTAATACTTGAGCCTGTTTTGGTGGTGAACCGGAGGGTAGTAGACACCTTACCACAAGCGGGATATATGAAAGATGGAATGCTACATTTTAAGGATGGAGATCAGGTCAGGTTGAAACTTGTGAATAAAGGCAGTGCAGATGCTTATATCACCATTGTAGATATAGAGCCATCGGGAAAAATGAATGTATTGGTTCCCAATCCCAGGAAGGGAGAGAACCCAACGGACTTTAAAATTGCCGCCGGAAGCACTCATATCATTGATGGAAAATTTGTAACCATCAGAAAGCCATCCGGATTAGAAACTTTTAAAGTGATAGCCAGCCATAGCCCTTTAAATCTGGGCCCAATCATTGATTCAGGTGGAGAAATGGAACACCGGGGAACTGAAAAAGCTGTTGAATCCTTATTCAGGAACTCATACAAGGCCTCTACGAGAGGAGGCGATATGGGCGAATTATTGCCGGATGCAGAAGCCAATACCAGTTCTGTAGTTTTTAAAATAGAAGAATAACCAATAAATATATGAATATGAAAATCAAGCATTTAGCCCTGGTTGCTGTGTCATTGTTACCCATGAAAGGGTGGTCGCAGTATGCCAATCCTTATGCACACAAGGATTCTGTTGAAGTCGGAAGAAACGTCTATGGTCCGGACGACCGCAAGGAAGCCTCCAACTACGGGTATCTAGAGTATACGCATGCCACAGCCGTTGCGGTACAGAAAAGCCAATTCAATGGGAATTACTTGAATGGCAATAGCCTTGGAGATAAATTGTTGCTTCAATATGATGCAGACTTTGTGTCGAGCGAGGTGGCGTTCAGGGATCAACCGGCCTTCGGATTTTGTACAGGTTTTTTAATTGCACCTGACTTATTGGTTACGGCCGGGCATTGTATTGATAAAAACAACTATCAGAAAGTTGAGTGGATTTTTGACTATACGAATGACATCACCAAAAACTACAAACCAAAGCAAAGTATTTATATTGATCCGAACAACAGATACAGAGTTAAAGAGGTGATTACCAGTGTTTTGGACGACAATACCCTGAGGGATTACGCATTGGTGAGATTGGATAGGCCAACCAATCGTGCGCCATATTTGTTCAGAACAAGCAATAAGATTACGCCTGGAGAGAAGGTAAATATGATAGGAGCTCCAAGTGGTATTCCATTGAAATTGGTTGAAAAATCGAACGTCGTAAATAGCGATGATGCACAATTTTTCACCACAGATCTGGATGCATTTGGCGGAAATTCTGGAGGGCCAGTATACAATATCTGGGGTCAGATTGAGGGTATTTTGGTTCGTGGACCATCCAAGGGTTTTTATGTAGATGAATGGTGTAATTGTGTGAAAACCAGTCGATTTACAGAAGAGGAAGCCAAGCAATTTCTAAAAGGTGTAGAAGTACAGAAAATTACGGATATGCCCTGGAATCTGATGACAAATGCTATTTATGACAACCTCGAGTATGCCATTAAAGCCAAGGATAAAACTCGTTTAAACAATTGGCTGATTTATAGTTGGATTAAGGATGAAAAGACCGTTCAAACCCGACAGAATCTTATGCTCACAGCAGTTCAGAACAATAATATCGAAGCCATGCAGATTTTATTGGATAAGAAGTGGAGTTTGAATATTAAAGACAGCAGGAATCGCAGTCTTTGGAAAATGGCCGTTGATGCAAAAAGCACAGAGTTGATGGACTTTTTAATCAAGAAGGGAATAGATCCGAATGAAAAAGATGAATATGGGAACAACGCGCTTTTCTGGGCTATAAACAATTATGATCCTACAACGTTGGATTACTTGCTTAAAAAAGGGGTTTCTGTGTACAGCAATAACAGTCAGGGAGATTATTTATTGCATGCCGCCGTGCGAATGAACAGCTTCATGATGGTGGAAGCCCTTTTGAACAATGGTGCAGATCTGAGTGTAACCAATGCGGATGGTTATACACCTAGAAAACTGGCTAAGAAGTTGAAGTACAAGTCGTTGAAGAAATACCTTCGCAAGCGCGAAAAAAGCTAAGTATGAGAAGTCTGTGCAGTCTGCTGATCGGGTGTTTGATGATGGCTTCGGTTTCCGGCCAAAATCCGGAAATCATTCCTCAAACGGCGCATCATTTTAGCATCAGCCAAAGCAGACTGCACCCAAATGGTCGATGGCTGGCAACGGGTTCTGCCGATCAACTGATTAAGCTATGGGACATTTATGAAGGAAAACTACTCCGAACTTTTCAGGGCCATTTCGGAGATATCACCAGCATAGATTTTCATCCGAATCCGGATAGTTTGTATATGATGAGTACGGCAGATGATGATAGTCGTTTGATTATCTGGGATTTGGAAAAGGGAGGCATTCATCAGATACTGCGTATTTCTGAAAATTTTGCCATTGAACAGGCACGATATGATGTGAAAAATCAGGGAGGATTTTACTATCTGACCGGCTATAAATCCTTTACCAAAGTCCAGACTTCAACCAACAAAACAACGCTGAAACTTACACTGCCAGCACATCTGATTGATGGAGATGAGAATGCCGGCGACAAGACAGATGGATTGTATGGATTAGACAAATTATTAACCGCGGGCAGGATTCAATACCTCACTGAATTGGGTCAATTGGCTGTTCGCTATTATTCTAAAATCTATTTTTTTGAGGATGAAGAATTAAAGGATTCATTGGATTGTTTGTACCCGGTGCAGCAAATTCAGTACAATGCGAAAACCGACCGGTTAGTTGTTGTAACAACCAAACAGATTCAGATTTGGGATAAAGGTCGCAAAGAAAGTCTTTTAGCTTATGATCATGAATGGGAGGGCACTACATCGGCTTTTATTTCTGAGAGCGGACGTTATGCCATATTTCGATTGAATGCTCAGGCCTCCGCTGTTTACGACATCAATCGCAGGAGAGTGGTACGAACCTTTAAGGAGCTGGATTTTAACTATGCTGCTTTTGTTCAGGACGATAAATTTTTGGTTTGTTCCGGAGGATCCGGACAGCCGGTGGTTATCTCCGTGACAACCGGAAAAGAACGCCAGTTGAGCGCATTTTACAATTCTGTTTCTACCATTGCCTTATCTCCGGACCAACAATGGCTGGCCATTGCGGATGGTAGCAGAGGTGCAAAATTGTTGAATAGATCAAATTTGAAAATTGAAAAGGTTTTTGAAACCGGATATCACGTTGATGCATTGTGTTTTAGCCCGAATGGCAAATACCTGGCTACCGGGGGTAATGATCTGCAAGTGAGAATATGGGATATAGAAAAGGGTGAACAGATCAGGCAAGTTTCTATTCAGGAGCCTGAAAATGGAACTTACGCCGGAAATTCTTTTTCACTTAAGCAGTTGATTTTTGACAAAGACAATATACATGTTTACACAGGTATTCATTGCAATGACAGACTGGTAGTGAAAGAGAGTCGTGTTTACAAAGTAAATTGGAAAGAAGGAAGGGTAGTAGACAAATCCGATGGATTTCCTTCCTGGATAGGTCCGGTGACCTATGATTCCAGCAGTAATAAATTGGCGGTTATCAGCAGTTCTGTATTGCGCTTGCTGAATGTTTCGAATATGAAAGTGGCCAAAAAAGTTAAAAAGGATGTTGTGTTTTACGACAATGTGGTTTTCGGATTGAAGGGTAAGTATTTGTTGGCGTCTGCCTGGGGAAATTTATTTGTTTGGGATTACCCTTCTATGAAACTCAGATATTCCTATGAAATTAATGTGGGTTATGCCTGGGCGCTGAGCATGATCAACGACTCGATTGTAGCCTATGCCGGTGGGTTTGGAGATTATGGACAATACTTTCTGAATGTGCGAAGTGGAGAACATACGCGATATGAATCTCACACGAACCGGGTAAATACTGCCATTTTTACCGGAAAGGAGTTAATCACCTCTTCCATGGATGGATCCATCGTTTTCAGAGACCCATTTACGCGAAAAATACTGGCTACCGTTTTTAGCAGTGGGAATAATGAGGAACTACTGCTGTTCAATCCGGAAGGATACTATATGGTATCGAGAGATATGCTGGATTACATCAGCTATACGCATGGTACAACGGTGTTTAACGTTGAACTTTTTGATTTAGAAAAGAACCGGCCCGATATTTTTCTGGAAACCATTGGCTTCAATAGCCAGGAGAATGCAGATTGGTACAAAAAAATGTACGAGAAACGTCTGATTAATTCCGGATCGCCAACCCATTGGAACAGTAAAGACATCCCGAAATTGGTGCGCATTAATTTACCTTTTCAAACCCTGGATTCGATGCTGGAAATACCGGTAAAAGCAACAGGAAATAGTTCCATTGAACAAGTGCACATAAGAGCGAATGGTGTGCCTGTATTTGGTAAAGAAGGATTTCGAATGACTCCGGCGAATACGATTGATACCATTTTTGTCATTCCTTTGACAAAAGGGTTGAACCGTATCGAATATTCGGTTCAGAATACGGCCGGAATGCGCAGCGAAAACCCCAGTCATCAGATACAATGTGATTATGAATTTAAACGTCCCAGGTTATTTATTTTAACGCTCAGCGTTTCAGAATATGTGAATCGCAACTATAATTTGAAGTATGCGGTAAAAGATGGAAGAGATTTTAGTAAACTTTTGGGACAAGGAGTGAAACTGTCCGAGAGGTTTGGAAATCAATTCTCTGCGATATACGTAGATACGCTGTTTAACGAGCAACTCACTCGGGAGGCTTTCGAACAAAAGGCTGAAATTTTAAAGCAAGCCGGCCCAAATGACAGAGTAATCATTTATCTATCCGGACATGGATTGTTGGACAAGCAATTGAATTTTTGGTTTGCCACGCATGATATGGACTTTGATCATCCGGAAAAAAGAGGTCTAAGTTATGCCAGAATTGATCAATTGCTGGATGAGATCGCTGCTCGTGAAAAGCTCCTGTTGATGGACGCCTGTCACAGTGGTCAATCAGACAAATCAGAACAATTGGTTCAAAAGGTCGAAAAGCATGATGGTGTTAAAGTTCAGGAATTTCGGACGAGGGGCACAGAAGTAATAGATGAAGACCGACCGGCGTTAAATACGAGCATGGAAATGATGCAACTGGTCTTTCGGGATTTAAGTCAAAGCAGCGGAACACAAGTAATTTCAGCTGCCGCCGGCAATAGTTACGCGTTGGAGAGTGATGTGTGGAATAATGGTATTTTTACCTTTTGTTTATTGAACGGTATAAAAGAAAAGGAAGCAGATTTTGATGAGGATGGAATGGTGAGGCTCGACGAACTTCAGAAGTATGTGATCAGGGAAGTGGAGGTGAATACAAATGGGAGGCAAAAGCCTACCAGCAGATCCTGGAATCGTTGGGCAAACTTCAGAATGTATTAACAGGAATGAAAAATGAAAAAACTGTTCTGGATATTAAGTTTTGCCATTTGGCCGGCGCTGACATTTGCGGGTATTGTTAAATCTGATGCCGGAATACATTATGTTTTGAGCATTGGAGTAAACCAGAGCCAGGCAGATCAACGATTAACCTGCAAATTTTGCGATTCGGATGCCCGGGCTCTTGTTAATCGGTTGAGCTTAGATACCACGGGGGGCCAGTTTAGCATGAAATCTTATTTGTTGACCAATGAAGAAGCCACATGGAGCAGGCTCAATGCCATATTCACCGAACTCGCGACCATAACCCGGTCTCAGGACAAACTCATCGTATATTATTCCGGAGTTTCACATAAAATCAAGCGTATTCATGGGAATGCATTTTTATTGAATGGTGCTCAGTTGAGCGGCTGGGGAGACAGTATGGACGTTAGTGGCGATTATTTTACCATTGATCACTTGCGGGTCTGGTTAGATAAGATAGCAGCCGGAGGATTGTTATTTATTTCCGATGCCGGGCCTACCGAGACCTATATACAGGATTTTTTATCAAATCTCAGCAAGATTGAAAGCACATGGTCTAAACTGGACCAAAAGCAGCGGGTATTCCTCTATCCCAGATTTTGGGGACAGGATAATTATCGGACCGGCAGGG
>CAZTGZ010000017.1:41637-54651 GCA_964613385.1 uncultured Chitinophagaceae bacterium
GAAATTATCACCGAAACCTGGAGCGGTTACAGCTTATTTGATTTGTTGAATACCGGTAAAAGAGAAAAGGTCTATTCAGCTATCAGACAAAGGGAAATGCAGAATTACCGTCCGGAAAGCAGTTTGCCCTTGTATTCAGTTCAAATGTTTGTTGAACAGGATTTTTTAAAAGATTACAGCTGGTTGTTACAAAAAGGAAAGCGCATGAGCAGGGGAGGAGAGATAGAAGATGAGCATGCGGATACACTTCGATTGGAAAGAGCCCCCAGAAGAATAGCCCTTGTGATAGGTGTTGATCGTTATGACCATTGGGACAAGCTTTTGAATCCGGCCTTTGACGCCAATACCATTGCCGACATACTAGAAAAGAAATATGGTTACGAAACCTGGAGATTGACCGGATATGTGAGTTATGATAGTTTTATAGATAAAATTTATCAGCTCAAGCAAACAGACTTATCAGGGCCTTTGGATCAGTTGTTCGTCTTTTTTGCGGGCCATGGTTTCTTTGACCCATTGAGTAGTACAGGACATTTGATTACCTCAGATAGCAAATCGGGAGAAAGACCCGGTGATACAAGAGGCATGATCCAACACAACTATCTGATTAACACGCTTAATGGTTTCAAAGTGAAACACATATTGCTCATGGCAGATGCCTGTTATAGTGGAGCTTTGCAGCAGGCTTCCGGTCCGGTCGGATCAAATGCCTGTGATTTTAAAATCCCACTGAATTGGAAGAATTTGTATGCTGCCATAACAACAGAGCAGTTCATTCAGCGCAAAATGAGTTGTCCGACAAGAAAATTCATCACCTCCGGGGGAAAAGATTACAAAGTTCCGGACGGAGCTGACAAAAGGCATTCTCCATTTGCTGCAGTATTCATTGACCTATTAAAAAATGGAGACTCCAAGGATAAAATAGTTAGTTTTACAGAACTTTTGCCGAATCTGGACTATGTGAACCCTATGCCGGTGCATGGGAGATTTGGTACAGATTCACAGGAAAGTGATTATTTATTTATCGAAACCAGACAGTGAATAGGAGTTTTACCATCATAGCGGCAATATTTGTTTGGTTGTGCTTAACACCGACCTTTATTCTGGCGCAGGATGTGAATCAGGTAAAAAGCATGTTCGATAGAGAAGCACCTCCTGACAGCATCATTATGATGGCAGAAAAATTGATTCTGCTGGAAAACTCGAAACAAAAAGTGAACCATAGGCAATTGGGTTTACTTCATTATTATAAAGCCAGTGCACATTCAGAATTACAGGAATGGATAGAGGCCAGAGCATCTGCGGTTATTGCATTAAAGAAACTGAGTCAATCTGATTATCAATACACGAATTCAGCGATCGAACTGATATCAGACATTTACCTTCAGATTCAGGAAAACAATCTGCTTATTTCACGTCCGGAAGAGGAAACAAAAGAAGAGTCTGTGTTCTATCAGATCAAGTCCATTTTAAGCCGCAAGGGCGACACCATTTTGGTGGAAATAAATGGTGGTTTGAATGACGGAATTTATATGGGGAGCAGCGGAGGAGTATTATCAGCATATAGCAAGGAATTACCGGAAAGAGGAAATGACGAAATCGGGAATTGCAAGACGATAAAAGTCGAAGCTACCCGAACTGTGGTAGAGATTGTATTATTTGAAAGGGCAGTGGAGCGGAAATTGGAACCTCTTCCGGGAGATAACCTGATGCTTAAAACGCGCGTGCCGAAAAGGATTTACCGCAAAAATTTATTTCAACTGTCGCTGGTGAACGTTCACTTCAAAAACAGCAGCAAAAAAGAAGTATTTCCGAAGGCCTGGGTATTAAACGAATTAGATTCATTTTCAGAAAAGGCTATCATACAATACCTATTAGAAGACCAAAGGGGAACTGCAGAGTGGTTGTATGATACGGCAACCATGAAGAACTCAACAGAATATCCGGTGCTATCCGCAGGTTCAAAAAAAGGATTGAACATGTGGGAAGCCATGTTGCAATCGAACACGGAGGATGTTTTGGCATTTTTGCGCTTTGTGGAATCATATCCGGCAAAATATATGAGTCGCGGATTTAGAATGGATGAGACTTTTGCAACCTGGTTGATTAATTATACCCCTCCCGGAGATCTGGAATGGTCTTATGTTTACGAGAAAATTGCAGAAGAAAAACCAGATAGTCAGCTTATTCAGAAGCTGTATAATAACCTGAATTATTACATCAATTACCATACCCCAGACTCTAAAAACCTTACTGAACACTGGAATGAAGTAATTGAGCACTGGATTGAGGAAAACAATAAAATACAAGATTCAATTTTGAGCTTCGACATGCTTGAAAAACAGATACTTTTTGTGTCTCAGATTGGAAATGATACTATTGTTAGGACCTTAAAAATTGAGCGCGCCAGGCTTTTTCATAAATACAAATTGTTGGAAAAGGCGGAACAATCTTATAAAGATCTGTTGAAGTACAATATCGAGAATTACAATATTTATTGGTATCGGGCGCACTTGTTTTATGAACAGGAGCGATACAAGGAAGCATTAGCTGATTTTGAAGAGGTAAGTAATGCAGCACCTTGGTCTCCTGACCCATTTGGTATGCGGGGGTGGATATTGCAAAAGACCGGAAAGTTTGCTCAGGCTTTCGAATTGTGTAAAAAAGCCTATGACATGGACAGCTTCAATTATAGCTGGACGGTTAATATGGGTCATGCCTATTTTTTGAGAGGTGACTATCAGGTGGCTTCCGCTATCTATGACCGGGCCATGAGCCTGGCAATTTCCAATCAAGAATTTTATGGAGGTCTGATAGCAGATTTTGACCTTTTCTTAAGTAACGGCTGGAATACAAGTCAGGTCAATTCAGAGAAAAGCCGCACAATTACTTTTTGGAAAGAAAAATATGAAAACCGATTTCTGGCGGATTCGGCTTTCAGAGCCGGAAAAGTCCTGCATGAAGAAAAGAAATACATGGAGGCCATTGCTTCTTTTCAATTTGCACTCGCATGTGAGAATCGAAACACAACACCTGACCAGGAATGGATTCGCGCGTATACAAGGTGGATAGCCTTCAGTTATTACAATAAAAAGGATTATCAAACCAGTTTAGATCACTACCTGCGTGCGTGGAATCTGACCAAAACCCATCTGCATAGTCTTGAATTTGAAATACAGGATTTGAGGGATATTGGCAATCTGTATGACTGGATTGGACAAGTTACTCAGAGAGATGTTATTCGCCAGGTGGCTGCCGGATTACAACGAAAATTAGACGAACAATATACAAAAAGCAGGCTGATTATTTTCTCGGCCGGGGCTCCGGAAGGACTAAGCAACACCTTTAAAGGTTGTGAGAGCGACGCAAAAATGTTGTCGTCAATGGCCAAAATGAATGGTGAACTGCTCTACGATACCGTTTTCAATTTTCAGATCATAGGTCAGAATTTCACTTTGAAGAATTTCAGGGAGAAAATGGGTGAGGTTTTGTCGGTTGCCCGAACCGGGGATGTTCTGTTATTTTATTTTGCGGGGAACACCGTAGCCTTAGATAAAAAACATGGTTTCCTGATTGGCAAGGATACCTTGTTTTTAGACGATTTATATTATTGGAGTAATAGTATTTTGAGTCAAAAGCAATTTTTTATCTGGGATATTCCGAATCAGGGCCACCTGGAAGCATTTTTAGGCTTGAAAAATAAGCAGATTCTTCCCAAATCATCTCAACTCAGTGATTTGGTTATATTAACTAATAAAGGAACGCGCATTGAACCGGAGCAAAAGGGCAGCTTATTGTCCGGTGCCATTATTGAAGCGCTGCAAGGCAAGGCGAACGTGGGATTTTCTTCTACAGACCGCTCGGTTTCGGCCAAGGAAGTCGAGACGTATGTATATGAAAAACTGGGCAGAAACTATCATTATATTCAAGTCGCTTCCTATACAGAAGGGCTTGATTTTCCGTTGGTATCTGCTTCAATTTCAAGGGGTATGGCGGATTTGCTGGGTCCCAAATTGCAATATACCCTTCATTTTACAGGTAATCAAAAAGACAGGGGAGCTGAAATTGAGGAAAGCACCTCTAATGGAACATTAAACGGACAGGTAGTAGATGAGAGTGGTGTTTCCGAGTTGTACATCAATGGGATAAGGGTTAATCTGGCCACCAATGGTAAATTCAGTTACAATATCGTAGAGGAAGAGAATTCTATTTTAATGATAGAAGCCAAAGACAAAGTTGGAAATATAACCTTGGATACAGTAAAGCTGGTATACCAAAATAGGTTGGTTGAAGAGGCAGAGCGCAAGGTGGTGAACAGGGCCTTATTGTTTGGTACAGACCTCTATGACGAGTGGTCTGATTTGAGCAACCCTATCAGCGATGTGAACGTGATTGGAAAGGTGTTAAAGGATTATTATGGCTATCAGGTTACCATCGTGCATAATGCTACACAACAGGAAGTTCGTGAAAAGCTCGATTCTTTTTTACGATTATCATATGGCCCTCAGGATCAGCTGATTGTGTTCTTTGCGGGACATGGAATGTTGGATAGTATTTATGGGGGGCAGTTGGTTTGCAAAGACTCCAGGAGAAATGACCGAACCCTACAGTCGTATTTTTCATTTCATCAATTGGCCAATAGTTTAAGTGGAGCCCGAAATTGCCGGCATATTTTGTTGGTGCTGGACGTTTGTTTCGGGGGACGCATTTTTTCCCAACAAGTAGCGAATGCCTATATGGGTCAGGACATTTACAGCGCACAAAAGGATCGAATTCGATTTGAGAAAATTATGAGTTCCCGATCCAGGATGTATATAACCAGCGGAGGTGAAACCTATGTGCCGGATGGGCGACCCGGATATCATTCTCCGTTTGCCAGCCGATTTATTCAAGCTTTAGAGGCACCTTTAAAAGACGGAAATAAATCCTATTTGACGCTTAAAGATGTAGTTGACTACATGCGGGATTTGCCGGAAAATCAAGAGCCGAGATATGGGAGCTTTGACAATGAGTCGGAATTTGACAAAAATGCAGATATTGCTTTGAAGCCTGTTCAGAGATATGGCGCATTAACCAAGAATGTTTCTTTTCAGAATCCTTCTAACCGATAGAAGATTTAGCGTTCTACATGGAAGACTAATTTTATTCAAGTAGTCTGTAAAATGTTTACATTTGAGAAGGACAGGTGTTCGAAATATTAGATAGACCCCTATGTTATATCGAGTATTAAAATTCATTTTTTCATATGCCTTGCGCAAGTATTTCAGCGAAATCCGGGTATTGCAGTCGGAGTTATTGCCTTTAAAAGGACCGGCTATTTTATTTTGTAACCATCGGAGTGCATTTATGGATCCGATTGTGGTTGCAGCCTTAATTGACCGGCCGGTTTATTTTTTAGCGAGGGGAGAATCCTTCAAATCACCGCTGATGGCGGCGATTTTTAAGCAATTTCATATGATACCGATTTACCGGAAGGAATATAACCCCGGCGAAAGTCACAAAAATGAGGAGGTTTTTGACAGGTGCGTTTCAATATTGGAAGAGGGAGGGGCAATCATGATTTTTCCGGAGGGATTAAGTCAAACCAAGCCGAGATTGTTACCCTTTAAGACCGGTGCGGCGAGAATTGCTTTCAGAGCCGAGGAGAAAAACGGGTTTCAGTTGGGTATAAAAATGGTACCCGTTGGAATCAATTATTCTAATCCGCACAGATTTCAGAGCAGATTGTTGTTGAATTTTGGAGAACCTTTACTGTTGGAAAGATATGAGGCTGGATTTCGATCAGACAAGGAAGAAGCAGTAAAAGGTCTGACCTCGGAAATGGAGAACGCTCTTAGAGAAAGGATAATTCTGCTTGACGGTAAAAGATGGTTCAATTTATCTGAAAAAATTGAGGCCATTGTTAGAACAGAACCTGAGAAGTATCTCGATCAAAAAGCGCAATTCGATTGGTTCATGGCCAGAAAAGACATCCATGAAGGCATAGCATATTTTAAGCGAGAAAGGCCGGAATTTCTGAGTGAATTGGAAAATAGGGTTGAAAGATATTTCCTGATGTTAGGTCGGCTCAAAGTTTCGAAGGAGTCAGTGAAAGTCAAATGGGAAAATCAACCATTCAGGTATAATCTCACCATCATGATGACGGGGTTGATTTTGGGCTTTCCAATATTCTTAATAGGTCTTATTTTATTGGGCATTCCTTTTTTATTGACCAGATATCTCTCTCTTAAAATTGTAAAAAGGACAGACTTCATGGGTTCCGTTGTACTGGCATTGGGGCTGCTCATATTCAGTATTTTCGGATTTGCAGAAGCATATATTGGTTATCAACTCACAGGACACTGGATTAGTCCCGTTGCTGTGCTTTTAATACTTCCTTTTTTAGGACTTTTTACCCGCAGGTACTATTTGGAATTGACGCATTTCAACGAAAACAGCAGGTGGTTATTTCTAGGGAACCGCAAAAATCGGCTGGCTCAACAAGTGATTCAGGAGAAAAGCGAGTTGTTGCAGACGATTTCTGAGGTACTGGAAAAGGCCAAATCAGTCGACAACCTTGGCAATGCTGAAGGAGATTCCGACAAAAGCGCCCCATTGCCATGATTGAATAACAGGTACATCCGCGAATTCATTTTCGAGCATATCTCCGGTTTTCAGACCCTGATCCAGTTTGTTGATTTGACCCAGTGTGGCTCCGGCATTAATCACAATTCTATTATCGGTGCCGAACAAGGAGGATGCACCCATAAGAATATTGATGTTGCGGTCATCACCATTCACCGGAACGCCCAACCCAAAAGTCCCGCCTAGTTGTCCAAGCTTTCCGTTGTACGGATAAAAATTCATGAATGCAGCCAGGTTAGGGGCGAAATTGTTACCGCTTTGCTCCTCAATAAATCCATCTACATTGATGTAAGTAAAGTTATTGTTGTAATAAGGAAAAGCCAGACCCAGACTTGAATTGATTTTCAAATCTCCCTTAACGGTAATCTTCAATTTTTTGGTTTTAACTTTATTGAGTTCTTCAAGTTGGTTAAGTCCTACGGCGGTGGGCAAACCCTGATCATTTAATGGATATTCGAAAATGTTTATTTCCATTTTAATGAAGTCGTTTTCTGCCAATTCGCTGGCGTTGAACTTATATTCTGTATTGGCAATACTTTCGAACATGTTTTCGAGCAGATTGATTCTACCGGTGATAAAATCTTCATTATAATATTCTTCCATTTGCTCAACCTCGTCCTCGAGTTTTTTCAGGGTATTTGGTCCCATAGATTCACCTCTGGAGCTACTCAGGCGATTATAAGCGGCTTCAAACTCTTCAGCGCTCAGTTTGAATGCTGAAAGGCTCTGGCGATATGAAGCGCTCAACTGATCGATGGAGTTTAGAAAGTCGCCATGACTCGTTCCGGAAGATTTAATCGCCTTAGAAACCATCATACAAGCCATATTCTTAATGCTATCGGCGGGCAGATAGCGGTTATATTTTAATTCCTGAAGTTTCCTGATCGAGAAATCAATGGTTTTAAGTGTTCTTTCCACTTCATAGAGCGTTTGATAACTGTTTTGAGCAGATAAATAGCTTTTATCGGCCAATTTATCATTAAAGCGAGAACCTCCTCTTGCGGCTTCATCATCCGGAGCTCCGAACTGACTGAGAAATGAAGCACCACTTTGGGGAACTACGAGAGGAGTCAGTAAATTGAAGAAATTTACTTTGCTGTTTTCATCAGTTTCTCCGGATTCGAAGGTGCAATTGGCTCCGTAAACAAACTTGTTAAAATTCACTACCTCTAATTTAACCGTATGATTTCTATCAACTACAGGTTTAGAAATGAGCACATTGGGCTTGCCGGGTCTGGTTTCATAGAATGTGAAATCATCCTTGAGAAAATCATATTTAATCAGAAGGCCCTGGGCCAGGGTTGCGGATGCCATAGCACAGGCGAACCACAAGACAATTAACTTTTTCATACTGTTACCTTTTAAAGATTAATTTGTTTTGTTTTGATCTGGTAAATGATTTTCATTGACATTACGAAAATATGACATTGTCAGCTATTTAAGTACTTTTTTCAAATCGTTCACATTGATATTCTTAAGCCACTCTTCACTGTTGTCATGTATTATTTTAGTGACGAAACCTTCTTTGCTTGATTCTTGAATTTTTACATTCAGGTTAAAATTTCCGCGACCGTAGCAGGGTTCTGATTTCCCTCTTTTATCGGTGCAATAAGTTACAGACCTCGGAATGAGATAGCTGCTTCCGGCCACTTCCATTCCTTTCAGGTTATTAAAGAAATTCAGCCTGGTCGCGTCATCCGGATTAACCGGAATTTTTCTTAGCGGTAGAATAAACCTTCCAAAAGGTATATCTGCATGGATACTTCCACTTTGGTCTATCCAATTGGCCAGAACGGAGATGTCTACATCCATATTAAAGGTCGTTTGCTTTTTAATAAACCAGGTCCAAGGCAGATACCATTTTTTATCATTGAGTTTTACTTTCGCATAGTCAATATGGGCACTATCCAGTTTCAGATAAAATCGACTATTGAAATATATGTCTTCAGCCTTATTTTCATCGATGGAAAAATATAAAGTGATGGCATTGAGCGGAATACCTTCTTTTTCTTTGAACTGTCTCTTAAACACAAACCCTTTGAATTGAATACCTTCAGGATCAAGCATGCCCAGTTTTGAGTTGCCGGCATAAAAGTTCTCATTGTGCAATGCGGCAGTATATTCGGCGATATACTTTTTCTTACTTTCATCTATCAAATATTTTACCCCCTGTATGGCGAGATTGGCGCCCTGAAGCAGCATATCTGTACTAATTACCCCCCGACTGCTTTCTCCCGGATTATTCATGTCAACGACGGATTTGAGCGTAAGCGGTTCGGTATATTCCAGACTTTGAATAGTGATTTCTTCGCCTTTAAACTTATTGGAGTATTGATAACTCGTGCATCCGTAAGCCGGAAGGAGCAGAAACAGCAACCATTTTTTCATTTCCTTATTTTTTGTATCTATATCTCGAAATTAATTCAGGTAAACTTGATTAACTATATATTCGTGATATTTATTGAAATTTTGGTTTTAATAGCTTAGTCTTATGAACATTTCATTTATTCAATTGGAATATTTGCTTGCGCTGGATGAACACCGACATTTTGTAAAAGCAGCCGAAGCATGTTTTGTAACGCAACCCACCCTGAGCATGCAAATAAAGAAGTTGGAAGATGAATTGAATGTCAAATTATTTGACCGGAGCAGACAGCCTGTAATGCCAACGGATGCTGGAATAATGATTATCGAACAGGCGCGTAAAATTGTGAATGAGACGCGAAAGATTGAAAATATTTTATTGGAATTGAAGGGGGAGATAAAGGGGGAGCTGGTTATTGGCATTATTCCGACCATCTCCCAGTATTTGATGCCTTATTTGATCAGTAGCATTTCTTCGAGGTATCCTCAACTGAGGCTTAAAGTAAAAGAGATTTTCACGGAAGATATCATACTCAGGTTGCAAAAAGACCAATTGGATGTGGGTATAGTGGCCACCCCATTGGGTGAAGATGGCTTGGTGGAGAAGCCTTTGTTTTATGAAAAATTCAGGATTTACATGCATCCCGGGCATATTCACTACCGTTCTAAGAATGTAACGGCGGCTCAATTATTGGAAGACAAACTATGGTTATTAAGTGAAGGGAATTGTTTCAGAAACCAATCGATTAATTTATGTGCGATGGATATACGATCCAATAAGCACATTTCATTTGATTATGAAAGCGGATCTCTGGATACTTTAAAGCGCATCGTTGATTTGGAGGGAGGAGCGACCATTTTACCGGAATGGGCCAGTGAAATGCTGGAAACAAAGGATCAGAAGCATGTACGGGTTTTTGAGAATGACCGTGCGGTGCGTGAAATTAGCATGATTTACCGAAGAGATTTCGTAAAGGCTCGTCTGATTCAGGTACTAGAAGAAATGATCCGGGCTTCGGTTCCGCAGAAGTTATTACAAAATGATCACAGCAGGGTAGTTGAAATTGCCCCTTTATATCATTAAAGGCCCAACAACACTTCAGATGGAGATGCGCCGGAAATCAGGCGCTCCGGGTTTTCGAGCAGTTGTTTCACGGTAACCAGGAACCCAACAGATTCCCTTCCGTCAATAATTCTATGATCATAGCTCAATGCTACATACATCACGGGACGTATGACTACCTGCCCGTTTTCAGCTACCGGCCTTTCCACGATGTTGTGCATACCTAAAATTGCACTTTGCGGTGGGTTTATGATAGGTGTTGACAACATGCTGCCAAAAACGCCTCCGTTGGTTATGGTAAAGGTACCACCTTCCATTTCATCGATCCCAATTTTACCGTCCCGAACTTTTGCAGCCAGATTAGAGATATTCTGTTCGATTTCGTGCATAGCGAGGGTATCAGCGTTCCTAATGACCGGCACCATCAGACCTTTTGGTCCACTAACGGCGATGGAGATGTCGCAATAGTCGTGGTATTCGATATCGGTTCCATCGATATAGGCGTTTACGGCCGGATATTTTTTCAAGGCAAGTACGCAAGCTCTGGTAAAAAAGGACATGAAGCCCAATCCTACTCCGTGTTTCTCTTTGAACTTGTCTTTATATTGGTTACGGATATCAAAAATGGGTTGCATATTCACCTCGTTGAAAGTGGTGAGCATGGCGGTTTCATTTTTGGCGGCAACCAATCTGCGCGACACGGTTTTTCTCAGGTTGCTCATTTTTTCGCGTCGAACAGTTCTGGAAAGAGCCTGTTCAGATGTTCTTCCGGAATAATTTAATCCGGCGGATAAAGCATCCGCTTTGGTAATGCGTCCTCCGATTCCGGTTGCGGTCACTGTCGCGGGATTAATATTGTTTTCGGCGAGTATTTTGGCTGCTGCCGGAGAAGGATGTCCGGCGGCGTAACTTGTGCTGTCAGCAACTTTGTTGACCGGGGCGGGCTCTGTCGGCTTGGTTGGCGCAGGGGCAGCTGCCTGAGGGGTTGGCTCTGATGAATTGACCGGTGCCTTGGCTGCCGTATCAATTTGAGCGACCACGGCTCCAATAACCACATCGCTACCTTCAGTAGCCAAAATGGTCAATTTTCCGGCGGATGTTGCGTTTAACTCTACAGTAGCCTTATCAGATTCTAACTCTGCTACGGGTTCATCCATTTGAACATAATCGCCATCGCTTTTTAACCAGCGACTGATGGTGACATTGGTTACGGATTCACCTACTGAAGGAATTTTCAATTCTTCTGCCATTTGAACAATATTAAAGTGCAAAGTTACTTAAGATATAATTCTATTCTAAAAATTTAAGAATCGAAATTGGCCACATAAAAAAAGGGGCTTTTTAGGGCCCCTTTTTTTGAAATGAATTAATAGAATTATTTTGAAATCACGATTCTGTTGCTGCTGATGTTTCCATTTTCGTTGATACGAATTACGTAAACACCTTCTGAAAGATCGCTCAGATTAAGTGTAGTTGCAGTGCCTTGTACTTCAGAAGCTGGCATAACTACTGCTCCCAACAAGTTCACTACTTCAACGGTAGCCGATTGAACACTTTGAGAGAATTCAATGTTTACCAATCCGGTTGAAGGATTAGGATAAGCACGGAATGCATTTGTGTTCAAATCATTTACGCCTACGATATCAATGGATACGTTGGTGCAAGATTCGCTCAAGCAACCTGCTGCATTAATGATACCCAAACAAGCCTGGAAAGTTCCTTTGTCAACGTTTGAATATACATAGGTTGGGTTGATTTGAGTTGAGCTACCACCATCTCCAAATCTCCAGCTGTATGAGTTTGAAGGATCAGTTGTAGTCTGGCTGAAAGTTACAGTACGACCACCTTGAGATTTGGTGAAAGAAGCATTGGCTTTAGCGTTCACGTTAACCGGCTTGGTGATAGAGTCAGAGCATCCGCCCGGAACATTGGCAACCAGGGTTACCAGGAAGGTTTTAGAAGTTCCGCTTGGTGCGTAAGCATGTCTTGGAGAAGTTTTGCTAGACTTGTTTCCATCGCCTAAACGCCACTCATACTGCAAGTCACCAGCGGCTACGAATGATTTGTTGGTGAAAGAAACATCGTCTCCTTCGCAAACATCACCGGCAGTAAAGTCGGCTTTAGCCTGTAATTTAACAGGGAAAGAACGGGTAATCATATCAGAACATCCGTTAGCTGAACGAATGATCAGGTTGATGTCTTTCATTCCTACATTAGAAAATTTGAAGCTTGGGTTTTCGTTAACAGAAGTTCCTTCACCGTTGAAGTCCCATTCGAAGATGGAATTTACACCGGTTGGTTTAGTACCTGTCATGCTGAATTGAGTAGCAGTCAGGTTACAAGGATCGCTGTAGCTGAAATCAGCTCTTGGAGACTCGCTCAGGTTAAAGCTAACGGTCGAAGAATCCTTACATCCAAATTCTGAAGTAGTAACCAGTTTCACTGATTTTGAACCAGGAGTCTGGAATACGTGTACAGGATCTTTCAGGTTAGAGATATCTCCATCACCGAAGTACCAGGTATTACCGGTGTTTCCGATAGCAATGCTGGATTTGTTGGTGAAGTTGATTTCTTCCAGGTTACAGATACCAGATTTGGTGAAAGAAGCTTTTGGCTTAGCGAATTGGTTTGCGTTTTTAGTCAATACGCTTACACAACCATTAGAAGAGGCAGTCAGGGTTACCTGATATCCACCTGCTTTTGCATAGGTGTATTTAGGGCTCTTGGTAGTTACGTTGTCGCCATTACCTGCACCACCGAAGTTCCAGGTATAGTTGATGGTTCCAACTACGCCACCTGGCAATTTGGTGTTATTCACAAAGTTGATTGGCAATCCTTCGCAGGCGTTCAATACTTTAAAGTCGATGCTTGGAACCGGAGTAACGGTCAAGGTATGAGTTTTCTTGAATTCAAACTTAGGATACTGAGCCAAACGCACGGTTAAATCAACATCATAAGTACCA
>CAZTGZ010000018.1:0-3065 GCA_964613385.1 uncultured Chitinophagaceae bacterium
TTAAGGTATTAATATTTTGCCTTAACTTGCTGTCCGGTCAAATGTAGCAACTCCACAACTGAAAATGTTGATGTATATATAACCGGCTCAAATGCATTTTTATTGAGTAGCGAATTGGCAACTTTACTGAGCGGCCGTTACATCGAAATTTCTATCTTGCCCTTTTCATTCTTCGAATATTTAACAGCACGAAACATTGAAACAAAAAATAAATATCTCAACTACGAGACCTTGTTTTTTGACTATGTAAACGAAACTTCGTTGCCCAAAGGCGTTGAATTAAGAGAAGAAGGTTTTGACACAGTTTACGAATACCTGGAAGCTATATACGCATCCATTATTGAAAAAGATATTACACAACGTCATAAAATTTATGACAAACGAGCATTTGGAAACATCGTTAAGTTCATAGCATCAAATATTGGCAACGCCCTCTCCCCGGGAAACATTTCAAAATCATTAAAGCAAGATGGGCAGAGTACACACCACTCAACTGTCGAAAAATTTCTTGATTATTTGGTCGCCAGTTTTGTTTTTTACAAAGTAAACCGCTTTGACATAAAAGGTAAAAAACAACTCGCTACTCAAGAAAAATACTATTTGGTAGATGCCGGATTGCTCAATATTTTAGTGGGCGAAGACCGTGTTAGAGATAGGGGGCATATATTGGAAAACGTTGTGTTCCTGGAATTACTGCGAAGAGGATTCAAAATTTGGACAGGAACTAGTCGAAACAATGAAGTGGACTTTGTATGCAAAAACACAAAAGGAGAAATTGAATATTACCAAGTGGCATGGCAAATTACGGATGAATCAACTATTGAACGTGAATTTGGAGCTTTTGAAAAAATTCATGACAACTATCCAAAATTTTTACTCACAACAGATGCATTTACCCAAGGTAGAAGTGGTGTAATTCACTTAAATGTTTTTAACTGGTTATTGCATTCCGATTAAATGTAATTTGGGTTCAAGAAGGCTGAAAATATTATTCATCACCACATAAATCACTCCATCCCTTCCGCCATCGTCACCATTTCCCTCGACCCCACATATATCGGTACCCTCTGATGTATATCGGTCGGAACTACTTCCATAATGCGCTTACCTGTCCCATCCGTGGCTATCCCACCGGCTTGTTCTACAACAAATGCCATCGGATTGCACTCAAACATCAGCCTCAGCTTGCCTTTGGGCGCTTTTTCCGTTGCCGGATAAATGAAAATGCCCCCTTTTAACAAATTGCGATGGAAGTCTGCTACCAATGAGCCGATATAACGCGCGCTGAATGCCTTCTTGCCGTTTTCTACGGATTTACAATGGCGTATATATTTCTTTAGCCCTTCAGAAAACTCGGATTCGTTTCCTTCGTTGATGGAATATATGCTGCCGTTATCGGGAGTTTTTATATCCGGATGCGACAAACAAAAATCGCCGATGGAACTGTCTAATGTGAATCCATTCACCCCGTTACCGGTCGTATAAACTAGCATGGTAGATGAACCATAAATGAAATATCCGGCAGCCACCTGACGGGTTCCGGCTTGCAAACAATCTTCAGACGTCACTTCGGTGCCCAATGGACTGATGCGTTTATGTATTGAAAAAATGGTACCAATGGCGGCATTCACATCGATATTGCTGGAGCCATCTAAAGGATCTATCGAAACGATGTATTTGGCTTCCACGGCATGCACTCCGTTTACCTGTATGATGTCGTCTTCTTCTTCGGAAATCACAGCACAACATTCGCCTCCCAGCGAAAGTGCGGCAATAAACTCTTCGTTCGCCAATACATCCAGCTTTTTCACTTCCTCACCCTGAACATTTACCGTTCCATGGGTGCCTAAAATATCCACCAGACCGGCTTTGCGAATGTCGCGATTCACGATTTTGGCGGCCAGTGCCAGGTCTCTGAATATACGGCTCAGGTCTCCGGTTGCGGATGGGAATTTGGCCTGTTCGTCCGAAATAAACTGGCCTAAGGTGATTACACTTCTGGTTTTCATTTGGTCTGCTTTTGTGGTGCGGGAGATAATCCCGTAAATTTGCCGGCAAATATACTTTTTAGGTCACGATACTATGGAACCCATTGTCTTTAAATTTGGAGGAGCCTCGGTAAAAGATGCCACCGCTGTGGCCAACGTGGCCAGGATATTATCCGACTATAAGCAAGAGGAATTGCTCGTAGTGATTTCGGCCATGGGTAAAACCACCAATTTGCTGGAAGCATTGGCCAAAGCAGCTTTCCATGGCCAAAGCGACCGTTCGAACTTCATGGATCAGGTGCGCGATTTCCATCAGAACATTACCAAAGAACTGGTGGGAGATACCGGCCAATCGTATTATGAAGTGGATAATCTGCTCATTGAATTGGAATGTCTCACGGAAACCCCTCCGGAACACGGAGATTTTGATATGTTCTACGATCAGGTGATCTGCTTTGGTGAGCTGATTTCCACCCGCATCATCAGCCATTACCTGAATACATGCGGCATCACCAACCGATGGCTGGATGCGAGAAATTTCATCATCACCCAGGGAAATTACCGGCAGGCTTCGGTCCGCTGGAATATCACGGAAGACCTCATTCAAACCAAATTAAAGCCCATCCTGAAAAAGCAATTGGTGATTACTCAGGGGTTCATCGGAAGAAATGAGCAACAACTAACCACAACCTTAGGCAGAGAAGGTTCCGACTACAGTGCCGCCATCTTTGCTTATGGGCTTGATGCACAGTCGGTTACAATATGGAAAGATGTGCCGGGAGTGATGAATGCTGACCCCAAACGGCTGGCTGAAGCAGAATTTCTGCCCAAAGTTTCATATTCGGAAGCCATAGAGCTGGCCTATTACGGGGCAACGGTCATTCACCCCAAGACCATTCAACCCCTGCAGAGCAAGCAGATTCCGCTGTATGTGCGCTCTTTTGTCGATCATCAGGCCACCGGAACGGTCATCGAAGCTTCCGACCAAAAACAGGTTATTGGCATTCCGTGCTATATTTTTAAAGACAATCAGGTGCTCATCCGTTTATCCTCCAAGGATTTTTCATTCATTATCGA
>CAZTGZ010000018.1:3075-3405 GCA_964613385.1 uncultured Chitinophagaceae bacterium
TATTTTCAGCGAGCTGGCCAGGGACAAAATTCAGGTGAACCTGATGCAGCACAGCGCGATCAGTTTTTCGTTTTGTGCAAATCACGACCCTCAGGCGGTATCAAAATTGTTGAAGCGTCTGGAATCCGATTACGACATTCATGCGACGGAAGGACTGCAATTGGTCACTATTTTTGGGTATAAATCTGCAGAAAACGACCCCACCAGAGTCCTGGGACAGCGACAGATCCTGCTCGAACAAATCAGCGACCGGGCGATACAACTGGTGGTTCCGGAATAAACCGCGCTAATCCACCACTTCCTGATCGTTTTTGTATTTGATGGTTTTAT
>CAZTGZ010000018.1:3440-4139 GCA_964613385.1 uncultured Chitinophagaceae bacterium
GGTACTGAAAAACACCTTCTTTCTTTCCGTTAACCCAATTTCCGCTGAGGGTTGCCTGGGTTCTTAATACTTTTTGCGTGCCTTTGCCGTGGGGCTTCCCATTTTTAAATGTACCCTCATAAACCCCTTCGGGAGTTGACAATACCCCGTTTCCTTCGAATTTCCCCTGAACAAATTGGCCTTTATAGTTAAAAGAAGGACTGAAATAATACACCCCTTTTCCTTCCATCAGATCGTGGTGCCATTCTCCTTCATACACTTCTCCGTTCTTATATGCGATTTTTCCCTGTCCGTTTCTTTTACCCATATACATATCGCCTTCATACACAAAGGATTCCGGAGCAATTACGTTCATTTTACCCCAGGGGAATCCCTGTACGAAAATTCCATCCCACACATTGCCTTCAGGATCGGTAAACTTGCCTGCACCATTGGGGAATCCATATTTCCACTGACCTTCATAAAAACTGGTTTTATCACCGAAGAGCATCGTCCCTTTGCCGGCTTCACAATCCCCTGAAACACAATTTCCTTCCGGATATACCCTCAGTCCCCAAAGCGGCAACGAGGCAGCATCGGCCCTTGTAATTCTGGCCGGATGTGAAGCGATATGCAGCACGGAGAACTTATTGCCATAGAAGTAGGCCGTGTAGGTCACCGAATCTACCTCCCGGGTCATTAGATACGGGTTAGTGCTAT
>CAZTGZ010000018.1:4149-4479 GCA_964613385.1 uncultured Chitinophagaceae bacterium
AGTGGCGGTGGCCATCATATCCTGATTCAGGCCCCACCTGAGGCGAAAAGGCAAGGGCTGGCTATAACTTAAAAATCGGTTCCCTTTCGAGTACAAACGCACCTGGCTTAATATCATGTTGAAATTGAATTCGAGCTCAATACCTTTTTTTGGACAGCTTAATGTATAACTGCTTTTCACCGGGTCTATGCTCGTTTCGGTTGAATCCAGCGATTGACAAAAATTAAATAATCCTTGTTGGGTATACGGTTGATTGAGAGATTGTACCGGATGAAAAACCTGAGCCGATGCCGATGGGAAAGACCAGGATATGATCAGGCTGAAAATGGC
>CAZTGZ010000018.1:4489-34513 GCA_964613385.1 uncultured Chitinophagaceae bacterium
CACGATGAATTTTCATAGATTAAATAGATGCACGATGTCTGTTTCAATTATTGTGCCATGCAATCATACGAAACAAAACTGTGGCTATGGTGTTTTATAATCGTAATTTTGCGCTCATATTTCAAATGTTCAAAGTCAGATTTAAATTTGAAGATAAAACCATCGAAGACTGCGAGTTCACGGCAGGGAAAGGCGATACTGTTCTGGATGTGGCGCTGGATAATGGAATAAACCTTCATCACAATTGCGGGGCAGTTTGCGCGTGCAGCACCTGTCATATTTATGTGAGTGCCGGCATGCAATTCTTACCCGAAATTACAGATAAGGAAGAAGACTTCATCGATCGTGCGATTAATCCTTCTATTGATTCCAGACTGGCCTGTCAATGCAAAGTGCAAGGCGATTTGGAAATAACCATACCCGACCAGAGTGTTTTTCACGGTCACTAAATAGAAACTATGTCAGAATTCAACTTACCTATATATTGGCATGATTATGAGGACATTGCCATGGAATTATACGAGAAATTCGGAGACGATTTCGACGAAAGTCGCATCTACCGCCTGCGGTTTACCGATCTGATAGATTGGGTGTTGGAATTGCCAAACTTCAAAGGTAAAAGAGAGGATTGCAACGAAGGCCATCTGGAGATGATTCAGAGCCAATGGGTATATGAATGGAGGGACAACCAGAAATGAGCCGGTTTCATCAAAACGGGCATCTCATTGAAACCATTTTCCTGGATGTGGATGGCGTGTTAACGGACGGAGGTGTATTCGTAACTTCAACTGGTGAACAATTGCGCACCATGAATATTAAGGATGGTTATGCCTTACAATGGGCTGTGAAACAAGGCATTCATATCTGCATTATTTCCGGTGGAAAAGGCACTGGTGTGCAATCGCGATTGGAAGGACTGGGTATACAGCATATATATACCGGTATTAAGAATAAAATCGAGTGTTTGCAACAACATGTGCAGGATCATCAGCTCGATGTAAACACCAGTTTGTATATGGGAGATGATATTCCGGATGTACAGGTGATGAAGGCGTGTCATTTAAAAGTTTGTCCTGCCGATGCCGCCGCAGAAGTTCTTGAAATTGCGGATTATATTTCTCCCATTGCGGGTGGAAAAGGTTGCGTGCGGGATGTGGTGGAGAAAGTGATGCGCATGAAAGGCATTTGGGATCATCCCGAAGCGAGTATGTGGTAGTGTATCCACCGTTGGTCAGCCTGTGTATAAGCGGAAATTTCTGTTTTGTATCTTTGCCCTATGAAATGGCTGTCGTGGCGTTTGCTCAAAAACCGGTATGTAATTATTTTCATGCTGTATGCCGTTTGGATTACTTTTTTTGACCAGAACAGTCTGCTCGATCAATTTCGCCTGATGGGTGAAATCAGAGATTTGGAGCAAAACAAGAATTTTTATAAAAATGAAATCAATGCCCTTCGAAAGGAGCATACCGAGTTATTTGGTTCCTTGAAAAATCTGGAGAAGTTTGGCCGGGAAAAATTCTATATGACCCGTGAAGGCGAGACGCTCATTGTGATTGAGCGGGCAGAAAAAGACTAAATCAATCCTTCTTCTTGAAATCCCCTCTTTGCCAGGCTTCGAAAAACTTGGCCCAGGCTATCGGACTAAATATATTCATGGGTGGGATTTGGCCGGCATAATAGAATTTCTGTGCCTGTTGTTGCAAGTAATAACGGGTGTTTTCTCCTCCGTCCATGCCCATTTGTTCCCGGTATTCCTTCATTTGTTCCCTATCTAAATTTTTACGGGCAATTTCCAATGCATCGTCCGGTACTTCTGTTTTTACAAAATAGTAATCGAACATCTCCCGTGTAGGCAGAGGTCGGATAACCGCCTCATCCAGATAAAAAGTATCGGAAGTCATGAGTTTTACCATGCTGTATTTATGACTCTTAAGCGTATCGGGAATGTAAAATTTGGAGGTTTTATATCCAATAGAACTGAATACGACGGTGTCTCCCTTATGAGCTACAAAACTGAAGAATCCATTTAAGTCACTAACCGTACCTCTGGAAGTTCCGGGTATATAAATGCTGACATAGGGCATCACCATCAAACTGTCTGCGGTGAGCACCATACCGGAGAACTGAACCAGTTTTTTATCGTCTGTCGGATTTTGAGCCAGGGCCATCATCCATGAGCCCAATAAAACGAGTGTAACAAGTAATTTATGCATTCGACTTCAAAGTTAGGGGATTTCTATTCCCAATGCCATATAACGTTCAAGGTCTGAAAAAGATACCTGCCAAAACAGCCAGCAATACCCAAACCGGGGCAGGAATCTTTGTACGGAACAATAAAACCGACAAAACCGCAATAATGATGACATTGGGATAATTGATAAAATCGGTATCCCGCAAATTGGTATAGTAAAAATCGTTGGGCACTTTCCAGTGGAGTCCAACCGGTAAAAAGAATAAATAGGCCGCAGAAGCTACCAAACCGGCAGACGCCGCGATGATTCCTTCCAGAGAACGCTGGATGATATAAGAAGTTTTCACCTGATCCCAGATGGGATAAATAAAGAAAATGAGCAACATGCCCGGCAGAAAAATGCCCGCCGTACCTATCAGACAACCGATGATATGCCAGCTCGTTCCCATATCCTGCAAAGCCAGTCCTGTGGAATAAGTGGCAAAGGAAAATACCGGCCCGGGTATGGCCTGGAGCAATCCGATGCCGGTCAGAAATTCGTCCGGCGACAGATAATGACGGAAGTTCACAAATTGTTCGAACATCATGGGAAAGAGCACATTGCCCCCACCAAAAACCAGGGTTCCGAAACGATAGGTGTTTTCAAAAAGAATTACCGGTTTGCTTTGTGTGAGCTTTCCGACCACAGCCGAACCGGCGAATATGAACAGGAAAATGAGAAAATAGGTCCAACGGATTTTTAGGGATTGAAAGGTTCGTTGGGGACGTATTTCGCGGTGCATCCAATACGAAATAAATCCCCCACCAAAAATGATGATCGGGAAAATCCAGGGGGTTTTAAAATATCCTTCGATGGGATGTCTGAGCACGGCTGCGATGATAAAGGCAGTTACGGCCAGCCAGATGCTGAGTCGGGTATTCAGGCTCTTTTTGAGCATATGAAAAGATGCCTGCAGAATGAAAGCAACTGCCAGAGGTTGCAGAAACTGAAAAACCTGTATGTCTTTTTTATCCAGCAGGGTGATGGTTAGGGAGAAGAAAGTCATCAGTATGGTGGCGGGAAGCAGCCAGATGAGCAGGGTAAAAAACGCCAGTCGCAGTCCACCGATTTTGTAACCCATGCTCGTAATGGTTTGGGTACTGGTGGGTCCAGGTAGCATCTGGCAAAGCGAGTAAAGTTCCAGCAACTCTTTCTCGCGCAGATACTTGCGATGCAATACCATGCGTTTCAAAAACATAGCCAGATGAACCTGAGCTCCTCCGAATGCGGAAATGGAGATCAGGAATACATCCTTCAGAAAGAGAAACCGTTTGCGTTTTGAAAAGCCGGACATTGCAGGCAGGTATTTCTGTAATGACAAATCTATGACTTATTGTGAATGCGTAAAGAAAAATTTGCGGCAATGCAACAATTCAAGGAGATTTGCTCATATGAAATACATCTTCTTTCTCATTATTGCCGGTACTGCTTTTGTTCAGAGTTGCAAACAGGGAACGGAGCGGGAGCGTATCATGCTCGACAGTCTGGACGCAATGCTGGCCACCACGGCACAATATCTGGACATTGATGTGCCCACCATTAAAAACAGGGTGATGGATATGAACAACAAGTACAACCTGATGAAACGATATTATACCGATACCGTTTCATCGGAACTGGGCTTGCAGATGCAGAAGTACCGCAGCATTATGAAGGTGTACAAATCCTTTGTATCCGAATCGGATCATATGTTACAAGAGCAGGCTGAATTGACCAAACAGGTAAAGAATTTAAGGGCCGATGTAGAGCGCGGAAAGTTGGAGAAAGCCGATTTCCGTAAATATTACGATGCCGAAAAGGCAGATATTGAAACGAACTTGCTGCTGGCCGGCCGCACGGGCAAGGTGGTATTGGAATTGGAGCCCGAGTATCAGCGGCTTTCTAAGTATGTGGGCGATATTTTAGAAGGCTTGGCGAAAGAGAATGAGGAGTTGAGGAAGGCGTTGGAGTAGGGGGGAGGATTCGGAATCTTTAAAGAATAGGGATTTAGCCTATATACACGATAATCACTCTCTCAAAAGATCTTATCTCTTAAAAGAACAGCTAAAAGCTTTCAAAATAGCCAGTGCAAATGAACAATATTCATTGTTTTGAGATTCAGTAATTTCAAATTACCCAAAAAGATTTAAGGTCCCGACAAGGTCATTTCGAACGACCTCTTCCGCGGTTGTCAAATAAAGCTTGAGAATTATTAAAAACCGGAACCAGTGTTACTTCACCGCCTCCGGCGCTCCTTTAAAATGACCGTATTTTCCGAACAGCTTTCCAATGAAAACCGTAATGGGAAAAATCACTTTTTTTACGAATCCGGGTATCACTTTTACATCGTATTCCGAGCGGTAACGGGTTACCAGATAAGCGCTGTCGAAGGGATCCCCCTCCGGTTTGCCTGCCTTGTCCATGGAGGCATATAGACCGGCGAGGAAATAATCCAGGGTATTCGCAGGCTTTACCCATCCTATGCATTCTAACAGATCTTCGCCCGCATTCCAGAAGCGATGCATTTCGCCACGGTTGAAAACGATGGATTCGCCTTCGTATAAATACTTTTCGCCCTCACCGTCTATCTGATATCCCATTTTGCCTTTCGTTACGGTCAGACTTTCATCCTGCTTGAAATGAACATGAAAAACAGGACCCGCACCCGGAGCAACTTTGTTTGTTAAAATCAATTTGGGAATGCCGTCTTCCAACTCAATAGACTGAAAGGTAATCTCCTCCCCGGTGAAGTTTTTAATGGTGTGCGGATAAGTAAACGGATATTTCATGGATTATTTTTTGAACAAAATTAGGACAATGTACTATATTCGTCAAGAGAAAACAGAAAAAATTCGTACATTGTACTAAATATTGAGATAAGTGACAGAAATAGAGATACTTAAAAAAGCCCTTGATTTGATAAACGCAAAGGGTTATGCCCAGGTGGGTATGCGGGAACTGGCCCGAGACCTGAACATCAGTCCGGGTAACCTTACCTATTATTTTAAAAAGAAGGAAGATGTACTGGCGGCCTTACTCAATCAATTTTCATCCCTCAACACGCAAACCATAGAGACTTATTTGCACCGCGAGCCCTCCAATTCGAATTTCTTAAAACTCTTACAGGATATATTCGGGAATCAATTCATGTATCGCGGAGTGTATGTGGGTAACCAGTTTTTTTCTACGGCCATTGTCGAGAACAAAATCTTCGATTATCAAAGTGTTTTCGAGAAACGTAAGTCCATTTATCAGGAGATTTTTATCGCATTACATAACGCCGGACAACTCGACCTTCGCGATGAAGATGTCTCCTTTTTGGTTTCTTTTATAACCTTGTTCGGCCGGTTCTGGATTACCGAGGCCACATTGTTTGATAAATCTCCCAACCCCGAAGAAGTCATTCCGCATTACATCCAAATGCTGGCAAAACAGTTGTCCCTCTTTTCAACGGAGACCGGACTGGCATCCATTCAGGAATTCAGTGTTTCAAATAGCCGCAACCGCATCGTGGATAAAGAGAGCTGATGCTCTGCTATGGGACCAATATCCACCATGATCAATTTGTAAAAAGGGAATCAAACTCATCTGCAGAAGCCGTAATTGGTTAACCTTGACGGTTGCCTCTATCTACCTTTGATAAACTTTACTTGTGGTCCACTCAATTTTCAGGTCTTTCCCTTCACCCACAATTTTACCGACGGGTTTGCGTCCGTTCATAACAGTTTGTTTGTTCTGAATACTGAAATCAATGTCAGCAAAGAGTTTCCCTTCGGAAAATAATAACTCTAACCCTGTGGAGAGATTATACCAGGTAATTCGGTACATATTTTCATAAATGCTGGATTCGGTAATCACCAATATATTGTTGTACGGAATATTCGCAGTGAAATTTTTATACCGCAAATCGCGCTTGATCGCCAGCAGTTTCCGACCTGTGTTGTATTCATACAATTCAAAATTTCCCTCCGTTTCTCTCTGTGGTTCCACGAACAGATACGTTTCTGAGAAGGCTTTTTCTATGCGCGCAACAGGCTCGAAATTCAGGGAGAATGCAATTTCCGGATATATTGGGTTGATGATAATCTGAGGCGTACTGTTCCAATCTTCTCTGGCTATAAAGTACGATTCAAATTCGGGTGTAACGGAGTTTTTTATCGTTTGTTTCGGGAAAAGACCATGTCGGATGGTATGTATGGGTACCGGGTAATTGAAAGGAACAAGCAAATCAGAGGTTTCAAAATCAATAGCACCCCAAAGAGAGTCTCTTCTGGCAGCAAGCAGTCTTCTTTTTCGACCACTATGGGTTAATTCCGGGTCTGGGGCCTCTTCTATGTATTTTAATTCATGAAATTGAGGTTTGATAATCACAAATGTGTCCGAAGGCTCAGGAATTACGGAGAGGTTATAATTATGAGGATAAGCAATATACCCCCAATGTTCTCCCCTTCGAAGCAAAAAACAATCTACCCAAAAGGGAATATACTGAATGTTAACGATCCCACAGCATTGTTCGTCGTATTGACGATACAGCTTTATTTCGTCAAAAGTATCTGCATAAAACTGTTCAGCGTAGGTATTGTATAATCTGATTTGATGATTTTGGATACAGACAAAAATCGGCAGTTTGGGATTTTCGAATCCATTTAAAATGGTGAGCGGTTTCAGTGTTAACTGATAAATGGAATCATAGTTTCGCTCAAGTAAAACATCTCCGGTATTAGATTTAAGTAGACCATATTTTCCATTTGCTGTGATAATGATCTGGCCTTGAATAGTCAGGGAGAACGAAATCAATAAGAAAAAGACAAGACCTCTCATTTTAAGATATTGGGATTTTATTATTTCGAAAATAGTCAATATGAACAGGATTTTCGACGGATAGAAGATTCTCAACCAAAGATAAACTCCAGATCAACAGACTCTCCTTCATTCAGTACTCTCCATCGCTCCAGCAATGCATCGTAGTCTGTATACATTTTAAACACGTCTTCTTCAGAAAGGCTGTAAGGGAAGTTTATGGACAAATGTTCCATCTCATCCTCCACCAGACTTTGAACCTGTTCCAATGAAACCGCACCCGACCAAACCGATTGTAGGGCCCGGGTTATGATTTCCGAAACCATAGCTTCGGACGGAAGCGTTTTGATAATTTCTTTGTCCGACAACTCTGAAACGGAATACCCGCGATTAATTTGCCCATAAAAACCGAGTTTCAAACCCAAATATCGTTCGACGATGAAATGTGCCATGTCGTGATAGGGGGTATTTGGACCTAAATCGGCACGTTCTACACTTCCATCATCTCTGACGCAAACCAACATATTGCGACTGCCTTTATGCACGATTTTAATGGTCATGGATGATCATATTCAGGTTTCAGATTAAAGGGTATTTCAAGATTTTGTTATCCGAACGCCTGTTCTATACAAAGTTCCTCAGAAATCTACAAAAGGCCGAAAAGCATCAGGATTAATTCGGGAAGGCACCAAAATTTTCAGAAAAAGCGAGGTGCGAAGCTGCCAACTTAAAGCCTTAGGCCTGTCCGGTCGGACCGCCAAAGTTCATCGGAAATTCAGGCATGTTCTCATTGAACTCGATATCTCCGAACTGGCTTTCGAACTTATGAATATTGTCGCTCAGAGCGCCCAACAGTCTTTTGGCATGCGCAGGAGACAGAATAATCCTCGATTTTACTTTGGCCTTGGGTACTCCGGGCATCAGGCGAATAAAATCTACAATAAATTCTGCATTGGAATGGGATATCACCGCCAGATTGGAATAAATACCATCTGCAATTTCTTCGGTGAGTTCAATATCAATTTGATTTGGGTGTTTCTGATCGTTTTCCATGATGAATACAAACTTAGATAAAATCCGGTGGTTCAGAATAAGAAAGCCACCTTTAACGAACATTTTACGACAAATGCACCGTTAAAGATGGCTAAAAGTATTTAGGTTATATCAGTGCGATACCGCTTCCTGGCCTACGGCGCCTTCATCTTCCTTGGAAGACAACAGCAAATCGTATTCCTCCTGAGATCCCACGATAATATTCTCGTAATCTCTCTTTCCGGTACCGGCTGGTATCAGGTGTCCAACAATAACGTTCTCCTTCAGACCAACCATAAAGTCAACCTTTCCGGCAATTGCTGCTTCGTTCAGAACCTTGGTGGTTTCCTGGAATGACGCTGCCGACAGGAAGCTGTTGGTACCCAAAGAAGCTCTGGTAATACCCATCAGCAATGGCTCAGAAGTCGCAGGTACGGCGTCTCTCACCTGTACAGGCTTCAGATCTTTACGTCTCAATACGGAGTTTTCATCTCTCAGTTTTCTCAACGATACAATCTGTCCGGCTTTCAACTCATTCGAGTCACCGGCATCAACCACCACTTTCTTGTCGTAAATCCAGTCGTTTTCTTCTTTAAAGTCGTGTTTTTCAACGGCTTCGTGCTCGAGGAATTTGGTGTCTCCCGGATCTACGATGGTTACTTTCTGCATCATCTGACGCACAATCACTTCGATATGCTTATCGTTGATTTTTACACCCTGCAAACGGTAAACTTCCTGGATTCCGTTGAGTACATAACGCTGAACTGCGCTTGGACCTTCAATGGCCAGAATATCCTGAGGCGTAATAGAACCATCGGAAAGCGGAGTACCGGCTTTCACATAGTCGTTATCTTGAACGAGAATATGCTTCGACATGGAAACCAGGTAGCGTTTTACCACGCCATCTCTGGATTCAATAATGATTTCACGGTTACCGCGTTTGATACCGCCATAGGTTACAGAACCGTCAATTTCGGAAACTACCGCCGGGTTAGACGGGTTACGTGCTTCGAACAATTCGGTTACCCTTGGCAAACCTCCCGTGATATCCCCGGTTTTCCCGATTACACGAGGTATTTTGGCAATGATTTGACCGGCTTTGATCTTCTCATTGTTATTAACTTGTAAGTGTGCGCCTACCGGAACGTTGTATTCCCGGATGATTTCGCTGCCTTTTCCAACCAGGTGAATGCCCGGAATGAGTTTTTTATCACGGCTATCGGTGATTACTTTCTCCTTAAATCCGGTTTGTTCGTCCATTTCTTCACGGAAAGTCAAACCTTCCACGATGTCTTTGAACTCGATTTTACCGTCTTGTTCTGAAAGGATCACGGCGTTATATGGATCCCAGGAACAAATTACATCGCCACGGCTCACTTTCTGGCCATCCTTACATTTCAGTTCGGCACCATAAGGAAGTACCATATTGGCGATACTTTCTTTGTTCTTGTTCAGAATCTTAACTTCACCGGAACGTCCCAATACGATGTCAGAAGCTTCTCCGTCGTCGTTGATGCGTTTTACAGTACGAACCTCATCAAACTCCAGTGTACCTTCAAATTTGGCACGCATGGTGCTTTCCTGAGCAACGTTAGATGCGGTACCACCCACGTGGAAGGTACGCAGTGTAAGCTGAGTTCCGGGTTCCCCGATGGACTGAGCGGCAATTACACCCACGGCATCTCCGATCTGGGCAATTCTGCCTGTAGCCAGGTTTCTTCCGTAACATTTCGCACAAACTCCTGATTTGGCTTCACAAGTCAGTACGCTTCGTATTTCAACTGTTTCAATTCCGGTATCTTCAACCAGTCTTGCATTTTCTTCGGTGATTTCAGTTCCTTCTTCCACCAGAATTTCTCCGGTTTCAGGGTGTTTGATATCGTACAGAGAAACACGACCCAAAATACGATCGTACAGGCTCTCCACGATTTCTTCGTTTTCTTTCAGGGCGGCGATTTCCAATCCGCGAAGTGTGTTACAATCCACAGAGTTGATGATCACATCCTGCGCCACGTCATGCAAACGACGAGTCAGATAACCTGCATCCGCCGTTTTCAAAGCCGTATCGGCCAGACCCTTACGGGCACCGTGGGTAGAAATGAAGTATTCCAAAATCGACAATCCTTCTTTAAAGTTCGAAAGAATCGGATTTTCGATGATTTCTCCGGTTCCACCGCCGGTTTTCTTCTGCGGTTTTGCCATCAAACCTCTCATCCCGCCCAACTGACGGATTTGCTCTTTAGAACCCCTCGCACCGCTGTCAAGCATCATATATACCGGATTAAAGCCCTGATCGTCTTCGGTCAGCATTTTAATCAGGGAGTCAGATACCCTCGAGTTGATACGGGTCCAGATATCGATTACCTGGTTGTAACGTTCGTTATTGGTAATGAAACCGTTGTTGTAGTTATACCAGATCTCTTCAACCTCTTCTTTCGCCTGAGCGATCAGCTTATCTTTATCCGCAGGTACAAGTACATTGTTGATGTTGAACGAAAGTCCTCCCTTGAATGCAAAAGAGAATCCTAAATCCTTGATGCTGTCAAGGAACTCGGCGGTTTTATCGTTGCCGGTTTCGCGAACCATACTTCCGATAATATCTCTCAGCGATTTCTTGGTCAACAGCATATTGATAAAGCCGATTTCTTCGGGCACATGCTGGTTGAAGATAATTCTTCCAATGGTGGTGTCGATTAATTTGGTAACCAACTGACCATTTTCTTTCACCTGTGCCTTTACTTTAACGTTGGCGTGCAGATCTGCACGTCCTTCGTTATGGGCGATAATGGCTTCTTCGAAGGAATAAAAGCGCAATCCTTCACCTTTAACAGGCTTTTCCGGAGTGCTCTTTCTGGGTTTGGTCAAATAGTACAGACCCAAAACCATGTCCTGAGAAGGTACCGCAATCGGTGCCCCGTTGGCAGGGTTCAAAATGTTATGTGGAGCCAGCATCAAAATCTGTGCTTCCAGAATAGCTGCATTTCCAAGTGGAAGATGCACCGCCATCTGGTCACCGTCAAAGTCGGCGTTGAATCCGGTACAAACCAGCGGGTGAAGCTGAATGGCCTTTCCTTCTACCAGTTTAGGCTGGAAGGCCTGAATACCCAACCTGTGCAGTGTTGGAGCACGGTTAAGCAATACTGGATGTCCTTTCAGAATATTTTCCAGAATCTCCCAAATCACGGCATCCTTGCGGTCTACGATTTTCTTGGCAGATTTTACGGTTTTTACGATACCTCTTTCAATCAGCTTGCGGATAATGAAAGGCTTGAACAGCTCGCTGGCCATGTTTTTCGGCAAACCGCACTCATGCAGTTTCAGTTTTGGACCTACTACAATTACCGAACGACCTGAATAATCCACCCTCTTACCCAACAAGTTCTGACGGAAACGTCCTTGCTTACCTTTGAGCATATCACTCAGAGATTTCAACGGTCTGTTTCCATCGGCTTTAACTGCATTGGCACGACGGGTATTATCGAGAAGCGAATCTACCGCTTCCTGAAGCATACGCTTTTCGTTACGAAGAATTACTTCCGGAGCTTTAATTTCCATCAGTCTCTTCAGACGATTGTTACGTATAATTACACGGCGGTATAAGTCATTTAAATCCGAAGTTGCGAAACGACCTCCTTCCAAAGGAACCAATGGTCTCAATTCCGGTGGAATTATTGGAAGAATCTTCAGAATCATCCACTCAGGCTTGTTTTCAAAGCGGCTGTTGGCATCTCTGAATCCTTCGATTACTTTTAATCTCTTCAGTGCCTCATTTTTTCTCTGCTGAGAAGTCTCATTGGCGGCCTGATGACGAAGGCTGTAGGAGAGGTCGTCCAGATTCAGACGGCCCAACAGATCCACAAGGGCTTCTGCACCCATTTTGGCCACAAATTTGGCCGGATCCTTATCGTCGAGATATTGATTTTCTTTGGGAAGAGAATCCAGGATATCGAGGTATTCTTCTTCAGTCAGGAAATCGAGGTAGTTTACGCCGTCTGCTTCTTTAATACCGGCTTGAACCACTACGTAACGCTCATAATAAATGATCATTTCGAGCTTTTTACTCGGCAATCCGAGCAGGTATCCGATTTTATTCGGAAGGGTTCTGAAATACCAGATATGTGCAACCGGAACCACCAGGTCGATATGACCCATTCTTTCGCGACGAACTTTTTTCTCTGTAACCTCAACCCCGCAACGATCGCAAACGATACCCTTGTAACGTATGCGCTTATATTTTCCGCAATGGCATTCGTAATCCTTTACAGGTCCGAAAATGCGCTCACAGAATAATCCTCCCATTTCCGGCTTATACGACCGGTAGTTAATGGTTTCAGGCTTGGTAACTTCTCCATAGGACCTCTGTAGAATGGTTTCCGGAGAAGCCAGTCCGATTCTAATGGAAGTAAAGTTACTTTTGATCTTTTGATCCTTTTTATTGTATGCCATGTACTGTTTGGATTTGTAATGAATTAATCAAATGAAACATCTAGTCCGAGACCTTTCAATTCGTGCAATAACACGTTAAATGATTCCGGAATTCCGGGTTCACCCTGGTTATCGCCTTTCACGATGGCTTCGTACATTTTCGCTCTTCCGATAATATCATCGGACTTCACGGTCAAAATTTCGCGCAGGATATTGGCAGCTCCGAAAGCTTCCAATGCCCAAACTTCCATTTCCCCGAAACGCTGACCTCCGAACTGTGCCTTTCCTCCGAGAGGCTGCTGAGTGATAAGCGAGTATGGTCCAATGGAACGTGAGTGCATTTTGTCGTCAACCATGTGACCGAGTTTCAGCATATAAATAACACCTACTGTCGTTGGCTGATCGAATCTCTCACCGCTCAATCCGTTGTACAGATAGGTCTGACCGTTTTTAGGCAAGCCTGCTTTTTCAATATATGAAGCAACCTCTTCTTCAGAAGCACCATCGAAAATCGGAGTCGCGAATTTCACGCCCAATTTCAATCCGGCCCATCCCAAAACGGTTTCATAAATCTGACCCAGGTTCATACGTGAAGGTACACCCAGCGGATTCAGAACGATGTCAACAGGTGTTCCATCTTCCAAAAATGGCATGTCCTCCTGTGGAACGATTCTGGCAACAATACCCTTGTTCCCGTGACGACCGGCCATCTTATCACCCACTTTTAGCTTACGCTTATGGGCAATATATACTTTGGCCAATTGCAAAATCCCGGTAGGTAATTCATCACCAACACTCACAGCAAAATGACGGCGCTTATAATCAGTAATCACCTCATTCTGACGCTGCTTGTAGTTGTTCATGATTTCGGTAACCAGATTGTTCTTCTCTTCATCATTGGTCCATGCGAGATAGGAAACATTGGTAAAATCGATTTCAGATATGTTCTTCTGGGTGAATTTGGTACCTTTAGCAAGTACTTCTTCCCCGAAAACGTTCAACACACCGGCAGATGTTTTGCCATTCAGAACTTTGAAAAGTTTGTCAGCCAGAATGTTGTTCAATTTGGCCATATCCTTTTCGTGTTCAGCTTCGATTTTAGCCAATTTGGTCTTATCGTCGGCACGTGAACTCTTGTCTTTCTTGGTGCGGGAGAACAATTTTTTGTCGATAACCACACCGTCGGTAGAAGGGGAAGCTTTTAAAGACGCATCCTTCACATCACCGGCTTTGTCACCGAATATAGCACGGAGCAGTTTTTCTTCCGGAGATGGTTCAGTTTCACCTTTTGGTGTAATTTTTCCGATCAGGATGTCACCTTCTTTTACCCGGGCTCCGATTCTAATCAAACCATTTTCATCCAGATTACGTGTAGCTTCTTCACTAACGTTTGGAATATCATTGGTCAATTCTTCTTCTCCGCGTTTGGTATCTCTTACTTCGAGTTGATATTCTGTAATGTGCAATGAGGTAAAGTAATCTTCACTCACTACTTTTTCTGATATTACAATCGCATCCTCAAAGTTGTATCCTTGCCACGGCATGAAAGCTACCAGCAGGTTTCTGCCCAGTGCCAGTTCTCCGCCTTCTGTGGCGTATCCTTCACACAATACTTGTCCGGCCTTAATTCTGTCACCTTTAGAAACTATGGGTCTCAGGTTCACACAAGTGTTCTGGTTGGTACGGCGGAATTTAGTCAGTGGGTATACACGAATATCTCCACCGAAATTAGTAAGTTGTTGATTTTCATCAAGTTCGTAACGAATACGCACTTCACTGCCATCTACAAAATCTACGATTCCATCTTTTTCGGCTACAATCAAATTGCGGCTGTCGCGTGCTACCTTGTCTTCCAGACCGGTACCTACGATAGGCGCCTGTGGTTTCAAAAGCGGAACAGCCTGACGCTGCATGTTAGATCCCATCAATGCACGGTTCGCATCATCATGCTCCAGGAAAGGAATGAGTGATGCGGCAATGGAAACGATCTGGTTTGGAGCAACGTCCATATAGTGCACTTCCTCCGGACTTACGATTGGGAAGTCACCTTCGAAACGAGCTTTGACCTCTGTTTTCAGGAAGTTGCCTTTATCATTGATTGGGGCATTTGCCTGTGCAATGGTTTTCTCGTCTTCTTCTTCGGCACTCAGGTATTCCACCTGGTTTTCGATTAGAACACGTCCTTCGGAAACTTTACGGTAAGGTGTTTCAATAAAGCCCATGCCATTGATTTTCGCATGAACACAAAGGGATGAAATCAAACCGATGTTAGGACCTTCAGGAGTTTCAATGGTACACAAACGACCATAGTGCGTATAGTGAACGTCACGAACCTCGAATCCGGCGCGATCTCTCGAAAGACCACCGGGTCCAAGTGCAGACATTCTTCTTTTATGTGTCAATTCAGCCAGTGGATTTGTTTGATCCATGAACTGTGACAACTGATTGGTTCCGAAAAAGGAATTAATTACAGATGACAGCGTTCTGGCATTGATCAGATCTGTAGGCGTGAACACCTCATTATCGCGGATGTTCATACGTTCGCGGATGGTTCTGGCCATACGAGCCAATCCCACACCGAACTGTGCATAAAGCTGTTCACCTACCGTACGTACACGACGATTGCTCAAGTGATCGATATCATCGACATCGGTACGGGAGTTACTCAATTCGATCAGATATTTAATGATGCTGATGATATCTTCATTGGTCAGCACCTTTGTTTCATCTGAAATATTGAGCTTCAGTTTTTTGTTGATACGGTAACGTCCAACTTCTCCCAAATCATAGCGTTTATCTGAGAAAAACAATCTTTCGATGATACCACGAGCTGTTTCTTCATCTGGTGGATCAGTATTTCTCAACTGGCGATAGATTACTTCTACGGCTTCTTTACCGTTGTTAGAGGTATCTTTTTGTAAGGTATTGTGAATAATGGCAAAATCATTTTTATCATCTTCTTTGCTGATGATAATCGATTTAACTCCGGAATCAATGATTTGATCGATATGTGCATCTTCGAGTATGGTATCACGTTCGATGATGATCTCATTTCGTTCGATAGATACCACTTCACCGGTATCTTCATCAACGAAATCTTCAATCCAACTTCTGAGCACCCTTGCGGCCAGTTTGCGGCCTACAACTCTTTTAAGTCCTGCTTTGGAAACCTTAATGTCTTCCGCAAGTCCAAAGATATCGAGGATATCTTTATCTGTCTCGAAACCGATGGCACGGAATAGGGTGGTAACCGGGAATTTCTTTTTACGATCGATATACGCGTACATAACGTTGTTTACGTCAGTTGCGAATTCGATCCAGCTGCCTTTAAATGGAATTACCCTGGCAGAGTATAATTTGGTACCATTGGTATGGTAAGTTTGTCCGAAGAACACCCCCGGGGAACGGTGTAATTGAGATACAATCACCCTTTCAGCACCGTTAATAATGAATGAACCGCTCGGGGTCATATAGGGGATGGTTCCCAAATATACATCCTGAACTATGGTTTCGAAGTCTTCGTGTTCGATGTCGTTACAGGACAATTTTAATTTTGCTTTCAGAGGAACAGCGTACGTCAGGCCGCGTTCGATGCACTCGTCCATATTGTATCTTGGGGGATCCACGAAATAGTCGAGGAATTCCAATACGAATATGTTACGTGTATCGGTGATAGGGAAGTTCTCGCTGAATACTTTGAACAAGCCCTCATTTCGGCGATTCTCTGAAGGAGTGTCAAGCTGAAAGAACTCCTTAAATGATTTTAACTGAACATCCAAAAAATCCGGATAATCGATGACGGATTTGATAGAAGCGAAATTAATTCTCTGGTTGTTTAACTGTGTTGTTGACAAAGCCGTTTGTGTTTAGGTTCAGACTAAAGGGTAAAAGTCGGATAATAACAAAACGCCAATAGACCCCTGGGAATCCCGGGGTCTATTGGGTTATAGGGATAAAGGAAGTTTACTTAAGTTCAATTTCAGCTCCGGCCTCTTCGAGTTTAGCTTTCAATGCATCTGCTTCCTCTTTAGAAACGTTTTCTTTCAATTCTTTTGGAGCTGCGTCAACGAGTTCTTTAGCTTCTTTCAGGCCGAGTCCGGTTAATTCTTTCACTACTTTTACTACATTCAGTTTGCTTGCGCCTGCTGATTTCAGTATTACAGTGAATTCTGTTTTCTCTTCAACGGCTGCACCTGCATCCCCTGATCCACCGGCTGGAGCGGCAATAGCAACAGCTGCTGCTGCTGGCTCAATGCCGTACTCATCCTTCAGAATACCTGCTAAATCGTTTACTTCTTTTACAGTTAGATTTACCAACTGTTCTGCTAATGCTCTTACGTCTGCCATTTTGGTCTTTTGTTAATTTGTTAAATGTTAATTTTCTCTTTCTGATAAAGTTTTGATAAGTCCGGCAATGGTAGTTCCACCTGATTTAAGGGCAGAAATCACATTCTTAGCCGGAGATTGAAGCAGACCGATTATATCACCGATCAAATCTTCACGCGATTTCAGGTCGATTAACACATCGAGCTTATCGTCGCCTATAAACACACTTGAATCAATGAAAGCGCCTTTTAAAACAGGTTTGGTTCCTGCTTTTCTAAAGCTTTTAATGGCTTTAGCCGGTGCTTTCGGATTGGAAGCGAATAAGAGTGCCGTGGTTCCTTTAAGGGTATCTGTCAATTCACCCCAATCGGTCTCAGACTTTTCTAAAGCCTTAACGATTAGTGTATTCTTGATTACCCTCATTTTAACTCCGTTCTGGAACATAATCCTGCGGAGTGAGTTGCTGTCAGCTGCCGACATGGCCGAGCTGTCAGTTACATATACAAACTGATGATTTCTAAAATCTTCAGCAAGTTCATTTATCAATAGGTCTTTTTCCTCGCGTGTCATGTTGGTTTGAGATTAAATTCCCGGAATTGATTTAATATCGATCTTGATTCCAGGGCTCATCGTACTGGAAATTGTAATACTCTGGAAATAAGTACCTTTTGCTGCAGAAGGCTTCAATTTAGACAAAGTGCTAATCAGTTCCTGAGCATTATCAATGATCTTGTCAGGGCTAAATGATACCTTGCCGATTGAAGTGTGTATGATACCGGTTTTATCAACTTTGAAGTCAATTTTACCAGCCTTTACTTCTGTAACTGCTTTTCCTACATCAGGTGTAACTGTACCAGATTTTGGGTTAGGCATTAAGTTTCTGGGACCCAGAATTTTACCCAATCTTCCCAATTTTGCCATTACAGCAGGCATGGTAATAATTACGTCGATGTCTGTCCATCCACCGCCGATTTTCTCAATGTAGTCATCCAACCCTACATGGTCAGCACCGGCTGCTTTGGCTTCGTCTTCTTTGTCAGGGGTACAAAGTACAAGTACCCTAACATTCTTTCCGGTTCCATGTGGAAGAACCGCAACACCTCTAACCATTTGGTTTGCTTGCCTTGGATCAACTCCCAGCTTTACATCCATGTCTACTGAAGCATCAAAACGGGTATAGGTAATTTCCTTAACCAATTTGCTCGCTTCATCGAGACTGTAAGTCCGGTTCTTGTCCACTTTGGCAAGAGAGGCTTTTCTCTTTTTTGAAACTTTTGTCATTTTGTGTTCGATAATTATTGATTATCTCCCGGAAAGGTTCCGGTAACCGCAACACCCATACTTCTTGCTGTACCGGCTACCATACGCATGGCAGACTCAATGGTAAAGCAATTCAAGTCAGGCATTTTATCTTGTGCTATGGTCTTAACCTGATCCCAGGTCATTGATCCAGCCTTTTTTCTGTTTGATTCTGCAGAACCTTTTTTTACTCCGGTGGCTTCCATAATCTGGGCGGCCACGGGTGGAGTTTTGATGATAAAGTCGAAAGATTTATCTGCATAAACCGTAATCAATACCGGCAATAACTTTCCGGGTCTGTCTTGAGTACGGGCATTGAACTGTTTGCAAAAGTCCACAATATTAACCCCTTTAGAACCCAGGGCCGGACCAATTGGAGGTGCCGGATTTGCTGCACCACCTTTTACTTGCAATTTTACGTAACCAGTTACTTGTTTTGCCATTTTATTGTTCTTTTTCTACTTGTACATAATTCAACTCCAATGGAGTTTTTCTACCGAAGATTTTAACCATAACCTTCAGTTTCTTCTTTTCTTCGTTCACTTCTTCAATCACGCCGCTAAATCCGCTGAATGGACCATCGTTCACTTTCACGAACTCGCCCACAATGAAAGGCTCGATATGGCTTTCACCTTCTTCAGCATTTTTATCAACCTGACCTAAAATACGGTTCACCTCCGACTGACGCAATGGGGTAGGAGCTCCTTCTGAACCCAAAAAACCCACCACACCATTAATGGCCTTAATGGTAGGTAAAACTTCACCCACCAGATTTGCCAAAATCAGTATGTATCCGGGGAAATAACTCTTCTCTTTAGAAGACTTCTTGCCCTTTTTTATCTCATAAACCTTATGCGTCGGAATCAGAATTTCCGGAACATAATCCGTCAATCCTTCCCGATACAATTCGGATTCGATAATTGCCTTTACCTTTTTTTCCTGTCCGGTAATGGCGCGTACTACGTACCATTTAAAATCTCCTGCCTGTTGTTCCATAATGGGTTTTGCCCTTATCCTTTCAGCAAGTCATAAATGGTATTGGTAATAAAACCAAAACCAAGGTCTATAACATAAATGGTCAGTGCGAATATCAGAGAAGCAATGATCACAATGACCATGCTGCTTCTGAGTTCTTCCCAGGTAGGCCAACTTACTTTATTCGTAAGTTCGTCTACGGTGGTGTGCCATATTTCTTTAAGCTTTTCCATGTATTACTTGCACGGGAGGCAGGACTCGAACCTACAACCAATGGTTTTGGAGACCACTACTCTACCAATTGAGCTACACCCGTTTATGCCATTAATAGTAATTAGTCAAGAATTTCTGTTACCTGACCGGCACCAACCGTTCTTCCACCTTCACGGATAGCGAACTTAAGTCCTTTTTCCATGGCGATTTGGTTGATCAAAGTAACTTCAATAGTCAGGTTATCTCCTGGCATTACCATCTCTGTTCCATCAGGAAGTTTGATCTCTCCGGTTACGTCAGTAGTACGGAAATAGAACTGAGGACGGTATTTGTTGAAGAATGGAGTGTGACGTCCACCTTCTTCTTTGCTCAGGATATACACTTCAGCTTTGAATTTAGCGTGTGGTTTAACTGAACCAGGAGCACAGATTACCATTCCTCTTCTGATATCGGTTTTTTCAATACCACGAAGAAGGATACCTGCATTATCTCCGGCTTCACCTCTGTCGAGGAGTTTACGGAACATTTCAACTCCGGTTACAGTTGAGTTAAGCTTTTCAGCACCCATACCGATGATTTCTACCGGGTTACCAACGTTGATCACACCTCTTTCAATTCTTCCGGTAGCAACAGTACCACGACCGGTGATCGAGAATACGTCTTCGATTGGCATCAGGAATGGCTGATCAACCAAACGCGGTGGAACTGGAATCCACTCATCAACTGCGTTCATCAGGTTCATAACGGTATCAACCCATTTTGGTTCTCCGTTCAATGCGCCCAATGCTGAACCCTGAATGATAGGGGTATTGTCGGCATCAAATTCATAGAATGCCAACAGGTCGCGAATTTCCATCTCAACAATCTCGAGAAGTTCTTCGTCATCAACCATGTCTACTTTGTTCATGAAAATAACCAAACGAGGTACACCAACCTGACGGGCAAGTAGAATGTGCTCTTTGGTTTGTGGCATAGGACCATCTGTTGCAGCTACCACCAAAATGGCACCGTCCATCTGAGCCGCTCCCGTTACCATGTTCTTTACATAGTCAGCGTGACCCGGACAGTCAACGTGTGCATAGTGACGGTTCTGAGTTTGATACTCAACGTGAGCCGTGTTGATGGTGATACCTCTTTCTTTTTCTTCAGGAGCTGAGTCGATAGAATCGAAAGATGTTTTTTCTGCTAGACCGGCGTTGGCCAACACAGAGGTGATGGCGGCGGTCAAGGTGGTTTTACCGTGGTCTACGTGACCGATTGTACCAATGTTTACGTGTGGTTTGGAACGGTCAAAGGTTTCTTTTGCCATTTTTTTGCTTCTTTAAAGACTAATTATTATTAATTTATATTACAATTTTCAGGACTATTCATCCTTAGAGCCAATGATGGGATTTGAACCCATGACCTCTTCCTTACCAAGGAAGTGCTCTACCCCTGAGCTACATCGGCAGAATGTTTTCACCAACATTACGGCGAAAAAGACCCACCAAACCCAGGTCTGATGAATCTTTCTCATTCAGAGCGGGAGACGAGGCTCGAACCCGCGACCTACAGCTTGGAAGGCTGTCGCTCTACCAACTGAGCTACTCCCGCATTTCTTGATATCCAAAGAACTCGCATTCCCGAGATATTCAAGTGGTGGGGAGAACAGGATTCGAACCTGTGAAGGTATAAACCAACAGATTTACAGTCTGTCCTCGTTGGCCGCTTGAGTATCTCCCCGTACCGAGCCACCTGTCGGAATCGAACCAACGACCGGCTGATTACAAATCAGCTGCTCTACCAGCTGAGCTAAGGTGGCTTCTCTAAATCATGAAACGAAAACGATGCTTTTCAACATTCGCCCACACCTCATTTTTTAGGGTTGGCAAAAGTACGAGTTTTTTTTAATTCGGACAAATGATTTGAAAAAAAATCAGGAAACCGCCTGAAGCTTGTCCTTGTACTTCTTAATTTGAACTTTTAATGCCTCAACCGCCAGGTCCGCAGCCGCCTCAAATGTCTGAGATGTCTGCGTTTTAAAGATGCTCTGGTTCTGAACATGCAATCTGATCTCTACCAATTTGTTGTCCGGACGATGATGATTCTCCAATTTTAAATATACACTGGCATCTATGATGCCGTCATAAAAGGTATGTAACTTCTGAATTTTCTTCTCTATATAATCAGTCAGCTTGTGGTCAGCTTTGAAATGAATGGATTGGATGTCTACTTTCATAATTACTTCATTTAAGGTTTAGGATGTGCTTTCTTATACGTGCGGACTAACTCCGCAATATTATTGTGAGTATATACCTGGGTGGCCGTTAACCGACTATGACCCAATAACTCTTTAATGGCATTTAAATCGGCACCGTGATGCAATAAATGGGTTGCAATCGAATGCCGCAATATGTGCGGACTTTTGCGTGAGGCGGATGTCTGTTGCAAACATTGCCTGACCAATCTGTACACATACATGGGGTAAACAGCTTCACCATGCTCCATACATATAACCCAAGGACTTTCAACCCCTGATTGTTTTCGGAATTCGATGAATGATTCTAATTCATGGGTTAACTCCGCAGTGATCGGAATGATCCTTTCTTTTCTTCTCTTTCCGAACACTTTAATCGTTCCCCTTTGTAAATCCAGGTTTTCTATCCGCAACCCTATGCACTCACTCAATCGTATTCCTGTTTGATAAATGAGATGTATGATCATTCGGTTCAAACGGGAAGCGTAATCGTCGGTCTCGATCAAGCCGTCGAACATCAAATTGAGTTCCGTTTCCGGAACAAAGGCCGGCAAACGCGACTTTTGTTTCGGTGTCTGAATATTTTTTCCGGGATTGGACGATAAGATGCCCTCACGAATCAGGAATTTATAGAAGGAGTTTAAAGCCGATAATTTTCGTTTGATGGTACTGGCGTTCATTCCATGCATGGTTAAATCTGCCAGCCAGTCGCGAATATGTATGCGCTTCGCTTCAGAAATGGATTCGATTTCATAGCAGGCTTTTAGCCATACCTCAAACTGCTCCAAATCCGTACGGTATGAAATTATACTGTGCTCAGAGTAATTCTTTTGATAGCGTAAGTAGTCTAGAAAGGGAAGAATCATCTTTCCTGTATTGCTTTCAAATATTAGGAAAGCAATTTAGGAAAAAGGAAATGAAATTACAAACCGATTTGCTGCTGTTGCTTGTAGCGAGCCTTGATAATTTCAAAACGACGCTTTACAGAAGGCTTGGTGAACGCCTGACGGTCACGCAGTTCGCGCACAACTCCCGTCTTTTCAAACTTCTTTTTGAACTTTTTAAGCGCCTTCTCCAGCGAATCGTTTTCCTTAATATGAATAATCAACATTGATATTGAAATTTTAATAGGGCCGCAAAGATAATGAAAAAAATGTACTAATGCTAGTTAGATTTTAAAATATTTCTGGCAATCACCAATTTCTGAATTTCTGAAGTTCCTTCTCCAATGGTGCAAAGCTTCGAATCGCGGTAAAATTTCTCAACCGGGAAGTCTTTCGTATATCCATAGCCGCCGAAAATCTGCACAGCATCCGTACTTACCTGCACCGCAATTTCAGATGAGTAATATTTGGCTATGGCCGATTCGGTCGTCACTTTTCTGCCATTGTTCTTTAACCAGGCCGCCCGCATAATTAACAATTCTGCCCCTTCAATTTTGGTTGCCATATCGGCTAACTTAAACGATATGCCCTGAAATTCACTGATGGGTTTACCGAACTGCTCCCTTTCCTTGGAATATTTCAAAGAGGCATCAAATGCACCTTTGGCAATACCCAATCCAAGCGCCGCGATCGAAATACGCCCGCCATCAAGGATCTTCATGGCCTGAATGAAGCCTTCTCCTTCTTTTCCCAGCATGTTTGATTCATGTACCCGGCAATTGTCGAAGAAAAGACAGGCAGTTTCGCTGGCCCGCATCCCGAGTTTGTTCTCTTTTTTTCCTGAACTGAAACCCGGTGTTCCTTTTTCAATCACAAATGCGGTCATGCCATGAGAATCACCCTTTTCTCCGGTGCGGACAATAACAACGGAAACATCGCTGCTTATGGCATGCGTAATAAAATTCTTGGATCCGTTGATGACCCATTCTTCACCATCTTTATAGGCTGTGGTATGCATCCCGCCGGCATCAGACCCCGTATTTGTTTCTGTAAGCCCCCATGAACCTATCCACTCAGCTGTGGCCAATTTTGGAAGCCATCTTTTCTTTTGCTCTTCGGTTCCAAATTGCTCAATATGTCCGGTGCACAAACTATTGTGTGCCGCCACTGACAAGCCAATAGAACCACAAACCCTGGAAATCTCAACTATGGCAGTTACATATTCGTAGTATCCAAAACCACTTCCTCCATATTCCTGAGGTACCAATACGCCCATCAGCCCCAATTCACCTAATTTCTTGAATACTTCTACCGGAAAAATTTGCGCCTCATCCCATTTCATCATATCAGGTAATATATGCTTGTGGCTAAAGTCTTTAACCATCTCCCTTATCATTGCCTGATTTTCTGTTTCTTGAAAATTCATAGTTGTAAAAATCCTCCTAAAGTTGTCTGTTCGCGAAAATACATAAATCCTGTTAATTGAATTTTGACTTATTCGAATTGAAGATACGGTTCCACTTTTTGTAACCAACTCGTATCCGTTCCATGTATTTTTAAAATGTCACGGGCTTGTCGGAAATTTCCATGTACGTTTCGGTATTGAATGATTCTTTTCGCCTGCTGAAATCCTATATACGGATGTTTTCCCGCATCACTTACCTCGCAGTGATTCAGGTTGATGCGCTGAATTTCTGAGGCATTGATATAAACGTAAGGACGCATTTCTTCCAGCGTTTCTTTTCTCATCCCTTTCAATTCAAGCAATTGATCGATATGTAAATAGCCACCCAATCTGTTGCGGTATTTAACCATTATTGATGCCAGATATGGACCTATACCGGGAAGTTTTTCCAGTTCAACCGAATCTGCCAGATTCAGGTTAATCCTCTTTACCTCTTTTCGCACAAATGCAGGGGCATCTCTGTTTGCTGAAAAACTCACATTGGAATCCGGTAGCAACAACCAGGGTTTCATCTCCGAAAATAAGTCAGGCTTCATTCCATAGATCCTGCTCACCTCACTTTTAGATTTAAATATGCGCCCCTTTTCGATCATCTTCTTCATTCTGTGGTTCAAATAATCCGGTATGGGTAAGAGATTCATCGAATCAATCGACATAGTGTTCGGATTAAAATGAAACCATATTTTGCGGGTTTGGATCGCTGAACGTTCAGCTGCAACTAATTTAACCCGGGCAGTTTCCAATAATTCGACTTTAAATTTCGGATTGTGCTCGGTATGATGGATTCCGTATTTTAAACCGATAACGATCATCAGCATCACGGACAAAATCAGAAGTCCCTTGCGCTCACGAGCAGTGAACTGGAAATAAGAAGTAAAGTAATTGGACATAGGGGTGATTCAAAATTCATGAATCGTATCCCATGATTCAAAAATTATCGCTTAAGGGGTCAATTAAAACGATTTCCGGCTTCAGGAAACCATTTCTTCCAAACAGGAGGTAATTTCCTGCTCGGTGCTCAAGCCTCTGTCCCGCGCATACCAAGTATGTAATTTAACTTCCATATCGTCTTTTGGAGTTTCTGGGGATGTGCTTTTCCATTCATTGAAAATATCCTGACCACCTGAAGGTCTGGGCCCCCAGGTGCAAATTTCATCCCCATTCTCATCAAAAATGATAAGCTTGGGAATGGAATGCCGCCCTTCGGTATGATAATAATTCATCCAGGCTATGTTTTCATCCCTTAAAACAATTTTCAGATCAATGTTCTCCGGATTAAGCTCCGCAAGTTTGGCTAACACCGGCAAATTCTGAGCTGAATCACCACACCATGCTTCCGTAATAATTACCCAGATTTGTTTTTGGATATTTCCTATGATTGTTTTTGAATCTTCGGTAGGTTGAAATGTTTTATTCAATCTTTCCATCCTGTGCAGATTGAGCGAGGTGAACCCGATGAGTCGTTCGGTCTGCTCTTTGCCGGTAGTACTTTTATTCTGAACATGGGATTTTACCAATTCCAGAAACTCGCTGTAGTTAAAGCTATTGCTCTTTCCAATAGCTGGCAGTTCTTTTAAATTCATCTTTTTATTACCCACAACAATATCCCTTCCTCTTTGTTTTTCCGCACGGGATGATATATATCAGCCTTCAAAACCATTTTGGTCACAAGACCTGCCTCTTGGGCCTCTTAACTTTGCCTTAACAAAACAATAGCATTATGAATACCAAAATTATCTTTTCTGTTTTCTTATTAATTTTTTCACTCGGATGGGCAAAGGCTCAATCCGGCGTTTGGGTGCCGGCCGGTGGCCAATTCGAAGGCTTTAATGTAGTTGCTGCTGAATACAAGAACAGTCTGTATGTTACAGGTATGGACTATAAGTCCGGCATGCCGAAATCGTACATTCGTAAATTCAACGGCGTCGTTTGGAGTACATTAATTGAAATAGAAGGCTTTAACGTTTCTATTAGTGCCATGACCGAGTACAAGGGTGAACTATATGTTGGCGGTTCCTTTAATGATTTTGGAAATATTTCCGGTGCCAATTCATTGGTTAAATGGAACGGAAATTCATGGAGCAAAGTGGGCAGCGGTTTGCCGGGATCAACATTCCCGATTGTCAGAACCATGATGGAATTTAATGGCAAATTGTATGTAGGAGGGAACCTGGATTCAATCTCGGGACAAATGATTGGCAACATTGCCATCTGGGATGGTAGTCAATGGAGCGCAGGCCCTGTCTGCGAGTCAGAACCCGGTTTTTATGATCAGGTAAGTGCCATGTACGTCTTCAATAATCAGCTTTTTGTGGGTGGAAATTTTAGCAAAGTAAATGCGAGCGCCTGTCAAAATATATTCCGCTACGACGGCAGTCAGATTCATACGCTGAGCAATGGAAGCGGTCAGGGAATAAATGGAGAAGTTACCGGATTTGAGGCGTATAAAAGCATGTTGTATCTATATGGTTATTTTAGTCAGGTAGACACAAGCAATGTGAAAGGATTAGCTCTTTACAATGGAAGTAAAATTGTTCCCTTGAATGCATATCCAACCGATTATGTTAATTCCTTAATTTCTTTTAACAACAATCTCTATTGTGCCGGACCGGGATTCAATTCAGGAGTCGAGTTTTACAATGGAACCACATGGGCACAGGCCGGTTCGCAAAGAATTACCGGTGAAGGAGTTACACTTGTCAATTACAGAAATAGACTCTATATGTTTGGCGGATTTATCTCTTCGGATTCTTCGCCGTATTTGTTTACAGGATCCGCAATGCTCATCGATAGCAGTGATGCATGCATGGTCTTGGGAAGGGTTTATAGAGACCACAACAAGAATTGCCTGCAAGAAGATGGGGAAGAACCGATACAGGGTTCCGTGGTGCGTCTGGCGCCAATTGGGATTAGCGTTTATACCGACACAGCCGGATTTTTCAGACTTTTTCTTGAAAAAGGGAATTATGCAGCCGTGGCCAAACCGGTTAATTATCATGCATATTCCTGCACAGATTCAATACCTTTCTCCTTTTCGAGCATAGGAACCATTACGGACACGTTGTTTTTTGGATTGTATGTCAAAGATTCGCTGTTCGATGCAAGTGTGAATTTGGAAAGTTCAAGAGCCCGGCCCGGCTTCGCGCTGACCTATTATATTGAAGTCGGGAATTATGGTCCGGCCACCAAAGGAGGTACGTTGACGGTGGATTTGGATTCAAGATTCAATTTCTCCAATTCAGTTCGGAATTACGATCGAAAAACCGGGAATCGGCTCGAATACGACTTTTCGGCTTTAAAATATGGCCAAATCGTTCGAATTGTAATCAATGGAACTTTGAGCAATGGAGCTGTGATTGGCGATTTTGCGAAATCAGTGGCATGGTTCACTACCAATGGGTCAGATGCAAATAATGCCGACAATACAGATACGCTCTATACCCTAATCAGAGGATCCTTTGACCCGAATGATAAATTAGTCTATCCCTCCGGAGACAACGGCTATATTGGAACAAATCTCCAACAACGACTGAGATATACAATCAGATTTCAGAATACAGGTACGGATACGGCGATCAATGTAGTGGTGATAGATTCAATATCAAGCCTTTTGGACATGGAAACCTTTAGCAGAGAGGGAAGTTCTCATGATTATAATCTTGAGGATTTGGATGGTCGAGTGTTGAAATTTACGTTCAATGACATAATGTTACCCGACAGCAATGTGAATCAGTCAGGTAGCAATGGCTTTGTGTCATTTTCCATGATGCCGAATTCAAATATTTCGCTGGGTACAATCATCCGTAATAACGCAGATATTTATTTTGACTTTAATGATCCGGTCAGAACCAATACTACGATGACTGTATTTAATAAAGGGGCAAGTGTAGCATCCAATTTTGATAAACATCAGGGGATTTTGGTGTATCCAAATCCGGGAACTGGTTATGCTACAGTTAAACTCGGAGCAGATATTAAAGCTGAAATCAAAATTTTCGATAGCCGCGGCAATCTGGTTGTTTCAGGAAAAACGAATGCAGGCATTTATCAGGTGAATCTGACTCAATATGCACCGGGTCCGTATTTGATTTATGCCATGGATGAAACTGGCACAGTGAAACGGACAAAATATTTGAAACGATAGACAACTTAAAAGTCATTCCAAAAAAAAAGAGGCTGCGGTTAGTAGCCTCTTTTTTTTGTTTGAAATGCTTAAGCCTCAGGCGTTTACACTTACCAGTTTGTCGGCTTTGTATTTTCCGGCATTCAGATTTTCAGAAATGTCTTTGAATGCGCGAATGGTTTCTTCTACATCCGCCAATGTATGCACTGCCGTTGGTATCAGACGAAGCATGATAACTCCTTTAGGAACCACAGGGTACATAACAATGGAGCAGAAAATGTTGTAATTCTCTCTCAGATCATAGGTCAAATGTGTTGCTTCGGCTACGCTTCCGCTTAAAATCACCGGGGTTACGCAAGTTGAAGTTGTTCCAATATTGAATCCGGCTTTTCTCAATCCGCCTTGCAGGGCATCCACAATTTTCCATAGGTTGTCCTTTAAAGAAGGGTCGTTTTTGAGCAATTCCAGTCTTTTTCTGGCCCCAATGACCAATGGCATAGGTAAAGATTTGGCGAATATCTGTGAGCGCATGTTGTATCGCAGATAATCTACCACCATTTTGTCGGCAGCTATAAAAGCACCAATACTGGCCATTGATTTTGCAAATGTGCTGAAATACACATCTATACCGTCCTGAACGCCCTGATGTTCACCGGTTCCGGCTCCGGTCTTGCCCATGGTTCCAAAACCGTGCGCATCATCAACCATGAGTCTGAAATTATAAGTTGATTTTAAAGCGACGATATCTTTCAGATTACCTTGATTTCCGCTCATTCCAAAAACACCTTCTGTTATAACCATAATGGCACCGCCGGTGGTTTCGGCCATTTTCGTTGCCCGTTGCAATTGTTTTTCCAGATTGGCAATGTCGTTATGAGCATATACAAAACGCTTACCCTGGTGCAGTCGAACCCCATCAATGATGCAGGCATGGCTCTCGGCATCATACACAATAATATCTCTTCGGTCCACAAGTGCATCAATGGCACTCAAAATTCCCTGATATCCAAAATTTAATAGAATGGCATCTTCTTTCATCACAAATTCTGCCAATTCCCTTTCTAAGGCTTCATGTTCATCGGTGTTCCCGCTCATCATTCGGGCACCCATTGGATAGGCCATACCGTATTTGGCCGCTGCATCGGCATCTGCCTTGCGCACTTCCGGATGATTGGCTAATCCCAGATAATTGTTCAAACTCCACGTCAAACGCTCCTTGCCCTTAAAGATCATTCTTGGGGCAATTTCACCTTCCAACTTAGGAAAAGTAAAGTAACCGTGTGCCTCTCTCGCATGAGCGCCTATCGGCCCCATGTTTTTTGCGATTTTCTCAAATAAATCCATTCCTTAGAAATTTGTGGCAAAATTAAGGAATTGTTGATTTTACTTCACCGGGATTTGATTTAGATATTCAGTATTTTTCAACCTTGAGTTCACTTTCCGTCTGTAACTGATAAAAATGGGCATAAGCCCCGTCCCTGATTTGTATTAAATCCTCATGTTTCCCCTTCTCACTGATTTTACCATGCTCCAAAACAATAATTTCATCGGCATTGCGAATAGTACTCAGCCGATGCGCAATGATAAAGCTGGTTCGGTTTACCAATAGCTTCTGCAACGCTTGCTGTATCAGCAGTTCTGACTCAGAGTCCAGGCTACTGGTAGCTTCATCAAGTATGAGAATCTCCGGGTCTTTCAACAAAGCACGGGCAATAGCGATACGCTGTTTCTGTCCACCCGAGAGCTTCATGCCGCGGTCTCCAACAATGGTATTGTATTGATCCGGGAATTGTTCGATGAAAATTTCAGCATTGGCAGCCCTGGCAGCGAGTTTTACCTCCTCATCGCTGGCTCCCGGTTTTCCGTATCGGATATTATCCATTATGGTTCCGCCAAAGAGAAGTACGTCTTGCGGAACGATAGCCAGTTTTTCACGATATGCCTTCAAATCCAATTTTCGAATATCTGTTTGATTCAGGGTGATTTCACCTTCCTGGATTTCATAGAATCTGAAAATCAAACTTGCCAAAGTGCTT
>CAZTGZ010000018.1:34523-40181 GCA_964613385.1 uncultured Chitinophagaceae bacterium
CCGCTGGCACCAACAACAGCTACCGTCTTGCCTTTTGGAATGGTAAAGTTTATACCTTGCAAGACTTTTACATCCGGCCGGCTTGAATAGGAAAATTCGACTCCTTTGAAAACCAGGTCGCCGGGTTCAATTATTTGACTGCCGGAACTGGATTCCGTTTCCTCATCCATAATTTCCCGAACCCTTTCCGTTGCTCCCAGTGTTTTCTGAAGCTGATTGTAATTCTCCGCGAAGCCTGCCATAGACCCGGCGATAAACATGCCGTAAAATATGAAGGAATTAAGTTCCCCTATCCTGAGTTCTCCGCTGCCGATCATCGTAATGCCTACATACATAACCAGGGCAATTGCCCCAAACATAAACATGACTACGCTGGAGGCAAAAGCACCTCTGAATCTCGCGTTTCTAATGGCCAATTGAACAACTTCACCAATTCCATTTTGATAACGATTTAATTCGAATTGTTCGTTGGTAAAGGCCTTGACACTGGATATTCCCTGAAGTGATTCTTCCAGAATTACTCCGGTGTCGGCAAGCTTATCCTGCGATTCTCTGGCCAATTTTCGTATGCGCTTTCCAAAAACCAATGCGAATACAACCACAACCGGTATTATGCCCAACATGATCAGAGCAAGTTTGAAGTTCGTGATCAAAATGATGGCAATTCCGGCAGCCAGTATGATGCTCTGTCGCAGCACATTGGCCAGGAATGTGCTTAGGGTATCTTGAATTTGAGATAAATCTGCCGTTATTCTGCTCATCAATTCTCCGACCCTTCGCTGACCAAAAAAATCCATAGGTAAGGTCAGGATTTTATGATAGAGCTGAACCCTTAAGTCTGAAAGTGCGCGCTCACCAACCATAGCAAACCATGTTATTCTGAAATACGAAAGCACAGTACCAATGAGCAGTAAAGCGAATATCACCGTAAACACTTTCATTGGATCAGATCCGAACCATTTGGTGGGATTACCGGCGGCTATATCCATTAATTGTCCGAACAACCAGGGATAGGCAAGGCTCAAACTACTTCCTATGGATAGAAAAACAAGGGCAAGTAGAAATCGCCATTTATATGGACGTATATAAGTGAAAATAAACAAAGACTTACGGATATTGGCCATGCTGAGTTTGGCTTTTGGCATATCCGCTTTTCTTTGGTTTCCCGAGTTCAATCCTGCCATAATCTTAAATCAGATAATAATACATCTTAAACCGCAGCTTGTTTTAAATCACATCCGAATTATTTGGTCATTGAACGAATGTGTGTAACAAATACACCCGGTTGATCGTTTGCCAGTGAGTTCATGACAACAAACAAACAAAGCGAAATTCGCGGAAAATCATTATCTTTGCAGGCTTTTGTGAAAAGAATACTATTTTTTCTGTTGCTGATCATTATGGTTGCACCTGGTTGCACCCAATATGCCCGCTTGATGAAAAAGGGCACCCCGGAGGAGAAATACGCTGCCGGATTGAGGTATTATGAGAAAAAAGACTACCTGAGAGCAGCGCCTATTTTCGAAGAGTTGATTGGCACATACCGGCAAAAGAAGGAAGCTCAGGATGTTTATCTTCTGTATGCATATTGCCAGTTTTATATGCATGAATATGGATCAGCATCCTATCATTTTAAAAACTTTGCGGAAACCTATTCTTTTCATCCAAAACGCGAAGAAGCTGCGTTCATGGCTGCTAAATGCGAATATCATCGCAGCTTGCCACATGAGTTGGATCAAACCAATACCAAGAATGCCATTGGAAGGCTTCAACTCTTTGTGAATCAATATCCGGATGGCAAATATGTGGAGGAATGCAATCAATTGATGGATGAATTGCGTCACAAACTCCATGAAAAAACGTATAGAAATGCGATGTTATTTCTGAATATAGGCGATTATAAAGCTGCCATGGTTGCGTTAAGCAGCGGAGTGAACCTATATCCGGATATACCGTGGAAGGAAGAAATGACCTTAGCTGCAGTAAAAGCGGCCTATTTATACGCAGAAAATAGCATTGAACAAATGCAACCTGAACGATACAAAAAGGCACTTGAAATGCTACAGGCCTATCAGGATGAATTCCGGGATGCAGGAGCATTGAAATCCGAAGCAAAGCGTTTAGAAAAGAAAATAACCGACAAAATATCTGTTAATCCTTAAGTACTATCATTGTTATGACCAAATACACAGAAGCACCAAATTCAACTGTACCACACGACACCCGATTGCTTGATTCTAAAACCGGGAATTTGTATGAGTCATTGGTTATTCTTGCCAAAAGATCAAACCAGATTGCCTCTCAAATGAAAGAAGAACTCCACTCAAAACTCGAAGAGTTTGCAACAGACGGAGATAATTTGGAAGAAGTGTTCGAAAACCGTGAACAAATCGAAATTTCGAAATACTATGAGTCCCTGCCAAAGCCAACTTTATTGGCAACTCAGGAATTTTTAGAGGGAAAAGTGTATTTCCGCAATCCATCTGCGGATGCTAAAAAATAAAAGAATTATTCTTGGTGTTTGCGGGAGTATTGCTGCCTATAAAGCAGCTTTTTTAACCCGTTTGCTGGTGAAAGCCGGTGCCGAAGTAAAAGTGGTTATGACCCCTGCTGCGGCTTCCTTTGTTTCACCCCTAACATTCAGCACCCTTTCTAAAAATCAGGTGAACTCCGAGTATTTCAACGCAGAAACCGGAGATTGGAACAACCATGTGGAATTGGCACTTTGGGCCGATTTATTGTTGATTGCTCCGGCAACGGCACACACCATCGCTTCCATGGCATCAGGCTTATGCGATAATCTGCTCATGGCAGTTTGGCTATCAGCAAAATGTCCGGTGATGGTAGCTCCGGCTATGGATTTAGATATGTATCGACACCCGACTTTCTTGAGAAACATTAACGCGCTCAAGCAGATGAATGTGGGTGTGATTGAATCCGGTCATGGAGAATTGGCCAGTGGTCTGATCGGAGAAGGTAGGATGGAGGAACCTGAACAAATCCTGAATTTGGTAATTAAGAAATTGGGTTCGCCCGATTTTAAAGGGAGAAAGATACTCGTAAATGCAGGTCCTACGTATGAATTTATAGACCCGGTTCGTTTTATAGGAAATTTGTCGAGTGGCAAAATGGGATATAGCCTGGCTGAAGAACTGGCTAACCGTGGAGCAGAAGTTCACCTGGTTTCCGGTCCGGTATCCATCCAGACATCACATCCCGGAATACATTTGTATCACATCACCGGTGCCGATGAAATGTATGAAACGTGTACCGAGCTATTCCCTAATATGGATGCGGCCATCATGTCAGCTGCGGTTGCCGACTACAAACCCGCTCAAAAGGCCAGTGCAAAAATCAAAAAGAAATCGGATACCATGGAGCTGGAATTGGTGAAGACACCCGATACTTTAGCCGCATTGGGAAAAATAAAAAAAGGACAAATATTAATTGGATTCGCGCTCGAAACTGACCGGGAAGAACATAATGCGAAGGAAAAACTGGAAAAGAAAAATCTGGATGCCATCGTGCTGAATTCGCTTAATGACAAAGGCGCAGGATTTATGTCCGATACCAATAAAATCACCTTAATCGATAATAAGGGTGAAAAAGTTAATTTCGAATTGAAAAGTAAAAAAGCAGTAGCCGCTGACATAGCCGACTACCTGAGCAGAAGATTGAAATGAGAAGATCGATATTCATTTTAGGGTTCATTTTGTTTGCCACGGGAGCTAAATCCCAGGAGATTAATTGCAACATTGATATTGTAACCAGCCAGATTCAAACAACCAATCGGGAAATTTTTACCGATATGAAAAACAGCCTGGTTCAGTTTATGAATAGCCGCAAATGGACCGGAGATAACGTACAGGTGCATGAAAGAATCGATTGTAACTTTATCATCGAAATACTTGAATACAACATAGATCAGTTCAAAGCCAGATTGAGCATTCAATCCAGCAGACCTGTTTATGGTACGAATTATAACACTGTGATTTTTAGTCATGTAGACGAAGATTTTGATTTTCAATACGCTCAGCTGCAATCCATGGATTTTCAGGAGAATATTTTTTCCAGCAACCTGACTTCTGTACTTGGATTTTATGCCTATTTGATTCTGGGTATGGATTATGACAGCTATCATTTGTTAGGTGGAACAGATATGTATAATAAGGCTATGGCGATTAAAAACGCAGCGTCCACTACACCGGGATGGGGTCCTTCAGATGGTAAGGGTAACCGAAATCGCTATTATTTGATTGAGAATATTCTGGATGAGCGTTTCAAACCTCTCAGAACGGCGCTATACCAATACCATATGAAAGGTCTGGATGTGATGGGCAAGGACATGGATGAAGGACGAAAAAATATTTATGAATCTCTGGTGCTCCTTCAATCTGTTTTTGAGGCATTGCCCAATTCCGTCAGTCTTAAAGTCTTCTTTCTGGCAAAAAATACCGAATTGATCAGCATTTTTTCAAAAGCATCTCCGACCATGAAAAACAAAGTAATCGAGCTTTTGGGAAAATTGGACCCATCGAACAGAAACGACTACGAACAGGGCATACTCAAAAGCTGAGTATTATTCGACGATAATGTCAAAATAGTGCTCACAACTGCCCATGGGTGCTACTTCAATAATTCCCTCCTTGGTAATCAACTCCCCATTGTGATTTTCAATGTCAGCAAGGCCGCTCCACGGTTCAATGCAAATAAACGGAGCTCCGGGTTTAGACCAAATGCCTAAAAACGGCATGTTTCCTGTGTTCAGGGTTACCTGATGCACATCAATTTGAATAGAAATATCTGTATTTGAAGTTTCTTTAAAAATCAACGCGTCTCTGTCAAACAAATCCGGACTCAGTGGTATTTCATGAGTACGCATGCGTGTGACCGGTTCTTTCTTGATACAGCCCTCATGCAGCTGATAGCAATCCAACTCGGCGTATTTTGGAATCCGGATGCTTTGGGTGTTTTCTGAAATTTTAAATGCGGGATGTGCTCCAACCGAGAAGTACAGGTTTGAACTTCCTTCATTAAAACAGATATATTTTGTCCTTAACAGATTCTCAATCAGTTGAAAAACAACATGTAATTTGAAATCGAAAGGATACTGCTGACGTGTCTCTTCTGTAGATACGAGTTCGAAAATAAGCTCATGCTCAGCAGAAGGTATCCTTTGAGTTTCGAGATCTCTGAGAAACCCGTGTTGGTTCAAATGATAGGTTCTATTTTCGAATTGATATTGCTGGTTCTTCAATTTGCCGACTATGGGAAATAAATTCGGCGCATGCCTCGGCCAATATTGGGGATTTGCATCCCAAATCAATTCTGAACCGCCAATTTTGCGCAGGGAGCACATTTCGGCCCCTTTGCTTGAAACCTCTAATTGAAGGTGATGATTTTGAAGCTGATATATGGTCGACATCAGAAATTATATCGCGCAACCAATGGCATTTGCCGACCCATACCAAATGCTTTATGAGAAATGCGCAGAATAGGGGCTGCCTGGAATCGCTTATACTCATTGCGATCTACGAGTGCTGTGACTTTAAAAACAACGGAGGGCTCAAATCCCAGATCGATTATTTGTTGTCTTCCGCGTTGATTTTCAATGTAATGAAACAGAATTTGATCCAATAGGTCATAAGGAGGAAGACT
>CAZTGZ010000018.1:40191-52849 GCA_964613385.1 uncultured Chitinophagaceae bacterium
CAATTGATCCGGCCGTAATTCAGCCGAAGGAGGTTTGGTAAGGATGGCTTCCGGAATTACTGCACCATTCCTGTTCAGGTATCTGCAAAGTGCGTAAACCTGTGTTTTGTATATGTCACCAATCACAGAAAGTCCTCCGCACATATCTCCATATAAAGTGGCATAGCCCACAGCTGTTTCACTTTTGTTGCTGGTATTCAGCAGTATATGGCCTTTTTTATTTGAAATAGACATCAGGAGCAATCCACGCATTCTTGCCTGCATGTTCTCTTCTGTAATATCCCTTCCTAAGCCTTCAAACTCATCGTGCAGGGTATTTTCTACCATTTGTACGGCATCCGAAATGGGTAAAATAGTATAAGGAGAACCGGTATTATTACACAATTCTATAGAATCGTCAATAGATCCTTTCGATGAATATACCGAAGGCATTAGAACGGAATATACCTGCTCTTTCCCGAGGGCTTCAACGGCTAAAGCCAGCACCAATGCAGAATCAATTCCTCCTGAAAGGCCTAAAATAGCCTTTGAAAATCCACTTTTACTGAAATAATCTTTTATTCCACATACTAATGCCTTATGAATCAATGCGATATCATCATTATGATTTTCGATTTGTGTTTCAGGTTTGTCAAATTCTTCAGTGGTAATAACAGCTTCCTCAAAAAATGGAAGCTCGTTCACAATATCTCCCCTGGAATTTATAATGAGTGATCCGCCATCAAAAAGTAAGTCTGTATGCGCACCGACCTGATTTACGTATATCAAGGGTATCCCATATTTCCTGGCATTACTGCACATCAGCGCCCTTCTCTCATCACCGTGATTATAACTATCCGGCGATCCGCTGATATTGATCATGAGATCCGGCTTTTCAGAAATTAAATGATCCATGGGGGTAACCGGATACAGTGGATCTCCGAGGTTCCATAAATCTTCACATATGGTAAGTGCTATTTTAACGCCTTTAAAATCAACACATTGAAAGCTTCGATTGGGTTCGAAATACCGATATTCATCAAAAATATCATAGGTTGGTAACAATGTTTTGTGAATTTCGCCAATAATTTTTCCCTGAGATAAAAGCAATGCCGAATTGTATAGTCTTTTGGCATCTGTGAGGTGGGTATATCTTGGTACGCCGGCTATAATTCCTATTTGATGACTTTCGGACAGTAATTCCTGAATGGCTTGTTCACATTTGTCTATGAAGCTGTCATACTCCAGCGCATCCTTCGGAATGTATCCACAAACCGACAATTCTGAAAAAATGATGAGGTCAGCACCATCTCGTTGGGCCTGTTGAATGGCCGATTTTTTTTTGAGGAGATTGCCCTCAAAATCACCTATGATGTAATTTAACTGGGCAAGGCAAATTTTCATGTAACGGATATATCAGAAGAAAATACCCGCGTTTATGCTCACAAAATTGAGGTTGGCTTTGGTTTTCTCGTCTTTATTGAATGTATTGGTGAATCCGTTGTCTACCCTCACCCCGGTATAAAGAGAGGTATTCCCGCTCAGGTTGTATTCAATACCGCCCCCGATAATGAGAGGAATTCTCATGAAAAATACTTTGTCGTCAAATGTGACATTGTCCTTTGTGTCAACCAAATGATATATGTCGTTTGATTTATCATTAACCTCTAATTTACTGTATTCTTCCTCGGGAACCACTCCGGTGTAATCTGCCTTGGCGTCAGCTAAAATACAGGGAGCGAAACCAAATTGAGCCCAATAGGTAATCAAACCGATCTCTTTCGTTTTAAACTTAATAGACAAAGGCACTTGAATATACTTAATTTTAAAAGTAGCACCCGCGCCTCCAAAAGAATTGAAAATGGAATCTTTATTAATGTCGCTGCTTTCGCGCATGGTATTGGCGAAAGATATATCTGCTTTTATCTGAGTAACTAAAAATTCTGTGCTGAAAGCATAATTGTTGGTGAAATTATAATCACCCATAATTCCGTAACTGTATCCTAAGGTGGTTCCCCCATTGGAGATGTTTTTTGAATTTGCCTTGACCCAATTCAGGTTCACAGAACCTTTCAAACCAAATCTGAATCTGGGTTCACTTTCACTTTGCGCCATTAATAATTGGAAAGAAAATAACAATAGTGTGGCAAACGTTAATTTTAGGTTATTTGATTTCATATTCCGGATGATTGAATTTGAATGGTCGAAGCTAGTGAACGGATTCCCTATTTTTGTCGGGTGCAAAGATGCAAAAAAATACGATATGAAGATTTTGAATAAACTGGGTTTACTTCTTTCCGTTGCCATGGCATTTTATCTGTCGTCCTGTAATGATGAAGCCAAAGACCCTTTGGACGATGGTAAGTCAGTTACATTGACGTTGGTCCGGTTTGAAGAATCTCTTTTTGCATCAAAAAATGCGGAAGATTTGAACAAATTGCGCAATCAGGACTCTTTTTTCTTTGATGTGTATTGTGATCATCTGATTGGTGACATCAGTGGAGGAAATTCGGTATCAACAGAAAACAAGTTCCGAAATATCTTAAACTACATAGCGCATCCGGATATGCAGGATTTATATCAGGAGTGCCGAAAGGTATATCCGAATTTTGAAAAATATAAACAGGAGTTGGATGATGCATTTACAAGATATCACGCGCTGTTTCCAAATAAAGTAGTTCCATCTGTTTATACTTTTGTTTCTCCGTTCAGGGCAGCTCATCCATGTCTTGAAAACACGCTTGGCATTGGTCTCGACATGTATTTGGGTGCGGAGTTTGAACCTTATTTATCACCGGGACTTGATTTTCCGGTATACCAGATTGCTAAAATGAGACCTGATTTCTTAGTCCCAAATGCCATGAAAGCATGGATAATGAGCGAACTTCCGGAACCTGACAGTGACGCTAAAATGCTTGACTGGATGGTTGCTCAGGGAAAAATTCTGTATTTAATGGATCGTATATTCCCCGAAATGCCGGATTCGCTTAAGATTGGGTACAGGTCCGGTCAAATTGAATTCTGCATGGATCAGGAGAGTCAAATCTGGGATAATCTGGTTAGCAACAAGTTGTTATATAATACCAACAGATTGGAGTTTAGAGGATATTTGGGAGATGGCCCCTTCTCAACAGGTCCGGGAGTTCCGAGAGAATCACCGCCCGGAATTGGCGATTGGGCAGGTTGGCAAATTGTGAGGAATTACATGAAAGAACAACCCAAAACAGGCATTGAGCAATTGCTTAAATTAAGCTCTGATGAGATTCTGAAAGGCGCCGGATACAAACCTTAATTTCTAGGAATAAATTCATAATAACCCTGGGCATTAACCTTAATATCAGGGAGTGTGCCATTTTGTTCGAATAGCAAATAACCTGTTCTGATATTTCCCCAGAATTTACGCAAAGCAGCCTGATCAGTTTGTTCTAATAAAAATTTGTAATTCGCCGTGTTCATGCGGTTGGGAAAAATATGGACCGGAATACTGTTTTGCCCACCATTTCTGGCCATTACCGCAAGCAGGTATATATCTTCCATGGCATTGTCAGTCATTGGCAAACACCCTATGGTTTCACAACCACCATGAATATAAATGTCTCCACCAAGATTGTTTCGGTTTCCCAGGATGCTGTCGGACATGTTGGGATAGTTAATTCCGAGAGATAAGTAAAAATCGGAATAAGGATTAAATACATTGATTTTATAGAAGCCTTCCGGAATTTGTTTGTCTCCTTTCATTTTTTTCGGCCCGGCCATTCCTGAAACCATGCATATCGGATAGGTATATAAAAGTCGATAAGTGGTTTGGTAACTGTTTCTCACCCAGATTTCGAGATCCTTTTCTTCTTTAAAAGCCCGGATGAACAAATCAAAATGATTCTTGTCTACGCCTTTTTCACTGAGCATATACCGCACAAAGGACTCTTTTTTTGCATAGGCAATTTTTACCCGTGGATTGCGCAATTGAGTTTCCAAAAATCCATCCTGTTTTACACAAGCCAAACAGATAAACAAACATCCTAACAGCCAGTACCTCATAAATGTGCAACGTTAGGGAATGGAATTAAATTTTATCCATGAACTTCTAAAAATCCGGCCATCCGCATCTAATTCAAAAATCACAGGACCACGTACGCTCCCTAAATCAATAAATACTCCTTGTTCAATGGTTTCATCAAACTGAATTTGACCGTTTATTCCGATTATTCTGAGATGACCACTTATTTCAGGTTTTATACCATTATGTAGTATGGAGAACCAGCTATTTTCGGGCTGTTTTTGTTCGATGCTGTTTGATTCGGGCAAATGGAACTCAAACAAACCGGCCGGTAAGAGAGGATTTTTTTCATCACTGATCCAAAGGTTGTTATTAAAACCGTAAAACAAACTTTCTTTTTGCGAAATATGTGAAAAGGACAATCGTTGAGGAGGGACTCGAAAATTATAACCATCAAACCGAAGTGCATGATCGCTGCTCAAAAGAATAAGATCTCCAAAAGTAGTTACACAGGCGCCGGTAATCCATGAAAGTTCCTTGACAGTCGTTGCATTTTGAAAGCTGTCTGAACAGGTAATTGCATATTTGCCGGGCTGCGTGCTCAACTTATAAAGGTAGGTCCAACCCGTATAAGGTGCCGTGCGGTTTTTCGTAAAAATCCATATACTGTCACCAACGCAAACCATGGCTTCGGCATCAAAATTCAATTGCCCCTGCGAAGGCGGAAATTCTAGCTGATTTGCATAACTGAATTCTATGCGTTCGGACTTTAGGCTGTCGTATTCAAATTTGAGCATTTTTTGCGCTTCGAATCTGATTTTTAATATGCTCAAATTTTGGCGGGTGTTGTCATTATTTCCAAAATCACCTATATATAAAATGCTGTCTCCGGAAAGACTTATCTCTTCCCAATCCTGATTACCTCCTTCTATATATACTTTGTGCCATAGGGTACCGCTCGTATCTGTGATGTAAAGAAATGGAGGATTGCCTCCGTCAGGTATGGCCAGTATTTTGTCTTGCAACAGCACCATCCCTGAAATTTCATTCAACTCTGATGGAAATGATGCTACCCTTCGGAGCGTTTGGGCATTGCCGAATAGATTGAGAATAAAAAGACTCAGGAAAGGAAGCCATCGCATGCCACAAATTTCATGTTTTGAGACGTTATTTGCACGGGAAAGATGCATATCTCAACATTAACATTGGTTCCGACTCCATTAGGCAATCTAAAAGATATCACCCTCAGGGCTATTGAAGTGCTGGAACAAGCTGAAATTATCTATTGTGAAGACACACGAGTAACCGGAAAACTTCTTCAGCATTTGGGGATACGCAAACCGCTAAAAAGTCTGCATCAAAACAATGAACATCGTTATGTTGCCAGAATAGTGGATGATATTCTGGAAAAAAAGCATGTGGCTTATTGCAGCGATGCCGGTACTCCCGGGATTTCTGATCCGGGCTATTTGTTGATTAAACATTGTCTGGAGGCAGGTATTCAGGTGCAGTGTTTGCCCGGTCCAACAGCCGTCATCCCCGCCCTGGTGATGTCCGGATTTCCTTCGGACAGATTTGTTTTTGAGGGATTTCTTCCGCATAAGAAAGGTAGGGTGAGCAGAATTGAAACCTGGAAAGAAGAGGAAAGAACCGTTGTTTTGTTTGAAAGCACGCATCGCATATTCAAAACTTTAAAACAAATGATGGAAATCCTCGGTCCTGAAAGACAAGTAGCCGTTTGCAGGGAAATCAGCAAAATATATGAGGAATCCAGACGTGGTTCATTGGAAGAACTCTGCGAGTTGGAAGGAAAAGTTGAATTTAAAGGAGAAATCGTAATTGTACTCAATGGAAAGGCTTAAAAACACAGGTCTGGCAATATTATCGGGCGTTTTACTCTTTTTGGGATGGCCTCCTTTACCATTTTTTCCTTTGTTGATGGTTGGATTTGTGCCTTTGTTTGTGATTTTCAACAATTTAAAGAATTCCGGCAAGGGATTTTTATTTTACGTATGGCTGGCTTTATTCATTTGGAACTTGTTAACTACCAGGTGGGTTGCCTACGCATCTGCGGGAGGGGCAGTTGCAATGATTTTAGCCAATACGGCCCTGATGATGCTGCCTTTTTTGGCCTTTAGATTTTCAACCCGGCTCGTGTCACTTCAGCGTTCCCGTTTATTGTTTGTTTTTTTCTGGCTCGCTATGGAATACCTGCATCTGAACTGGGATATTTCCTTCCCATGGCTCACATTGGGAAATGGACTCGCTAAGTATGGCGAAGTGATACAATGGTATGAGTATACCGGAATTTTAGGTGGATCCTGTTGGATTTTGTGTATGAATGTTCTGATCGCACAAAGCATTGAAAGTTACACCTGGAGTAAAATGTCGATAACCTTAGGTGTTTTCATGATTCCAATTGCTGCTTCCTTTGGCATTAAATACATGCGGAATGACGCGGAAACCGGGGCTAAGGTTTTGGTCATTCAGCCGAATATCAACCCTTATGAAAAATTTAATGAAGGGGGAGAGTTGAATCAGGTGAAACTTTTCCTCAAATTGGCTGAAGAGCGCATGGAAGACAGTACTATTTTAATGGTATTGCCGGAAACTGCCATCGTTGAATATCTGAACGAAGACGATTGGAACAACCATGAGAGCATTCAAAGGATGATCTCATTTTGCAGGGAGTATCCCGGTTTACAAATTCTGACCGGAGCTTCCACATACAGGTTTTTTAAACAGGGAGAGAAAGTGAGCGAAACCGCCAGAAAATCATTGAATGGAGAGATGTACGATAGTTATAATACAGCTCTGCTGATTGGAGAACAAGGCGTTTTAAACAGTTATCACAAGAGCAAATTGGTACCGGGCGTTGAAAAAATGCCTTATCCGCGTGTTCTTGGCTTTATGGAATATTTTGCCATTGACATGGGCGGTATAACCGGAAGCCTTGGATTGAGTGATGACCCTGTGGTGTTTAACTCCGGTCCCTGGAAATTGGCGCCGGCTATTTGTTATGAGTCTATTTATGGCGAATATCTGGGTGAATTTGTTCATCAAGGAGCCAATGTATTAGCCATTATTACCAATGACGGTTGGTGGAAAAACACCGATGGCTACAAACAGCATTTACTCTATGGACGAATGCGGGCCATTGAGCACAGATTGCCAATTGTGAGATGTGCAAATACAGGTACAAGTGCCTTTATCGATGCAAGCGGAAATATTCATCATGCAACCAAATGGTGGGAACCTGCAGCATTTACAATCAAAGTACCCGTTTTAAAATCAAACACCTTTTATACGCGAAGTGGAGATTATATCGGGAAAATTGCGGGATTCCTGTCGGTGTTTTTTCTGACTGGACTGATGGTAAAAAAGTGGACAAACAGGAAGTAATTTTCAAGTCTTACGGAGTTATTCCCTATGAACAAGGCCTGCAAATCCAGCGTCAGGCATTTGAAGAAGTGAGTTCAGGCAAAAGCCCGGGCATTATCGTCCTTTGTCAGCATACACCGGTTTTTACCTTGGGAAAGAGTGCAAATCCTGACAACCTGTTGGCAGATAACCGATGGCTTTTGGAGAATGATGCAGAAGTGTTTAAAACGGAACGAGGCGGCGACATCACATTTCACGGACCCGGTCAGTTGGTGGTATATCCCATTTTAAAATTAGAGGAATTTAATTTGGGGGTAAAACGATATGTAAACCTTCTTGAAGAGGTGATGATACAATTGTGCGATAATTATGGTATAGCCGCCGAGCGTATTGAAGGATTAACCGGCATTTGGATTACGGGGAAAGGGGGAAACACCGATCGAAAAATTGGCGCCATTGGAATAAAGATCAGTCATGGGGTTTCTTTGCACGGATTGGCCTTTAATGTGAACACCCAAATGGATTATTTTCATCAAATTATTCCCTGTGGAATCGATGATAAAGCGGTAACCTCCTTGTGTTTGGAGACCGGGAAGAACATAGCCGTTGATGAAGTCTCAAGGGTGTTCGGGGATATCTTTTTGCACTTATTGCTGGATTCAATGAAATTCCCTGGTTAGATTAGTACCTCGAAAACTACGAAATTATGCTGGCTCGAATATATGTTGTAGAAGACAATCCCATGTACGCCATGGCGATAGAACAAGCACTTAAAAATGAGAATTATGAAGTGCGGATTTTTTATTCCGGAGGAGACTTAATCAGAAACCTAAGGGATGTTCCGGAAATAGTAGTTTTAGATCATATGTTGCCGGATATGTCGGGTTTGGAAATTCTGAAATTGATCAAATCCGAGTTTAAGGATATAAATCCGATAATGTTGAGCGGTCAGACCGATGTGAATGTGGTGGTTGAAACTTATAAGCTGGGGGCGAGAAATTATATCGTTAAAAATGACAACGCGATGGTAGAACTGCAAAATGCGGTGCGAAATCTCGTTGACAATATAGAATTGAAGCAGGAGGTTGAAGTATTGAGGGAGGAATTGGAAGACAGAAGCAAGTATAGTAATATCGTTGGGGAGAGCACAGCTATTTACAAGGTACTAAAGCTGATACAGCGTGTCGAAAAGACCGATACCCTGGTGATGGTTACGGGAGAGAGTGGTACGGGAAAGGAATTGATTGCAGAAGCGATACATCTGAACTCAAATCGAAGACGCAAGCCATTTGTGGCGGTTAATTTGGCGGCTATTCCGACACATTTGGTAGAAGATGAACTCTTCGGACATGAAAAAGGGGCTTTCACGGGTGCCTCGGATCGAAGAATCGGAAAGTTTGAGGAAGCGAATGGCGGAACATTGTTTTTGGATGAAATCGGAGAGATGGATGTGACGCTGCAAACCAAGCTTCTCAGGGTTTTGCAGGATGGCAAGATAACCCGATTAGGTAGCAATAAGCTCATTAGTCTGGATGTTCGGATTGTTACGGCAACCAATCGCAATTTGAGCGAACAGGTTAAGGCGGGTCAGTTTCGACAGGATTTATATTACAGAATTCAGGGATTTTTAATCCATTTGCCGCGTTTAAAGGAAAGGGGAAATGATATTATGGTTCTAAGCCAGCATTTCCTTCAGGTCTTTTGTAAGAAGCATGGTATGCGACCCAAGTCGTTTGACGAATCGGCGCGAGCTGCATTGATGAGACACAGTTGGCCGGGTAATGTGAGGGAACTTATCGCCATGATGGACCGCACAGTCTTGATGAGCGATAGTGACACCGTTCGGGGTGAAGAATTGATCTTTTCGGCAAGTATCTAATTCATTTTTAACGCGTTATAGGTTCTACAGGGAAAGTCTATGCCTAATTTTCACTATTTAGAATGAATATAAATTAACATTTATTATGTCATAATTCTAAAAAATGGAAAAATATCTCTAATTTTGGGAAAGATTTCTGGGCTTAGGATCAGAAAATGCTAAACTACTAACTACTACTAACTACTACTAACTACTACTTTTATGGAAATCCGCAACGAACCTAATGTTCGTCAGGAGCAACGTCTGATGCGAATTATTGTCATCAGCTCAGCCCTGGCGATTGTACTCGGTACAGTTTTATTTTTAATTGCCAACTTTGGCTCTTCTGAAAAGTCTAAAGCAGACAACGATGACTGCGACAACGGTCCAAACATCTATTGTGTCTCCGGAAACATCAATTCAAGCGGCGTAAATAACGCATTTGATGATTGCGATGATGGAGATACCATTAAATTGACCGGCACCCTGAACATGAATACCAACTCAAACAAATTGCAGTACAAGGATGTAATCATTCTTTTAAATGGCAACAATTTGCATTACACCTCCAAAAAGTTTTTCAAACTTGGGAGCGGCGCCAAACTATTTTGCAATAATGGAGGAAGTATAACGGCATCTTCGGGTAATTGCCATACCAATTCATGCATATATTTCGGTTCCACCAAAAAGGCGAGTTGTACCGGAAGCGCAGGTGTATTGACCTTCGCTCAGGTAAACGAAGCCGGTGGAGTGGAAGCCAGTGGAATTACTGCTCTTCCGGTAGAATTGATACGATTCGATGCTGTTAAAGGAGATGAGCATATTGACTTGAGCTGGGCAACAGCCAGTGAAGTAAATAACAGTCATTTCGAAGTGGAGAAAAGTTACGATGCCAAAACCTGGGTAAAAATCGGAGAAGTGAAAGGTAATGGAAACAGTCAGGCTATTATTAAATATGCTTTCACCGATGAAGCAGGTTTGGGAGAAGCAGGACAAGCTTTTTATCGCTTAAAACAAGTCGATTTTGACGGTGTGTTTGAATATAGCTATGTTCGTCATATTTCCGGAATGGCCATTGAGAAAGAAAAAATCACCTCGGTTTATCCGAATCCGGCCAATCAATTTGTCAATGTAAAAATTGATGAATTCGGATTATTCAATATCGAATTGACGGATGCGGCCGGAAATGTCCGCTTGCGTAAAGAAACCTCAGAGCCTGTGGAAACACTACAAATAGGAGAATTCCCAACCGGTATCTACTATATTCATGTAATTGGTGATGATTTGAAAGAGAGTCATAAAATCGTGATCCGACATTAAAATCTTTTCTTTATACTACTACTAACCACGGATGTTGTAAAATTTGTTATTTAGCATCCCAAAGGCCTTTCCATTTGGAAGGGCCTTTTTTTCATAGCTCTGAAGAATATATGTAAAGGTTGAGTTTATCTGCTCAAATAAGCTGCCTCACGAAAAGACAAGGCAACGCATCCATTGCTCATGTCAGTTATTTTAAATGTTTCTCGGCATGGTAACTGCTTCTGACCAACGGGCCACTTTCTACATATTCAAACCCTTTTTCCAATGCAATATCCTTAAGTCTCGCAAATTGATCCGGATGAATATACTCGGCCACAGCCAGATGCGCCTGCGTGGGTTGCATATACTGCCCAAGCGTTAATATCTGAACCCCATGTTCCAATAAATCATCCATGGCTTCCAGAATTTCTGCTTCTGTTTCTCCCATACCCAACATCATTCCCGACTTGGTTTGCATGCCTTTGGATCGCAAAAAGCGCAATACATTCAGGCTCCGTTCATATTTGGCTTGTACTCTTACTTGTTTCGTCAGTCTTTCAACAGTTTCAAGGTTATGCGATACGATTTCAGGGGCTTCATCAACAATTCGTTGGATTTGATCTTCCCTTCCGCCAAAATCCGGTATCAAAGTTTCCAAAGTAGTTTCCGGATTAAACTCACGAATCGTCCGAATGGTTTTGGCCCAGTGTTCGGATCCGCCATCTTTTAGATCGTCGCGGTCAACAGACGTAATAACGGCATGCTTAATGCCCATGATATTAATGCTTTGCGCCACTTTAAATGGCTCCAGGGCATCTACCAGTTCGCCCTTTCCGGTCGCTACATTGCAAAATTGACAGCTGCGGGTACAAGTATTGCCGAGTATCATAAATGTAGCAGTTCCGGCACCCCAACATTCCCCCATATTCGGACATTTTCCGCTTTGACAAATCGTATGCAACTTGTGTTCATTCACAAGCTTTAACATCTGCACATATGTTTCTCCCCCGGGAATAGCGGTCTTGAGCCAATCGGGCTTTACCCTTTTCTCATGCTTAACGGTCAATATTTCACCCGAATTGATTTTGTTACCCATATCAGATTTACAGTTGCAAAGAAAACAAATCAAGGGCGTATTTCGTTCGTTTTCCTCAGAGTGGAATTGAGAATGACTTTTAGAATTGACTTAATTTTGTTTGTAGCCCATAAACTACCTGACGAAGCCAAATGCAGAAGCCGGATGGAATGAAGATTGTTACTCACACAATTCCTTCAGTTTTTGCAGTGCGCCGGGATAGTTCTCATTCATATACTCGATAAACTCCTCCGTTGTATCAAGGTCAACGGTAACGCGCGTAATCCCATCTTTCTCCTGAAAAGAATAATTTTCAAACCCATTGGCCCATTTATCAACATCCGGACCTTCCGTTATTTCTTCATTTCCCTGAACCAGTCCATAATGACGAATGGATACAAACTGATTATTTAGGTTCTCAGCAATTTCAGATACCATGCCCCCTTTATCCCCATTTTCGTCCGTCCCGATAAAAAGCATTTTACTTCCTTTGTCCCACGATCCTTCATAAGTTGAGGTAGGATTGAACTGAGCCGTCCATGCTTCATAAGTAGACTTATGACCAATGCCCAACATGATATCGTACACTTTTTCTATAGGGGCGGAGATGTCAATGTTAAATTGTAACTTTTTCATTTTATTTTCTTGAGTGATTTGTCGGATATCTGCCCGATGCAGACCACAAAGTTTGTCTGTTACTTGCAGGATTAGATGCGCAAATTAAGAGGATTTTTTGTTTAAAAGTCATCTCCAAAAAGCAGTAGCTGAGGAAACCAACTGAAAGACAACCTACTTTCCTTGCTTAACCAAATGTCTTCCAACCGTTGATACTTAATCTTTTTCGACCAACCCTGCATTTTAAAGAAATCGAAGACTTTCGATGTACGAATATTTTCAGTCTGACAGAATATGATTGAACAGCAAAAAAAATCTCCATACTTCTAAAACATACCTCCCTTAGGGATGAACTTACAAACAAAAGCCTGACATTCCCTTCATACGATTTGAACAATCAAAGCGTTAGATTTGCCATAACCATGATCCGAAAGATCTTTTTCGTTTTCTTTTG
>CAZTGZ010000019.1:0-30384 GCA_964613385.1 uncultured Chitinophagaceae bacterium
AGAATCCAGTGCATTTTTCATAGGTATACGCACATGTTCTGACGCCTCTTGAAGCAGAGCATTGGATATGCCCGTTTCTTCGCTGCCCACAATCAATGCGAGTGGTTTCCGGAGATCTACTTCATTGGAAACCGAAGCTCCTTTTTCGCTACAAGCGATAAGTGCGACTCCTGAATCCTTCAGATATCTGGCTGTTTCGGCCAGATTATGGACGCGGGAAACCGGAATTTGAAAAAGCGCGCCTGCAGAAGTTTTAATGGCATCTTCCTGAATGATGGCGGAACCTTTGATCGGAATGATGATCAGATGCGCGCCCATGCAAAGGGCACTGCGTGAGATAGCCCCGAAATTCCGAACATCGGTAATTCCATCCAATATCAAAATCAATGGAGAACCGCCCGATTCAAAAACGCGGGTCACGATTTCTTCATAAGCTACGTATTGAATGGGAGAACCCAATGCAACAACCCCCTGGTGGTTCTTGGTACTGTATTTTTTTAATGCAGCTTCAGGCACATATTGAATGGGCACACCTCCGTTTCTCGCAAGGTGCACAAGTTCTCCCATGTGTTTTCCTTTAGCGCCTTTATCGACCCATATTTTTTCGAGAGATTCGCCTTGTTTTAAAGCCTCCGAAACGGCATGGATACCATATAGATAGGCTTTTTTTGACATGTAATGTGTTGCAGTTGTTCGAACTAAACTTATGGAGCGGTATTCAACCTCTTAAATTCAGCATCGAATTTTTCATACACAGCCTTGCCTGCAAACTGTTTTGACAACATTACCGCATCATTTAAACCACCCAAAGCTTCCTGCAGGCGACTTGCCGCCAACGAGCGTTTTGATCCGCTAAACTGCTTATAGTAACGAATGTCTTCTTTCGCCATTTCAAGAATTTCCTCCAATTGCTTTTGACCTTTTTTAATCTCACCACATTCATAGTAAGTAGAAGCATAATAGTTTTTCAATCGGTAATCCATAGGCATAATTTTCTCCGGCATCACCTTGAGGCTTTTATCCATCAACGCAATGGCACGGGTTTTATCACCCTTGGCATATAAATTTCGGGCTACCTGAACAAATAAAACCCGCAAGTTTCTAGGCACCAATTGTGCTTTTTCATCCAGGAACATCTCACCTTTCTCCATATTGCCCCAAACGAAACTGTTCATCAAACGGTCATAAAGAAGATCGTCGTCTATCAAACCTCTTTGCTCTTTGGGCGCTCTGATCGGTACCAATCTAAAGGTTAATCCTTCATGTCTGAAATACTCTTCCAATCCCATATATGCGGCACCCCCGGTAGTGGTTGTGAAATAAATGGGTCGGGTCCATCCGGTTTTGGCATTGGTTGCAATAATGTCCATCACCACCATGGTTCCTTTATAAATTCCATTTTCTCCAACCTCAAAACGGATGGCATCCACTATAGAGGCGGCATCTTTTTCTTTTACCACCTTGCTGTTTAATACAGCCTGACGATCAACAGGAACAATAAACTTCTTAACAGGCATATAGTTAGAAAAAGTACTTCCATCGGATGTAACCATTTTATCCCGATCGTCACTGGTCATAAATTTGACTACTTCGTCAAGCGGGTAATACTTGGTTTGATCCAGTTTTTTGTCATCGTAATATCGGGTATATTCCCTCATCCCTGTAACCCATTTATCTTCTGTAACACTGATCGGCAACGGTTCACTATCATACACTTTTCTGCGCAGTGCATTGATATACCAATCGGTGCTCAATAGACTCAGGTTAATGATTCTAACGTCGGTTCTGATCCCTTCTACATTCTGAGCATACCATAATGGGTAAGTGTCATTGTCACCATTGGTGAATAGAATTGCATTTTTTTCGCAACTATTCAAATAATTCCTGGCAAAGCTCAGTCCTAGATAGCGGTCTGACCTGTCGTGATCATCCCAGTTTTCTGATGCCATAAGAGCCGGTGCTCCCAATAATCCAATGATAATAGCCGCAGATGCCGCCATGGTTCCTGACATCCATTTTTTGAGTAAATCCGCTAGGTAAACAACCCCTAATCCTATCCAAATACAGAATGTTTGGAATGAACCGGCATGAGAATAATCTCTCTCCCGTGGTTCTAAAGGCGGTTGATTCAGATAAATGATAATCAGAATACCCGTAAATACAAACAAGGTAGTTACCACCCAGGCATCCAACTTCTGGCGTTTAAACTGTATGATGATACCTAAAATTCCGAGAATTAACGGCAGGAAGAAATAGGTATTTCTGCCTTTATTGTATGAAAGCGAATACGGCAGATTGGATTGAGGCCCTAGTCGAACCTGGTCGATGAAATTAATTCCACTGAGCCAGTTTCCGTCGAATACATTTCCATCTATGTTTTGAAAATCACTTTGACGACCGGCAAAATTCCAAAGGAAGTAGCGGGTATACATCCATCCCAACTGATACCTGAACATGAACTTGATGTTTTGGGCAAAGCTTGGGATTTTACCATTTTTAACATCCGACCAAATGGGATAACCATCAGCCTTATCCGTCAAATCTCCCATTCTGGGTAAAATGGTCATGTACTTGCTATCCCAAACGTACTCAATTTTCTCTCCAACCTCTTCATAGCTTTCTTTGCCCTTGCGGTATTGCATGGCGCCTTCTTTGATGTCAACCGGACGGGATTCTCTGGCGGTGAAATGAGGACCGTATAATAATGGACGGTCTCCGTATTGTTCACGTTGAATATAACTGAGCAGCGAATATGCATCTTCAGGATTATTCATATCAATGGCCGGGTCGGCGTAGGAGCGAACCACAACCATGGTATATGATGAATATCCCAACATAATAAATGAGAAGCACAACACGGCGAGATTCACGAGTGGCCATTTTCTTTTGTGGGTGTATTGAATACCGAAAACTGCCAGAGCAATGATCAAAAATACTGTGAAGAATACACCGGAATGGAAAGGAAGTCCGAAACTGTTTACGAACAATCGGTCAAAAAATGCAGCGGATTTGGGCACCCCCGGAATCAATCCCCACTGAACAAATGCTAAAGTTCCCAAACCTACACCCAGAGCTTTGTAAACATTGAGTTTATTAACGGGATATCGGTTAAAGAAGTAATACAAAACAACTGCAGGAATTACCAGCAAATTCAGTAAGTGAAGACCAACGGCCAATCCAATGGTATAGGCTATAAATACAAGCCAGCGGTCGGCTTGAGGTTTTTCTTTCACGCTTTCCCATTTGATAATGGCCCAGAAGGAAAGGGCCGTAAAACAGGAAGATGACGCATACACTTCAGCTTCTACTGCACTGAACCAGAATGTATCCATAAAGGTGAGCGACAAGGCTCCAACCAGCCCGCTTCCCAATAGAATTAAGGCATCAGTTAAGCTTACTTCATTCTGAGCGAACCCAACACCCAATATTTTCTTGGCCATATGCACGACGATCCAAAAGGTGAACAGGACGGTAAAGGCACTGGCAACAGCGGATAGCATATTAACGGCAATGGCAACAGTTGCCACATTCCCCATGCTGAACAATGAAAAAATTCGTCCCAACATCAAGAACAATGGAGCTCCCGGCGGGTGCACCACCTGAAGTCGATAAGAGGCGGATATGAACTCACCGCAATCCCAGAGACTTACCGATGGCTCCAGGGTCAATGAATATGTGATCAGGGCAACAGCAAATGCCAGCCACCCGCCAATGTTGTTTATTAAATTGAAATTTCTCATTCTAATTCAATTAAAAGTCGAGAGAGCGAAAATAATATTTTGTTTCTAAAGCGATAAAATTCCTTATTAATGATGATGACCACCCGGACCATGCACATGTCCATGTGAAAGTTCATCAGGGGTTGCTTCCCTCACAGAGTCAATTTCAACCTCAAAATTGAGGGTTTCTCCCGCCAAAGGATGATTCGCATCAATGGTTACATGTGTATCGCTTACACTGGTCACGGTAACCTGATACTGATTGCTACCTGAATTAGCCGTAAACTGCATACCCACAGCAACCTGTTGGTCCCCAAAGGCTTCTTTACCCACTTCCTGAATTAACCCGGAATCTTTTTGTCCATATCCTTTATCGGGGTCAATACTCACCTGAAATTTGTCACCTTTTATTTTGCCTTCCAGGGCTTCTTCCAATCCAGGTATCAAGTGTCCAATACCCTGTATAAATAATAAAGGTGATCCTGAAGCACTCTGATCCAGAATTTTGCCTGTTGTATCAGTTAATACATAATGTATACCGACTACACTGTTATTAGTTATCTGCATATAATTAAGCGTCGCAAATTACAACCGTTTTTTAAAGCAACAGGTTTCCGTTTCTAAATATTCATGTTCTCAACGTTTTTTATATAATCCGCTCACAAAAAATACACCGGTAAAAATGCATATAGAGGCTATCATCTTTTCAAAACTCAGAACCTCCCGGAACCAAATGGCACTGATAAATGTGGCAAACACAGGTTGCAGGTAAATATAACTCCCAACGATTTTGGCACCCGTATATTGCATAGCCCAGGCGTTCAGCAGGTAGGCAATAAAAGTGGTTCCCAATACTACAAACGCAATGGCTGCCCAGATAATCTCAGGAAAAACCTCAAATGGAGCGGATATAACATCTTGATAACCAAAAGGGAGAACCCAAATAAATCCCAATAGAAACAGGCTTGAAACAATTTGCAGGGACGAATATTTTTGAATCAGGTCTCTGACAAAGATCAGGTAAAGGGCATAGCTTAGGGCGTTGCCAATAATCAGTAAATCACCATTTAATGTCCGGGATGAGAAACGAAAGGCAAAGCCACCTACAAGCAGAACGGATCCGGCAAATGCCAGCAAAACACCAATGCTTTCAGGCAGATTGGGTTTTTGCTTTTTGATGAACAGGGATGCAAGAAAAACAAAAACAGGGGTAATCAGCATGAGTACCGAAGCGTGCATAGGGGTAGTTCTTTCGAGCCCCTCAAAAAACATCAGCATATTGGCAGCAACTCCTAAAATGCTGCATATCAATATTTTAGACCAATCTTCCCGCTGAATTGCTTTCGATTTCAATAGGCGATTCAAAATCCAGAATAAAAGACCCGCTCCGCCAATTCTGAAAATAATGAATCCCGAAGCCCCGAGGTATGCGGGCATGACCATTTTTGCAATGCTGTAATTCGCACCATAAATCAGGGAAACAAAAAGCAATGCCAAATGGCTCCGGTATGTGAGATTCACCGCCGGCAAATGTAAGGTTATTGCCATAATTTATGGGATTTAGGACAGTCATGTGCAGGAATTATCCATGTCGGAAGTTCCATTATTATTCAGGAGTATTATTATTGTGATATGTACGATTTTCTTGAGGGTAAATTGGAGGAGATCACACCTACACAGGTGGTGGTTAACTGCCATGGAGTTGGCTATCTGGTGTATATTTCACTGCATACATTTGAACGTATACGGGAGAAAGCAGAAGGTAGACTGAAAGTGCACCATGTGGTTAAAGAAGATGGACATCAGTTGTTTGGGTTTGCTGATTCTGCCGAGCGAGAAGTGTTTCGGAACCTTATTTCTATCAGCGGTATAGGAGCAGCAACGGCTCGAATGATATTGTCGTCCCTTACTTCCGACGAGGTAATAAAAGCAATACAACAAGAGAACATTGCGTTATTGAAATCTGTAAAGGGAATTGGTCCGAAAGCAGCCCAGAGAATAGTCCTGGAGCTGAAAGATAAAACAGGAAGGATGGATTGGACGGGAGCTGCTCAAAGTGCCGCTGTAAACCAACCGTTTCAGGAAGCCCTGGATGCCCTGCTGGCCTTAGGATTTAACCGCTTGCAGACGGAAAAAGCACTGGTTAAAGTTAAACAAGACCTGGGGAACGATGCGAGTACGGAAAGTTTAATTAAGAATTGCTTGAAAATATTATAAATTTGTCGACCTTATTTAAACCATATAAATCGTTTCTATCGACACAGAACTACTTGAATAACAGCTTCTTCGACATGGAGAAGCCTAATTTTGAAAGCATTTGAAAGTAAAGAATCTGTTTCTGCTCTTAGGAACGGTAGGAAGCATAGCTTTTGCCGCATCGCGAACTCATCGGGGAATTCCTGCCGAATGGAAATTAACTGCCGCAGAATTGACCGGAGATGATGACTCATTGAAATTTAAGATAAGGGATAAAAAGCCACATGAAAAGGAAGACCCGGGCCATCAATTCGATTTTAAGAAACCTTCAAATTACAGCTCAAAAATAGAATACGATCCTGAAACAAGGACTTACACAGAAACTGACTATATCGGTAAAACCAGAATTGGAAGTCCACAAAGCAGTTCGTTTGATGATTTTCTGAATGAATTGAAAAAAGAAGATCAGCGCGCATATTTCCGTCAAAAGGCCCAATCAGAGAACAATTTTAAAAGCAGTGGTGTCATCCCGCAATTGCATGTTCAACCGGAGATTTTCGATAAAATTTTTGGAGGCGGACTTATCGATATTCGTCCAAGCGGATCCGCTGAATTGACCTTTGGAGGGAATTTCAATACCGTAAGAAATCCGGCTTTTACAGCTCGACAGCAAAAGAACGGACAATTTGATTTCAAGCTAAAAATGCAGGTGAACGTAACCGGGCAAATTGGCGAAAGGCTCAAATTGAACACCAATTACGACACAGAAGCAACTTTCGAGTTCGAGAACCAAATGAAGTTGAACTGGCAAGGTCAGGATGATGATATTCTTAAAAACATTGAATTGGGAAACGTAAGTCTGCCGCTGAATGGTAGCTTAATTCAGGGTGGTCAAAGCCTGTTTGGTATTAAAACAAAAATGCAGTTTGGCAGAATTACGACCACAGTTATTGCCACCCAACAAAAAGGCGAAACCAAAGAAACCGAGGTGAGCGGGGGAGCACAGATCACCAAATTTGATATACAGGCGCATAACTATGATGTTAATAAGCACTATTTCTTAAGTCAGTTTTTTAAAGATGAATACGACAAGGCACTTGCACAATTGCCTGTTGTTCAATCCGGTGTACTGATCAATTATGTAGAAGTTTGGGTGACCAACAGAAGCCGAAATTTCAATAATACCCGTGACATTATCACATTCATGGATCTGGGTGAAACTCAGCCATATAATTCAACCTGGAGAAATATTACCGCAGCTCCCTATCCGGCAAATGAGGCTAATTCATTGTTCGAAACAGTTAAATCAGATCCGCTTTTGCAGGATGTAAACACGGTTATCGGACAATTCAAATCCAATTACGCGAATTCAAAAATAACGCTGGGCGATGAATACAATATCCTCAGCAATGCCCGCCAGCTTTCACCTTCGGAGTTTACTTTCAACGAAAGGTTGGGCTATATTTCCTTAAATCAGGCATTGAATAATGATGAGATTTTAGCGGTCGCTTTTGAATATACGTACAACGGAAGAAGATTTCAGGTGGGTGAATTGGCCAGAGATAACCCACAAACGGACAATTCCAGAGGTAACCTGGTTCTGAAAATGTTGAAATCAGCTTTGATCAAAACCAATTTGCCGACCTGGGACCTGATGATGAAAAACATCTATTCTCTTGGAGCCTATAACCTTCAATTAGAAGACTTTAACCTTCAGGTTGTATATGCAGATGATCCAAGTGGTGCCGATTTAAATTATCTTCCGGTTAAACCTGCTGAATCCAATTTGTTTGAAAAACAGCTGCTCAATGTCCTGAACCTCGACAAAATGAATCGTCAACAGGAACCGCGACAAGATGGTCTTATGGACTTACTGGAAGGAATAACGGTGAATGTTCAGAACGGAAGGGTCATTTTTCCGGTTCGGGAGCCCTTTGGAAATTTTTTAAGAAACAGATTCACCGATCCCAATGGAAAGGATGCCGGTTATTATGCATTTGAATCCTTATATGATTCAACGAAATGGCTGGCAGAGCAGGATGTGTCGCACAATAAATATTTCCTGAGAGGTAGCTATAAGGGAAGTGCAACCAATGAAATTTCGCTGAATGCAATAAATGTTCCTCAGGGTTCTGTAAAAGTTACTGCCAACGGGGCCATGTTGCAGGAGGGTCAGGATTATGTGGTTGATTATACATTGGGAAAGGTGCGCATCATCAATGAGGGTATCTTAAATTCCGGTGCCGTAATCAAAGTGACTTCTGAAAGTAATAGCTTGTTTAATATTCAGCAAAAGTCGCTGGTAGGTGCTCGAATCGACTACAAATTCTCCAATAAATTACTTTTGGGGAGTACCTTACTCCATATGACGGAAAGGCCTCTAACACCCAAGGTGAATATCGGGGAAGAGCCAATTCTTAATACCATTTATGGATTTGATGTAGCGTACAATACGGAATCCCGATTTTTAACCCGATTGGTAGATAGATTGCCTTTCATAGAAACGAAAGAAAAATCGACCTTTTCGTTTAATGGAGAGTTCGCCCAAATTATTCCTCACAAACCAAAGACCATGGGTGAAAGAGGGACTTCTTATATAGATGATTTTGAAGGCGCTGAAACTCCTTTTGATCTGAAATTATATCTGAATTGGAGAATATCGAGTGTGCCGCAAGGTCAGACAGATTTATTCCCTGAAACGCAGTTCGATACGGCCTATAATCACAGAAGAGCGAGATTGATGTGGTATACCATTGACCCGCTTTTTATGAGCGAACAATCAACCACTCCGCAACATATTAAGGATGATCCTTTTCAAAGATCAAACCATTTTGTGCGCAGCATTCCTCAAAAAGAAGTATTTCCTCAATTGAACTTACAACAGGGATCTCCTCAGCAACTGCCGACCCTCGATTTGGTGTTTTATCCCAAAGAAAGAGGTCAATACAACTACAATACAGAAGATATTGATGCCGACGGAAACTTCACCAACCCGTCTGCTAACTGGGGAGGTATTAGCAGACGTATAGAAACGAATGACTTTGAGGCTGCAAATATTGATTATCTCGAAATTTGGCTGATGGATCCTTTTGTTTATGAAAGGTATGAATCCAGTCCTCAAAAGAACTCTGGAAATTTATTAATTCATTTGGGCAGTGTTTCCGAAGATGTACTTCCTGACAACCGTAAGTCATTCGAAAATGGTCTTCCGAAAAGCAGCGAACAAGAGAATATAGACACCACCCGTTTTGGTCGGGTATCCAATAGTCAGGCGATTAATAACGCATTTGATAATGAACCTGCCAGCAGACCTTTTCAGGATTTGGGATTCGATGGTTTGAACGATAATGATGAGCGGGCCTTTTTCGGAAATTATCTCAATCGACTGGAACAGAGATATGGAAGCAGTTCAACAGCATATTTAGAAGCATTCAACGACCCCTCGAATGACAATTATATTTTTCATCGAGAGCCAAATTTTGACGATTCAAAAACCTCAATTCTACACAGATATCGCAACTTTAATGGATTACAGGGAAATTCTACCCTTGACAAATTAAGTGATGGCACACCAAAATCTATGACCGTCCGTCCGGATGATGAAGACATAAATCAAGACTTCACCTTAAATTTAACGGAAGAGTATTTTCAGTACAAAATTCAGCTTTCTCAGGAAGCGCTGAGGGTGGGTCAAAACTACGTGACCGATAGTGTTGTGGTAACTGCGGAACAGGTAGATCCCGGAAATAAACCCAATGAAATAACCTGGTATCAGTTAAAAGTGCCCATCAGAGAATTTGAAAAACAAGTTGGTGGTATTCAGGATTTTAAGTCCATCCGTTTCATGAGAATGGTTCTCAATGGGTTCGAAGACAGTATAGTTCTTCGGTTTGCACAATTGCAACTGGTTAGAGCCGAATGGAGACGTTATCTGAAAGATCTCAAATTCCCACCGACCATTGGCACTCCTCCGGATCCTACAGACCAGACAACGTTTGTGGTTAGTACCGTTAATATTGAAGAAAACAGTCAGCGCGACCCCATTGTGTACCGTGAACCACCCGGAATATCCCGCGAGCAGGATCCAACACAACCCGGAGTCGTTCAACAAAATGAGCAGTCGCTTTCATTAAGAGTTTGCGGTTTGAAAAAGGGAGAGAGTAAAGGAGCCTATAAAACCACCAATTTCGACATCCGTAACTACAAGAAAATACAAATGTTCGTGCACGCAGAAGGCGAGAATATTCAAACCGGAGATGCCCGCGCGTTCATCAGAATTGGAACAGATTTAGAAAACAACTATTACCAATACGAAATTCCTTTGGTACCTACAGATTATGGTTCCAGAAATGCAGATCAGATTTGGCCGAGTGTCAATGAGATGAACATTGAACTGGAGACATTTTACGCCTTGAAGCTGGATCGGCAAAAAAACTCCACAGATGCCAATGGCTACTGGGAAATGTTTTTACCAAACGGAGGCAAGGTAAGCATGATAGGTTTGCCTGATTTGAGCAATATGCGGAGTATCATGCTCGGTATTACCAATCCGGCAGATAACCCGAATGCAAAGGACGAATTATGCGCAGAAGTATGGTTTAATGAATTGCGGGTAACAGATTTTGCCAATAAAGGAGGTTATGCAGCGGTGGGAAGATTGGTGACCAAGTTGGCCGACTTCGGAACGGTAACGATGTCGGCAAACTATCAAACCATTGGTTTTGGGGGAATTGATAAGAAGTTAAATCAGAGAAATCTCAATCAGACTTTCCAATATGATGTCAGTTCAAACTTTGAATTGGGCAAATTCTTCCCTCAAAAAACAGGTGTCACCATCCCGATTTTTATAGGATACACAGAAACATTCATCAACCCCAAATATTACCCGCTCAATCCGGATATTTTATTGTCAACGGCTGTCAATAATGCCAAATCAGAACAACAAAAGAGGGAAATTAAGAATGCAGCACAGGATTATACCAGCCGCTACAGCCTCAATTTCACCAATGTTCGAAAGAATAGAACCGGTAACAGCAAGCAGCATATGTGGGATATAGAAAACTTCAATGTGAGTTTTGCATATCAGAACATGTATCGACGAAATCAGGTGGTTGAAGAAAATATCGTGAAAACGTATAAGGCCAGTTTGGGATATAACTTTGGAAAACAGGTGAATCCCTGGGAACCATTTAAAACCCGCATTAAGGGTAAGAAATTGAGCTTAATCAAGGAATTTAATTTCTACTATTTACCTCAAAGCGTCACTTTTAGAGCCGATTTCGACCGACGATACGGGGAATTACAAAACCGAAATAATGACAACTTTAAGGCCATTGTACCAAGATTTTATGACAAATCATTCAGCATGGCAAGGATTTATGGCGTTCGCTGGGATTTGAGCCGATCTTTGAAAATGGATTATGCCGGTACCATGAATTCCTGGATCAGAGAACCTGAAGGAGCCATGAATACGGAAGCGAAGCGGGACACACTCCGACAGAATTTATTCGCTCTGGGTTCTCCCCAAAACTTTAATCAAACCATAAACTTTAATTATACCCTCCCTTTTGCGAAGATGAAAAGCCTGAGTTGGATCAGTTCTTCTGTGCGTTATAGCGCAAATTACCAATGGAGAACTGCACCACCGGCATTCGATGCGTTGGGAAATACCATACAAAATTCCCGAACCATAAGCGGCAACGCGAATTTTAATTTTACATCGTTCTATAACAAATTCCCGGCCTTAAGAAAAATTACTGCCAATAAGCCAACGACTAAAAAGAAGAGTGAAACGGAGGAAGAAACAGATTCCAAAAAGGAAAAGGAAATGTCAGGCCTGGTTAAAGGAATGGGAAAATTTGTTCTGATGCTGAAACAAGCACAGATTACTGTGACCAAAACAGATGGAATTACCCTCCCGGGTTTCAATAAATCCATGGACATTTTGGGTCAGAACCTGATGTACAATGCGCCGGGTTGGGATTATATCCTGGGCGGTCAGGATCCGGATATACGCTATAGGATGGCTGAAAATGGATTCCTTAGCAATAGTCCTTTGCAAAACAACCGATATCTGCAATTGAGTAGCTTCGACATCAACGGCCGCGCTACCATTGAGCCCTTCTCGGAATTCAGAATAAGTCTGGAATTCATGCGCAGGTATGCCCTGACCACTTCGAGTAACTTCAGATTTGACGACACCACCAGGCAATATCTTGACTTTGGTTTTCAAGAGGTGGGTCAGTTTTCCATTGGATATGGAATGTGGAATACTTCATTCGATAAAATGGATGATAAATACGTTTCTGAAGCCTTCGAACAATTTAAAAATAACAGATTTACGATTGCCCAGCGACTTCAGGTGCAGGAATTCAAAGAAGATGAGTTTAATCGCGGTTTGGCCAATATGATCGGAATTACAGATGATTCAACCAAATATCCCCTTGGATTTTCTGAGACCCATCAGGATGTTCTGATATACTCCTTCCTGTCTGCTTATTCCGGCAAGAATGCCTCAACCATGAAGTTGAATCCTTTCCCTAAAATTCCGGTTCCGGGTTGGAGAATTAACTATAATGGCCTCACGAAACTTTGGAATCTGAGTGAGTATTTTACCAATATTTCCATCAACCATGCCTATAGCTCAACGCTCAATATGAATTCGTTCGTCACTTCATTGCTGTATGGATTGGATACATTGGCGAAAGGGAAAAATCTAAGTACGCGATTCCAATATCAACAGGGAATTACCCTAAGCGAGAGAATTACGCCGCTGATAGGTATAGACGTGACAATGAAGAGCGGATTAACGGCCAAATTCGAATACAAAACAGACCGGAACCTCGCTCTGTATCTGCTTAACTTTCAAATGGTTGAGCAAAAGAATAAGGAGTTGGTATTTGGATTGGGTTATCGGACAAAAAATGTGAAACTCCCGCTTAAATACAATGGAGAACGCATTTTACTGGAAAACGATTTAAATTTCAGACTGGATTTTTCTGTAAGAGATGGATTGACCATTGTGAGGAAGCTGGATAATAACAATACCAATGAACCTACCGCAGGTTCCAGAATGATATCCTTTCGTCCAACCCTGGATTATGTAATAAATGATAACCTGAATTTCAGAGCGTTTTACACCAGAAATGTCAACAATCCAAAAACTTCTCAATCGTTCCCAACAGCACTCACTAATTTTGGTGTTACCCTGAGATATACCATGCAATAAGATTAGAAATTATTGGGACACGTTCTGCATTTGGATGGCTTTGGTTTGTAACCTTTTGATTTACAACTTTCCATAGCTCCGATTAATCCCAATGAAAAGATTGTTATTAAACAGATTCGGATTAGACTATTTCTGTTAGCGCTCATTAATGAATATCGCATAGTTTTGCCAATTATCAAATATTAACGCAAAATAGAACATATACGTATGGAATTGATACATCTCCTGCTTGATTTTCTGAAGGATCCGCTCAGCATGCTCCAACAGTTTTTGAATGACTATGATAAACTGACATACGGTATATTGTTTCTGGTAATATTTGTTGAAACCGGATTGATTGTGATGCCATTACTTCCGGGAGATTCATTGCTTTTCGCAACCGGTCTCCTGGCATCAACCACAGGAGCGTTGGATGTACGTCTGGTTATTCCTTTGCTGATTATAGCCGCGTTATGTGGCGACAATGTGAATTATTTCGTCGGGAGAAAGTTCAGTGCCTTTATAAAATCAAGAGAGCGAATCTTGTTTTTTAAACGCGAATACATCACGCAAACGGAAGCATTTTATGAAAAACATGGAGGAAAGGCCGTTATCATTGCGCGATTTATGCCCATTATCAGAACCATTGCACCCTTTGTGGCCGGAGCGGGAAGCATGAAATATTCCAAATACATCCTGTTTTGTATATCCGGAGCCGTATTATGGGTGGGCAGCATCACCCTATTGGGTTATTTTCTTGGATCCAATGAATGGGTCAAGGAGAATTTCGAAAAGGTGGTGTTGGGCATTGTTTTCATCTCCATTGCGCCTATGTTATGGGGATTGATCAAATATCAAATACATAAATTACGCGCCTGAAATGAGACTCTTTGGTGTGATAGGATATCCACTCAACCATACGAAGAGCCCCGATTTTTTCAAAAACTACTTCCGTGAAATGGAAATTACGGATGCCGAATATCAGGCATTTCCCTTATCTGATATTACAACCATCCGCACCTGGGCCAGACAATTTCCTGATCTTAGGGGATTTAATGTCACCATTCCCCATAAGCAAAGCATAATTCCATGGCTTGATGTTTGTACCCATGATGCAAATATTGGAGCCGTAAATACAGTTAAAATTGAAGGGGAAAAGTGGATAGGGCACAATACCGATATCGTGGGTTTTGAACGCTCCCTTCCATATACAAATTTAGAGAATATACGAGCACTCGTTTTTGGTAATGGCGGTGCAGCCAGGGCGGTTGAGTATGTATTGAAAAAACTGGGTGCTCAAGTACTGATTGTATCGAGGTCGGGAACGCAAGACAGTATTACTTATTCGGCAATAGACCATGAAAGGATCATGAACGCGCATTGGTTAATTAATACAACCCCTTTGGGAATGGAACCGGATATGAACGCAGTTCCAATACCATATGAAGCCGTTCACCATGGGCATTTTTGTTATGATCTGGTGTATAAACCGGCTTTGACTACCTTTCTGTCTTTGTGCCTCAGACAGGGAGCCACAGTGCAGAATGGCCTGAAAATGTTGCAGTTGCAGGCTTTAGCATCCTGGAACTTTTGGAATAACTCAAATTAAAATGGTTTGACCTTTTTAGGTTCGGTGTTAAATTTCCTGATCTGAAAAACAAATGTCAGCATAAAGTACTGTTGCAAAACTGTTGTTCTGGTATCTTCGAGATATGCATCTGTTACCACCCGATTGATGCTCCGGTTTTGGTTCAAAACATCAAAAGCAATTAACCTCAGTTCAGCTTGTTTATTTTTCATAAACTTATAGCCAAGTCCGGCATTCCATAACCATACTTGTTGATTGAATCCGGTATTCAGGCCATTATATAAATTTTGGTTGAGATCGCTGGTTACAACCAATCCTTTCCAGGGCATCCAGTTGAATTTAATATAGCCATTTCCCACCAGATAGCTGTTGTCTGCCTGAGGTTGAATGGTATTGCTTACCCAATTCTGATTGACTGTATACCCAAGGGAGAAGTCGAGATTCTGACTCACATTGCTACCGAGTAAGAAACCAACGCTCAATCCATACGTGCTTGCCCTGTTCAGCTTTTCATTAATGAGACCCGGAACATTGCTATAGTTGAATCCAGTATTGAGGTTCAGATTGGATTTGATAAAATTTAATGGCAATGCATAGGACACAAAGGTTCTTCCTGCCATATAACCTTGTAAATTCACGGGAACGGTGAGCTGTGTTCCGGTTGGGAGCGAAATACCATTCACCACAGTGCTGTCAGATTGGCTCAAATACGTAGAACTACCAATATAGTCAACGGTGTAAGAGAAGTGCACAAAACTCTGAAAGCTGCGCATGGTTGTAGCCTGAGTTGAATTATATCTCGACCCAATAAAATAGCTCGTTTGTTGGCGTAAATTAGGATTTCCAATACTCAACTGAAGTGGATTGGTGTTGTTCAATACATTTTGCAGTTGACTTAACCTGGGTGTTTGTGTAAATCCTCTGCTAAATGCCCTCCAACTTTTGGATGGTGAAATCTGATACATGAAACGCCCGCTGGGCAAAATATTTCTGAAGATACGGTTGATTCCCGCAGAGGCTGGAAAGAACGGAATCGCCTCAAGATCAACTTGTTGTAGGTTTAATCCAAGTGAAAAAGTAATCTTTTCATTTTTTCGTTGAACCTGAAAACCCAGATTCTGGGTTTGTGTCTGATTCTCAAAGGCACTGCTCAAAAGTGTATCGGTCATGGAATATTCACCTGAACTATCCTTTTCGTTGGTATATCTGTCATTGTTATTCCATAAAACAGAGGGTTGATAGGTGATTTGCAATTGATTCTTCGTACCGATAGGTTCAGTATAGGAAAGCATCAAAGATCCATTATGGCTCAATCCATCCTGATCATTTTTTTGATTTAAGATAATTGTATCGGTCGTATAGTAGTTGTATGCGTCAAGATAGGCATCGGATAATTGTTGATTATACTCATAGTTTCCCTGTAGCGACAACGTTCTTCCAATTTTGCCCAATTTTCGATTCCAAAGTATGGAACCCTGCTGGTTGGAGGCATCCCCGACGCTATTGTTTTGGGTAAGAGATTGGCTTAGTAAACTGCCTGATAATGAGGTAATTCCATCCAGAATATTGGTCAGCTCACTATTTTGAAAAGAGAATTTATAATTGAAAACAATGTTGTTCATGGAGTCGGGATTTGACTCTAATCGCAAATTGGCCCGGTGGTTGAGATTGGTCGTAAGCCGGTCGGTAAGTTCCGAATAATTTTGCCCGGTGCCATCAGAAACAAAGTAGAGGCGATTCAGTTGATTGTTAAATGTATTGTCGGATTGGTTAAAAAAGTAACTCGCCTGAATTTGCGTTTTTTTATGAAACATGTCTGAATAGTTCAGTCCCAGCGCATGCGTAGTATTGAATCCGGTTTGTTGACCGGTTAGAAATGAACTGGCATCAGAACTTGAAGATCCGGGTCTTGAGCCCCCCGGTCTGCCCGGACCATGTCCTCCAAATCTGCTTTGACCAGTATTGCCGAATACGCCCAATAGGTCCTGAGATGAGAAATTCTGTTGGTTTACGTTATTGCTCATTCCCAGAATCGAAAATCGCCTTGCACCTTTGAAATAGTTATAGACGATACCACTTTCGTAGTGATCATCTGTTCCATAGCCACCATACACTTTTCCAAAAAGCCCGCTGCTCATCCCTGATTTCGTGATGATATTGATGGATTTTTGTGAATTTCCGTCATCAAATCCTGTAAATCGACTTTGATCACTCATACGGTCAAAAACCTGAACTTTATCGATCATTTCTGCCGGTAAATTCTTTAATGCCGTAGCAGCATCATCTCCAAAAAATTCACGGCCATCTACGAATACTTTTTTAACCTCTTCTCCCTGAGCTTTTATGGTGCCATTTTCCTGCGTAATTCCGGGCATTTTCTTGACCAAATCTTCCGCGGTGGCATCCGGATTTACCTTGTAAGATCGGGAATTGAATTCTGTGGTATCGGTTTTTTGCGTTACCGGTGGAATTTTTTTCTCTACGACGGCGGTCTTCAAAGTAAATTCATCCGTTTTTAGCTGATAAACTCCAGTTTCCACCGGACCAGTTTTAGCAAGAACCGTTTTTTCTAAAGTTTCATATCCAATAAAACTAACCCGAATTTTATAGGTTAAACCGGCTTTTACTTCGATGTTGAAATTGCCGTTCTGATCTGTTAGTGCCCCTTGTTTTTGCGTGCTGTCTGTGATTGGGAAAGCAACCACATTTGCTGCCATCAATGGATTCTTATCTTTATTGTCCAACACTTTTCCCCGTAAATTGCTCTGGGCAACCGAGAATAAAAATGAAAAAACCAAAGAAAAAGTAAACCCTATTTTATGTAGATACATCCGTTATTCTTAAGACGTGCAAAGGTATTTTTTCCCTCGCTTTTCTTATTGGACATTACAATAAAAGGACAATTATGTTTTGATGTTATTTGACCTTGGAGTGAAAAGGATTGCGCAGGTTCTTGTAATTAACGAGGTCGACTTTTAATGAACCTACGAAAATATCTGTTTGAACACGCACCGGTAAATGGTTGGCATCATCACTTACCCATACAGTCATGTCGTCTTCATCTTTAAAAACTCTGTCAACGACCAACTGCGGGCGTAATTTAATGCAACGGATTTTGCCCATATCGGTGCTGATGGTCTCCTTGCCGAGGTATTTAAACTTCAGGTTATAAATTTCCTGATCCAGATAAATATCTATGGGAAAAGTTTGACCGGGTTGAGCGGATGCGAAATTCAGGTTTCGGGCGTAAAAAAGAGAAGATACGATGTCTTGTACATAAACCGGCATATCCATATTCTTCTTCTTACCCCGCAGATATTTATTGGCATGGTCGTAATACACCAAATCCAGATCCTTATAACTGTCTTCCTGCACAGATTTGAAATACTTTAATGGTGCCAGACTTTGACTGTCAATGAAACTCTCAAAATGATCGCGAACCTTATATGCCCAATCAAAGGAAGAATTGGTTTTTCCTTTGGCAGTTACATGGTAAGTTGACCGGCCATCTATTTTTACGGGCTTATCATCCACTTTAATATTAATGGTGGCCGCGCTTATCCAACCGTAGTGCACCCGGTAATTCAATTCTTCACCATAAGTGAATGATTGGTTGCTGTGACTTCTGTAGCTAAAAGTGTCTTCAGTCGCAGTGGTAAATGACATCAGACTTAAAGAACTGAATACGGCGATTGTTAGAATGGCTTTCATGGCTTTGCTTTTTTCTTGGAATTCAAAAGTCATACCAAAGATTATAATACAACCCATGTTTTAGATTCTTTATTATATTAGGTTTGCTGAAACTTGAAAATAATGCGTTTCGGAGCGGCTTTATTTTGTATATCCTTACTGGCATCCACTATGTCCCGGGCACAAATAGACAATCGCTTATTTGATCTCAACTTTTGGAACGACAGTATCCGTGGCAAACAATACGGGTTTCAGTTGCAAACGCTGCAATTTGCGCGCAACACTGAGTACACCACCAAACTTGCCGAAGGGGCAACCCTATTGGGTGTTCAGATGATACCCACGTTCAATTATAAGCTGCATGACAGCGTGCAACTTTCCCTGGGCGCCATGGCACACTGGGATTTGGGAGGAGACCTGAAGTTTATACCGGTTGTAAATACGCTGATTCGTCACAAAGGACATCGGTTCCTGTTTGGATCGCTGGAAGGCAGCACCACCCATGGAATGATTGAGCCACTGTATCATTTTCAGGGCATCATCAATCGCAGAATTGAACAAGGCATTCAACACAAATATTCCTCAAAGAAATTTGTTTCCGATGTTTGGGTTGACTGGGAGAAAATGATTTATCCCGGATCTGATTTTCGCGAAGAGTTTACCTTCGGTTGGGTATTTCAACCCAATTGGATTACGGCCAACAAATGGAGATTTTCTACTCCGGTTCAAATCACAGGGCATCACAGGGGCGGAGAAATTGACATATCAAATCTTCCTGTTGAAAGTCAGTTTAATTTCGCATATGGGGCTGATTTACAATGGAATGGAGAAGGTCGTATTCGTCAGATTAGGCTTCAGGGCTGGCTAAGTTATTACGAAGATATCAGCAATACTCCCTCGGATAGTTTTATTGACGGGCTGGGACAGCTGGCCGTTCTCTCGGTTTCAGGCAAGCACAGTACTTTTGCCTTACAATATTGGGATTCGCATCAGTTTCAATCTGTAACAGGCGATCCGGTATATTGGTCGCTAAGCAACCGCGATCAGATCAGCGTTCAGAATTACCGCAAGATCGTTGGCTTCAGGTACATTTATCAAAAGGAATTATTCGAACACCTCGATTTTGCAGGTCGAATGTTCATTATGAGCGACTTACATCAGGGTGTGATGGACTACGTAATCGAATTTTATTTGAAATACAATATGAGAACCGGGAAGTTTTAGTTCAAACGAATTAATTTACCGCTGCCTTTTTGTTCATTTAACTCGGCGAAATCTGACGGATCCGACGGATAATAGATATTCCCCTGATTGTAAATTCGGGCATAAATCAGTTTGCTCGCATTGATATAGCAATCCCAAACCGAATGGTTATCGAGTAGAACTTCTTCGCAGCGAAAATTCAACGCATTCAAATTGCTGATTTCTTCAATAGATCCCTTCATTACCCTTGCCTTTCCCTCGAGCGTAATGGATCCTGAATTGATGCTGTTAACATAAAGTTCATCTAAGTCCAGTTTTAGTGTGATATCGCTCAAGGCAGCCTGATAAATATTTAAGTAATTGAGGTGAAGTGTGTCGCGACAGAAAATATTGGTAGAAGCGGTTACGGATAAATCATTCAGAGAGGGTGCATATACCCAAAGGGCAATTCTCTTTTTGTAGTCTCTCACAAAGTTGCAGACATTGCGATTCTTTATGCTTAAGGTATGTCCCTCAACAGCGGTTTCAATACCCGGAAACATATTTTTACCTCCCCGCAGTTCTATGTAAGGTGTGCCTCCGGTGTCTTCAATAAAAGTTAGGTCAAAGTTATCGCCTACTTCCAAACGCGAGAAATCCTTGAGTATTCTGCGTTCCACACCGTCTTTGCCATATGAGGTAAAGCAGTCATCAAACTGTTCTTTGCGGCAAGAAAGTGCAAAGAACAAGAGCATGGTCAGTAATAAAGTAGATGATTTCATTTTAAGGATTTCAACTTATAACCCATACCTATGTCAAAGAAATCCGCCGTTCCATAGTGTATTTTAAGATTACCCTGTAGGAACCATGAATCGTTCAGGTTGTATTTTAAACCGAGCATTTGATATGTAAAAGCTTTGTTTTTGCTGGGTCGCCAGGCATAGAGACCAACATCTGTGCTGAAATCTATGCAGCTCATTCTCCAGATATAACCGACCCGCGCACCAATTTCCGTCATTTCCCAGGGCATCAAACCCTTACGGCTTTTTTCCGGGTCTTCCATAAAAACATGGGTTTTATCAAGAAACACATCTACCCCAAAGTGCCAGAAACGTGTTTTTGAAATTCTTTTCAATTTCAAAGCGGCAAAATGGCCAACAACAAATTTGGTCGGATTGGCAATAGATCTTTCATTCCGGGCGATGGCAGCATAAAATTCGTAAGGCATCACCCTTGTTGTATCCTTAAAAAGCGGTTTCTTGTTGCGATCATTCAGAAAATAATGGGCACCCAGATAGATGGAAGGCATGTTAACGCCTAAGTTGGGAACATTTACGCTGGCATTGGAGAAATGAGTTAGTCCTAAACCTGCATTCAAACGCATTTTTTCGAGTTGCCAATTATATAAAAAGAAAATTTGCATGGCTCCGTTCATATGTGAGCCGATAGATAAGTTTCTGCGATTGGTAAATGGGTCAAATCTACGGGTGAGATATCCCAATCCAGTACCTATTCGCATGGATATTTCATGTTTGGGGCTTTTGGAAAGCGTGGTCTCAAAATTTGGAATGATGGCAAAAACGTTCCCGGTAAGTTCGGGTTGGCCCAGGTTCATGTACAGAAAATTTATGCCAGTTTTGGGATTTCTGTACCCATCCGTCCATTTTCGGTTCGAAATGGCGGTCTTTCCCAGTTGAAGTTCAAATCCCATGGTATGAGCCTGCATATTCTGAGCATCTTCGGTATGCGCAAATACAAAACCCGGGTGAAGCGCAAACCCCACAGTGCGGGTAAAGGCGATATTTTGGGCAGCCAGTGCTCCCGGAATGAACAGGATAAAAAGGAGAAGATATGACTTCAGAAAACCCATCATCTCGTGTATTTACGCCTGCGTAACCATTCGTTGATGATGCCAAAAGCGAACAGTGCCAGCAGAGGCAGCAAGAGGTTAAAAGCTTGCCAATAGGTCTTTTCGGCTTTTACCTTAGGTTTGTTCAGCAATCTGAGAACAACTTCTTTACTTCTCACTTCAATTAAATTGGATGAGTCACATAAATAATCGACACAATTCTGGATAAACTTGGCGTTCGCAAATTCTATGGGTTCACCAAAATGACTACTTGCAAACCGGTCATAACCAAGAGGATAAATCTCTCCCCGTCCGCTTTTCTGATTGGCAATAATGTCGCCGTCTGCTATAAAGATCATTTTATTTTGAGAGATGGCATCTTTATATGGAATTCCTGTTTTTCCCTTGAAGCCACTTCTCATTTTAAAGGGAGACTGAAATCCGCCTTCTATAAGAACGGCACAAGTTTGATTTCCTTTGATAAAGAGACGCGGATCCGGTTTCATGGCGAGCATATTCATGCTGATATTCACCGGATTAAAGGCTATACGGCTTTCCGGACTGCTATGTAACAAAACCGTTTTTTGTTGGTTTTTCTTGGGAATGGTATCGATGGAACTTACAAATCGGGCCCAAACCGACGTCAGATTTTTAACGATGGGATGACCGCCATCCGGCGTTAAAGTCGGAAAGAAAAGCCAGGGCAAAAAGCCGGGTCGGTTGCCACCTTTGCGGTCGAGAACGGGAATTCCATGGCATTGCAAATCCTGTATCAAATTGGTGTTTAAACGTACGCCGTATCTGAAAAACAGGTCGTTTAAATCCAAATCATAATCGATGGTCATGATGGAAGGATATTTGGCTATACTATCCATTTCTGCCAATAAGGGATCTACTATCCATAAAAGCCTGCCACCATTCATCACATATTGGTCAAGCAGGAATTTTTCTACCGAGGAGAATCTTTCTCGGGGTTTGGCCACGATAATTCCGCGGTAAGTCATCATATCCTTGAGTACCAATTGAATAAGCTCCGTCTCCGGATCTTCGGTTTTACCCAATTTTCCGCTATATCTTTTCAGAAATGATGTATCGTTCAGGTTGAACAACAATCCGTCTACTTTATAAAATTCACCGAGCTTTTTGGCAATATCGGCCAGATCGTCCGGCGCCAGTTCCCCATGTCCCTGAGTGAAGCCAATTTTAATTTCTTTCCCGGCAAGTGCCCGGCGAAGCGCATTGCCAATTTCATATTCCAACAACTCTACAGAGCCATTGATCTCTCCTTCGAGGTCTTTACCGAATTCCCTTTTCAAAAAATTGAGAGGATACTCCGTGCCTTTGTAAAATGCGACACCACCCGGTATGATGTATTTATCGGCACTTGCCGCTTCATCGGCTTCTAATTCTGGTTTGGCAAATTGTAACCCTTTCCCGTACAGTTGTTTTAAAATATCATCCTTTTCCTGTATGCTCTTCCCTTCCAGTATATCTTCAAAATGGAATTCAATATTTCCGTTCGATACATGCCGGAACTCATTGAGCATGTCTTTGGCCGAATTTTGCAGACGCTTGTAGGCCGAAGGCAGATTTCCATCCAGGTATATATTAAAATACACCACATCGTCCAATTGTTCAACCAGTTTCTTTGTGGCAGGTGAGAGGGTGTATCTTTTCTCTTTGGTTAAATCAATACGTCTATAAAATGCGTCCGACAATATGTTCAAAGCCACCAGGGTTCCCAAAAAGAGCAGATAGCGCATCCAGGCTTGTTTTACATGAATCGTTTTCATCCTTTTCTCTTTTTTGAAAATGACCAATGCGTTAATTCTAAAAAGAACATAACAAAACTCAGAAAGTAAACAATATCACGGGTGTCGAGCACGCCACGACTAATGCTGTTGTAATGATAATCGATACCCAGCCACTCGAGTAGGTAGGCCAAACCTGAAGGCATATCCAATTGACTGATGCGCGAGAAGGCAGCATACATCATAAAACAAAGAAACATGCCAAGAATAAAGGAAACAATCTGATTTTCAGTGATGGCGGAGGCAAAAAGACCTACGGACACATAACAGGCTCCAAGAAAAAATAAGCCCAGGTAACTGCCAATGATCGCCCCACTGTCGAGATTGCCTTTTACTGCACCCAATTGATATACAGTATAATAGTACAATATTGTAGGGAGTATGGAAAATAAAACCAGAATCAGCGAAGCGAGAAATTTACCGAGAATGATATCTGTACTCGTAATGGGTTTGGTACTCAGAATTTCAATGGTTCCGTTTCTCTTTTCCTCACTGAATGACCGCATGGTGATGGCGGAAATCAGAAAGATGAAGATATAGGGTGCCAGATAAAATAAAGTATCCATTTGGGCATATCCATAATCGAGTAAATTCGTGTCCGGAAATACCCACATAAACAACCCAATGCCGATCAGAAAGACTGCGATGGTGATGTAGGCGATGAGTGAACTGAGAAAGCTTCGGATCTCTTTAATCAGAATTTCAATCATGAGGATTGGTCAATTGTTGAAATACGGTTTCTAGGTTCTGTTCTACTTCGGTTTGTTCCAAAACAACATTACCTGTTTGAACAGCTAATTCAAATAACTTTTCTTTCAAGGGAAAACTATCGTCACATTCAATACTGAATTTATTGGATTCGATGGCATGCAGTATGATGTCCGGGGCTAAAGATAAAATCGAATTTTGATCCAAAGCATTTTTGAACTGAACGATTATTTTTTGGCGACCTGTCAAGTGTTTTTGTAGTTCATCCGGAGTACCATCGGCAACCAAAACACCTTTGTTGATTATCATTACCCGGTTACACATGGCTTTAACTTCCTGCATGATATGCGTGGACAACAAAACGGTTCTATTCTGCCCAAAGGATCGAATCAACTCTCTGATTTCGACAATTTGATTGGGGTCAAGTCCGGAAGTAGGTTCATCCAGAATCAATACTTCTGGATCATGTATCATGGCTTGTGCAAGCCCTACCCGTTGCTTATAACCTTTGCTCAGCTGATGTATTTTCTTGTGTCGTTCGGGAGTCAATCCTGTTTTCTCAATGATGTCATCGACGCGACTGCGAATAGAGTCGAGTTTGTGCAATGATGCTATGAACCCGAGGTATTCGACAACATACATTTCCGTATACAAGGCATTGCTTTCAGGAAGATATCCAATCCGTTTCCGGGATTCCAGGCCTTGGCTCACCACATCAAAACCAGCCACTTTGGCCATACCACTGTCAGGCTGTATAAAACCGGTGAGCATTTTCATCGTGGTGCTTTTTCCGGCGCCATTCGGACCGAGAAAACCAACAATTTCTCCGGAATTAATTTGAATAGACAAGTGGTCAACAGCAACCTGTCGCCCATATGTTTTAACCAAATTTTCAGTCACTATCGACATACAGGCAAATGTAATGAAAAGGTTGAAGTATGAGAGGCATTGTCATACCTCTCATACCTTTTATTCAATCACGAATCGCTGATTTACAATTCCTTTTTCGTGTATGAGTTGCAATAAGTAAATGCCCGGGGCAAATTCTCCAACTGTAACCTCATAAATCTCACCTAATCTGAACGAATTGGCATTGGATTTCAGTATGCGACCGTTCAAATCTGTAATTTGAATACTCCATTGATTAGACAATTTGCCGGAATATTCGAGATATAACTTGTCATGAGCCGGATTCGGGAATATTTTGAAACCTGCATCCAGGGCAGAAATACTTCCGCTTCCGCATTTCATGGTATCAACCTGAACATCATCACCACCGGTACAACCATAAATATTGGTTACAGCAACAGAGTATTTACCTTCTTCTTTAACATAAATAGATGCTGTTGATTTTCCATTGTTCCATGAATAGCTGACATGTCCGCTACCGGCATTGAGCCTAATGGAATCACCATAACAAATCACGGTATCATTGCCTAAATCAATAATAGGAGCAAAGCGCTGAACTACGATCAAAGTATCGGCAAAGCTACAGCCGGTGGAATCGGTTACGGTTAAGCGATAGCTACCCGGGTTGCTGATATCCTGGCTTTTGGTTTTTGGACCATTAGACCAGTTGTAACTGGCCATTTTGTCCGGTCCATTTACCGTTTTTGTAGTACCAAAGCACAGGTTCAAGGAGTCGCCCAAACTAAAGGTAGGTACTGGTCTCTCTCCGATATAAATAGAATCCGTCCATGGGCATTTGAAACTGTTGAAGGCGGTGCACCAATACCATCCAACTTTGTTGGCTACAAAATTCTGATTCGGATTGGGTGTTCCATTCCATATATAGCTTCCCAACGCGCCCGGTCCTGGAATGGTATATGTTCCACCCTTACACAGGGTCGTATCTGCACCCAGGCTAAAGGATGAAGCCGGATTGCTGAAAATCTGAATGGTATCGGAAAAAACGCATTTGTTTTTGTCAACTACTGTCAAACTGTGTTTACGCTCAACATTCGTAGTGAATGTCTGGTTGGTTCCTTGCCCGAGGTTCCAGGAATAGCTGGTCATACCTGCAGGTCCGGTTAAAGTGATTGGCAGATTTTCGCATATGCTGGTGTCTTTACCTAAGTTAAAGGTAGGCAATGGAAACTTCCATGTACGCAGCGTATCTCTGTAAAAACAACCATTGTTATCGAATACAGAGAAAAACACTGTATCGGTTTCATACATTTGTATGCTTTGGGTATTGGCCTGAATGGTTTTCCCTTGCCATAAATATCCGTTTAAGCCGGAATAGGCTGAAACGGTTACGGTATCGCGGTCGCAGAAAGTTGTGTCGCGTACCAGATCCACTTTAAGGGTTGAGAATACCTGAACCAAAACCGTAGCTGAGTCTTTTTTGCAAACACCATCCTTGGTGGAAACTACCAGTTTATACAACGTGGTAGTGTTAGGTGATACCTGTGGATTCGCCTGACTGGAAGTAAATGAGTTTCCTATCGCAGTCCAGCTATAAATATAACCTCCAACGGCTTCCTTTCCCAAAAACACTGAATTTCCTTCGCACAATTTCAGCGTGTCATCGGCTATTCTTGCTTCCAATTGACAACATAAGGTGCTGTCGAAGCTGTTTACATTGGTGGTTGAGAATCCCAATTTGTCCTGAGAATAGAAATTCTGCGATTTTCCGAATGCATATCGGGTATAGCTTGGTTGCGCCACATTGAAGAACTCCAGCTTATTGTTACATCCGCTTACCAAAACTTCGTTGGTGCGAAGCATATAGAAATCATAACCTTTGCCATTTCTGAAGGATTTACTGCTTGAAATCACATTATAGCCTCCGTCTCTGGCGCGGATGGCATCCGTAGGCCAGTGGCCATCCACATCAAATCCACCGTAAACAGCATAAGAACTAAGTCCTCCCTTACTGTCCACATTCAGCACCATTACGTCCCGATCTCCACCGGGAGCCTGCATATATCCAGAAAGAACAAATCCGTTATCCGGTCTGACTTCCAGGTCGAAAACGCGCTCATCGCCGGGTGTTCCGAATCCATAAGCATTTGAGAATCTTCCTATGGTATCAATGATGGCAATAATGGCGTCATTGTCTCCAAAGGGCAATCCATTGGACCAGCCCGCAATGGCAAACTGACTTCTGCCGTATTGTTTGATGTCCCATCCCAATTCCCGATCCGTAGATCCATAATTGTACATGATTTTGAGATTTCCGTTGCTGTCTGCAATCGCCACAGCAATATCCTGATCACCCCAATTTTGAGATCTGCCTCCAACGGTAATTGAATCGTAATTGGTCATTCCGGTTACCAAAATATTACCGCGATCATCTTCGGCTACGGCATAGGCTTCTTCATCTCCCAAGCTGCCAAAATGGCGAGCCCATTGAACATTTCCGGATGCATCAATCTTAACCACAAACATGTCATTTGAAGCGGAATCGTGATATGAGAATCCCACTGCATAATATCCGCGGAATTTGCTCTGAATGATATTGTACAAATCATCTGTAGAGTCTCCGGTTACGGTGGTGCTCCATTGCACATTTCCATTGCGGTCAGTTTTCATGATAAATCCGTCTGCATTACCAAGATGATTGGTGGTTCCACATACGATAAATCCTGTATCTGTTGTGGCTTTAACCGACCAACCTGATTCATCGGCTTTTCCACCATAAGCTTTGGACCATTCAATTTGTCCTAAAGCATTGGTTTTGATTAAATAAACATCTTGTCCTCCAGAACCATAACTCGTGGTATATCCGGTCATAATCAACCCTCCATCCAGCGCGCGGTCTATGGCGTAGTTGTTGTCATCGCCATTACCACCTATAATCCTTTGATACTTTGTATTTTGAGCAAATACCATTGAAGTGGACATTAAGGCCATCCACATAAACATGAGTCGTAAGAAAAGTTTCATAAAATCTTGGTTTCAAATAAGTTTTGCAAGGTATAAAATCCTAGAGATTTATTATAATCACAAAATTACTTCAATGAGCCCCTGACCAGCGTTTTGTCAATAGCAGCGCGTATTCCAGGAACTTTGTAAGACCATGGTCATATTCTTCATTTCCCAAACTCAGGCCATTTTCATTTAAAACGCGGGTCGTAAACTGAGATTCAAATTTTTTTGGGCACACAATAGAATGTGTTTCCAGTATTCCAATCAATTTATCCATCACTGAACTCAGTTGTATAGTAGGAACACGACCTCCCCGCCCTGTGCTCACCCCTGCAAAGGCAAATACCTTGTTTTCAAATAAATGGCGAAATTGATGTGTGCCAATTTGATGTAGCAAATTGATGATTTCTGCACTTGGGAACCAATTGTATTCGGGTGTAACCATGATTACTAAATCAGCGTTATCCCAGGCATCGTGCAACTGTTGCTGAAACGCGCTCAAATGAGGTAAATGTAAGGATCCTCCGTTTGGGAAGGGAATATCATAATCTTTGAAATCGACCACTTGCGCTGTAGAACCGAGGCGTTTTGCAGTTTCGGACAAAGCCAGGGCTACTCTGTGTGTATTGTTATCTGGTCTGGATGATCCCGATAAAATCGTTACATTCATTTTGTAAAAGGCATTTTCTTAATGACAACCATCAGGTGAAGAATGTTTTTGTAATTCCTGCCCATGTCCAGTGGCCAAAAGTTTAGCCGGGGTTTGCTTTCCATCAAAACCCGGTTGCCTTGAATGCGGATCCTTACCGTATCTGCAATTTTCCTTTTTGACAATACCTTGAATTCAAGATTCTGTTCCTCTTTGCTGATTAATTTCCAGTTTCCGGCTTGGGAAATATTTTCAATGATAAAATCCCTTACTTGCGATCCATCCAGAGTTTCAGAGAGGCTTAATTCGTACTTCTGATGGCTTTTGAGGTAATATTTCAAATCCATCAGTCGGTAATTCTCGAACTCAAAGGCATTCCAAATGGTGGCAGACATACCTATTCCAAAAGCAATAAAAATGGCAGCCTGCAATTCCGGCAATAAATCAAACACCGGCATATAAATGGCCCTAACCGCCAATACCAAGGGGGTAAGCAAAAGGGTGATTTTCAAAGTTTGAAGAAGAATGATGGAAAGCTTAAAAAGAAACAGTTTTAAATTCATAAGGTCTTGATAATCAATATTTTCCACGCTTCTAATACATTTCCATTTTCGAGATTTTCAGCGGCAAGTAGATGTCGGTCTGCTTCTGACATGGAGCCATAATTTGCGATATCTTCAGCATGGATTTCAGGAATTTGTTCCACATTGGCCAGGCAACCCAAATGATTTCCCGTTAAAATACGGCTATTTCTGACATCTGCAGGCAAATTATCAAAACCTATGCCCATGGTTGTGAGCGGTTTATCCAGTTCAAATAGCGCTGTTCCGTGTGCACGGCAGTAATAATTTCCTCCCATTCGGGCCACAAGATCTATTTTAGTCTGGTCTATTCCTCCATGATCATTCATCACTTCCTCTTTCACATGAATCCTCAATACTTCACAAATGATCAAATTTCCGGAACCTCCGGCTTCGCCAAAGCTCTTCACTTCCAGTACTGTGCACTCTAATTGAACCGGAGATTCTGCCACACGGGCAGGTCTGATTAATTCGGAATCAATGGGTGTGAAACCGGCTTTGATAAATTCGTCAACTCCCTTGGGATAAGGGCTACTAGCCAGACTCATCTGATAAACCATGGCATAATTCACCACATTGATCACAACTTCCGGTACTTCCAGCACATTGTCGTGGGTATGTTTGGTCTGCCCTGTTCTACCGCTACGTGCAGGTGAAAACACCGCTATGGGAGGGTTACTTCCAAATATATTGAAAAAGCTAAAGGGAGCCAGGTTTCTGTTACCTTCGGCATCCACTGTGCTCGCAAAACAAATGGGCCTCGGACCAACAGAGCCAAGCAATAATTGATGTAGTGCCGGAATGCTTAATTCTTTTGGATTGAATGTTTGCATATCAGGAACGAACCAACTTGAGGATGAAATAGTTTTTCTTTCCGCGTTGCAAGAGCAAATATTTTTCGCCAATCAAATCACCGGGCTCAAAACGGTAACTGTCATCCACTTTTTCTTTATTTACCGAAATTGAATTTTCTTGAAGAGCTCTGCGGGCTTCTCCGTTCGAAGCTAAAAAGCCACCGATTTTCACCAACAAGTCTGTTATGCTGCTGCCTGACTCAATATCAGCAACTTCGGTCATAGGCACCCCTTCAAAAACTGCCAGAAAATCTTGTTCGCTCAGGTTTCTCAAGGCAGATGCAGTCGCTTGACCGAATAAAATCTCAGATGCTTCTATGGCATTCTGGTAATCTTCTTCAGAATGTACGCGCAACGTTATGTCTTTAGCCAGAGCCTTTTGAAGTTTGCGAAGATGCGGAGCCTCAGAATGCTCAGCAATAATGGCTTCTGTTTCTTCACGGCTCAGCATGCTGAACAATTTCAAATATCTTCCGG
>CAZTGZ010000019.1:30394-43136 GCA_964613385.1 uncultured Chitinophagaceae bacterium
CTTTAAGTAATCACCAACACCCTCATCATCCATATTCAACCAGAACTGATAAAATTTATAGGGTGATGTTTTATCCTTATCGAGCCAAACATTTCCTCCCTCTGACTTGCCGAATTTGCTGCCATCTGCCTTGGTCACCAGCGGTGCGGTAAGTGCGAATGCATTTCCATCTGATTTTCTGCGGATGAGCTCTACACCTGTCGTGATGTTTCCCCATTGATCGCTGCCACCCATTTGCAACTTACAGCCCATCTCGGTGTACAAATGATAGAAATCGTAGCCCTGAACCAATTGATAGCTGAATTCGGTAAAACTGATACCGCTTTCCATTCTGTTTTTCACAGAATCTTTGGCCATCATGTAATTCACAGTAATATGCTTTCCTACATCTCTTAAAAATTCGAGAAATCCCATACCTGCAAACCAATCGTGATTGTTTACCATGATGGCGGGATTTTCGGGGTTACTGAAGTCGAGAAAGCGCATGAGCTGATTTTTCTGACATTCAAGATTATGACGAAGGGTATCTTGATCCAAAAAAACGCGCTCTGAATTTTTACCCGAAGGATCGCCCACCATACCCGTCGCGCCACCAACCAATGCAACAGGTATATGCCCTGCGCGCTGAAGATGAACCAATAAAGTGATGGGCACAAAATTGCCGATATGCAAGGAATCTGCCGTCGGATCAAAGCCAATATACCCTCTCACCTGCTCCTTCATCAGCAATTCTTCCGTTCCCGGAATGTCCTGCTGATACAGTCCTCTCCATTTCAGTTCTTCGATGAGATTAAATTTAGGTGTAAATGCCATGAGCTTCTTTCAAAGCGCAAAAATAGGAATTTGACCCGTAAGGGAAGGGCAGAGCCTCATGTTTACATGAAAACCGTAAATTTACGGCCTCATGAATCCGGACAAAAGACTTTTCCTCCTCGACGGTATGGCATTGATATACCGCGCTTTCTTTGCATTTTCCAAAAGCCCGCGCATTACCAGCAAGGGATTGAATACTTCAGCCATGTTTGGTTTTACCAATACACTGCTCGATTTGCTGCAACGCGAAAAACCTTCACATATTGCTGTTGTTTTTGACACGCCTGCACCAACCGAAAGACATGAGAAATTTCCGGAATACAAAGGTCAACGGGATGCCATGCCCGAAGACCTGGTGAAAAGCATCCCCTGGATTTTTAAAATTATTGAAGGCTTCCGGATTCCGGTCATTACCATTGATGGCTATGAAGCAGATGATATCATCGGCACTTTGGCAAAAAAGGGAGAAAAAATCGGATATACCACATATATGGTTACCCCGGATAAGGATTTCGGTCAGTTGGTGAGCGATCATATTTTTATTTACAAACCCGGACGCCAGGGAAATGAAATAGAAATCATGGGGGTGAAGGAAGTGTGTGAAAGATGGGATATTGAGCGCATCGATCAGGTAATTGATATACTGGGACTGATGGGAGATGCCGTCGACAACATTCCGGGAATCCCGGGAATTGGGGAGAAAACAGCCGTAAAATTATTGAAGGAATTCGGTAATCTGGAAAACCTACTTTCAAATACCGAACAACTAAAAGGAAAACAGAAGGAAAATGTTGAGACTTATGCAGAACAAGGCAGACTGAGCAAATGGCTGGCCACCATCAATACTGAAGTGCCCATTGAATTTGAAGAGAAAAATCTGCAATTAGACCCTGTGGATCAGGATAAAATTAAAGAAGTTTTTAATGCTCTGGAGTTTAAAAACTTGCTCAATCGTGTGTTGGGCACACAGCCTTCCGGACCGGTACAACCTTCGTTATTTGGGGATACCGGACCCTCACAGGTTCAGGCAGCCGTTGAAGAAGAATCGCATGTAAATCTAAAAACGATAGCGGATGTTCCACATGAATATATTTTGATTCAGAGCAAATCAGAACTTCAGAAACTCACCGCCGAATTACTGAAAGCGAAATCGGTTTGTTTTGATACAGAGACCACGGATCTGGACCCCTTGGTTGCAGAGTTGGTGGGCTGCTCGTTTAGTGTAGTTCCCGGAAAAGCCTGGTATGTAGCCATGCCGGAATCCAGAAATGAATGCCAGGAGTGGCTGGAGGTGTTGCGCCCGTTTTTTGAAAATGAGCACATTGAAAAAACCGGACAGAATATCAAGTATGACTATAGTATCCTTCGCGAATATGGCATCGGTCTAAAAGGTAAATGGTTCGATACCATGCTCGCCCATTATCTGATTGAGCCGGATCAGCGCCATAATATGGATTATTTGTCGGAAAGATATCTGCAATACAGCCCGGTTTCCATAACGGAACTCATTGGAAAAAAAGGCAAATTCCAATTGAGCATGCGCGACGTTGATATTGAAAAAGTGAAGGAATACGCAGCGGAAGATGCCGATATTACCCTACAACTCAAGAAAATATTTGAACCGGGAATTAAGGATCTCGAAGTTGAAAAAGTGTTTTACGATGTAGAAATCCCGCTCATTCCCGTGTTGGCAGATATGGAAAGGGAAGGAGTACGACTGGATTCTCCCTTTCTGGAACAGTATTCAAGGGAATTGGAGAAAGAAAGCAAGCAACTGGAAGAGACGATATACAAAGAAGCCGGAGTTCACTTTAACATAGCATCGCCCAAACAGTTGGGAGAGGTGTTATTCGAAAAACTCAGGTTGGATGAAAAAGCTAAAAAGACCAAAACAGGGCAGTATCAGACCGGAGAGGATGTATTGCAAAAGTTGGCACCCAAACACCCTTTGCCGGCCTTGATATTGGATTTCAGGCAGGTTCAGAAATTGAAATCTACCTATGTGGATGCCATGCCATTATTGGTGAGTAAAAAAACCGGTCGTTTGCATACTTCCTTTAATCAGGCCGTGGCGGCTACCGGGAGACTGAGCAGCAATAACCCCAATTTGCAGAATATTCCCATTAGAACTGAAAAGGGACGTGAGATCAGAAAGGCGTTCATAGCCCGGGACGAAAATCACCGTTTGTTAAGTGCCGACTACTCACAAATAGAACTGCGCATTATTGCTTCGGTGAGTGAGGATGCAGGTATGATAGATGCGTTTAATCAGGGTTTAGACATTCACACCGCAACGGCATCCAGAGTTTTTGGAGTGCCTCTGGAATCTGTGGATTCAGATATGAGAAGAAAAGCGAAAACCGTCAATTTCGGTATCATTTACGGAATCAGTGCATTTGGACTGGCCGAAAGGGTGGGAATTTCCAGAACTGAAGCAGCAGACATTATTGACTCATATTTTACCCAATTCTCAGGCATTCGCAGATATATGGATCAAACCATCAATGCTTGCCGGGAACATGGTTACGTGCAGACTTTGTTGGGCCGGAAACGCTTTATCCGTGACATCACCTCGCAAAACCGCACATTGGTTGGCTTTGCGGAGCGAAACGCCATTAATGCACCCATACAGGGCAGTGCGGCGGATATGATTAAAATAGCCATGATACGGGTATTTGACCGATTGAATAAGGAAGGACTCAAATCAAAAATGATTTTGCAGGTTCATGACGAATTGCTGTTTGATGCCCCTATCGATGAATTAAGCCAGTTGGAAGCACTGGTAAAGGAAGAAATGGAAGCGGCATTACCATTAAAGGTTCCGGTGTTGGTGGAAGCAGGCAGCGGAGTTAATTGGCTGGAGGCGCATTAAGCCCCTCAATCCCCGAATCTCCTTGTCATAAAATACGAGCTGATCCAAAATCCGTTCACCTTAACGCTGTGTCGCAAAATCAATTCCAGCAAGCGATCATTATATGCATGGTCAGTGGTGCGCCAGTTCGTCACATAATCTTCGCCGTACATCGTGTAATCTTCAACTCCAACGAGGGAATATCTATGGGTTTTTCCAAAATCTTCACTCTTCCATGATGATTCCTTGAAATCTTTCAGATCATCGAAATACCTTTCCCTTATCTCTGCCACATTCATATATCCCAAATTTTCTTCGGTGAAAATGTTCTGTTTCAGGTAATACAGTAAATGAGGAGAAGGAGCAATTTCATTGGCAAATTCTCTCAGTAATACATCATCCTCGGCATCTAAAGCTTTAACCAAAGCGGATTTCAGTTCATCAAAACTTCTGTATCCGACATGGGGCTGCATGGGAATGGGTGCACTGATAAATCTGCCGGAATCATTGATAACCCGCATCTTACCGGCATGAAAAGTTAATGCAGAAAATCTCGATTCTTCATCATAATTCGAGGCTCTTTGAACTTCAAACTGTCCAACCTCATCAAAAGGACCCGGATGAATTACACGGCCATAAACATTCATGATTTTAAAGGCAGACCCGGACTTAACTTTGTATAGCCCGGTATACGATATACGCTGAACCCATGTATATTCTATGGGTATGATGATGTGGTTATTCATATCAACTACACCATATTTTTTATTCTTTTTCACCACAACTCCGAGTGGCATTTTGGTAGTTTCCTGTAAATAATCCGACAGCAAATCGAATTGAACGCTATCGTAAACAAATGGCAATATTTCCCGGTTGTCAGCATCAATTATCCCATGTTTGCCTTGGCGATTAGCCGCATAATACGTTAGTCTATTCAAAGTAAACTGCTGGTAAATGTTCTGATAAATCGCCGGGACATCCAATTTTCCGCTCATTTCATTCAACAATCCGATTTTACCTTCCTTATTGCGAATTTTGATGAGGTTACTGGCAGAACTATTTTCTGGATTTTTTAGCAAGTCTTCATCATGAATATACCCAAATTCGGTGGCTTGAACATCCAAAACCTCGAGACTTTTCAGGTGGTAGAATCCATAGTCCTGATCGTTTTTTATCAAAATGGCCAATTTGCTTACTTCCGCATCTGTGTCGCGTATCCAATTATATTCAATAGGTACTAAAGTTTGACCCATCGTATCCAGCAAACCGCATTTTCGGTCAGGGTTTGGGGTAATTACCTTAAACATGCCGTGGTAATCTGATATCCATTCAAACTGAACCGGAATAATCGTATCTCCCCTAAGATTAACCACACCGGATTTTCCTCCCGAAATCACCCGTATAAGCCCTTTGAATGTATAATCATCAAAGGTGGCGATATCATCATACAGCGGCGGTACCAAAATGTTGCCTTTCGGGTCAACCAAACCGCGCTTTTTGTTCTTGGTAACCCTCAAGCCCAGTCCGGAATATTGAGCAATAAAATCCTTGTCATATTCAAAGGGTAAAATCAAAGTCCCTTTCATATTATATACCCCGGTTTTGTCATTTTTTACCGCCATTACATAACCGATGCCGTCTTTGTAATGGTATTGATATTCAATGTCTGTTTTTACCCCGGTCTGAACAAAATACAATCCGAACAATTTGCCTTTTAGTATGGAATAATATCCGAAAGTTGAATTATTCCGGATATCATCAAATTCAACGGGAAAGATCAGTTCTCCCTTCATATCTACCATGCCCAATTTGCCGTTTTTACGTATGGCTAAACATTCAATGGTGCGCTCCTGATTGCGGTAATCAAATGGGGGTAGTTTTATGTTCTTTGAGTTTCCACGGTCGTATAAAGAATTCACAGGATGAAAAATACTGTCATATTCTATGGGAATAATGATTTTATCATGTATGATACCAAACTTGCCCTGTGATTTAATGATGCTCAGATTGGCATACACCTGAATATGTTCCAACGGTATGGGTGTTGTTGGTTTTTCATCAATTTTGATCAGCTCCAATCCATTTTCCGGACTTCCCAATATGGCAAAAGGAAATTTGGAGGAACAGAAATGGATTTGTTTGTAGTTTGGCTTCAGAATGATTTTGCCGACTTCATCTACCGCACCTAATTTTCCATTTTGTACAAGGATATGGGTAGACATTTGATACGGCAGCATATAAATGGAATCGTATTCCGGCTTCACCAAAAGCTCACCTTTTCTGTCTGTCAGACCAAATTTCCCGTTGAGTTTGACGATATATTGGTAATAGGAGGAAGAAATTTTATCATATAATTCCGGCTTTTTCTGATTGTTCAGCTGAAAGCCGTATTTTCCGTTGACTTGGTAAATACGGACATTATTTGGTTCATGTAATGTCGGAACTTCCTCGGCCATAACATCCTCTCCAATATTTTCCCGGTTATTTTTTCCCGGAACCTGAGCTGAAGCCAATGCGTTGTATAAAAAAATGCCCAGACTTAGTGCACAGATTTTAATACCAAATGGGAGTAAAATAGATTTCATTTTAGACTATAGTTTACATCAATGATCCTCTTACCAACAAAATGTATTCCTTAATGGATTCGATGGATTCTTCTGAAAAGTTACGAACAGCACCGGGATAATCCGGCAATAGAATTTCATATAGAATATAAGCTTCGGTCATTTTGTTTTCAATAGCAAAGTTCAGAGCCTTAATATCAGGATAATTCTTAAATGTTTTTGGATTAAACTGAATACTAAGGGCTAAAATTCCTTCTTTGGCTTCAGTAAAAGAAAATTCCTCTTTATTCGAACCCATTGATTCCCGATAACCGGGTTCAAATTTCCAGGCAGCTTTTACCATTCCGTAACCTAACCAGGTATCATCAGAAGAAATCAGCACTTCCTTTTCATTTTTTTTCTCAACATGGCAATGAGGATTGAAGGTCCAATTCTGAAATGTGAGCTTTTTTGCCGAATAGATTTTCTTCATGAACTTATCTATTCTCGGATTATTCCGATCTAAAATTTTTGCTATGGTAATTTCGCTCACAGCCTCGTCTAACATCCCATCTATATAATACTGTTCTGCCAAAAGCCAATGCGCCAAAAAATCAATATAGTTTTTCTCGATCGATTTTAGATACCACTCCTTTGCAACTTTATGGTTATTCTCTGCTTCATACGTCTGGCCTATGTAAGTCATCATCAGGAAATAATTCGGATCAATTTCGAGAATTTGTTCATAGATTTTACGGGCGTCGGAATATATTTTCCGGTTATAATTTTCATTTGCACGTTTTAAAAGATCCTCCGTTTCTTCAGTTTTGTCATACATATGAATTTTCTCACCTTCGGGTCCGCTAACACGGTAATAATCATTGATGTTTAAATTATCTTTCCGGTCTTCAGGTATATTCTCAAAGTTTGAAATCTCAACCATATACGTGAGTGAGGACTCCTTAAGAATTTCAAATATTTCTTTGGGCGTATGCAGGTCTTGGGCATGAATGCCAAAAGTGACAACAGAGAGCAAAATGACTAACAGTCTACGCATGGTTTTTTGTTTAACTTAGTGTGTATCAAAAGTATTTCATTTTAGGCAGTTTGCAGTGCCTTTTAGGATTTGTTAATGAAAAAACCACAGCCTGTGCTCTAAAGTTAAAATCAGTTAAATCTGCATATGAAAATTTTATTTTTGCTGGTGTACAACGGTATTCCTACCCTTGAGCCTTTCCGCTTAAATTTGTAACATGACCAAAGTCTGTTTCGCTTCCGATTTTCATCTGGGCGTTCCCGATTATACATCAAGCCGGGAAAGAGAAGCTCAAATTGTGCGCTGGCTGCAAACCGAATGCCGTGATGCGGATGTGATTGTGCTCCTGGGCGATGTGTTCGACTTTTGGTTCGAATACAAAAAAGTAGTACCTAAGGGTTATGTGCGCTTGCTGGGTGCCCTGGCTGAAATATGCGACCGGGGAGTGGAAGTCTATATGTTTCGCGGCAATCACGACATGTGGATGTTCGGTTATCTGGAAAAAGAAGTTGGGGTGAAATTAATCGATGAAGAACTTATATCAGAATGGAATGGCAGAAAAATCTACATGCACCATGGTGATGGTTTAGGCCCCGGAGACTATAGTTATAAATTTATCAGAAAGGTGTTCAGAAACAGGATATGCCAGCGTCTGTTTGCTGCCATCCCGCCAACATGGGGAATGGGTCTGGCAGAGTACTTGTCGTCGAAAAGCAGAATTAACGGAAATGGCAACATGTTCCCGTATTATGAACCCAATGAATGGCTGCTGCAATATTGTAAAGATCTCCTGAAAAAGGATTTCTATGACTATATGATTTTCGGTCATCGACATCTGAAGCTCGATATTCCGCTCGAAGGGGGTGCACGCTACATTAATTTAGGCGAATGGGTTACCGGACCGGCTTTTGCTGTTCTGGATCAAAATGGTCTCAGAATGCATGATTTTAAATAAACTGCTTTTCATATTTCTCGCGTTGTTTTCCCTGTGTTGTGCTGCACATGAACCGGAAATTTATATCCGGGGCAACTTTACTACATTTACCACGGATCCCATGGGTCATGTTTTTGCAGTTGAAGCAGATCAAACCATTGTTAAATATAGAGATACGGTAAAACTGCTCTCCGTAAATCACAGAGTTTATGGCGCGGTTCATAGCATTGATGCTTCCAATCCTTTCGAAATTTATTTGTTTTATAAAGAAGCCGGTTACATACTGATTACCGACAATCAGCTGAGCATACGCAACGTCATCGATCTCAATCAAACCCGGATTTTACCGGCCGCTATTGCCAGAAGTTACGACAATGGGATTTGGATTTTTGATATATCAGATCAGCAGTTAAAGAAATTTGATAAGCAGTTGAAATTACTACATGAGAGCGGGAATGTGCTCCGATTCAGTCAAAACACGCAGGATATTTATAGCATACAGGACTTGGAAAATGCGGTTTATGTGTTTGATAAATCAGGCAGATTGGAAGAGTTTGATATTTTTTCCAATCATATCCGAACATTAAAATCCAAAAGTGATGCACCCGGTCAAATTGTAGGTAAAAACTGGATTTATATGTCAGGGGGTATTGTTTACAGGTTTGATTTGGACGTTTTTGATGAAAGGGTAATTTGTCGCGTCTCGACCCAAAATACAGGGACGTTCAGGTATCAGACCAACCGCCTGTTTGTGCTCACCGATTTGGGTATTCAGATGATAACTATTTCTGATTGATTACCTTTGCGCCCTGAAAATTTCGTATGTTAGAAAAACTTCAGGCCATTGAAGCCCGATTCAAAGAGGTAGAGCTTTTGCTTTCCAGTCCGGAGATTACTTCGGACATGAAGAAATTCACCCAACTTAACAAGGAGTATGTTGATTTAAAGGACGTTGCGGAGGCATATCACGAATATCGGAAGCTCACCGAAGGAATATCTGAAGCCAGGGGCATCATGGAAAACGATAAGGATCCGGAAATGCGCGAAATGGCCAGACAGGAATTAGAAGGACTCATGGATCAAAAGGAGCCCATGGAGGAGAAAATACGAACTTTGTTGTTGCCGAAAGATCCTCAGGATGAGAAGAATGCAATTTTGGAAATCCGTTCCGGTACCGGCGGAGACGAGGCATCCATTTTTGCCGGAGACTTGCTGCGTATGTACCAGCGATATTGCTCCGACAAAGGCTGGCAATTCGAAATAATGGAATCGGTAGAAGGAACTGCGGGCGGTTTCAGCAAGGTGATAGTGGGTGTAACCGGAAACGCGGCGTATGGAACCTTGAAGTTTGAGTCGGGCGTACACCGGGTACAAAGGGTACCTGCAACCGAATCTCAGGGAAGGGTGCATACTTCAGCGGCATCCGTGGTTGTATTGCCGGAAGCCGAAGAGTTTGATGTGGATGTAAAGGAAAGCGACGTTCGTGTAGATACTTTTCAGAGCAGTGGTCCGGGCGGACAGAGTGTGAATACGACCTACTCAGCGGTTCGCTTAACGCATATTCCAACCGGAATTGTCGCACAGTGTCAGGATGAGAAATCTCAGATTAAAAACCGTGAAAAGGCCATGAAGGTATTGAGGAGCCGGATTTACGAAATGGAATACAAAAAATACCTGGATGAGGTTACTTCTAAAAGAAAGACCATGGTGAGTACTGGTGACAGAAGTGCCAAAATTCGAACATACAATTTTCCGCAAAGCCGTGTTACAGACCACCGCATCGGTATGACATTGTACAATTTACCTGAAGTGATGAATGGCGACATCCAGGAAATGATAGACCAGCTTCAGTTTGCTGAAAACGCCGAGAAAATGAAGGCGGGAGGAGCCTGAAACTGTTCATAAATTGTTGAGTTAAGATTACCTTTACATACCAGCCACATCGGCACTCACTGTATATTTGCGGCTTAATTTCTTCTCCATGAGATTCAAAGCCCTGGAAATTGCAATGGAACGCAAAACAGTTCCTGTAAATGTTCCTCAAGTATCTGTTCCTGAGTATTTTGCCTCAAATGTCTTCGATGATCGCGCCATGAAATCCTACCTGAGCAAGGAGGCTTATGCAGCGGTGCGCAGTGCGATAGACGGGGGCGGAGTGACCCAAATTGATCGGGAGGTTGCTTCACATGTTGCCAATGGTATGAAAAGATGGGCCATAACCAATGGAGCCACTCACTATACGCATTGGTTCCAGCCTTTAACCGGTCTTACGGCTGAAAAGCACGACTCTTTGTATGAAGCAGAAGGAGGGATTGCCATGGAAAAATTCAGCGGCGGTTCATTGGTGCAGCAAGAGCCCGATGCATCATCGTTTCCAAGCGGCGGATTGCGCAATACTTTCGAAGCCCGCGGATATACGGCATGGGACCCAAGCTCACCCGCCTTTATTTACGAAAATACCTCCGGCAAAACCCTTTGCATTCCCACTATATTCGTATCATACAACGGTGAAGCACTGGATTATAAAGCACCACTCCTGAAATCGCTGCACGCATTAGACCACGCAGCAACACAGGTGTGTAAGATGTTCGATGAAAATGTAAACAGGGTAACAGCTTCACTCGGAATTGAACAGGAATATTTTCTGGTTGACAGGGCCTTGTACAATGCCAGACCTGATCTGCTGCAATGTGGTCGCACACTGTATGGTTATGCTCCGGCCAAAGGGCAACAATTAGAAGACCATTATTTTGGAAGTATTCCGGATAGAGTATTCAATTACATGTACGATCTGGAAATTGAAGCCCTAAAGCTGGGTATTCCACTGAAAACCAGACACAATGAGGTGGCTCCGGGTCAATTCGAATGTGCCCCGATGTTCGAAGAAGTGAATCTGGCCATCGACCATAACCAGTTGCTGATGGATCTGATGGAAGAAGTGGCACGCCGGCATAATTTTAAAGTATTGCTCCATGAAAAACCATTTTCCGGTATTAACGGATCCGGAAAGCACAACAATTGGAGCATGATTACCAACACAGGTGTCAATTTGCTCTCACCTGGCAACAATCCGGGTAACAGCCTTCAATTCCTTACATTTTTTATCAATACCATCAAGGCGGTTCATGACCATGCCGATTTGCTCAGAGCCAGTATTGCATCTGCCAGCAATGACCATAGGTTAGGTGCAAATGAGGCACCTCCGGCCATCATTTCTATATTTATCGGATCTACGCTCACCAAAGTCCTCAATGACTTTCTTCAGGGCAAAAAATCCAAAGGTGGAGACAAAGGCAAGGTCATCAATATAGCGAAAATACCTGAAATTCAGGCAGATAATACCGATCGTAACCGTACGAGTCCTTTTGCATTTACCGGAAACAAATTCGAATTGCGCGCCGTAGGTTCATCTCAGAATTCTTCTTCGCCTATGACAGTGCTGTGCACCGCCGTTGCAGATCAATTGACACAATTTGCAGCTGAAGTAAATAAGGCCAAAAGTAAAAATAGAGAGGAAACCATTATTTCAATTCTCAAATCGTACCTCAAAGACTCCGAACGTATTCTGTTCGAAGGCAATGGTTACAGCGATGAATGGGTTAAAAAAGCCGCAGAATTGGGTTTGTCTAACTTAAAGGATACCCCATCTGCACTGAAAGCATTGGTTTCAGGGAATACGGAAAAACTGATGACTCGACACGGAATATTTACCCGTGAAGAATTGCATGCCCGATATGAAGTAAATCTGGAGGCGTATATCAAGCAAATTCAGATTGAAGGCAGATTAATGGGAGATTTGGCTTTCACGCGCATTATTCCGGCAGTAGTTCGTTATCAACAGCTACTGGCAGGTTGTATCAAAGATTTGAAAGATGCAGGATTAAAGTCCGATGCAGTAAAACCCCACCTGGAAATGTTAAGTCAGATTAACGAAAATCTGGTTGCATTAAAGAAGGAAGTGGATCAAATGACCGAGCACAGGAAAAAGTCAAACGATATAGACGATATTGAAAAAAGAGCATCAGCCTATTGCGATAAAGTGAAAAGTCATTTCGACAATATTCGTTACCACGCAGATAAATTGGAAAGACTCGTGGATGATCGCATGTGGGAATTGCCTAAATACCGAGAATTGCTATTTATTCGTTAGTGATTTTTTCTTCATAGAATTTAATTTTCAACTCATTACTCATAGAGTTGAAGAAAAATTATTTGCAATTCGATATTTAATTACTGATTTTTGGCGTTTATAATTTCGCCTCAATTTACCTTATGAAGATTGGAAGATTACTTCTGGTATTGTCTGTGACCACAGTAGCGCTGCTGCTTCATGGTTGCAAGGCATCTATCAAACGTGCAGATGAGAACATGGACTTGCATCAATATGCAGTCGCAGCAGATTTATACTCAAAAGTTTATAAAGATAAGAAAACCGAGAAGGCAGATCAGATAAAGGCCGCGTTCAATGCGGCAGAATGTTTTCGCCTGAATCACAATAGCCGCGATGCCTTGAAATGGTATGCAACAGCTGAAAGAAAGGGAATGAAAGACCCGGTTGTGGTATT
>CAZTGZ010000020.1:0-20254 GCA_964613385.1 uncultured Chitinophagaceae bacterium
AGGATCGGATAACGGTGATAAGGGTCGTTCTTCACAACCCGGGTTGGGTAGATTTTCACGGATTTTTGAATTCCGTTCATCCAGTCTCCGTTGGGATTCATCAGCTTTAAATCGAAGCTCTGGTCATAAGGGTATTTCAAATCCTTCAGGGTAAATGAATGTAAATGGATGTACACGGTACTATCCGCCGGTATTTTCAGTTCTTTGGGGCCGTCAATTACAGCATAAAGACTTTGTAACTGTAAAGATTCTTCTCCATTTCCCTCGTTAGTCAATAAGTAAACAACATCAATTTTATCGCCGGCTCTTCCATATTCCGGAAGTTTAATGACCTTTAGGTTGAGATTGGATATTTTAGCAACTTTCACCTGCCCTTCTCCTGTATAAATGGGATTGTCCATAAACTTAAATACGAGGGAGTAATATGAAATTCCCGGACGGGTGAATTTGGGAACCGAAAAAGTGACCAATATGTTTTTTGATTGTCCGCTGTCTAATGTTATTTGTCGGGGACAGAGCACCGGTCTCAAAGGCAACGTAAATTTATTCTCTAAACCTATGACGATTTGGGAGTCTGTGAGATTTTGCAGGCGGTAAACAAGGGTTTGACTGCTTCCCGGCTGCACGAGAGAATCACAGTCGCGAATTTTCATCACATCCGCTTGTCCATAAGCTGCAACGGATGTCATACACAATAAATATAAAAATAGTGGAAGTAGCCGATTAGCCACGTCCCGGACTTAAATCTACATTAAGGTTAAGACCGTATAAATCATTTTCCCCGCAGTCTGCCACCAATACACCGGCATATTTACCCTGAGGTACACCTTCAAGGGTAATTTCAAACTTCTTGCACATTCCGGGATACACTTTTTGTGTTGTAACTTCAATTCGTTTCACCAAGCTACCTGCGTCATCATATAATTCAAGTACCATAATGGGTTTCATTAAGGTGTTTCCGGTGTTTTGTACGTTTACCATTAGCGCGACGCCATTGTCGGTAGTGTCAACTTTTGGATCGAGTAAGTCCAGGTTTTTCTCCTGACCTTCTGCGAAGGTACCTGCAATTTGTACCGCATAACGTATGAGTGATCGCACTCTGATACCTTTTTTCTTTTCTGATGTATCGGGTGCTTCTGCTTCTTCCACCATAATACAACTCCAATAAGAACCTATAAAATTCCCTTCTGATGGTACAGTCACGCTGTAGGTTGCTGTCACTTCTCCTTCGGGCCCAATGATCAATTCATTGTTACTAATTTCAACCCAGGATGAAGAAGTTCGTTCATGCGCATTAATAGGCTCGAATCGAGTTTCCCCATTGCAGTTATGCATTAAATCCGTTTTGTAAAACAATACCCTGGCAGGGCTTTTTGATAAATTCTTTATAACGATTTCACCATTGTGTTTTGATCCTTTTTCAAAGGCATATTCGTGCGACATTCCATTGACTACCGTGATGGTGGCATGGGCGAATTGAATAGACCAAAGCAAAAGGCAAAGAGAAAATATTTTTTTCATTGTAAGCAGTTTTGATAAAAAAGCAAAATAAAAACTGTGCCGTAACTCTTGATAACCGACGAAGGGCAGAAATATTCACATAAAAGATACCTGATGTAGTGGTATGCACATTAATACATACAATTTAATCTTCCGTCAAGGTGTAAGTGATGGTTAACTCTGTTTCATCCAGAGCATTATCCAGATCTTCGGTCTCTTCTTCTTCAACAAGCAGGCTGTATTCGATTTTATGTCCTTTTCCACTTCCATTTCCGGTAAAGGCACTTTCAATTTCATGGATTATGGTTTGATCAGAGTTACTGAGAACAAGATATCCCGAAACAGGGACACCTTTTTTGCCCAGTCCGTGATTGCTGGCATTATAGGCTACAGCTTTGAGTGATACCCCTTCCGGGAGGGTTCCGTTGCTGATACGAACGGAAATGAGTTTTTGATTTCCGGCTCCTCCTCCTCTCTTGATCGAAGTATAATTCAGCCAGATATAATTGGCTCCTTCGAATGTGGTTGAGGCTGGAAGTCCGGCTTCATTGGGGGATAATACCTGCAAAATTATGTCTTTGGAGCTTTGATCGGTTTCAATATCCATCAGGCTCACATCCGGGATCATAAATTTCACCTTATGCGTGTTTTCCTGACCCAGGCAGGTAAAGGTCAGCATCAGCAGAAGAGTTCCTATGTTTATTTTTCTTTTCATCCCGGTTATAATGTATAAAAGGAACAGGGGTTTAACCCTGTTCCTTTTGGCTAACCTATAACTTCCACAAGTTAAATTTTTTCTTTCGATTAATTGTCACTAATGGTATAAGTTATAGTTACCTCTGTCTCATCAGCCAGGTTGTCCAACAGGTTGAAGTTGTCTCCACCAGAGCTAAGGGCCAAAGAATAGGTCAGGTTGTGACCTTTTGAATGACCATTACCAGTGTAGCAGCTTCCGATGCCTGTAATGATGTCCTGATCAGTTGTAGTCAAGGTTAAGGCAGACCCAGCGGCTGTACCTTTTGTACCTTTTCCATCTGAAGTAGCCGAAGCAGCCTGTACTTTCAAATCCAAACCTGGCATCGTAGCTGAAGTCTTCACAGAAACTTTACGAGTTTCATCAGAAGAAGTAGTTTTGATGATAGATGTGTAGTTGATCCACAGTTCGCTGTTGGTAGCGTTTGTTAATACTACGCTTTCACCGGCCTCAGTTGGAGCTTCAACTGAAAGAGTGATGTTTTTAGACGACCCAGAATACTCCAAATCCAATAAAGCGATTTCCGGAATACGGAATTTTACTTTGTGATTGTCAGTGTTGTTGTCTTGAGCGTTGACGGACACAGAAATAGCTCCTAGAGCTAACATGGTTAATACGATTTTTTTCATAACGTGTTTTTTTTTGTTTTTTAATTAAGTAGTAGAATAGTTTAGCGATACAATATTAACACCTTTATTTCGATTTCCTTCCATTTCTTGGAAATATTTTTCCTTTTTTGGGACTCATAATCTTAACTCTCTGATTATCAAGGCTATTATTTTTTGTTAATTTATCCCATTAATGTACATTTTCCGTAGGCGCGTGTCCGGTGATCGGTTTTCAGGTACTTAAAATGCATGTTTATTAGATATGCACGAACATTAAATCTACCCTAAATCAGAAAATCGGCACCTTCATGTACCATATGATTGGATATTTACATCCAATATGTACTTTTAGGAATTATATGCACGGAGCTTTTTGTGAGGAGACCCATGCTCACTTTTATACCTATATATAATAAGGTATGAATCTAACCTCATAAATCCATGCTCCTTTTTGATGGAAAGATTTTCAAAATGCCATTACCTTTAATTAAGAAAATGTTCAAAAATCAATGTATTCACCAATGTGTTTTGATTCTATTTTTGTCCTAACCAAATCTGTAACACATGAAAAAGTTCCTATTCATTTTACTTTTGCTCGTTTCTTTCCAAATTGTAAATGCTCAGGATTATACCACCGGGATAGGATTGCGCGGTGGGCCGAGTTCAGGTATTACCATTAAGCACTTTGTTTCTGACAAAGCCGCTATAGAAGGAATTATCTCAACCCGATGGGGTGGCTGGAACATTGCCGGTCTTTATGAAATTAACCGTTCCTTTAAGAAGGTAGATCGCCTCAATTGGTATTATGGCGTTGGCGCACACATTGGATCATGGAATGGCGACAGAAATCCCTGGTTCAATGATCACGACAATCATTTGGTATTAGGTGCTGATCTGATTTTAGGATTAGAATATAATTTTACTGAGATACCTATTAATATTAGCGTAGATATAAAACCAGCTTTTAATATTATCGGTTATAGCGGACTTTGGGGAGATGAAGGCGCGCTAAGCCTGCGCTATATTTTCTGAGGATTTCTTTTTCTGTATACTTTCTCGGGTCCAAAGAAATTTCGATTCAAAAGGAAATTTGCGTTCTGAGCAATTTTCTATGGTGCAATGTGCACAGTGAATCGGCTCACATGGAACGGTATGAACAAACAACTCTACCGACCTTTCACCACTGTTGAGCGCCTTGTCCAATAAGTTAACAAATTCGTCCGCTTTCTTGTGTGTAACATAATAGGGTAATACAACCTGACAATCTGAATGCAATAGACTTCCATATTTAATTGTCCTGAAATTATAAATATCAATCCATTCCGGAACGCGATGTTGATTGATAATTTTCACGGTCTGCTCTAATAGTTCATCATCCGATGCATCCATCATACCCATCATAGAAGCATGGATAATTTCATACCCCTCCTTAATTATATATACACCAAAGAAAATAGCCAGCAATCCGTCAATCCATAACCAACCCGTAAAATGTACCACACCCAGACCAATAACAAGGGCAGCAGATGTCAGACTATCGCTTCGCAGATGTCTTCCATTCGATTCAACTGCCGGGGAATGTATCATTTTCCCTTTCACAATTAAAAAGTAACCAACCGCAAAGTGCAGGACAGCCGAAACAGCTGTAAGCCAAATCCCAACATTCAATTGATGCAATGCAGTCGGCTTATATAAATGTCTGACTGCTTCAATTACAATGGCAAAACCTGCTACCATTACCAATACACCCTCGACTGCCGAAGAAATGAACTCAATTTTACCATGTCCGTATGGATGACGTCGGTCGCTGGGACGGGAAGATAGCCAAATACTATAAAGTCCAAAGACACCGGCAAAAACATTTACCAGAGATTCGAGGGCATCGGAGAATATTGCACTTGAATCTGTTAAAATAAATGCTACCCACTTTAAGACACCCAGGAAAATGCTAATTCCCAAGGACACCCACATCCATCGCATGGGTTTACTATAGTCCTCCGTCCATTGAATAGGCATCACGCAAATAAACAATTCCTTTGTGAAACCTATCTTACATATAAATAAATCGCAAGAGAATTATTTTATTTGAGATGCCAAATAAGAAGTATCAATTCGGGATGTAGCACAGTTGGTAGCGCGCCACGTTCGGGACGTGGAGGCCGCTGGTTCGAGTCCAGTCATCCCGACATAAAATCCGTGTCTTTGCTTAAGGATTAATTAATCGATTTTTCACCCACCGTTAATAAGAGACAAGCTTCTTAGCTATTTGATAAGCCAGGCTTTACGCTTTTCTAACATTGTTGGTCCAAATCTCTTTACACTCATAAAATCTTAACAAAGAATTAGGATTTCCTAAATATTGGATTTCAAGCCCATAAGGTATTTGCGTGCATTAAATATCTATCTGTATGCAAGTACTAAAACAATCACTTATTCTTCTTATTTTGAGTGTATGTCTGTTACCACAGGCTCATGCTCAACTAAGCGCGCAATTTTTGGGGCGTTATTCTACCGGTGTTTACAATAACACTGCTGCCGAAATATCGGCATTTGACCCGGTCACAAAAAAAGCCTTTGTAACTCATGCCGTAGATACTTCCATAAAAGTAGTTGACATGAGCAATCCGGCTAATCCGGTATTGGTTACCACCATTGATATGAAGCCTTATGGGTCGGATCTTACTTCGGTCGCCATTCACAATGGGGTATTGGCCGTGGCAGTATTGGATTCCGCGGGTAAAACCGAAAATGGAAGGGCCGTTTTCTTTCGCACTTCTACCCATGCATTTCTTTCACAAGTAAAGGTTGGTGCCAATCCGGATATGATCACATTTACTCCGGATGGAACCAAAGTTCTGGTAGCCAACGAAGGAGAACCCAATAATGGATATACCATTGACCCTGAAGGTTCTGTGAGCATCATTGATATGACGGTAGGAGCTGCCAATTTAACGCAATCGAATGTGAAAACCGCCGGATTCACCGCCTTCAACAGCCAATCCATAGATCCAAAAATCAAAATCACCGGAAAAATCCAGTCAGGCGGAAACTTCCTGAGAAATTCAACCATAGCTGAAGATCTTGAACCCGAATATATTGCCGTATCTTCTGACTCTAAAACGGCCTGGGCTACCTGTCAGGAAAACAATTGCATAGCAGTGATTGACCTGACCAGTGCAACGGTTACGCAATTGATCCCGCTCGGTTTTAAGAATCACAACCTTTCCGGAAACGGATTGGATGCTTCTGACAACGGTTCAACCATCAATATTGCCAATTATCCGGTATTCGGAATGTTTCAACCCGACGCTCTCGCAGCCTATAAAGTTGGCAATACCGAATATCTGGTAAGTGCCAACGAAGGTGATGTAAGGGCAGATTGGGGAAGTGCGAACAACGAAGAGATTCGCTTCGGTAGTTCATCTTATGTGGTGGATACTACCAAATTCGGTGGAACCGCGAACGTAACAGCCATGAAAGCCAATACAGCCATGGGACGTCTGAACGTTACCCGTTTCTTCGGAGATTTTAACCAGGATGGAAAGTTCGATTCTGTATTTTGTTACGGAGGACGGTCATTTAGCATATGGAATGCGCAATCGGGAGCTCTGGTTTGGGACAGCAAAGACGAATTTGAACAACGAACTGCGGCATTGTTTCCATCCAATTTCAATGCAAGTAATTCGAACAATACACTTGACAACCGAAGCGATGATAAAGGACCGGAGCCGGAAGCATTAACAATTGGAAAAATTCTTGATTCAACCTATGCATTCATTGGTCTGGAGCGAATTGGTGGAGTGATGATTTATAACATTACCAATCCTTCCTCTCCTTATTTCGTGGACTATGTCAATCCGAGAAACTTTACCGTTACGCCAGGAACCGGCACCCTTTCTACGGTAGGTGACCTGGGACCGGAAGGCATCATTTTCGTACCTCGTGGTCAAAGCCCAAATGGCAAGGACTTATTGATCGTTTCGAATGAGATCAGCGGCACGGTTTCGGTGATACAACTGAACTCACGCAGCGATTACCAGATGCAGATTTTGCATTCATCTGATATGGAAAGCGCTGTTCCTGCGGTTACAGATGCTCCAAATTACGCTGCAGTAATGGACAAACTGGAAGACATGCACAGGAATACACTGATACTTTCTTCCGGTGACAATACGCTTCCCGGTCCATTTTTGTCTGCCGGTGAAGATCCATCCCTCCAAACACCCCTGAGAAACACGGCTTCAATGTACTACGCCGGCAGTCAGGCTCAGAGGGCAGCCATCGGAAGAACCGATATTGCCATTATGAATATCATTGGTTTCAATGCATCCGCACTTGGAAATCATGAATTTGATTTGGGTACTGCTGATTTGAACGGACAGATTGGGGTTGACATACGCAGCAACGGAGCGGATAAGCGTTGGTTAGGCGCTCAGTTTCCTTATGTAAGCTGTAATCTCAATTTTAGCAACGATGTAAATCTCAGCTACTTATATACCAATCAAATCCTACGGGATACCGCCTTCCGTACCCCTGTGAACATTACCGCCAATAGCCAGAAGAAAGGCATCGCACCTTCCATTATCATCGAAAGAGGAGGACAAAAAATTGGAATCGTTGGTGCTACTACCCAGGTACTCGCAAAGATTTCGTCACCAGGTGCTACGACCATTATGGGTCCTCAGGTAGACGATATGCCGGCATTGGCTGCCATTATTCAGCCTGTGGTTGATTCATTAATCGCCAAAGAAGGTGTGAATAAAATTATTCTTCTCGCGCATCTTCAGCAGATAGCCAATGAAAAAGCATTGGCGCCTTTGTTGCAAAATGTCGACATCATCATTTCCGGTGGTAATCACAATATTGCTGCCGATGCAAATGACCGTTTGTGGCCGGGACATACAGCAGTGGACGTTTATCCAATTGTTACCAAAGGTAAAACCAATGAACCTATGGTCATATTAAACACAACCAGCGAGTGGAAATATATTGGCCGTTTCGTTTGTGATTTCGATCAAAACGGAATACTATTGACTCAAGGTCTTGACAATCAAGTAAATGGCGCATATATATGCGATTCTACCATGGTTAGACAACTTTGGGGAAATTATGCCGATGCCTTCGCAACCGGAACTAAAGCCAATGCGGTAAGAACTCTTTGCACTACAGTTGGAAATGTAATAAACAGCAAAGACGGAAATATCCTCGGAAAAAGTAAAGTATTCATGGAAGGTCGCCGGAATTTTGTGAGAACCGAAGAAACCAACCTCGGAAACGTTTCCAGCGATGCCAACTTATGGTATGCCCGTCAATACGATCCGGAAGTAAAAATTTCAATTAAAAATGGCGGAGGTATTCGCTCTGCTGTTGGCTTTGTGAATGCAGTGGGTGCCAATGTTATATTGGAAGCACCACAGGCGAATCCCGCAGCCGGAAAACAACAAGGCGACATTTCTCAACTGGATGTAGAGAACTCACTGAGATTTAACAACCGTCTGGTCGTAGTTGCCACCAATGCTCCGGGGGTTAAACGTTTGTTGGAACATGGTATTTCTGCTACGAATCCTGCTGCCACACCGGGACAATTCCCGCAGGTAGGCGGAGTTGCATTTAGTTATGATACGACCAAAACCAACGGAAACAAAATCTGGTCCTTGGTTATTATTGATTCATTGGGCAACCGAAAGGACACATTGGTTAGAAATGGGATGTTGGTCGGTGATACCAACAGAATTTACAAGATAGTAACGCTCAACTTCCTGGCCAATCCTTCGGGCACCGGTTCTCCGGTTGGAGGAGACGGATATCCGTTTCCATCCGTCATTACATCCAGAGTAGATTTGGATACAGCCATGAAAGCAGCAGGAAATGCCAGCTTCTCGGTTATTGGAAGCGAGCAGGATGCATTTGCTGAATACATGTTAATCAAGCATGCAACTACCGGAACGGCTTATAATCAGAGAGATACCAGCATTTTAGGTGATAAGAGAATTCAATTGCTGAATGCTCGCCCGGATGGAATTTTTCCGGAAACAAACCCTGCTCTAAGTTTGCTGGAAGCACGGAATACCGCAGCTCCTAACTTAGTTCGCACCCGGGGAATTGTGACCCGCGCCTGGGGTAGATTCATCTATATTCAGGACGCCACCGGTGGAATAGGGGTACGTCAGTCTTCGGGAGCCATGGTTGATTCTATTGCTGCAGGTAAACTGGCAGAGGGAGATTCTGTGGAAGTTGTTGGGCCAAGAAATGATTTTAATAACTATGCTCAGATACAATTGAGCAGCGGAGCATATAGTGGGACCAGCTTTGTGATGAAACTCGCTTCCGGACGTCCTTTACCGGCGGTTCAGGAAATTACAGTCAACCAATTGCTCTCCAATCCTGAATCCTATGAAAGTGAACTGATCCGGGTTAAAAACCTGAACATTCAGGGAACCGGTAATTTCACGGCCAGCACCAACTATAATGTTTGGGATGGAAATCAGAAGACAGATTCTATGGTACTCAGAGTCATTTCTGCTGCGGATACCGAAATTGAAGATGCTCCGGCTTTAACCATACCAACCGGTAAATTCACCTTTGAAGGAGTGTTGATCCAATTCTGTTCATCTCCTTCTCAGGGTTGTGTTTCCAGTTATCAGTTACAGGGTACCCGCAAAAAGGACATTACGCCTCAAATACCTCCGATTGCAGCATTTAATCTGCTCAGTCCGGCCAATAATGCCAGAGTTGTGGTCAAAGATGGCGACACTACGAAAATTGCCGTTACCTGGGAAAGTGCAGCACAAGCCAATCAATATCGCTGGATGTTGGATATGCCTGCCGGAAACTTTAACGCGCCATTGTTGGTATTGCCTTCTGACAATGCAGGAACGTCAACCCAATTGTCCCTGACATCCGGCGGAATCAGTGCCATACTGCAGAGCATGAGCATAGCTCAGGGAGATTCTGTAGATTTAAAATGGACGGTTAAAGCATACCGCGACGCAGCGGACTCACTCTTTGCAAGCAGTCCATTCTCCATTCGTTTGGTTAGGTTTAAAGAGCAAAGTGGTTCCGTTAAGGAAAACCGTTTAAGCGATATCACCATGTATCCAAATCCGGTGCATGACAAGTTATACTTCACCAACAATGCAGATGGATTCACCTATGAGATATATGATTTCAGTGGTAAAGCGGTATTGAAGGGTGTTGTATCATCCCTGGAAGGGATCTCTTTACAAAGTTTGCCTTCCGGTATTTATCAGATTAAATTGGAAACGAATGATTCCATATTGAATCAGAGATTTTACAAAAACTAAATCACACTACGACTCAAAGCAGAGCCCCGGCCTGGTGTCGGGGCTTTTTTTTGGGGTCAGAAAAGCGAGTATATTTGAAGCATGAGCAGCGAAATCAAATGTCCTGAATGCGGTTATGAGTATCCATACCCGGTAGATAACGGCATGTATTGTCCGGACTGTGAGCACACCTGGAACCCGGAAGAGGCGGTAAGCGAAAATAAAATTGTAGCCAAAGACGCAAATGGGAATTTGCTGACCAATGGAGATACTGTCTTGATTGTAAAGGACTTACCTGTGAAAGGGGCGGCTAAATCACTCAAAGCCGGCACCAAAGTAAACAATATCCGCCTGGTGGAGGGCGATCACAATATTGACTGCAAGATACCGGGATTCGGCGAGATGGCTTTGAAGAGTGAGTTTGTGAAGAAGGTTCAGTAGACGGCTAAATTTACATTTGATAGATTTAGTTTCTCCGAAATTCCATTCCACTTTCCATCAATATTTTACGGAGTTTCGGTATGGATGATGGACCCATTCCATGCAATTTCAGTATTTCCTTTTCGGAAAATTGAGACAAAGCTTCTAACGTTAAAAGGCCTTCTCTTTCCAGAGCGCGGCGTGCCGGAGCCGGGAGCAAAGTCAGAAACTCCGCCAAAGGTCGACGCTCCGCCTCGCATATGGGACAAGTCGGACAATCACTGCTTTTGAAATACGAATGTCCATTTTTACAAACCTTCTTCATGGTTTTGGCATTCTTAAAAGACAATGATTGGGAAGGACGTATTTCACAATATGCTGGTATTCAAAATTCAGGATACCAAAGTTAAATTTTTCAATATTACCTGCGAATGGCATAATGTAATTCATCCAATTCCTCCCCTGCTTTCACCAGGACTTTTTCCAGTCTGGCTTCAAGCACAAAACCATTCTTTTCCAAAACGCGTTGCGAAGCCAAATTGGTTCCGAAAGGTCGGGCAAAAACGCGCTTGATCGGATAAGTATCAAAGGCAAATTGAACCATTCTCGGGATGGCGGCACTGATAATTCCCTGTCCCCAAAATGGCTCTGCCAGCCAATAGCCCAGTTCCGCATTTGTTCTGAGAATATCATCCTGTGGGTGCACGCCGATTCCACCGACCGCTTCACCATTTACATCTATGGCAAAAATGTGTACCGGATTGTCGTGGTTGGCAAAGGCTATAAATGACCTTCCGTTTTCTTCGGTATATGGATGTGGGAATTTGTCCGTCATAAATCGGGCTATATTCCAATTGTTGGCATATTTGACCAGGCTGGTTAAATCTTCTATGGTCCAGGGTCTGAGGTTGAAATTAACGGACATATTTTGACAATAATTCGGGCAATTTGTTATACGCGAATTTAGGGTATTGGAAACTCATTTAAACCAGGCCTTCTAAGCTGTTCATCATGAACTTGCAAATTCAATCAACATGCGAAAATCACCCTGGTCAGCAACTTTGACCGCGCGAAGGTAAGCACTTCGAATATCATGGTCAGCCGGTTGTTGCGACCCCCAGCTGAATACCTGCTTTTTATAAATTTTCGACAGGATGATATCCGCCATTAAACGGCTGTGTCTTCCGTTTCCATTGGGAAAACAATGAATACTTACCAGTCTGTGTTTAAACCGGAGTGTTAACTCCTCCGGAGGATAGGTTTCGTTTTCATGCCAAAATCGGACATCATCGAGCAGGTATTTCAGCTCTGAGGGAATTTGCCAGTAAGGAATGCCAATGTTCTTTTCTGTTTTGCGAAATTTACCTGCCCAGGACCATACATCTCCAAACATTCGCTTGTGCAGCATACAAACAAATGATTGAGAAAATACTGTTTCCGGAGTGAACGAACGACCTTGAGTCCATTCAATGGCCTGTTCAATGTTCATTTGCTCAAACTCGTCCAGTTCGAACCTGGTAGAAATTACAGGAATTAGCAGTCCATCCCTTTCTTCCTCATTCAAAAGGGTTTGGCCTTCTGAGTAGGCAGGGTTTAATCCCATAACATCTTGGGCATTTCATTCAAAATGGATGCGGTTCTTTCCTCAATGGCATATTTCACCCTTTGTTCGGAAATGGACTGGTTTTCCAGTTTCATGGTATTGGCTGTTCTCATGACAATTTCGGTGGCAAGTTGTTTTGCGCGTTTTTCGATGAGCGCATCCAGGGAACCATCAACAGGCACAAAACCGTAAACGAGTTGCATATCCATGGCACGGGCTATCTCGCGAAGCGATTTGATGGTGATAGAACCTTCCTTTTCACGCTTTTCGATATCGTGCACGGCCTGCTTGGAAACATTGAGTTTATTCCCCAATTGCTGCATAGTCATTCCCAACGCGTTGCGTATGGCCTTTATCCAGCCAATAGGTGGATTTGGCACCTGATTTAATGCCGCATAGCCCTGCATTTTGTTGTTTAATTGTTGTCGATATAAAGATTTTCGTTTCATAGTTAACCTATAATTTGACTAATCCTCCACAAATATAAAGCTATAACATGACTTTAATTGCATATTTGTAAAGTTTTTTCTTTACTTTAAATTTATAATATACGATTTCCGTCTTACCCGAAATAGACTTGAATAACTAATAGACCAATTGAACTCCGTTAAGTTAGAACAGACGGATGCAGATAATATCTGCGTTTTAGAATTTTGTATTGATCACTTTCCTATACAAAAATTCCTGAATATATGATCCAGCAGTTCTTCGTTGCCTACTTCTCCACTGATCAAACCCATATGATGTAATGCTTCTCTCAGATCTAAGGCCAACATATCTCCGGTTTTGCCACCGTTCAAACCGGTTTGCACGACTTCCAGTGCCAATCTGGATTGTCGCAGAGCCTGAACATGACGGGCATTGCTCACAATCACACTTTCCTGCTCCCAGTTGTCAGCCCCGCTTAATTGAAACAAGGCCTGCCTCACTGCCACTGAACTTTCCGGTGTTTTTGCGGAAATATTCAAATGCCCGGAAGCTTTTGAAATTTTCTTATCTGCCTTGTTGGCCAGCAATAACACTTTGGCTCCATTTGTATTAATGACAGCGACTTCATCCTCAGCTTCTTTGTCTGACATTTCTGAAATGTCGTACATATATATGAGAATATCGGCTTCTGAAGCGTGTTTTAAACTGCGGTCAATACCCATTTTTTCAACCACATCTTCCGTTTCGCGTATACCGGCGGTATCTATGAGTCGAAACAGAATGCCATTGATATTCAACACCTCTTCAATCGTATCCCTGGTGGTGCCGGCCACTTCACTCACGATGGCTCTTTCTTCATTGAGCAAGGTATTTAATAAGGTACTTTTCCCGGCATTGGGTCTTCCTGTGATGGCCGTTCTTACACCCTGTTTCAGTACATTACCCAACGCAAAAGAGTCTTCCATTTTGCGCAAACGTTGAATCGTATTTTCCGTCAATTGTGTCAATTCATCCCTTTGGGCGAATTCCACATCTTCTTCTCCAAAATCAAGCTCCAATTCTAACAATGCTGCAAACCTGACCAAATTGGCTCTGAGTTCTTCTATTTCTTTGGCAAAGCCCCCTTTCATTTGCCTGATTGCCAGGGAATGAGAGGCTGAACTATTGGTGGATATCAAATCTGCAATGGCTTCTGCATGGGTTAAATCCATTTTTCCATTCAGAAAGGCTCTTCGGGTAAACTCTCCGGGCTCTGCCAATCTGCATCCGCCTTTGAGTAAAAGACCCAATATTCTCGACTGAATAAACGGAGAACCATGGGTACTAATTTCAATGGTGTCCTCTCCTGTAAAACTCTTTGGATTTCTGTAAACGCTGACCAATACTTCATCAATCAGCTCATTTCCATCCATAATCTTGCCAAATACCACAGAATTGGAGGCAACATTTTCCAATAGCCCGGGAGCAAAATATCCTGCAACTATTGAAATGGCTTCCGTTCCGGAGACCCTGATAACAGAAATTGCTGAAACCCCTTGCGCGGTAGCTGGTGCACAAATGGTATCTGACAGGTGTTCCAGGTGATAGGACATGCTGCAAAAATACATCAGCCTTTGTTTACCGCGCGGCCTTATTACTTCATTTTAACTTAATCGAATCACAAAATTGCGCTAATAGCCGGGTAACAATTTGCTCTTATTGAAGTAAGTACTTGCGGCACAAATTAATATACCTATGAAGCGCCTCTTTACCTTACTTCTGTTACATGTGCTGATTGCATGTCAATCTTCTCTATTTGCACAACAAACGCTATCCGTCAGAATCAACAATTCTTTTGATGATCTGGAAGAATGGATTGCCGGTCCGCCAACACAAACCAAAACGGTTGGAGATATCGACTGGAACAGTTCGGATTTAGAATTTGGTTATGAAAGCACAACTCAGGACCCACAGTTGGTTGGATTGCGCTTCACAAATATCAGTATTCCAAAGGGATCCTTGATCAAGAAAGCTTATATTCAATTTACGGTAGATGCTACTTCGAAAAATGCAGATCCATGCCGTGTGGTGATAAAATATGAACCCGTTGCCAATGCAAGTGCATTAGACAGTACTAAATTCAACCTGACCAATCGCAGTAAATCATCCGACTCTGTGGTTTGGAATGTAGGTGGAAGTGGATGGACAACTGTTGGTTCTGCCGGTGTTGATCAAAGAACAGCGGATTTGAGTGCCTTAATTACACAAATTATCAATCAGAATGGCTGGAACAGTGGCAATGCCCTTACCTTCTTTCTGCAGGGAACAGGTACCCGTGAGGTAGAGTCTTTTGACGGGGATGCTCCGAAAGCCCCATTACTAGTTATAGAATATGTTGCTGCTCAAACATTAAGCACCCGGGTTAATTCTGCTTTTGATGATATTGAAGAGTGGTTACCAGGTGCCAATCAAACGGCTACTCCCGGCGCCATCGACTGGAATAGCTCTGACCTCGAGTTTGGAAATGAAAACCGTAACAACGACCCTCAATTGGTGGGTTTGAGATTCACCAATATTAATATTCCCAAGAACTCTGTTATTCAAAATGCCTATATTCAGTTTACCGTTGATGCAACCTCTAAAAATACTGACCCTTGTTATGCGGTAATTCGCTATGAACCCAATGACAACCCTTCAACCTTCGACAGTGTCATGTATCATTTGACCAACAGGACTAAATCTTCTGACTCCGTTTATTGGACAGTTGGTGGAAGTACCTGGTCAACAGTAGGCAGTGCGGGACCAGATCAACGCACGCCAAATTTGAAGAGTCTGGTACAGCAGATCGTTTCGAGAAACGGATGGCAAAGCGGAAATGCCATGGCCTTCTTTTTAACCGGTTCCGGTACCAGAGAAGTTGAGTCCTTTGATGGAGACGCGCCTAAAGCTGCTCAATTGGTAATAGAGTATATCCCGGTTACCACTTATTCCAAGAGAATTAATAACGCTTTTGACGATCTGGAAGAATGGATTGCCGGACCTCCGACTCAAACAAAAACAGTTGGTGACATTGACTGGAACAGCTCTGATTTGGAGTTTGGATATGAAAGTACTACTCAGGATCCACAAATGGTGGGCCTGCGCTTTAACAATCTCGACATTCCACAAAATGCAAGCATTCGCAACGCATACATTCAATTCACAGTGGATGCGACTTCTAAAAATGCAGATCCTTGCAACGTAGTGATAAGATATGAGCCGGTGGCAAATTCTTCTGCATTGGATAGCAACAAATTTCATTTGACCAATAGAAGCAAGTCAACAGACTCAGTATATTGGGCAGTAGGTGGAAGCGGTTGGACCACTGTTGGTTCTGCCGGTCCTGATCAGCGCACCCCTGATTTAACTGCTCTGATAAGCAAAGTGGTAAGCGATGCGAATTGGGCTAAAGGAAACGCCATTACCTTTTTCTTAACCGGATCCGGAACCCGTGAAGTAGAATCTTTTGACGGAGACGCTCCAAAAGCACCTATGTTGGTTGTAGAATATTTGGGTGGAACAAGCGGCGGAAATTCCAATCCAAACTTCACGCCTTTGGCCATTACCAACTTCCCGGTTTCCAATGGTCAGTCATGGTATTTCTGGGATAAATCCAACAAACCTGCTTCTAACTGGACTGATACCCTGAACAACGATACTCTTTGGAAATCAGGAAAAGCTCCCATCGGTTATGGAGATGCCCATTGGGTGAGCAAAACAGATTCGGCCTTAACCACTCTGTATGTGCGCAAAATTGTGAACGTGAGCAGTGTAAACGCCCTCTCTGACACCCTGGAATTGAATCTAACCTGTGACGACGGTGCCTTGATTTATATCAACGGAACTCAGGTTCTCAGAAGAAATCTTCCCACCGGTACCATTGACAGCAATACCTTGGCCACAAGAGCTGTAGAAGGCATGAACGAATTGGTAAAATACTCTTATGATGTGCCGAAATCTGCTCTGAGAAATGGTAAAAACGTTATAGCTGCAGAAATTCATAATATCCAGAACAAGTCTGACCTCGGATTTGACATGGAATTGATGAACCGCACCATGGTGGCCATTCCACAATACTGGGGTTGCAATGGAAGCACCGATAATTATATCAGCTGTTTCCCATCTTTGGTTCCTATCGAAAAAGTTGATTCAACCGGTATTCCTGTTAACCATACTTTTCAGCGCATATTTGCTCAAGGAGATGCATATACTGTTGGAGGTGGCACAGCCAAAGGTTCTAATGACTTCACCGGCTTTATTCCGGCTAATGGCAGCAGCACCAAAGGTTGGCTAAGCATCAATCATGAAACATCTCCGGGTGGAGTATCCTTGTTGGATATTCACCTGGATTGTAATACCGGTCTTTGGGTGGTTGACAGTTCCAGAGCCATTGATTTTGCGACAGATATCGCCCTTACAGCTTCAAACTGCTCAGGTGGCGTTACGCCATGGGGAACGGTAGTAACCTGTGAAGAAACCACTTCTGGTGGGGATGCAAACGGCGATGGATACAATGACTTGGGATGGAATGTTGAGATAGACCCTATCACCAAGAAAGTTAAACAATACGGAACCGGTAAGGCTCAGAAATTATGGGCGATGGGAAGGATGTCACATGAGAATGCCTGTTTTAAAAACGACAGCCTCACTTCTTATTATGGCGAAGATGCAGGGAATGGCAGTGTTTATAAATTTATTGCCGACAAAAAAGCAGACATGAGCACCGGTAAAGTGTATGTTTTAAAACTCGACAGCAGCTTGCTAAACGGCGAACCAAAAGGTACAAAAGGAGTATGGGTGCAGGTGCCAAACAGCACACAGGCCGAAAGAAACGGCTTAAAAAATGCCGCTCTGGGCTTGGGAGCCTCCACATTCAGCGGAGTTGAAGACGTTGAAATCGGACCAATAGATGATAAAATCTACTTTACAGCCAAAGGCCTAAACAGAACGTATCGCTTTAAAGATAACGGCATGACCGTAACTGACTTTGAAACCTATGTAGGTGGAAGATCATATAGAATCAACACTGCTGAAGGCGTAGTATCTGAAGATTGGGGAAGCGGTAACGACAACCTGACTTTTGATAACCGCGGAAACTTATACGTATTGCAAGATGGTAGCCGCGATCACATCTGGTTGGTAAAACAAGGACATACGCAGGCAGCTCCAAGAGTAGAAATATTCATGACAACACCTAAGGAAAGTGAACCTACAGGTATGACTTTTACTCCGGATAACAAATTTATGTTCCTGAGTATTCAGAGTCCTTCTCCGGCCAACACAACTGTACAGAAAGACAAAGCCGGAAACAATGTAGTATTTAACAAAGCAACCACCATCGTAATAGGTATGGAAGAAGCTTTCTCGAAAGGTCCTAAAGCCTCATTCACGGTTAACGATCCTTCTCAGTGTTTAACTTCAAACAATTTCATACTGACCAATACATCAACCAATGCAGGTCAGGTAAACTGGAGTTTAGGGGACAACACCTCATCTGATAAAAATCAGGAGACCAAAACTTACAATCAGGCTGGAAATTATCAGGTGAAATTAAAGGCATCCGGAAAAGAAAACGGTTGTGAAGACGAAACCAGCACTCCGCTAACTGTATATGCAAAACCTGCAGCGGTTGCGATTTCAAGGAAGCAGCGTAACCTATACCGCTACACCAAGAACCGGCTCCAGCTATAATTGGCAGGTTAGCAATGGTACTCAAACATCAGGCGGAAATAGCAATAGCGCTACCGTTAAATGGAATTCAACCGGAACCACAGGGCAGATTAAAGTAGCTGAAACAGATGTTAATGGTTGTAATGGAGATACCACAATATTTAACATTACGCTCACGGTAGCAGGTGATGCCAAACAAATAAATATCCCAGGATTTAAAATGTACCCAAATCCTGTTTATCAGCAATTGACCATTGAATCTGATTCGGAAATTGATATGCAAATCCTGGATAGCAGAGGTCGTAAGGTAATGGATATTCACAAAATATCCGGAGTCACCGAACATATAGATCTCAGCGGTTTGGAAGCCGGAAGCTATATTGTTCAAATCAGAGATGCTGAGAAAACATACAATTCTCACTTCTTGAAAATAAATCGTTAATCCCGAATTTACCCTTCATCTGAACCCCATGGCTTTGGTCATGGGGTTTTGTTATAAAATGAAAAAGGCAATTGTATTGACCATCCTGATTCTATCAGTGGGTTTGTTTTCATGGAAACAACGGACAAAGGATTTACGTGCCTATTATTTGAACTGTGTTGAAAATCTTAAAAACGACATAGCCGAACTAAAGAAATTGGCCCAAAATGGCGATTCTGCAGCTATAGAAAATCAACTTAAACGCTGCAGAATCCAATTAAAGCAGGTAGACCCTTTTTTGAGATATATGGCTCCAATGCAACACAAACACATCAACGGACCCCTGCCCGTAGAATGGGAAACAGAAGTATTTGAAAAATTTGAAAAGCCATATAAGCGAACCGGAGGCGGATTATATCTGTTTGAACAAGCATTGTCTGAAAATGACCGGGATCAGGCGATTCAATTTCTGGAAATGGCATCGGCTGCTTGCGATGGCGCCAAACACGACACCCTCTTGATTTATGCCGATAAAGCATGGAATAGTTTCTATACCAATCGCCTATTTCTCCTAAATTTAGGTGCAGTTTACACCACCGGATTTGAGAATCCAAACCCTTCAAATGTAATAGCCGAGCTCATCGTTTTGATGGAAGCCCAGCAAAGCATTTATGAACTTCACAATTATCAATTTCCTGATCATCCGTTCTCAAAGGAGTATTTGACATCTTACGCCTTGGCACTAAACTTCGTACAAAACCAACCGAAAGATATCGGTGAGTTCGACCATTTTGCTTTCATGAGAAACTATGTGAACCCGCTTTTTAAACTGAATTCGAGATTAATTAAGCAGTACAAATTGCATAGTCGCAATCTGTTGGATTTTTCATTAAACCCTGAAACCGAAGACATTTTCGATAAAAGTTTGTACGAGGGAATGGATACAAAAGGGTATTTCAGGCATATAGATGATCGCCACCAATTAGAGCAAATTGCTGCTTTGGGAGAGATGTGGTTTTTTGATCCTATATTTTCCGGTAATCTGAAAAGAAGCTGTGCTTCATGTCACAAAACCGGTCAGTATTTTACGGATACCACAGTAACAACAGCAGTGGCTTTTGATTTCCGGGGTAATAATTCAAGAAATGCCCCGACATTGTTGAATGTGGGTCTGAATCATCTGGCTACCCTTGATGGGCGGTTTTACACCTTATTTCATCAGATGTCAGATGTTATTCAAAATCCTTTCGAACTCAATCAAAAATCCCATGAGATTATGCGCCAAATGGATCACATTCCCGCGTACAAAGAAGGATTGAAATTTCTGAGCCGGCTCACTCCGGATCATCCAAAACCGGAATTCGGACATGTAATGAGTGCTGTTATTACCTATTATTCCTCATTCAATGAATTCTACTCCCCTTTTGATTCCATGATGCGTGGTTGGACCCAATACGACGAAGAAATTGCCAAAGGATACAATCTTTTTATGGGTAAGGCAGCCTGCGGGACCTGTCATTTTGCCCCTCATTTTGGCGGTGTTAAACC
>CAZTGZ010000020.1:20264-42529 GCA_964613385.1 uncultured Chitinophagaceae bacterium
TCCTTATACAGGCAGTGAATTTGAAGTGCTCGGTACCCCGGCCGACCACAACTACTCAAGTTTGAGCGCAGATAGCGGCAGATACTCATTCAATCCGGCACATGAAACACTCAGGGCATTTCGCACACCCATTTTAAAGAATATTAGCCGAACCGCACCATATATGCACAATGGCTCACTTAGAACCTTAAACGAAGTGCTTGAATTTTATAATGCAGGCGGAGGAATTGGCAAAGGGTTTATACTGGACAATCAAACATTATCAGCAGATTCTCTGCATCTTACGCCAAATGAGATGGATAAGTTGATTATTTTCATGCAAGCATTAGATGAAAAACCCAACATCAAGGTAGGCCCGAAATCATTGCCGCCCTCGAAAAACAAGAAACTAAATCAACGCAAACCAGGAGGAGAATATTGATGAAAAACAAATTGTTCGTGTATGTTGCCTTATTGTTTTTCTGGGGTTGTCACGCCCGATTAGAAACACAAATGAAAAGTCTGGAGGGGAGTTCACCTGAATTTCAGAGCTACATTAAAAAACAATATGCCGAGGGTGAGCAACTATTTAAAAAATACTGCGCTCCGTGTCATGGAATTTTCGGAGCGGGAAATTCAGATGCTCCTAATTTCAGTGCAATCGAGCTTCATAATTACAATGCGGCTTTTATTCGGGGAGATCGGGAAAATCATGCCGTAGCCCGGGGCATTGACGACGAGAGTTTCGAAAAAATCATGACTTTTCTTACTTACCGACAACAAGACACCATTCGTTGAGGTGGAATCGGTAATTTTGCGACATGACTAAAATTTGTTGGATTCCTTATGGTCCGGAGGAAGATTTCAGCGTTCATAATCTCCCATTTGGTGTTTTTATGGATGCAGGAATACCAACTCCCGGAGTGGCCATTGGTGACAAAATTATCCATTTACGCAAAGCTTCTGAATTGGGATTATTTGAAGGTACCGGTCATAGACATGAAAGTCTTGAGGGTCCTTACCTCAACGATTTTATCGCTCAGGGAAAGAAGATTAGTTCGGGTATCAGAGAAAGGTTGATGGATGAGCTGACGCGCACAGATTCCGGGTTGTTTTTACATCAAAATGAAATTCTTCGCGATCGCAAAGGCGTTACCATGTGTATGCCCATTCACATTGGTGACTATACAGACTTTTACAGCAGTGAAGACCATGCGACCAATGTAGGCAAGATGTTCAGAGATCCGGCCAACGCATTACTGCCCAATTGGAAACATATTCCGGTAGGATATCATGGAAGGTCATCTTCTATCGTGATTTCGGGAACGCCCATTAAGAGACCAAAAGGGCAAAGAAAACCACCGGATTCTGAATTTCCGGTATTTGGTCCAAGTCAAAGGCTTGATATTGAATTGGAAGTAGCGTTCATCATCGGTAAAGAAACTGCATTGGGAGATTCGGTTCCCGTTGATGCAGCAGATGATTATATCTTTGGTTTGGTTTTATTCAACGATTGGAGTGCACGGGATATTCAACAGTGGGAATACGTGCCCCTCGGACCCTTTCTGGCAAAGAATTTTGCGAGTACCATGAGTCCGTGGATAGTGCCTTTGGAAGCATTGGAACCATTCAGAACGGCAGGGCCCCTTCAAACGCCTGAACCTCTTCCCTATTTGCAAGCTCATTCCAATTCCTTACCCAATTTCGATATCCATTTGGATGTATTTTTAAAACCGGAATCCGGAAAAGCACACTGCATTTCCCGTTCCAACTTCAGATATATGTATTGGAGTATGCGTCAACAGTTGGCGCATCATACCATTAACGGATGTAATATTAGAACCGGTGATGTGATGGCAAGTGGCACCATTAGCGGGCCGGATAAAGGCAGCTGGGGTTCGTTGCTGGAACTGACCTGGGGAGGAAAAGAGCCTCTGGAATTAGACCATGATGTTGAAAGACGTTTTCTGGAAGATGGGGACGAAATAACCATCCTGGGTTACGCTGAAAAAGATGGAATCAGGGTGGGATTTGGCGAATGTATGGGAAAGATTCTTCCTTCCAACTAATTGACAATCATTTGATTGGTATTATCAATAGCCGAATTGAGCTTTTCAAAAATCGGTTCATGTTTCAACATTCCCAACATATGGGCATGTTCAGGTTTGTGAATATCGCTCCCGACTAAGTCGGCCATATTGCGCTGAATCAGATATTCAGCAGCTTTTTTCACTTGTGCGCCATAGTGTCCGGTTAATGACAACATATTCAATTGAAAAAGAACTCCGGTATCCCGCATTTTTTCAAATTGATTGAAATCACGGAGCAAATACTGATAACGCTCCGGATGGGCATAAACCACTTTATAACCCCTTAACATCAACTCGAAAATCACCTCCTCCAAAAACGGGGGCTTCTCCACATAATTGGTTTCAATGAGTAAATGATTCCCCGGAGCTGTGAGATAGGTAAGTTCCGGACCGGATAAATCTTTGCGGAAAAACTCGTCGACATAATATTCGGCAGCCGCCAGTAATTGAATATCCATCTGGTTTTGTTCCATCAAATCAGACAATTGCCTATGTTTCTCCAGGATAATTTCCGGTGTATTCGGATAAAGTCCGGGAAGTATATGGGGTGTGGTAATTACCGTCTCAACCCCTTGTTGTTGAAGCATTTGTAAACAACGCAGGCTGTTTTCCTGATTTTGGCAACCATCATCAATACCTATTAAGAGATGAGAATGAAAGTCTACTTTAAGGGATCTGTCTGCCTCTCTGACTTTTTGACCAAACAGCTTGTTAAACAGGCCCATTATTCCTCTTCATCCACTATTTCAAGTGCACTTAAATATTCTTTCAGACCAGTTATTACCGGCACCTCCATTAAAGGTGCATGAAGCTCATTTGCAATCAATACACTCACCCAATCGAGGCGATATATCATATCAAAAATGGTATAAATCGAATATTCAGGTACAAAGAGCGGTAATACCTTGTTGTTGGACAATTCCAAATGGGACATGACAAAATCAAATCGGGCAGCCACCCGATCATTCTGACCGGAAAACAAGAATATATAATTGCTCTCCATATGATCTACGTAGGATTCGATCACATTGTGATTGCTTTCCGGTATCAGATGAAGAAATGCCTCCAGTTTGGCGTTTTCGTTGAGTTGTTGACAGAATCTAAGTCCAACCGGAGCAAAAGCACTATCTGCCAATATCACAAACTTTTCGCTGAGGTTGCTTTTAAAGAATTGGTAGATCCGATCAGATGAAGCCTTTTGCAAAGCCTGATTTTCTTCAAATCCTTGAATTACTGATTCCAATTCTGCACGTATGTCCTGTTGAACAAGTTCACCCAGAATCATTAACATAAATCCCAACCCGTACCCGATGGTCATGCGGGGTTGGAAACCTTCTTCCAATATATAGTGCTTCCACCCATTTTCTTTGGCAATTCGCAGCAATTCGCCACCTGAAGCCAAAACCAGTATGCTGGCACCCTTGCTTTTCGCCTGCTCACACATACTGAGTGTTTCCTCTGTATTACCGCTATAACTGTTCAAAACAACCAGAGAATTCTGATTGACATAAGCCGGCAATTGATAGTCATTTGCCGTTTCAATAGGTACAGGAAAACTTCTGTAAAACCAATTTCTGGCAATTGCCGCTCCAATGCCTGACCCTCCCAATCCGCCGAGTATTATATGTTGAAACTGATCAGCTTTCAATCCATGTGCCTGATACGTTTCTAAAACATACGACAACTGATTCGTAAATTGATCCAATGAACTTTCGTGTGTTATCATAATTCGGGATACAAACTTACACGAATTATGAAATCGGATAAGCGATTCAGAAAGTATAATTTATTCTTAATGTAAAATTTTTGGCTTGAGGAGCACAAATTGGCCTTATTCTTGTTAACTTGAAATAGATTTATGAAAATCACCTTATTTCTGTTATTGTTATGGCCATTTTTAAATGTATGGAGTCAGCCCATGGGCCAGCCTGCAGAAGTGCTGAAAAATGGAGACTTGAGCCTTCCGGTACACACTTTTGAAACGTTTTCTCAAGGCTTAGAAAGCGACAATGACACCTTATATGTTTTCAACTTCTGGGCCACCTGGTGCAGACCTTGTGTGGCAGAACTGCCTCATTTTGAAGCCATAAACGATAGTCTGAAAGGACAGAAAATAAAAATTATTCTGGTGAGTCTCGACAGCCGAAAAAAAGCGGAAACAGAATTGATTCCATTTATACAGCGCAAGCAATTACAAAACCAGGTGATTTTGCTGAATGCGCCTGATTTTAACAGCTGGATAGACAAAATTTCACCTGAATGGAGTGGGAGCATTCCGGCTACTCTTATGGTCAGAAAAGGTAAAAGGGCCTTTTATGAACAGGACTTCGAATTCGGACATTTAAAAAATCAAATAGAATTACAATATCAAAAATTATGAAAATCAAATCCATCCTTCTGATTCTTATTACTTTACCCATTTGGATAGCTGGCAGCAGTTCTCGTTTTGCCGATACATCTGCCAAAGGTTATGGGGTAGGTGACCTCGTAGAAAATTTTACCTTAAAAAATGTAGATGGAAAAATGGTATCTCTTGAGGATTACAAAAATTCCAAAGGGGTCATTGTCGTGTTTACCTGCAATCATTGCCCTTATGCTAAAGCCTACGAAAGTCGCATTATGGATTTAGATAAGAATTATCGTTCCAAAGGATATCCGGTTCTGGCTATCAATCCGAATGACCCTTCGATAGTTTCAGATGACAGCTATGAAAAAATGCAGGAGTTAGCGAAAGAAAAAGGTTATACATTTCCTTATCTGATAGACGAGAAACAGGATGTATTTCCAAAATTCGGTGCTACCAAAACCCCACATGTTTTCTTGTTGCATCGTACATCTGAAGGCTTTATGGTGAAGTATATCGGCGCCATAGATGATAACTATGAAGATGCAGCCAGTGTAAAGAACCGATTTGTTGAAAATGCGATTCAGGCCATAGAAACAAACCAGAATCCGGATCCATCCGTAACCAAAGCCATCGGATGCTCAATTAAAGTCGCCAAGAAGTAAGACTATCGGCCTTTGTTCAAATAATAGGCGCTCAGCCAAATGCCAGAAAACAGCGAAAAGCGTGTTATTTGCCAGGCATCCAGATCGTCTATAACAAAAAAGGCTATCCATGCGAGTGCATTCAGGATTAAAACAATCCTGGTAAGGCAAAAAGCCCATTTTCCCTGATAAAAATTCGTTCGGTCGATGGGAGCATTGTTATGTCCGGGAAGTTGATCCGCAACGTTGAGATACTCATTCAACAGTGCGCCAAATTCCGTCTCCAACAACGGAGTATTCGTTTTTTCTTCATTGCTCAGATAAATATTCCCTTGTCCGTTGGGCATGGCAATTTTATAAAATCGACCGCCGGTCTGACTGTCATAGTTACTGGAAGCTGCTGCCAGTTCCTGCCATGAGCACTGATAGGTCCATCTTCTAAAGAATGGTGATCGATGCTTTAAACTGACTAATACACCATCCTGAGATAAGGTAACTGTGCAAGGAATATTCGCCCATTTCATTATAGCCCATAAGGTCAGTAAAGCACTCAATCCAACCATACCAAAACTCAGCGTAAGCACCAACCAATCCGGCAGTTCAGCTTGAATGCTCAACAACAAAAACACCAGAGAAATAACTACAACAGAAGGAATACCAACCAAAATGAGAACCACCGCATAAACCCGCTGGCATTTCATCTCAAACGATTTAGATTCCGGGAAATCCAACATACCTAGAAGTTGATGGATATATTGTACTTGCTGTAATAGTCAAAAATCTCTTCAACAACTTCATCTGCAGTATCCACCAGTTTGTAAAAATTCAGGTCTTCCGGACTTATATTTTTCTCCTTCAACAGCACCTCTTCATTGATCCAATCAAGCAATCCCTTCCAAAAGTCTGTTCCAACAAGTATAATGGGGAAACGCGCTGTTTTCTGAGTCTGTACAAGAGTTAATGCTTCAAAAAGTTCATCAAGCGTTCCATAACCTCCAGGAAGTACGATAAATCCTTGCGCATATTTCATGAACATCACCTTTCGCACAAAAAAGAAATTGAAGTTGATGATTTTATCCTTGTCTATATAGGGATTAGAACTTTGCTCGAAGGGTAAATTGATGTTAAGCCCAACGGATTTCCCGCCGGCCAGGTTGGCTCCTTTATTGGCCGCCTCCATAATTCCCGGCCCACCTCCTGTGATGATGCCAAATCCACTTTTACTCAATTTATACGCAATGTCCTGCGCCAATTGATAATATGGATGGCCTTCATGGGTGCGTGCAGAACCAAAAATACTTACACAAGGTCCGATTCTGGCGAGGTTATCGTAGCCCTCCACGAACTCCGACATCACTTTAAAAATGTTCCAACTGTCACTGCCTTTAATCTCAGGCCAAACTTTGTTCTCGAATGCTTTCTTAATACGTTCGCTTTCCGAAAGTCTATGTTTCTCTTTTTCGTTCATATATTAGTTAACGGTAGAAATTTGTTTTCTGTTTTGAATTAGGGTGCTCAGGAACAATAAAATAAAGGTCAGCAATCCATTGTAAAATAAAATTTCAAAGCCAATGGTATAGCCATCCCACCAAATTGGTGCCATCTTATTGATGTAAAAGGAAATGAACATGGATGCCACACAAATAAATGGAACCGCTTGATCCCAAACCGGTTTCTTTGTAAGTATTCCATAGGCAAACAATCCCAGTAAAGGACCATATGTATACCCCGCAGCCTTAAAAATACTCGTAATCACGGAGTCATCAGCCATCAACTGAAAAATCACGATCAATAAAAAAGTCAGGAATGCAAATCCGATATGTACCCATCTTCTGGTGCGAATGCTTCCTCCCTTTTTTTCGAAATTGAGAAAATCCACTACAAATGCGGTCGTTAATGATGTGAGCGTGCTGTCGGCGCTGGAATAGGCAGCAGCAATCAATCCCAATACAAACAAAACACCTACAATTCCTCCCAAATGTTCGATGGCCAACGTTGGATATAGCAAATCAGTTTTAGCCGGAATAGCAATACCTTTCTGATAGGAATACACATACAATAATGCGCCAAATGCCACAAAAAGTGTGTTAACAATGGCCATCATAAAACTTAAGGTATAGATATTTTTTTTGGCTTCGTGCAGGTTCTTACAACCCAGATTTTTTTGCATCATATCCTGATCCAATCCGGTCATTACCAACGCAATCAGAAACCCGCTGCCAAATTGTTTCCAAAAGTTTCTCGGACTATCATCCCAGAAGAAAATCTGATTCAAATTGCGGGCTTCCATTTCAGTAAAGAAATCCTGAACAGAAAAATTGAGCCCCTGCAACAGGTAATATATTGTAAATCCCAGGGCTCCCAACATCATTAAAGTTTGTAAAGTATCCGTATAAATGATGGTTTTAATTCCTCCCTTAAATGTATACACGTAAATAAGGAGTATGGTTGCCGCAACAGTTACCCAAAAAGGCACACCCAAAGGCTTAAAAAGGAAATGATCCAATACCCCGGCTGTTAAAAACAAGCGGATTGAACTACCCACCAGGCGGCTGAGCAGGAAAAATGCTGAACCAGTTTTATAGCTCCAAAAACCAAATCGACTTTCGAGATAGCCATAAATGGAGGTCAGATTCAATCGATAATAGATGGGAAGAAGAACGGAGGCAATGACAAAATAGCCCAAAAAATACCCCAGCACTACTTGTAAATAGCTAAACTGTCCGTTTATATGCCCGATATTGCCCACAACTCCCGGTACCGAAATAAATGTAACTCCGGACAAAGAGGCACCAATCATTCCGAATGAAATCATGAACCAATGGGCCTTGCGGTTTCCCAGATAGAATGAATTTTCATCTGAATTCCGATCCGTAATCAGGGATACCAGAATCAAAATCAAAAAATAACCACCAATTAAAGATGCAATTAGTCCCAGACTCATGTGTGCAAATGAAGCGAAAAAATAGAATAAGTAATCAAATAGATAATGATGGAGCGCTTATAGTGTGTCCCGAAATGCGGGATATGATGTAATCCTTTGGGATTGAGCTTTCATTTTTCTGATCATTTTTTGCCAATGGCTGGTATCGGGTTGAGATTCAATCAGAAATTTCTCCAATACCGGTAACGTCGCCCAGATTTTAAGCGCATTCATTTGATTTGACAGATTCCGCGCTTCTGATTTTGAATTTTCCCTCAGCGCGTTCAAAGCGGCTAAGCGCGCAGTATGGCGCATTTTAAATGCATTCAAATCTTCTTTCAGATTTAGTTTAAGCAAGGTATCCATGGTACTATCCGACTCTAATAATAGCATGGCAGCGTTCAAATATGTTTCCTCATATTCCTGATAGGCTTTCCATAATTCATCTGCCTTTTCATGGTCGCCGTTTAACTCCGATTGCCGTTCAAATATCTCCTTCAGTTTTGCTGAAGTATCTGTCATTTGCATAAACATATAGTCCACCATATTGGTATATGTTCTCTTGGATCCAAAAGATGATTCAGGTGGAGGAAGAATGTCCTTTTTGTCCTTAGGTGCCGGCATACATCCTGCTGCCAGATACAACATGATAACCATTACAAAATTCCTCATACTTTACTCTTAAGTTGAATCACTCTTTGGTCAAAGGTATCCGCTTCAACGGTTAAAAGCATGTTTTCGAACAGGTGCAACATGGACTCATCGTGAATGGCTGTTGAATTTTTTAAGAGGTTGTAATGTACAAATCGGCACCAGAGCAATGATTTCAATACCGTACCTGTTTTGTCATACATTCTCATTTCCACAGATATATCTTTTGGACCAAACCCAATCATTTGAGATTCAATTCTGATCTCTTCCATCAAATAGACCGGTTTCAAATATGCCATTTGGGAGGTAGCTACCACCCATCCCAGTCCTGATTCCCTGGCCAGTTTGTAAATATCATAATCATAGAACTCCTTTAAATGATCTTCTCTGGCGTTCATGAAATAATCCAGATAACGTCCATTGTTCAGGTGATTAAAAGGGTCACAATCCTGAAACCTCACAGTCCGGTTACAAGTGAGAATTTTGGGTGAAGGGGTCATATTTTGCATTTACTTGACAATTATCATTTTTGCATGTTGACTTTTTACTCGCCCAAATGCTCTTACAATGTACATTCCACCTGGCAGTTGGTAATTCATTTGATTTATGCCGGATTGCACGGCAAATTGACTTACCATGTGTCCCTGTAAGTCAAAAATCTGAATTAGATGATATTCGTTATTCGCATTGTCAAATTGAAAGCCATTTGTATTAGGATTCGGGAAAATTATCAATGGCTGATCATTCTGATGCTCATTCACTGAAAAAGCTATACTCAATGGTAGCTTGGCACCCAACCACGTATAACTGCTCATATCCGGGGCTTTCATGTCATTATAGCCTTCTACCGAATCGATAGAGTATTTTACATTTCCCACCACGGGTGATCCATAGATGGGCAGACAAGGGCCAAAACTGCGTTGTAAATCCGCATCAGGCTCAAAAAGTGGATCATCGTAATATGATGCACTCATCCATTTCTCTTTGGCTTTGAATAACGCGTCATAATCTCCTATTTCCGGAAATCTCAGTCCGGGTAAGGTTGAACCACTGGTATCAAGGAAAAAATTGGGCGTTTCTGTAAATGAATAATACATATTACTTCCCATATATGGTAAATGATTGGCTGAAGTCCGGATTTTAAAGAGGTAGCCGCTATCATTCACAAATAAGTTATTCCGTACATAAAAATTCTTCCAAACCGAAGGGCTATAAAAATCCAACGCCGTGTGATTGGGTCGGGCATCTATAGAATTGAAATAGAAATACACATCACCGGAAGTGTCATAACTGCCGTATTGCGTTTTAAACGGATGACCTTCTGTAACCTGCAAACCCAAATCCGGGTGGGTAGTAAACGTATCGTGCTTCAACTGACTGAAAGTGTTAAATACAATATAGGTTGGTCCTCCTTTGGCCACTGCCATGGAAAGAGGCGCATTTATTTCCTTAAAGTCATTATTAGTCACGTAAATATTGCGGGCATCGCCATCAATTTCAAAACCATCCTCAAAGCATCTGGAGACTTTGTTGGTCATAAATAATATGTCATAGGCATCGGGATGTTGCGCATTAACGCTGGGTGGTGAAATATGGCCTCCCTGAGCGTAATCGTGAATCTTGTTGCCGGCTATTCGGATATACCGGCCGGAAAATCCGTGTGCATAATTGATGGCCCCTCTTTCGAGTAATCGGCTGTAATAAGGATAACTGCAGCTGTAAGGAAAATAGTCGTCATAGGTAGCTTTGATTTTCCAGGCGCTCCAGGAAAAATTGCCATCGTAGAATTCATTGGAACTGATATCAATATTTCTCGAGTTTCCGGATAACAAAACAGAGATATCATTCATGGCAAAAATGCAACCCTCAATTTTTACGAAATTGCAATTGTTGATTTCTACAGCACGTGCAACCGGAGAAACACCGTAGCCCCTGAATTCGATATTGCTAACCCTAATCAAAGTGCAGGCTTCAAAGTATAAAGCATGGTTGGCGGCGGAAACTTCTAACTTTTTTTGATTTATCCCATTTTTATCCAAAAGCTTGACATAGAGCAAATTCGGATATTGCCAGTTTGAGTTGCACAACGGATTTGTACTGGAATTGCGGTAAAATCCATCCATATTGGCAGGAAATTCCACAGGTTGTGCCAATGAGTTAAATCCTATTCCGATGCGGTTCCTGTTCATTTCGTCCAGTGAACGGAACGGGTATAAACGCGTTTTATCAAAATATACCAGATTTGGGTTAAGAGCAGTAGACCGGGTAAAGTAGATAATACTGTCTGCGTTCAATGGGGTCCAGGTCAATTGGTTTGTATCCAAACCGCTGAAAATCACCGGCCCATGATTCATTCCAACCAGATTCAGTTTTTTTCTATTTGAAAATTTCATTTCCCGAATGGGATAAGTTCCCGGAAAAAAACGGATTTCCATATTACTGTCCTGCATACTCAGGGCATCCTTCCAATGACCCGGATTGTTAAAGCTAAATTTATTTCCATGTCCATTTAGAGAAACGTAATAGTATTTCCTAGAGGAATCTCGAATTTCTTCGTAACGGGCAGCACATCTCAAAATCACCCCATTCAACGCTTGGGTAGTTGGATCCACCAATTTTATTTCAAACGAGTCCGACCCATGGTCACTCATATCGAATAAAACTCCTGAAATTCTGTTATGAGGATTATTCACTCTTGAAAGGTATCCCCCGAAGGTTTGCTTCCAATTTCCATTTTCCCGATAAAGTATGGTCACTTCGGCGCGACAATCCATTTCGGGATCACCGGGTTCCAATATTACCTGAAGAAAATTATGCGGACTTAAGTTAACAACTTCCATTCTGCACTGCCCTGAACTTATGGTAGCGGAAAGTATGAGAAACGCTGCTAAAAATATGGCTTTGGGCATGCAATCGAAATTAGGTTATTGAATGAACATTATTCTGAAACTTTTAATTTTTGTCCGATATAAATTTCATTGCCCTTTAATTGATTCCATTTAGCCAGTTGATCAGCACTAATTTTATACATAGTGCAGATCCTGTAAACGGTATCTCCCTCTTTTACGATATGGTATTTAGCAGTTTCAACCTTTGGCGTATTCTGCTGAATTTCAGGCTTTTTAACCTGCTTATCGGCCACTTCCTTCTTGAGATAAATTTTTTGTCCCAATTGCAATTGCAAGGCATTAAGTTGATTCCATTTGATTAGGTCTTCTTCCAATACATGGTACTTTTCTGCAATGCGATAAATGTTGTCTCCTGACTGAACGATGTGATAATCGGGCAATTCGGCCATTGGTTCTTCTTTTGAAACCGGAACCGTGTTCGGATTGATAAAAGTTGTTTTCAAAGAGTCCTTGACTGCGGGGGTAGATTTGGGTTCGCTCGTTGGATCCGCCTTCTTTACCGGATCGTCTTTGTCGCGCTTTTGTTGCATGTATACTTTCTCACCGGGAGCAGGTTGTTCGCCCGCCTCCATCCTATTCTTGCGATAGAGATGCTTGATCTGAATGCCGTACATCTGGCTTATTTCGTACATGGTTTCTCCGGGTTGAACAAGATGTTCTTCTGCACTACCCTTGCGCTTTTTGGGCTTCAAATAAAGTATATCCCCTTCGCTGATGGGTGCTCCTTTGGGTAAATCATTCCACTTATAGACCCTGTTCACAGGTAAATCGTTGCGTTTGGCAATATCAGACACGGTTTCGCCATCCTGAGCATATACAGCCGGAATATCATTGTTCTTCATTTCCAATACCAAACCTGCTTGTCCGGGTTTTGGGGCATAATCATATTGTGCAAGCTGGTAACGATCTATCAGGTTAATGAGGAGTTCATGGTATTTAGGATTTGTTGCGTATCCGGCCTTCCTCAAACCATCAGCCCATCCTTTATAATCCGTAATGGGTAATTTAAACAACTCCTGATACCTCCAGTTGTTCTTGAGAAATTCGCTATGATCTCTAAAAGATTCCATTGCAGATGCATATGCCCGAAAACACTCGTTGGGCGCATCATCATCGGCATAAATGGTTTTTCCGGTCCAATCGCTTTTGCATTTAATGCCAAAGTGATTATTCCCTTCTTTGGCCAGTCGGCTGTTACCCGAACTCGATTCCAAAATTCCCTGTGAAAGTGTAATGCTGGCCGGAATGCCATTCGTATGCATTTCAGCAATGGCGATATCTTTGTATAATGTCACATATTCTTCTGTGCTGAACTTTTTATCAGATTGAGCCGTTATATCACTGATCAACAGAGAGAGAAGTAATAAGGAAAATATTGGTTTTAATTGCATGTCATGATAATGTTACAACCTGTACACCGGAACCTCTAAAATTTGAATGTCATGAAATATTCGTGTAGGTTTGAGGCAAATTTAAATTCGTTTCATTTGCTGAATTGATGCGAATTATTCACTTGTTCACACCTGTTAAAGTCATATTGTAGTATAAAGCGAGATATTATGAAAAAACGAAACCTCCGGACATTTGTATATCTGTTGGCCTTTTTATTTCAGGCTATCGGGGTGGGTGCGCAAATGATTCCACCGGCACCGTGGGACGTGAAGGCGGTACCCTCTACCACAAAAATCGGGGAGACCATAGAGCTTGTTTTTACCACTACCATACCTGAAAATATTCACATCTATGCCAATGATTATCAGTGTGATCCGATCATGGCTGAGATCATTTTCGAATCTCCATCGGGATACAAACCTACGGGTAAAGCAAAAGCCATTGGTGCCCACAGATATATGGACGATGTATTTGGTTGCGAGGTGGTGGACTGGAAGAAAAAGGCTGAATTCCGTCAAAAAGTGAAGATTTCAGGTGCCAATCCGACCTTAATTGGAACCTTGGACTATCAGATGTGCACCGAAGAAGGCCAATGCGTGCAGCAGTCATTTGATTTTAAAGTTGTCATCAAAACTACAGGAGCTTCCGGACAAATTGAAGAGCCTGTTGTTACAGAATCAGCTTCAGTTGAACCGTGTATTAAAGAAGATACGATCGCATCCAAAGCCAAGGCACCTGCAAACCTGCCCAAATCCGGATTCGATGCCTACAAAAAAGGGAATGGACCTTGTGAAGAGAAAAAATTCGAAGGTGTTGACAATTCAAAGTCCAATGAATCCTCTTCCATCTGGTCCTTTTTTATTGTGGCGTTTTTATCAGGATTGGCGGCCTTACTCACCCCTTGTGTTTTTCCAATGATACCCATGACCGTCACTTTTTTCCTGAAAGAAGGGAAATCAAGGGCAGCAACCATCCGGAGTGGAATGATTTATGGGCTCAGCATTATTCTCATTTATACCCTTGTTGGAACATTGGTTGCCGTAACTCTGGGAGCGGATGCGGCTAATTTCCTGAGCACACATTGGATACCGAATGTCTTCTTTTTCTTGATATTCATCATATTCGCAGCCTCATTTTTTGGGGCTTTTGAGATTGTACTTCCGGCCTGGTTGGTGAACAAAGTGGATAAACAGGCCGACAAAGGCGGATTGGCCGGAATATTTTTCATGGCTTTTACCATAGTACTCGTTTCCTTCAGCTGTACCGGCCCCATTGTCGGTACCATTTTGGTTCAAAGTGTTTCCGGTGAATTCCTGAAACCACTCGTGGGTATGCTCGGATTTTCATTGGCTTTTGCCATTCCCTTCGGGCTTTTTGCCATTTTCCCGGGTTGGTTGAGTTCCCTGCCAAAATCAGGTGGCTGGCTCAATTCCGTTAAAGTTATCCTGGGATTTCTGGAATTGGCATTGGGTTTAAAATTCTTGAGTGTAGCCGATCAAACCTATCATTGGGGACTTCTCGATCGTGAAATATATCTGGCATTCTGGATTGTGATTTTCACTTTGATGGGTATTTATCTGCTGGGCAAAATCAAATTCTCCCACGACAGTGATTTGCCATTTTTAAAAGTACCCCGTCTATTCTTTGCCATCATCACTTTCACGTTTGTCATGTATTTGATTCCGGGAATGTGGGGCGCTCCATTAAAAGCCCTCGCGGGATATTTACCGCCCATGAGTACCCATGATTTTGTTCTGGGAGATTCCGGTGATGAAGGCAATGATTTATGTGAAAAACCTTTATATGCGGACAAATTGCACATGCCTCACGGCCTGAAAGGATATTTTGACTATGCGCAAGGGATGAAATGCGCTGCGGCTTTAGGCAAACCGGCCTTCATTGATTTTACCGGCCATGGTTGCGTAAATTGTCGTGAAATGGAAGCCAGGGTTTGGAGCGACCCGAGGGTATTGAAATTGCTCAAAGAAGAATACGTGGTGATTTCTCTTTATGTAGACGATAAAACAATACAACTTCCTGAAAACGAACAATATATCAGTAAAATATCCGGAAAGCAAGTAAAAACGCTCGCCAAACAAAATGCCGATATTCAAATGTGCTATTTTAAAGGTAATGCACAACCCATGTATGCCTTGATGGATGAAAACGAAAAACTACTGGCACCTACGAAAAACTACGATCTGGACGTTGATGAATACGTAGCATTTCTTGAAAACGGAATAAAGCAATACAAAGCCACTCATCAAAAGTAGTATGGAAAGAATACTGAGACACTTCACTGAAGCCAAAGCAGTTCTGAATACGTTTCTAGAAGATGAAGAGAATTTCAGACGGATTTTGAAAGCCGGACAATTGATGACAGAAAGTCTGAAGGAAGGCGGTAAAATTCTCAGCTGTGGGAATGGTGGTTCGTTATGTGATGCCATGCATTTTGCTGAAGAATTAACCGGTCGTTATCGAGAAAATCGCCCGGCCATCGGAGCGATAGCCATGAGCGATGCGTCTCATATGGCCTGTGTTGGAAATGATTACGGATATCAATATGTGTTTAGTCGTTATCTGGAAGGTGTGGGCAGAAAAGGAGATGTTTTGTTGGCCATCAGCACCAGTGGCAATTCAGCTAATGTATTAGAAGCCATTCAAAGTGCGAAAACATTGGGAATAAAAACAGTAGGTTTAACAGGAAAAGACGGAGGGAAAATGGCAGGTCTTTGCGACGTGGAAATCCGCGCACCATATAGTCAATATGCAGATCGGGCACAGGAAATTCATATCAAGGTGATTCATGCCTTGATAGACTATATCGAAAATCATATATAGTCGCCATGCAGGAGTCTTTAATTGTGATGGTGATTATCGGGTTAAATGCCATCATCACTTATTCGGGCTTCAGTCGGCCTGATATTCTGGAGAAATTTATTTTGGTTCCTTACCGTATTGTAGGACAAAAAGAATATTTGCGTTTAATTGGATCCGGATTTTTACATGCCGACTGGACGCATTTTGCTTTCAATATGTTCACATTATACAGTTTCGGTAGCTTCATCGAAATGGTATATGGCTTTAATGGCCTGTTGATAATTTATGTTGGGAGTCTTTTAGGTGGGAATATTCTGGCCACTTTCCTGCATCGGAATCAATTTGAATATAGAGCATTAGGTGCTTCAGGCGCCGTGAGCGGAGTGGTTTTTGCCACCATTTTGGCTGAACCTTCCCTTTTATTGAACATTATGTTCATTCCCATAGGCATACCCGCCTGGCTGATCGGTTTGGCCTTCGTGGTCTGGAGTATTTATGGCATCCAAAAAAAGAACGACAACATCGGACATGATGCACATTTAGGCGGTGCATTGACAGGCCTTGCCTTGGCGATCGCTTTAGCTCCGGCATTTTTGATTCAAAACCCCTGGGTTGTTCTGCTGCTGGGTTTACCTGCCATAGTTTTTCTACTCTGGCTCATAAAAAAAGAGAAAAATGATTTTTAACAATTCTGGCATCATTTTTTCTAAATACCGTTAAAATAATTTAATTCGAAACCAAATCTTAAAACTATGAAGAACTGGATCCCCGTTTTAGCGTTGGTAGCACTGGCAATGAGCAGTTGTGATGATAACAGTAGTGCCAACACAAATCCGGCTACTACAAACCCCGGTAGTATGGAAATTTCCATCAACGGCACTGTTTGGAAAGCCCAAAACAGCACGTTTAACCATACCTATAGCAATGATGCTATTTCTGGTGAACAGCTCATTTTGAAAGGAACCGGAACTGATGGAAGAACCATTGTAATCAGTGTTAACGGAGTGGCAACCAAGACCTATAAATTCGATTTGGAAAATGCCATTAACGAATGTATCGTTTCCCTGAGCATTCCCGGAAAGGCAACTCCGATACCAAAATTGGCAACGGTAGAAATCAGTTCTCACAATGCTGCCACTAAGACTGTGAGTGGCAAATTCACCTTTGAAACTGACAATGCAGAATATGTCGGAATCGGTGGGACTTTTACCGGATTGGTATATAAAAACCAATAATGCGTACGCTGGAAAGCGTTCGTAACCCTCTGGTTAAAAGCCTTATACATCTTGAAAAGGCCCGTGAAAGAAAGAAAACGGGATACTTTTTAGTTGAAGGTCTCCGCGAATTGCGGTTGGCATTGCTGAATGGATTTGAGGTTGAGCAGATATTCTTTTGTGATAAGTTCATCTCCTTTCATGAATTAACAAACTCTTTACCCGAATGTCCGGAAGCGGAATGGATTCAGATGCTTCCTGAAGTTGAGGAAAAGTTGCTTTACCGTCATGGAATTCCTAATGTGTTGGGAAAGGTGAAATTGCGCCAAAGATCACTGGATAACTTAAACCTTCCCGATCATCCTTTAATTCTCATAGCCGAAAACATAGAAAAACCCGGAAATTTAGGCGCAATGTTGCGAACGGCCGATGCAACAGGAGCTGATGCCGTCATAGTTTGTGACACTTTGACCGACATTTTTAATCCCAACGTCATTCGAAGTAGCCTGGGATGTGTATTTTCCGTGCCATTGGTTACGGCAAGCAATTCTGATACCCTTGCTTTCCTCCAACAACATAAAATCCGGTCCTTTGCAGCACATCTGGAAGGCAAAAAATATCATTTCAACAGCAATTTCAATGGTTCATGTGCAATTGTTATGGGTTCAGAAGCCTTTGGTTTATCTGAATTCTGGGAAAAAAATGCGGATGAGATGATCAAAATTCCCATGCTGGGCATGCACGATTCGCTGAATGTGAGCAATGCTGCCGCGGTGTTGCTGTATGAGGCGGTCAGACAAAGGATTCTGAAATTAGAAATTAGAAATTAGAAATTAGAATGTAGAGTTCAATTTTCGAAATCATAGGCTTGATGCACAGATCTCCATTTCTCTAAAACAGATTGAAAATCAGAGGGCAACTCGCTTTCAAACTGTATCCATTTTCCGGTGGATGGGTGCTCAAAACCCAGAGATTTGGCATGTAGGGCCTGTCTCGGTAATAGTTGAAAACAGTTTTCGATAAACTGTTTGTATTTACTGAATACCACCCCTTTTAATATTTTATCTCCTCCGTAAAACGCATCGTTAAAAAGAGTATGACCTATATACTTCATATGCACCCGGATTTGATGCGTTCTGCCTGTTTCAAGTTTGCATGCCACCAGTGAAACAAATCGGAATGACTCCAATACTTCATAGTGGGTGACGGCATGCTTACCATGCTCCCCATCCGGATAAACCATGAAAACTTTCCGATCTCGGGCACTTCGACCCACATGTCCGATTATGGTACCCTTAGGTTCTTCAAAATCACCCCAGACCAATGCATTGTAAGTGCGTTCAATGCTGTGTGCTTTAAACTGAGCCGCCAGCTTATTCATGGCAATTTCGTTTTTCGCAACCACCATCAAACCTGTTGTATCCTTATCGATGCGATGAACCAACCATGGTCGAATGTTCCCCGATTCCGGCGCAGCTCCCATATGATGAGCCAAAGCATTCACCAAAGTACCGGTGTAATTTCCATGTCCCGGATGCACAACAAATCCGGCCTGTTTATTCAATATGATTAAATCTTCATCCTCATAAACAATATTGAGAGGGATATCTTCCGGCAATACTTCCAGACTTCTCGGTTCCTCAAAACTGATAACCTCAATTACATCGCCGGCCTTAACTTTATAATTAGACTTTACCGGCTTTCCCGAAACCATCACTTTGCCTTCGTCTATAGCCTGTTGAACCTTACTTCTGGTGGCATTTTCAACCCTATCCGTTAAAAAACGATCGATGCGCAAGGGCATTTGACCCTGATCGGCCACAAAACGAAATCGAATGTATAAACTGGGTTCCTGGGTCATGAATGTGCAAGATTAGGCAGGTTCAAGGAATCATAGAAATAAAAATGTGAATTCTTGGACCGCGAAACCATCTCAAAAAAATTGACAATCGCATCTTATTGTAAATCAATTAATTACGTTTATACTGTTACGCTTAACGTAAAGGTATTCCAATCCAAATAAATTTTAATTAATTTCGACATTGAAAACTACTATTTCTAAAAATCTAATTTCACATGAAAAACTTTACCTTACTTCTATTCTTATTGGCATCTTTAGGTTCTGCAATGGCCCAGTCAACTTCGCTGGGTTCCATAGATGCGGGAGATGGATGCGCGAACGTTTTTAATTGTCTAGCCCGGAGCTCTGCAGACTCTGTTTATGCATTTTGGCGGGACGGGTCCGGCACTTCAACTGTCTATAAAATTCACAAATGGAACGGGAGCAGTTGGCAGTCGTACAGCAGTTTTAACATGAGTCAGGTGAGCGCCCAGGCCACCTTTAATGAAGGAACCGATGATGTATCCATGGCCATTGATAGCAATGGAGGATTTCACGTAGTATTCCGGGGGATTTCATCAGGCGCTTGCTGCAGTCAGGAGAGAGGCGTTGTTTATGGATATAGTGCCACAGGATCGTCCTGGAATTTTGTCAAATTACGTTCTTCAACGCATCCAAGTGGTTGGTTAAATTATGATGATCCTCAAATAAAAATAGATCACAATGGATTTCCCCACGTAGTCTTTTTGTTGAGTGCGGCGAGCGGAAATCGTGAATACACATTATTTCACTATAAGAATACCGGCACCTGGGAAGGAGATACCATTTTCCAACAAAGTGGGAGCGGTTGTTCGTGCAATGAAATAACTGAGTTTGCCTTTAATATTGATCAGGATAATGCCATTCATGTGGCATTTACGAGAGAAACCAATGGAACCGGACTTGATGGGGGTCTTTGGTACGTTTTCGACAGCCTGGGTACGTATTCTGCTGCTCATGAAATAATTGCCGGGGCCACGAGTATGGAAGAAGGTTACAGCCCTTCTGTTGAAATCAGTCCGAATAACAAGGTTTATATCCTTTCGGGAAACTACAATTATGAGTTAAAAGAGTCCACCAATGCGAGTGGTTCTTTTGTTACGACCAATGTAAATGGCGGGGCAACCGGATTTAACACCCGTGAAGGCTATCGCATTAAAGATAATGGGGATCGTATCATGGTATTTCAAGACAACGACACCCTGAAGTATGGAATACTTCTGAACAGCGCTTCTACCTGGGAGTTCGACACCCTGATTACAAGAGATGGTGCCTTTTTTGGCTTTTATTTCTCAGGAATAGCGACCAATGGCAATGAAATAATATCCTTATTTGATGTGGATCCGGACGGAAATTGTGCTTCGGTATCCCGGGAATTATGGTATGCTGCCGGAACGTATACTTCCGGAAGCTGCACGTCCCCAACAGTTCCGGTGGTTACAGGTGGAAGTACCTGTCAAAATCAAGCTTTCAACCTGAATTTTACAGGAAGTTTGAACAATGCGTCAAAATGGTATTTGTATTCCGGAAGTTGCGGAGGAACAGCGATTGATTCCACCACTTCCAATAGTTTCACAGTGAGCTCATTGGTAGATCGGATTTATTATATCAGAGGAGAAGGCAATTGTGTAACCCCGGGTTCTTGTGGAAGTGATACCGTATTTATTTATCCAAGCGTGAACATCGCAACGGATGCAATGAATGACACTGTTTGTGAGGGTGGAAATGCTCTTTTCTGGTTCAGCGGAACCGGTCATAACCCTTCTATTACGTGGCAGGAGTTTAACGGTATAAGCTGGTCGAATATTCCTTCCTCAAACAACGACACATTAATTTTAACTGCCGTTACATCAGCCATGAATGGTTACATGTACAGAGCCATCATGAATGGAACATGTTATCCGGATACTACTTCTGAAGTCACTTTGAATGTACTTACAAATACAGCAATCAGCCTTGAACCTATGGATTCCAGCGTTTGTGATGGTTCCGATGTAGCGTTTTCAATTTCAGGGGTAGGAATGAATTTAACCTATCAATGGCAAGAAGATCAAGGAGGTGGTTGGTCAAACCTAAGTGGTGAAAACAATGACACGCTTTCACTGGTTGCAGTTACAAATTCAATGGATGGATATTTATATCGTACCCTGGTTACCGGAACATGTGGAATGGATACATCGAGCGCTGCGAAGCTCACGGTTATACCGTATCCCGTAATAATTACAAATCCAAGAGACACCTCCATTTGTCCTTCTGAAACTCCTGTATTCAGTGTACAAGCCGATGGGGCTGCCGAATATCAGTGGCAATATTTTGATGGAATCAGTTGGGCTAACATCAATGGAGCAAATTCGTCCGTGTTTCTTATGAGCTCGAGCTCAACCGTTGTAATTGCGAAACAGGATTTTGAAGTTTCTCCTGCCGCTCCGGTTTGGAATTATAGTGGTACCCCTTCAAATTTTGTTTCCGGAATCAGCGCTTCGGGCGCAGCTCCACCAAATAGTCCTGTAGGAATCGGTGGATCCAGAGCATGGGAAGTTAATACTGTTTCCGGCGGAAATCAGGTTACCTTTCAGAATACCATGATTTCATCCGGCTTTGATTCCATTACTGTTGAAATTGAATTGGCAGCCATGAACTTAGTAGGAAGCTTTGGAGGTCCCGACAATTTAGATTATGTATTATTTGAATATTCTCTCGACAATGGGAATTCCTGGGTTCCCAGGGTGAGAATCAGAGGTGCCGTGAATGACAATAGCTTCTGGCCATATACTGCTGCTACTGTTGCCCGAGTGCCTTTCCTCCCCGCTTCAGAAGCCTTGTTTCAACCCGTGAACACCGGATTGAATCTAACCGATGGCATCGGGCATGTTGAAATTGTATTTCCGGGAAATATCAATCAATTGGCCATGCGCATTACACCCCGAAGCAGCTCAAGTACGGATAATTGGTTGTTAGACAACTTGATGTTAACCGGTCATGGAAATGCATCTTCCTCGCTGAAAGTGGACGGGTATCAATTCCGCTGCATTGTTTCTACTGCCTGTGGTACCGACACTTCTGACGCAGCTACTTTAACGGTTTTCGAAGAAACAGCAGTGAACAGCTCACCCACAAATGACTCTGTATGCGACGGAACTTCGGTTCTGTTTACATCAGCAGCTTCAGGGCACAATACAAGTTTTCAATGGCAAATGCACGACGGAAGCAGCTGGTCAGACCTAAGTGGTGAAAACAATGACAGCCTTACCATTGTTCCAGCAAGTGTAGCTCAAAGCGGCAACTTGTTTAGAAATATCGTTCAGGGGACTTGTGGCTCTGATACTACCTCAGAAGCAGAGTTGATCGTATGGGGCAATCCTGTGATTGATTCGATTTCAAGCAGCAGGAATCCTGTAATTTACGGATATGTGCCATTTC